>CAJTLF010000034.1 GCA_910577555.1 uncultured Christensenella sp. | reverse complement strand
GGGCGGGCGGGTAATTATAAATAAATCACTGCGCAAGCAAAACCACGCTTTTAAATAAGCGGGAAAAAGTCGTAGATGCGAGCAAGACAAGGCAAGCGAGTACCGTCCGACGCGAGTTTACTTTGCGTAAATGAGCAAGGCGGCACGGAGCTTAACGCCGTTATTCGACGCATATACGCGTTTTTTATACGGTTTTTTTAAGGTAGTCGATGATAAACCCCTGAATATCCCCGTCCATTACGCCCTGCACGTTGGTGTTTTCGTAGCCCGTGCGGTGGTCTTTCACGAGCGTGTAAGGGCAGAATACGTAGGAACGAATCTGACTGCCCCACTCTATTTTCTTTATTTCGCCTTTAAGTTCCGCGTCGGCGGCTTCGCGCTCGGCTATCTGCCGCTCGACGAGCTTTGCACGCAAATACTCGAACGCCATCGCCTTGTTCTGGAGCTGGCTTCTTTCGTTCTGACAGGTTACCACGATGCCCGTGGGAAAGTGCGTTATTCTTATAGCCGTTTCGGTCTTGTTTACTTTCTGACCGCCCGCGCCCGACGCGCGGAATACGTCGACACGGATATCTTCGTCCTTAATCTCGACGGAGTTGTCGTCGTCCACTTCGGGCATTACTTCGAGCGACGCAAACGACGTGTGGCGGCGTTTGTTGCTGTCGAACGGGGAGATACGCACGAGACGGTGAACGCCCTTTTCCGCCTTTAAAAAGCCGTAAGCGTTTTCGCCGTCAACCTTGAACGATACCGATTTTAAACCCGCTTCGTCGCCGTCTTCAAAGTCGAGTTCGGTTACTTTAAAGCCCTGCTGTTCGCAGTAGCGGCAATACATACGGTAGAGCATTTGCGTCCAGTCGCACGCCTCGGTGCCGCCCGCGCCCGAGTGCAGGTTCAAAATGGCGTTATTTGCGTCATACTTGCCGCGCAACAGTGCGCGGATACGCATATTTTCTATGTCTTCGTCCACCGTTGAAATCATACTTTCAAGCTCGGGGATAAGGCTTTCGTCGTCGGCTTCTTCGATTAAATCGATAAAGGCGTACGCGTCCGCAAGCGCGCCCGCGCCCTTCTGGTAGGAGCTGATTTTGCCTTCTACCGCGGATATTTCGCGACCGATTTTTTTGGAAAGCTCTAAGTCCTGCCAGACTTCGGGCTTTTCCTGCTCGGTTTTGAGCGCGGAAAGGCGCGCGCCGAGATTATCTATATCCAGCGCGTACTTTGCTTCCGCCAAAGTATCGGAAAGGCTTTTAAGTTTTAATCTGTAATCGTCGGCTTTAAACATAAGAAATTTTGTAAAATGGTTAGTAGTTTTGTGGTTTTTTTGTGGATTGCTTCGTCGCTACGCTCCTCGCAATGACGGGGAGAACGCGGCTTGTTCGGTGTATTGCTTCGCTGTCGCTTTGCGCAAAATTATATGACTTTTTATAATAAGGTGCGCAAGGTATCGCGC
>CAJTLF010000033.1 GCA_910577555.1 uncultured Christensenella sp. | reverse complement strand
TGAAGAACAGCTTCGCGAAATAGAAAAGATAATAAAGGACAAAAAGCCGTTGACCGAAGAATACGCCGAGTTTAAGCTCGTATACGATGAAGCGAAAGCGTTATACGAAAGCGGAAAGTGTAAGGATATTCATAAAGCAATGCAGGAAGAGCTTGGGAGTATATGTTACCGAATATTAGAGAATACGGCGGTATTTAAAAAGGAAGAAGACCTGTTGCTGTTTTTACAACAGGCGGGATTTGAGATATGAAAGAATACGATTATAAAGTAAGCGCGGCAGGCAGAATCAACCTTATAGGCGAGCATATAGATTACTGTGGCGGCAAGGTAATGCCTGCGGCTTTAAGCCTTAAAAACACGGTATATATCCGCACCAACGGCACGAATAAAATAAATTTGTCGTGGACCACCTTGCCCGATAAAGTAACTTTGGATATAGATAAACTCGAAAGTTACAATGGCTTAAAATACGGTAACTATCAGGCGGGCGCGGCTTTAATGTGGCAGAGAGCGGGGCACAAGATAATAGGTTGCGATATGTTGCAAGATTGTACCGTTCCTTTTGGAAGTGGGCTAAGTAGTTCGGCGGCAATAGAAGTTAGCACTATAGCCGCGCTTGCAACGATTGCGGGCGAGCCGCTCGACAAAGTAGATATTGCGTTAAAGGCTCAGCAGGCAGAACGCGAGTACGCAGGGGTAAACTGCGGAATAATGGACCAATACGCTTCGGCTTGCGGTAGGAAAGACAGCGTAATGCTGCTTGATTGCAACACGCTTAAATGCGAGTTTCTGCCGCTGAGGTTGGGTGATTATTCACTCGTTATAACCAACTGTAAAAAGCCGCATAATCTTATTGAAAGCAAGTACAACGAACGCCGCGAAGAAACGGACAGAGCGTTGGAGATATTACAACAGAAACTCGATATAAGCTGTCTTGCGGAATTAAGTCTTGCGCAGTTTAAAACTTATGGAACGGCTTTGTCGCACGCACTGAAAAAACGCGTAGAACATATAGTAACGGAAAGTGAAAGGGTGAGGGTGGCAACGCTTGCTTTAAAAGCGGGCAATATAGAAATGCTGGGCGAACTTTTGAATAAATCCCACGCGTCATTGAGGGATAATTACGAAGTGACGGGCAGAGAGCCGGACGCTTTGGTGGAAGCCGCGCAAAGTCAGAGTTGTTGTATAGGTTCTCGTCTTATCGGCGGCGGCTTCGGCGGTTGTACTATATCGCTCGTTAAAACCAACGGTATAGACGAGTTCAAGGAATTTGCATACAAAACATATTTAAAGGCAACGGGATACAAAGCCGAGTTTTACGACACGGAAATTTCAGACGGAATAAGCGTGGAAAAATTATGATAAATTACGATGCTAAGCAAAACGTAATAAAGTTAGATAACGGCAGTATCAATTTCGTAATTTATATCAATCAAGAAGGTTATCTTGAAACGATTTATTTCGGTAAGAGCGTAAAGGATTTCGACGTATCGTCCGTGCGCATTACAGGAGGCGAAGAGCACGGAATTTACAGCATTGCCGAAAATAAAGAAACGGTCTATCCCGACGGTTATAAAGAAGGCGTTGCACCCGTAGAAATATCGACGCACGCCCGAAAGGACAAACGCGGCGCGCCTATCATTGTTAAGCGTGAAAACGGGAGCTTTGTAACCGATTTCAGATATGTTTCCCACAGAATTTACAGCGGTATAGAAGAGTTGAACGGTTTGCCCTGCGCGCACGGCGAAAATTGCAATACGGTCGAATTTCTTCTTAAAGAACATACGCGTGAACTGTACGTTAAGCACCGCGTTACGATATTCGAAGATAAAGATATAATTATAAAAAACTTCGAGATTGTAAACGACACGGGTAAAAGCGTGGTTTTAGACCGAGCAATGTCTATGCAGTTAGATTTGCCCGGAATGGACCACACGTTTAACCATTTTTGCGGGCGTTGGGCTGAAGAGCGCACGCGCGTTGAAAACGAAATTTATGACGGCGTAACCGAAATATATTCCAACGGCGGCGCGTCGTCGGCGGAGGAAAATCCGTTTGTATTTTTGAAAGCCAAAAACGCGGACTATGACAAGGGCGATATCGAGCCGCTTATCGTGGTCGCGCCTACCTTCTATTCTTACGGGCTTTACGGCGACGACGATATGAAGGATATAAAGGACGTTACCCCCGTAAAGAAAAATTCTTCCGCAAATTTCGGGCGGGAGTTGCGGTTCGATATTATTCCCGCAGTGGAATCCGAATTTTCGACTTACGCCGACGGAGCGAGCGAAAGCGCGTTGCAGTCTTCGCGCGACCACAGGGCTATGGCGGGACTTTCGAACGGTTGCCGCATAACTTATACGGGCGGAATGATTGAAAATTTCGACTATATAAGCTGGTTCGGCTGCTATTCTTCGTATATTGACAGCGAACTCGTTCTCGACGCGTTAAGTTCGGAAAAGAATAAAAATTACAAGCTTAATTATATGTTCAACGCGGACGGCATTTACGATTTCGCTTACAACGGGCATAAAAAAATGGTAAACGAACTCGTTGGCAACGGTAAGTTCGGCGATGATAACGTGGAGTACGTTCAGGTTGCGTTCGGGTATCATTCCGCAAGGTCGTGGCGAGTCGGGTTGTACGACAGTCTGCAAAGGTTTTTTAAACGGGTGAAGTGATGTTGAAATTGCGAAAATATCTGCCGCTTGCCGTAGCCGTTTGTCTTCTGTGTGCGGTATGGGGCGAGTTTATAATCTGTTTCGCCCGCGGGTATGAAGAGCTGTGGTACACTATCCTTGCGCTTTGTATAGTCGTTACCGCGCTTGCGGCGGCAGGGTACTCCACTAAATTAAGATGGCTGTATTTTATAGCGTCGGCTATAATATTTGCGTCCGCTGCGCTGTTGATTGGGTTTCCGTCTTATGTGTGTTACTGCGCACTCGGTCTTGGGGCGGTTGCAACTGTCGGTCAGGCGGTTATGGCTGTGTTGTATCTGATAGATAAAAAAAGCGAAAGATAATCTTATTTTCTCCTAAATAAGGGAGCGGGGCGGCTTGGCTGTCCCGCTCTCTCTTTTTATTAAAAAACCGCGCGTTCGGCGTAATTCCCACAGGGAATTTAATAAAACGCAAATAAAAAGGTTTAGGCATAGCGTTAGGCTATGCCTTTTCTGTACTTTTTTTCGTGGACGAATTAGGCTACTCGTAGCCTAGTGAGATATAGATATGTTTTATATTTCCCGCAAAATTCAATCGATTGCGTTCTTTCATTTTTCGTGATATAATGACGGTAAGATAAACGGTAATTTAGCGGAGAAATAATATGAAAAATGAATTAAAATGTAATGGTGAATTGATAACAATAAATAATCATAATATTCATATATATCGAACAGGTAATAAAAGTAACCAAACACTTATTTTTATGTCAG
>CAJTLF010000032.1 GCA_910577555.1 uncultured Christensenella sp. | reverse complement strand
TTTTAATCAAAAAACCGCGCTGAAGTTATCTTTTCAAAGAAAAAACATAATAAAGTCTTACCCCTGTCGAGTTCGTCAGGGGTTTTAAGTTGCAACTAACTTTTCAACGAACCACCTTTTAGAAAAGCTCTCATAAAATAATTCTTTCTCCCTTCCTACAACATGCACAGAATTTCTCAAATCTTCAGTCCAATCGATTGGACTCGAACACAGCTACGGAACTCACCGCACGAAACCTGAAATCGCAGGAAGCGCGGGCGGCGGAACTTCGCACAGACTGCCCGCAGACGCAGCCATTGCCCACGCACTCGCCCGAACGCCTGCACTTCGATTTAATACCCGTACAAAACAGCCGCCGTTCAGAGCGATAAATAAAGCCGTTGAAATGGTCTATAAAAACGCTAACCTAAAAACGATGCGGCGGCGCGCGGGTATGCAATAAAGCTCTGCTTAATTGCATATACAGATTAAACCGCGCGAGTAACGCGCGACCGCATAAAGAAAAATGGTAAACAAAATAAGGACCATTACCCCCGCCATTGCGTTCCCGCACCCGTTCAGGGTGCAAAATCAAGCCCGCGCATAGAATATTTGTTTGTTGCGTTTTTCTCGGTGCGGGCGGTACCGAATACCGCCGCCCAAGCGGGCGGATTGCTTAATTTTGTAATAAAAAGATTAGAGTATATATTATAAGGAAAGCAGCGTGCAACTTTTGATAATTTTACCGTGCAACTTTTGAAAATCTCATTTTTAAAAATTACACGGTAAAAAGCAAATAAAATAGCTCCCGGCGCGAACTACGGGGAGCGGTAATTTTTTTAACGACTATAAGCGCAGACGTATCTGCGCTTTAAATTTTCATATCCAGTTCGCCTACACCAACAAAATTACGCCGTTTACGTCGGCGCGCCGCGAGAGAAACACCCGCACGGCTTACCATTCGCTAAAAACAGCTTATCATGGCACTTTATACACTTGCAATGGAATTCTTCGGAAAACTCCGCTTCGTCTATTTCAAGCCGCTTCAGTGCTGCTTTACGCCGCCCTGTAAGTTCGCACTCTTCCTGCTGCAACTTAGTTAATCCGGGAAGGTGTTTAAGCTCTGCAAACGCAAGTTTTGGTGCAAGGCGTTTAAGTGCTTCATCCGAAACTCTGAACTCTTCATCCGCCAAAGCGCGGGCGTAAACGCTTTCCGCTCGCTCTATACGGTATTGCCTGCGTTCGTTTAACTCACTCTCTACGGCTTTATTAGTTTCCGCATCGTGTTCGGCTTTACTCTTCTCACGGGCTTTTATTTGAGCTTTAAGACGCTTTTCTTCGGCTTTGTTGAGCTTACGGAATAACGCGCGGTTGATTACGTACACGCTTCTTTTATGCCCGTTCACACCTTTTTCCGTGCGGTACACGAACGGGTTGTTTTTATAATCTGCAGTAAGTACGTTTATAGCACGCTGCGCAGACAGTTCGCTTATATCGAGTTTATAAGCAAGCTCGCGCGTAGACAGTTCCTGCGGCTTACGATTGCACTCGGAATTAAAGTAAGCCGCTACGAGCTGCGTCACGTTCGTAAACTCAATTGTTTTGCCGTTATGCAAAATAGGACGCGTCATCCACGCTTCGAGCGCGTAATATCCACCGCTTAACGGGTTGTTTTCTATATCGAATTGATATTTACCCTTTTTCTCGTTTTTAACGTATTTACCAACGAATTTATTCCGCGCACGATATACGGTGGATTCGGATACGTTTAAATCACGCGTAAATTGCTCGTTCGTACGCGTACAAATTCCCGTCTTACCGTCTTTAAATACGGAAAACGTAAAAGTATCGGCAAGCCATTTTATAAGCCCTGCCGTACCGATTCGCGACGTTAAGCGTTTACCCGTTTCATTATCGAACTTGCCGAAAAACTCAACCGGCATTCGGTAGGTGTAATCTACATGTGAAGTATTCAATTGTGGTGCTACCGCTACCGTTTCCATATTTTAGCCCCTAAGCTATAATTATATTTTTGATAAACGTTCTTCTATTTCTTCGTTGGGTTCAGGATTAACGAATTTAGTAATTTCGCCCCTAAACCTTAATTTTATTTTATCAAGCCCGCCGTGGCGGTTCTTTTTTACGTTCAAATACGCCACGCCGCGCTCAACGATATTTTGATTAAGCTCTTCTTCGGATGCATTCACGTCCGGACGCTCTATAAATATTACGACGTCGGCATCCTGTTCTATTGCACCGGATTCGCGCAAGTCTGATAAAGTCTGTTTCGCATTAGCGCTTTTGTCTGCAGGGCGCCTTAACTGGGACAGAGCCAGTACCGGAACGGCAAGCTCTTTTGCGATTATTTTTAAATCCCGCGTTATCGCTGCCACTTCCTGTACTCGGTTTTCCGGCTTGTCACTGCTGTGCATGAGCTGTATGTAATCTATCACTATAAGGTCTAACGCACCGTGTTTCGATTTTATCCGTCTGCACTTTGATAATATCTCTGCCGGCGTCACTATTGACGAATCGTCTATTTCGATTATACTTTTTTCAAGCCGCTGCATCGGCATCAGAAACTGCCGCCAGTCGTTTGTATCCATTTCTCCAGCTCTCGCTTTGCTTTGGCTGACTTCCGCTACGCTTGCCCAAATCCGCTTTACTATTTCTTCTTTTGACATCTCAAGCGAAAATATCGCGCATACCTTCCCGTCGTTTACCGCCGCTCGCTCGACGATATTCATTGCCAGCGAAGTTTTTCCAACACCCGGGCGCGCAGCAAGGACGATAAGGTTGGATTTCTGTAACCCGTTCGTCAGCCTGTCTAACCGGTTTATACCGGTCATAAGCCCGCTCAACGCTGTTTTATTCTCCGCACGCTGTTGATATTCCGAGAGTATATCCGGAAGTATTTCGGATATGTTTTTCATCGTCGAAGTGTCGTTACACTGCGATATCCCGTAAATCTTGTTTTCAGCAAACTGCAGGCTTTTTTTAACGTCGTCTTGAGTACTGGCGTATCTCGATATCTCACCCGCCGCACGGATGAGATTGCGGCTCATAGCGTCACGCTTTACGATATCGTAATAAAACTTGTAGTTCGCCGCCGAAGGCGTTATCTGCGTAAGCTCAACGATATAAGAAAAATCGCCCGCCTTATGCATATTCCCGTCTTTTTCAAGCCTGTCCGAAATAGTTACGAAATCAACGGGCTTGCGCGCGTTGAAAGTCTTTTTTATTGCTTCATATACGTATTTATGAGAATCAATATAAAAGTCCGCTTCGGAAAGCCCGGATATTATTTCGGGTATTATTTCGTTGTCAATTATCATACACCCCAAAACCGACTGTTCGGCTTCAAAGTTATACGGTATTTTCGTTTCGTTCTTCTCGCTCATAATCTTTCTCTAACGCTAACAAATCAGGTGCATAATTCATATAGATTTTTTCAGTTCTATGCTTACCCGCTTGCGCTATCGTTTCTTTTTTATCCGTGAACCAGCCTTTTAAATAATCGTTGTAAAGTTCATTATCGTATGCGGAAATAATTACTTTCGATTTACTTTTAACAATAAGCTCCAACAGCTCTATATGTTGTTTTTTTGTCATCTCATTTACGTACATATTTCTCTTACGTATGTCTTGTAAATAAGGGGGGTCAAGGTACAACAGTGTATCTTTATCATTGTACCGCTCAATGAGCTTTAAAGCGTCGATATTTTCGATTTGTGCATCTTTGAGCCTGTCACAAACGTCAAGTATTATCTGTGGCAACTGTTTCCACACCATAGCGCAACGTGGACTGTTTGCCGCTTGCGAATTACGCCAACTGTTTCGATTTGAGTTAGTCGTTCCGTAGCTCTGATGATGACGCACAAGCGTTTTACGGGCACGCTCGACGTCATCGCCGGAAATTTCATAGCAATTTATATATTCTTCCCGAGCAAACGGCGTCATTTCAATTACGGCCGCAAGCTCTTCCGGACGTTCACGGCAGACTTTAAACAGATTTACGACGTCACCGTTTAAATCGTTTATTGTTTCAATATAACTCGGCGTTTTGTTAAAAAACACCCCACCGCTACCGAAGTACGGCTCACAGTAAACTTTATGTGCCGGAAAGTGTTTGATAATCCATTCCGCTATTTTCCATTTACCGCCCGGGTATTTCATCAGTTGATTGTATCTCATATCCAGCCCAATTTTGTAGTACCCGTCCAGCCTTTCTGCCAGATAAACCAAGCGTATGCTACGGCACCGTTTTTATATTTTTTGAAATCTCCGTTTTTCGCACATTGTATCCGCTCAGAGAATACGTAAACAAACTTTGGCGGAGTATCTTTAAATATTTCATTATATCTCGCACGACCTTCTAAAAAAGTTAATTTCAAAAACATATAGCACCGACAACCGTGCGGCAACAGTTCAAGAGCTTTTAATACAAATTCCTTTGCGTATTTATACGGCGGATTCGTAATTATATCAAAATTGCCGTTAAACGGCGAATCAACAGCTTTTAAAAAATCCCGTGTTCGGGTATGCCGTTTATAACCCCTGTCTACTTTATCCGAACTATAAACGTAATATCCAAGCTCGGTGAGCCGTTCCGACAGGTGTCCGCCACCGCACGCAGGTTCCCATATCTTAACATGCGGTTCCGTTACAGTAAGCAACTTGTCTATTGCACGCGGGTCTGTAGCGTAGTAATCGTTTAGTTCACGAATTCCTTCCGTATGATTACGTGCGCCTATCGTTTTATATACTGAATTTTTGTTTCCAGTCCAATCAGTCATTTCTTAATATCTCTTCGTTTATTTTAAAATTCTCGCCGTCGCTCGTAAGTACGTCAGCTTCAAAAAGCCGCTTAATTGCGCGTCTGACAGTGTTCCTGTCTACGCTCAACGATTCCGCCGCTTCATAGTAATTTATAGGTGCAGACGCCTGTCCTTGCGTTCTGTATACGTATTTAAGCATTTCGTATTCGAATCCGCATAAACGTTGAAACAATTCTTTCGTATCGATTTTACGCACTGTCTTTCACCCCGTCTATTAGTAATTGGATATCCATTTTCGGTTTCGCGCCGCCTTTACCGGTATTCCTGTGGTTTAAAGCGCAACGCGGGCAATAACACGTTTTTCCGCCACGGGCTATAGCCCAACCATGCGCCTGCGCTTCGTCTTTGTCGGGATATTCCTTTATTGTCGGACAATCCTTACAACTGAATCTGTA
>CAJTLF010000031.1 GCA_910577555.1 uncultured Christensenella sp. | reverse complement strand
GTCATTGCGAGCGTCAGCGAAGCAATCCAGAAGCGCAAAGCGTAGCGACGAAGCAATCCAAAAGAACAAACCGTTCGCAAAAAGGAATAAAATATGACGTTCTTTGAAAGCGTGTACGAAGTAGTCAAAAATATCCCCGCGGGCAAGGTTGCAACCTACGGCGACGTAGCCCGTGCGGTAGGTATGCCGCGCGCGTCAAGGCAGGTCGGCTGGGCGTTGCATAGTAATCCGCAACAGGGAATAATACCCTGCCACCGCGTAGTGTTTGCCGACGGGTCTTTAACTAACGGCTTTGCGTTCGGCGGACGCGAAGTTCAGAAGGCTCTGCTCGTCGGCGAAGGGGTGGAAGTGAACGAAGATTTTAAAATAAACTTACAGAAATACCGTTGGCAATTTTAACGAAAAAATATCAAAAAACTTACGGCGCAAGTAAAAACCGCGCTTTTTGCTTGCGCACTCAATTTGCGCATACCTGCGGCTGACCGGAAGGGAATTGGCGCAACTATATAATGGCGTGCCATAAAGGTTGCGCCAAGGGAAACTCGGTTTCCCGAAATCGTTAAAATTGCAGGCGCATAAGTAGCCGAAATTTTAACGAAAGGAGTTATTTTGGCGGGAATTTATATTCATATACCCTTTTGCAAATCCAAATGCTCGTACTGCGATTTCGCATCCTTTCCGGATAAGCTTTGCTTTGCGGAAAGCTACGCCGCCTGCGTCTGCCGCGAAATGTCAAAGCGGTCGAAGGAGCTTGAAAATTACTCTTTCCAAAGCCTTTATATAGGCGGCGGCACTCCGTCCGTAATCGACGAAAATTATATCGCGCTTATAGTGGCGGCGGCGTGCAAATATTTCAAACTCGAAAAAGGCGCGGAAATAACAATCGAGATGAACCCCGGCACGGTAAGCAAAAACAAAATCGAAACCTATTTAAAGTGCGGCATAAACCGCTTTTCCGTCGGCTTGCAGACGGCGGTGGATTCCCAGCTCGCCGACCTTGGCAGGATACACAATTTAAAAGATTTTCTGCTGTGCGCTAAATTGTTAAAGGGCTGTAATTTCAGCGTCGACGTTATGTTCGGTTTGAAAAACCAGACGCCCGAAGATTTAATAAAAACTATCGAAACTGCGGCATATTCGGGGGCTAAACACATATCGATGTACGCGCTTACGCCCGAAGACGGCACGCCGATATACACCGACTACCTTAACGGCGAACTGCCCGACGGCGACGAAACGGCGGACTTATACGCCTGCGGCGTCAAGCGGCTTGAAGAGCTTGGGTATAACCGTTACGAAGTTTCCAACTTCGCCAAAAAGGGGTACGAAAGCCGCCACAATCTCAATTATTGGCGTCGCGGCGAGTATATAGGCTTCGGCGTGGCGGCGTCGTCCTGCATAAACGACGTGCGCTTTACAAATACTTACGATTTGGACGAGTATTTCAAGTGTATCCTGTCCGACAACTTCGCCGTGGTTTCAAGCGAAAAAGTGGATGAAGAAGGGCGGGAAGAAGAGTTTATAATGCTTGCCTTGCGCACTTCTCGCGGTATGAGTCTGGGCGAATACTCCGCACTTTTCGGCGGCGACTTTTTGGAAAAATACTCCGAACGCCTTAAAAAGGTGCGGGAATATATTGTAATTAACGGGGATTTCCTTGCGATTAAGGACGAATATCTTTTCGTGCAGAACTCCGTAATCGTGGATATTTTGGGTTAAAAAAATGAATTTGGAATACGGTTTGGCAGAGTTGTCCGAGCTGGACGAAATAATGAAAATTTACTCCGACGCGCAGGCGTTCATGGCAAGCAACGGCAACCCGCAGTGGCCCGCGGGCTTTCCCGATAAGACGGACGTGACGGGCGGCATTCTCGGCGGCATATTATACTGCGTAAAGCATGGCGGCGAAATAGCCGCGGTTTTCTCCGCCGTCAACTATGACGGGGATTACGACGGGCTGGAGGGTAAGTGGCTCACCGGCGGCAATTACCTTGCCGTTCACCGCGTGGCGGTCGCGGCAAAATGGCGGGGCAGGGGCGTTGCGAAATATATAGTCGACAGCGCAGCTCCCGAAATTGCCAGAAAGCGCGGCAGGGGGAGTATACGAATGGATACGCACGAAAAGAACGCGCATATGCGCGGGTTATTGACGGGGCGCGGGTTTTCCGAGTGCGGTGTTATATACCTTATGCGTGACGGTTCTCCGCGCGTTGCGTTTGAAAAAAAGGTTTAAATCAGTTAAAAGCCCCCGCGGCGCACTTCGCACCGCGGGGGCTTGTTTTCAGCCTTCGAGCTGTTTTTTCGCAATAACCTTTCCCTTCTCGCCGTCGACGAGATAGGCGGTTATTTTCTTAGACTTGTCGCACACCCCCACGTAGTAGTAACAGCCTTCGTCGTATAAAAGCCGCACGTAAATTTCCCCGTCGAACGCCCCCTTTTTCATAAGGCTTTCGAACAGCTCTTTATCGTGCTCCGCGGCGCACAGCACGGCTTGCTCACAGCTCATAACTCCCGCATATTTCACGCTCAACGCCGAAAAAGTCTCGCTCTTTCCGTCGTAAGTCAGCGTCACGTCAACCGAAGCTTTGCCGAACGCGGCGGCGGTGAAGCTCAGGTAAAAACAGTTCTCCACCGAGCGGTAGTTCATCTCGCCTTCAACGCTCTCAACGCTCACTTCCAGCTCCTGCGGATTTTTCGGCAGGGTCACGAAAATTTCAACTATCGGGCAGATATCCCCCATAATTCCGTCGGCGGCGTAGGGCTGTTCGCGCTCGGAGCAGTAAATTTTAATTTCCTTGTCGTCGTCCTTGTAAATAAAAATATCCGTCCGCTTTTCGGATATGAACGCGGAGTAATCGACGCCGCGCGCGCAACCGCAGAAGAGAGCGGCGGCAAGGCATAAAACGGCAACTAAAAAAGACAACTTCTTCATACCCGTAAATATATTGCGCGCGTGCGCGGTTTATGTATAAATTTTGTATTTTCAAACACTTGCATTTTTAATTCGCTTGTGCTAAAATTATAAAAATAAACGATTATACTGCCGTACTGTACTTTCGTGGGTAAAATAATGTTTAAGGTAATCATAAAAACCGCGTTGAAAACGCTGCTTGCATTGATAATAGTTCTCGCTCTCGCGTTCGTCGGATTAAGTCTCGGCTATCCGTCCGGTATGGCGGGATTTTTTGAAAATTGCGGTATGTATTCGTTTGCCAAGGGCTACGCGTCGCTAAGCTATACCTATTCGGGCAATATCTCCGATTTGGCGCGTTGCTTTAACGACGGGGTCATGGCGGGCGACGACGGCAACACCGCCAACAGGGGAAACGAGCTTATCTCAAACGAAAAGTTCGAAGAGTTCTGCATAGCTGAAACGGAGCGGCTCGGTCTCGATTACCGCCAATTCGTATACGGCAATACGGCGTGCGCGGAATACCGCCGCGGTCAGAAGAACGAAGCTCTGGAAACTGCGCTCAAAGCCGTTACCGATAAAAACTCTTTCCCCGTAAACAACGCGCTTGCCCAGCTTGCGGGCGCGGCAAAGGGCGACGCCACCGTGCTTAAACTAATAAAAGCCGAAATAGAGAGCATCACCCCGCAGGAAAGCCAAAAGGATTATTACGACAGAGTACTCGACAGCATAACGCAGTCGCTGAATACGGAAAATACTTAAAGGAGTAAACACAGATGAACAAAATCGTTAAAGAAGCGTTGACTTTCGACGACGTGTTGCTTATCCCCGCCGCGTCGGACGTACTGCCCGCCACCGTGGATTTGCACACCACGCTTTGCAAGGGAATCAATCTGAATATCCCGCTCATAAGCGCGGCAATGGATACGGTAACCGAGAGTAAACTCGCAATAGCAATGGCGCGGGAAGGCGGTTTGGGTATCATACATAAAAATATGTCCATAGAAGAGCAGGCGGCTCAGGTGGACAAGGTTAAAAGAAGCGAACACGGCGTAATTACCGACCCCTTCCATTTAAGTCCCGAGCAGCCCGTTTCGGCTGCCTGCGACCTTATGGCAAAATATAAAATCAGCGGCGTGCCCGTCACCCGCGACGGCAAGCTCGTGGGTATTCTCACCAACCGCGATTTGAGATTCGAAACCAATTTCGACCAGCCCATCGCGAACGTGATGACAAAGGATAATCTCGTAACCGCTCCCGAAGGCACTTCTTTGGACGAGGCGCAGAAAATTCTTGGCAAGCACAGAATAGAAAAGCTCCCCATAGTGGATAAGAAAGGCTATCTCAAAGGTCTTATCACCATCAAGGATATAGAAAAATCGATACAGTACCCCAACAGCGCAAGGGACAAAAAGGGCAGATTGCTTTCGGGCGCGGCTATCGGTGCGTCGCCCGACGTTCTGGAACGCGTTGCCGAGCTCGTTAAATCAAAAGTCGATATAGTAGTGCTCGACTCTGCGCACGGACATTCCAAAGGCATAATAAAGGCGGTTGAAAAGGTAAAGGCGGCTTATCCCGACCTGCCGCTCGTTGCGGGTAACGTGGTAACGGCGGAAGCCACTCACGACCTAATGCAGGCGGGCGCGGACGTGGTTAAGGTCGGCATCGGTCCCGGCTCGATTTGCACCACGCGTATCGTTGCGGGCATAGGTATGCCCCAGCTCACCGCGGTTATCGACTGTGCGGAAGCGGCGGACAAGCTCGGCAAGAGAGTAATTGCCGACGGCGGCATCAAATATTCGGGCGACATAGTAAAGGCTATCGCGGCAGGCGGCAGCGCGGTAATGCTAGGCTCGCTGTTTGCGGGTACGGCGGAATCCCCCGGCGAACTCGAAATTTATCAGGGCAGAAGCTTCAAAACCTATCGCGGAATGGGTTCGCTCCCCGCAATGGCAAAGGGCGGCAAGGAAAGATATTTTCAGGCAAACGCCAAAAAGTTCGTACCCGAAGGCGTGGAAGGCCGCGTGCCTTACCGCGGTGCGCTTGCCGAAATCGTGTTCCAGCTTTTAGGCGGGCTTCGCGCGGGTATGGGCTATACCGGTTGCGGCACTATCGACGAATTGAGAAAGAACGGCAAGTTCGTTAAAATGACGTCGGCGTCGCTTGCGGAAAGCCACCCCCACGATATTTCGATAACCAAGGAAGCGCCTAACTATTCACCCAAAAATTAGTTCACTAAACCGCATATAAGCGTCACAATACGGCGTCAAGCTTTCGTTTTTCTCGGTCACTTACGGGCAGTAAGCTCCCTTCGAAAAATCCGCGCTTTCCTTGTCTTGCTCGCTTCTCTGCGGTTTTAATGCGGTGGTAAATTTGTGGCGCAAAGGCGTGACTTTGCTTGCGCCGTAAGAAATATAATTAAACCAAATAATCGAAAAAGGCGTAAGGCATCTTGCGCCTTAAATAAATTTTTACAAGGGGTATTTATGAAACACCAGAAAGTACTTATTCTCGACTTCGGCGGACAGTACAACC
>CAJTLF010000030.1 GCA_910577555.1 uncultured Christensenella sp. | reverse complement strand
TTAGGCATAGCGTTAAGCTGTGCCTTTTCTGTACTTTTTTTCGTGGACGAATTAGGCTACTCGTAGCCTGGTGAGATATAGATATGTTTTATATTTCCCGCAAAATTCAATCGGTTGCGCTCTTTCATTTTTCGTGATATAATGACGGTAAGATAAACGGTAATTTAGCGGAGAACAAAAAATATGGAATACATAAAACTCACACTTGAAAATTTAGAAACAGAGCATATTTGTTGTGCCATCTCTAACAATAAGGACATACAAGTTGCAAGCAAGAAAGCGTGGCTAAAAGAAAGAATAAAGGACGGCTTGGTATTTTTGAAATCCGTTGAACGCGGCAAATGCTTTATCGAATACATACCCGCCGAAAATGCTTGGTGTCCTATCGAAGCGAACAGCTATATGCACATAAATTGTTTTTGGGTATCGGGCTCGTTTAAAGGACACGGCTATGCAAACGATTTATTAAATGCTTGTATAGCCGATGCAAAAGCGCAAGGCAAACACGGAATTACCGTTATATCTTCGCCGAAAAAGATGCCGTTTTTGTCAGATGCGAAATATCTTGCTTATAAAGGGTTTAAGGTTGCGGATAAAGCAAATCCAAACTTTACTTTAATGTATTTATCTTTCGACGAAAATGCGCCCGTTCCGAAATTCAAAGAACAAGCAAAACAGCCGCATATAGATAAACAAGGTTTTGTTGTGTATTATACTTACGGTTGTCCGTTTACGGCTAAATACGTTCCGCTTGTTCGGCAAACGGCAAAGGACAAAGGCATTCCGTTTGAAAGCGTATTGATAGACAGCAAGGAAAAAGCGCAAAACGTGCCTATGGCGTGGACGAATTACGCCGTATTTTATAACGGACAATATATATCAAACGAAATCCTAAACGAGAAGAAGTTTCTTGAACTTGCAGAGAGTTATTATAGACAGTAATGTAAATTTCAATTTATTGTTATTAAAATGTTTAGTTAAAAGCTCTCAAACAAATTTGTTTGAGAGCTCTTTTATAATCGCATGTATGTTCCCTATGGAAAGTGCGCTTTTCGCGGGGATTTTTTTTATATTTACTGTTGCTTTTGTCAAATATATCGTGTATAATAATTGCAATATAATTGATAAAAGGTGGCAAAAATGAAGAACGTAATCGTAGGACAGTCGGGCGGACCGACGGCAGTAATCAATTCGTCGTTGCTCGGCGTATACAAGACGGCTCGCGACAGGGGCGCGGATATCGTGTACGGAATGGTGCACGGCGTAAAGGGACTTTTAGACGGGGATATCGTAAACCTTTCCGAAAGTCTTAAAAACGACATCGATATGGACTTGTTAAAGAGAACTCCGTCGTCCTTTCTCGGCTCGTGCCGTTATAAGCTCCCCGATATAGACGGCAACGAAAAAACTTACGATAAAATTTTCGCAAAGCTCGAAGAGCTGGAAATTTACGCGTTTTTCTATATAGGCGGCAACGACTCCATGGACACGATTATGCGCCTTACCGACTACGCAAAGCGCATAAAAAGTCCCGTAAAATTTATCGGCGTACCCAAGACCATAGATAACGACCTTGCAATAACCGACCACACGCCCGGCTTCGGCAGTGCGGCGAAGTATATCGCGGCAACCACTAAGGAAATAATCCGCGACGGGCTTGTTTACGACTATCCCGTGGTTTCGGTAATAGAAGTAATGGGGCGCAACGCGGGCTGGCTAACCGCGGCAACCGCGCTTGCAAAGGGTGAAGACTGCGAAGGGGTAGACCTGATTTACCTTCCCGAAGTGGTTTTCGACGTGGATAAATTCATTGCCGACGTGGGCGTAATGTTAAAGCAGAACCGCTCGGTGGTAATCGCCGTTTCGGAAGGCGTAAAGGTAGCCGACGGCAGATACGTTTGCGAGCTTGCGGAACACGTAGACTACGTCGACGCGTTCGGTCATAAACAGCTTGCAGGCACGGCGCGCTATCTCGCGGGCAGGGTGGCGGCGAATTACGGCGTAAAAACGCGCGCAATCGAGCTTTCGTCCTTACAGCGTTGCGCGTCGCACATACAGGCGCGCGTAGACGTAACCGAAGCGTACAACGTGGGCGGCGCGGCGGTAAAGGCGGCGTTCGAAGGCTTGTCCGGTCAGGTGATAACGCTTAAAAGAGTGTCGGACGACCCCTATATGTGCATAACCGAACCCGCCGACGTTCACCTTATAGCCAACGTCGAAAAGAAAGTGCCCGTCGAGTGGATAACGGAAGACGGCACGGGAGTAAAGCCCGAACTCACGCACTATATATTCCCGCTCATTCAGGCGGAAATCGCGCCGCTGTGGGTAGAAGGACTGCCCCGCCACATAAAGCTCGGCTTTACCAAAACGAAGTAAAAACCGCAACCCCGCCGCTTTCAGCGGCGGTTATTCTTTACCCTGTTAGCAATCTCTTCGTGCCGTAAAAGCGCCTGCGCCATCATATTCGGCAGTTCGTTCTCCGATTTTTGCACGGTTTTTTCCGTTTGTGCCGTCTCCGCGGCGGGCGAGGTGCGGGCGTTTTCGTCGCCGTCCTGCTTTTGCGCGGCGGGCGTAAGCGTTTCCAACGCTTTAAGTAAATTTAAAATCCCGAATTTTTCCAAAAGTTGCTCCTTATCGCTTATTTTTTTTAAAATGGTCGCATTTTTTATTGCTTAAAAACTCCGTTTAGTATATAATTGACAGTGATTATAACGAAAATTCCGTTCGGAGCTTTTATATGAGTAAACGTTTCACTAAAATTATATGCGTAACCGCGTCGGCAATTGCCGCGTTAAGCGTAGTAACCGCCGCAGGCTGTTCCGATTATTATTCCGCAGGCGCGCTTTCGGGCGACTATTCCACGGGCAGCGTAGTATCCAACGGCGGCTTTGCCGTAGAAAAGGGCAACTACGTGTACTTCATCAACGGCGTAGAGCAGAACACCGCGGTAAACGACTACGGCACTCCCGAAAAGGGCGCGATTTACCGTATCGCCAAAACCGACCTTAAAAACGGCAACTATTCTTCGGTAGATTGCGTAGTCCCGCTCGTCGCTTACAGTTCCAACTATTCTTCGGGTATATTCATCCACGGCGACTATATCTATTACGGCACTCCGTCCACCAAAAAGAGCTCGGAGGGCGCGGTGCAGAATACCGTACTCGAAATGAAGAGAACCAAGCTCGACGGCACGGAAACGATGAAAGAATCGTACGCAAGCTTCAAGTCCACCGCATACGAGTACAGATTCGTTGAAGAAAACGACGTAGTATATCTTATGTACGTAGCCACTTCCGAAAAGCTCGAAGGCTCGGAAACTGAAACGACCAATCTCCACTCCGTAAACACGCAGACGGGCGTGGATACCGTTTTGGCTTACGACGTAAACGCAGTCGTTTTCGATAAGCAGGTAAAGGATAACCCCCGCGCTTATTACACGATGGACGTATACGACTACTCCACCGATAAAGACTTCGATTATAACCAGCTCTATACCGTAACGGCGTCCGCAACCGAAAACAAGCTCAAAGACAAGCTCAACGCCGACAATATCGACGGCTGGGACGACGAAAAGGATATGTATATCAACTGCGGCGAGTTAGTGCTTGACGGCGTTGGCAGCGTAGGCACTTCCACGACCGTATTCAATAAGGACGAAGAGAAGAACGAGCTCAGCTATAAATACACGCCCGAAAAATTCGTAAACGGCACTCTCTTCTACACCAGAACGACCACCAACAATTCGAGCGAATACCTGTTCTCGTTAAAGGAAAATTCCACCGTACACCCCGTAAAGGACAACCTTGCGTCGGACAAACGTATTTTAACGGACGGCTCCAAAGCCGACACTTACGAATATCTCTTCGACGGCAACGGCGCGCTTACGCAGGTAATTATTCCCGAAAGCTCGGGCATTTCCGTCAACAAGGTAAAGGACGGCAAGTTACAGCCTTCAACCGACCTTGACCAGTCGCCCGACTACTTCAAAATAGTAAAGGACGGCACTGCAACCGTACTCTCAATCGATACCGAAAACAACTGGCTCTATTACCTGTTGACGGGCGGCAACGGCTATTCGGTAAACCGCGTGGACTATTCGGGTACTATAAACGACTATAAACCCATGCCCGCGGGCGAAACGGACAAAACTCCCGTAAGATTTTTGGATATCGACGCGGTAAGCGGTTGGTTCGTTCCCGAAATTCTCGACGGCACTCTGCTCTTTGCCAGCGAAACGGCGAATATGACGGCTTATAACTATATAATGGCGTTCAGTCTCGTCAAAGACGGCAAGGTTATGACGAACGGTCAAATCCGCGAACTCAACGAACAGTTCGAAGGAATAACCGAAATAATCAGCGACACTTACGGCGACACCGATAAATATCCCACCGAAACTTACGCCAACCTGCAAAAGGCTTTGAATTACGCTTACTACGGCGGCGACGACGAATATCTGAAAGAGCTTGCCGAAGTAACCAACGGAAAGGTAAAGGAAGGCGAAGACTGGATTTATTCCCCCGAAACCTTCACGGAATACGATAAATTCCGCAACCCCGCGGCAGAAGGCAACACCGTCTGGGCGGACTACAAGGCAACCAAAAAGGTCAACGGCGCCGACGTATACGCCAACGTGCGCGACTACTATTACGCAGTTATCGGCAAAATGACGGATAAGGACAAGGAAGCGTACGCAAAGGGCTTGCAGACGACCTATCTCGTAGCTTATCCCGAAGACGAGCAGAAGAGCTGGTACGAAGGTCTTTCCGACGGCGAAAAGGCAGGCTTTATCGTCGGTATGGTCGCAATAGGTCTTGTCGTGGCAGCGGGCGCAACCGTGCTTACGGTATGGCTCGTAAAGCGCAACAAGAAAACCGCACCCGAAATCAGACGCAAGAGAATAAAGGTAGACACCACCGACGACAAGAACGTGGACGTATATTCCGACTAATTTCAATATCTAATCCCCCGCGGCGCGACCGCAGGGGATTTTTTATGCAAAAAAATAAAAAATGCGAAAAAAAGAATAAAAAAAGAGTTTACAAAAAAGATAAATATTAATATAATGTTAGCACTTGATATTTGTGTTAAATCGGTTTAAACCGATACGGAGATGAGTATGGTAAAATACGTTAAATGCCCGAGATGCGAGCTGAACTATATCGACTCGGAAAGGCAGGAGTATTGCGACGTCTGTATTGCCGAATTAAAGGGCAAGAAATTACAGTTTGCAGACCTTGACGAAGAAGATTTCGAAGAACTCGACGCCGAGCTCGGCGGCGAAGAAATTTGCCCTATATGCGGCGTAAACCACGTTCCCGTCGGCGAAAAGATGTGCGAAAGTTGCAAAGCCCAGCAGGAATACGAAGAAGACGACGTCGATATCGAAAACGACGAAGAGTGGAAAAACTATCTCGAAGAAGACGATTCGGACCTTACCGTGGACGAAGAACTTCAGGAAGAGATTGAAGAAGAGTTCTCCCACGACGACGAAGAAGAGTACGACTACGACAACGACGAAGACGATTTTGACGACGTCGATTCCCTTTCAGACCTTGAAGACGACGAGTTCGACGATGATGAAGACGACGAAGACGATGACGACGACGATTTTTAATTAAATATAAAAGACGGCGATTTTTAATTAAAACATAGTACCGATACGCGGCGGGTAAACCCTTGTAGGGTTTACCCGCC
>CAJTLF010000029.1 GCA_910577555.1 uncultured Christensenella sp. | reverse complement strand
GGCGGGCGTGGACTTCGTATAACTCAACCTTTATCAGCTTTGCCGCCGTTCTCGGCGGCTTTTCTTTTACGCTCTACACCGCTTTAAATTCCCCTCGCAGGGGAATATCGCGCCTGCGCGATTTCAAGGGGTGGCGCATACTCTAAACCGCATAGATTCCGCGCCGGGCTCGGCGCACGCTCCCGCCGCATTAACTGCACGTTGACCGCCGCGGCTTTTGTTTAGTTTTGCGTATAAAAGAAATCGGTATAAAATAGTATAAGTCGGCGGCAACCGTACTTTTTTAAGCCTTAAAACGTACTTTCAATTCTTGAAAAATGTACTTAAATTTTTGTTAAATAGTACGGTTTTGACATTTTTTAAAAGCCGCAAAAATAAAAAGCCCGATTTTTTTCTTAAAATCAGACTTTCGCCGCCGTTTTTTCTATGCACCGCGCCGGACTTTGCGCGTTATCTTCGATTTTTAATAATTTTTTATACGACTATAAGCGCAAGCCTTTGCTTACGCTTCTTTTTTCTGTTCTTCTTCTCGCCAACCGCATTTAAAATAACCGGGCGGGAAAAATTCTCGTCTTATATGGTGTTTATCGAAGTAGCCTTCGAGCTCCGCTCTGAGCGTTTCTTGCTTGCCTTCAAGTTCAAGTATTTCCGGTTTAGCCTCGCCGCCCGGTTTAAGTAATGCGCCGAGCCAAGCGGAATAATTTATATTTACGCGCTCGATTATGCCCTTGTATTCCGTATCGAGCATAAGCCGCTTATGTAACACGTCGGCGTTGTATTCCTGCTTATTGACTGTATCGCCGTTTAACCGCTCCGGGTGCTTTACCGCCAAAATATCCGGGTTAACCGTGAACAGACTGCACCCGCGCCGCTGTAGGTCGTTTCCGTCCGGCTTTTCCGAACGCGACAAATCCGCCGCTATAAGCTCACGTATACAATCGCCCGCGGTGGTTCTCGGAAGCCCTATCGCCTTTCCAATGCGTTCTTGCGAGCTTACAAACACGCCGCCCGTTTTCGGGTTCTCGTTGCTACGTTTTAAAAATGCCAGCGTTAAAAGCCGGGAATATGTCAGCCGCTTATAATTCCCGGATATTTTCCATTCCTGCAAGAACATATACGTATCTACTTCAACGTAATTGCGCTTGTTGTACCTTGCGATAATCTTATATCTTGATTGCTTCACGCGCTCGATTATTCCACGCTTTACAAGCTCCGCAAGCGCGTTGCTTACCGTTTCCCGCGACATTCCGAAATTGTCTACAAAGTAATCGTACGTAAGCTTTGCCGGCTCTCTGAACGCTTTATTCATTGTATGGATAATGGCAAGGATAAATTGACAGCTTAATAAAAGCCCCGTAAATACGGTAGCTTTGCCGCCTTTCTTCTTACCCGTGAACGCTAACGGAAACTCGATAAACGACGACGTTTCCGGCAGATTCAGTTTTTGCCATTCCGTAGCTTGCATTACGTTTCCTTTTGATTTTGCTTTAAATGATTTTCAACTGCCCCAAACCGTCGGGAAGTTGCGGCGGTTCGGCGCGCTTGTTGGCTTTGATTGCCGCGCCGAAGCGGTGAAAGGGCGCACATTGCGGACAATAACAAAATTTATAATCACCCGCAACAGCCCAACCCGCTTTCCTTGCGGTGTTGCGGCTCTTAAACGCTGCCTGCGCGTTCTTACAATCATCGCAACTGTAATTTATTCCATTTTTCATTGTCTTTTGCTCCTTATATTTCTTGTGGGCACACGGTGCGCATTTTTGACGACCGTTTTTAATAAGGCGCGGGGCGCTGCCCCGTGACCACGATTATTTAAAAGTGTCCCGCGCGCTCGCGGCACGCCTTAACCGAGCGCGCAGGTCTCTCTTTACTTTCTTTTTATTGCTAATAAAAAGGTGTTGCCCCGTGTCGGAGCTCCGCGCATTGTTCAAGCGTTACGATTTTCGACAGCTCCGCGGCGGGCGCGGGCGGCGGGTTCTAACTTGCGGCAATTCGTCAAACGTTACTTGCCCTTGCAGTTGTCCGTTGCTTTGCGGCGGTACCTGCACGGGCGTATTGTCCTTTTGCGGCTCTGCTGTGTGTTCGGGTTCCAGCACCGACGGAACGGCGGGCGGGGCGTTTTGCGGTTCTTGCTCAGGCTCAACCGCTTGCGGCTGTCCTTGCGGTTCGTTTAATATTTCCTGCACGTCCGCATTGTCGGCTTGATTGATTGCCGCTTGCAATTGCTTACGCAGTTGCTTTTTAAACTCGCGCTTAGACAGCTTTTTGCCGCTGTTGAAAATGAAGCTGTTGCGCTCTATTTCGGTTATTTTTTCTTCGGCGGTTAAAACTATATCTGCTTCAAGCTCCGCGCGTTCTTCGATTATGTCCTGCGCTCTGTTCGTTAGCGGTTGGAAGATTAATCGCCACCACCAGCCGCGCCGCCAAGGCGTTTGCTCGTCGGCTTGCGCTTCGATTTCCGCCTGTTGCTTGTCGTATTCGAGCTTGCGCCGCTTGCTTAGCTCTTCAAGTTCAAACTTGTATTTGCGGCTTAGCGTTTCTTCTTCAAGCTCCGTTTGCTTTACAGAGAGATTTAACGAATTTCTAACCTGCTTGAATAACTCTTCGTAACGCCCGTGTAACTTCTCAATATCTTCATTTAACGCGTAAAGCGGCTTGCAGGTAGTTTTTTCTTTTTCTGCCTGCGTTTGTAGCGGTTTTAACACCGCGTAAAGCTCTGTAAGCGTTTCCGCGGGCGTGTCTTTGGATATGTTAAGGTTAATGTTTATTGTACGTTGCTTCAAAGTCTTTCCCGTCCTTAGGATAAAAATGTTTTCTGAACGCGTAACCGTCATAAATTTCGCGTACGTTGCCGTTATGCGTGTAGGTGGTTTCTATATAACCGTCGCTTTTACCGTCGCTTTTTATGTACTCTTCGAGCGCGTCCCCATCGGTGAATTCGCGGCAATACCAAATTGTTTTGTACAGCCGTTTAAAATCGTCAAAGAAATTAATGACCTTGCGCGGCTGTATAAACCGTGACCCCGAGCCGCGTATATCCCTGTTTATAAGCACCGCGCGCGGTGCGGCTAACAGCATAATTACGCGGTAATGCCTGCACTCCATAAAAAACTCTAATTGACCATTGGGCAGGTTTTCGCCCTTTGGGCAAAATTCGCGGTGCACTTCGTCTAACGCGATTAGCGGCGCGGGGTACAGCGTTTTATAAGTTTCTTTGTCGTTGCTTACTCCGATTTCCTTGCCCTTAATAGGGATAGGCTCGAAGTCTACGCCCGCGCGGGTTTTAAGCTTGTATTTAGTATTAGCGTAAATCGGCGGAGCAGTGGGGAACGACAGCGGGCTTTTGCGGTCTGCGTTCTCTTCGCGGATAAGCCGTTCAGACAGTTCCCAACGTTGCGCCCCTTGCGTTTTTAGGTAGTCGTCTACAAAGTGCGCCATAAGCGAGCTTTTGCCTTTGCCGCGACCGCCGAAAAATATCACAACTTCGCTTTCGGGGTTTAACAGTAATTCTGACATTATTTCTTTTTGCCCGTAATTTTATTGTAAATGTCTATGCCGATAAACACGGCGGCGAGAATGGCAAAGCCTATTGTGATAAAGGTTAAGGGCAGGAGCAGCTCAGCGAACACGGCGACCTTGTTCACAAAGAAACCGAACAAAATACGCGCGACAAGACTAACTATAAACCCGATTATAAAAAATACCGTCATTTCTTACCGCCTTTGTGCTTTTTTCCGCGGCGTTTGCCCGTTCGATTAGGTCTGCTCCTGCGGACTTGTTTATGCCGCTTTGGTTGCGGTTTCGGTTTGCCGGCAGTCCTTGCCGCGGGCTTTTTGGGCTTTGAATAGGTGCGGGCATCGGCGTAGGGTGCTTTGTGCTTAGCCTTGCGCTTTTTAATTAATGCGGCAATGCCGCGGAACGGCGCGGAAATGATAAGCCATAGCACTTTGAATACTGTAAGTATAATTTTGCCTATAACCTTAAACACACCGCGTAGAGCGGGAACACCGAAATAGAGCAGTACAACCAACAGAACAACGGCGGCAACAATAATCAGCGCAATCGCCCACCACGGCAAGCCTTTACCGGGATAAGGGTCTATCGGGTGTTCCTGGTCGGCAATGATATCTATCGGCGACATTATGCAGGGGATAACGGTCAATACGTTATCTTTTGTGAACGTTACATCGATAATATCAAAATCAAGTTGCGCCCAGGACTGCGCAAAATATGCGTTGCTGTCGATAACTTTATAACTGCCGAAATTTCCGCCGATAACCGCCCAATCGACAATGCGTTCGCCTTGTGTAACTTCGTGGACAACATATTCGCTTTGATAATATCTGAACAAATAAACCGTTTCGGGCTTTTCCTTTTTCGCGGCGTTATTAATAAACGTGCAAAAATCTTCGTAATCTCTTTCGGCAATGTAAAATTTATCGCAAAATAATTCTTTATCCGGATAATATTCAATGTCCTTAACGGTTACTTTTTGAATAGCCGAAACTTCAAATTCGTTTTCGCCTTTTAATTGCGTTCCGAATAATTTATCCCAAAGACTGTTTGAAACAATGTTATCGGTCAATTTGTAAGTATCGTCCGATTGAATATTGATATCCGTAAATTTTTCGTCAACGTTTTCGAACAAGTCGGCATTATATTTTCCGGCAACGGGATTTTCACCAACGCCGAAACGCTCCGTAAACGTTTCAAACCAACCTTTAATATTTTTTAATTTGTTGCCGATAAGCTTTTCGCGCGGTAAATCGTAGGTGTCC
Organism: uncultured Christensenella sp.; assembly: GCA_910577555.1. Lineage (GTDB taxonomy): Bacteria > Bacillota > Clostridia > Christensenellales > Borkfalkiaceae > Coproplasma. The sequence continues at coordinate 1,038 of CAJTLF010000029.1, read as the reverse complement.
GCATTGCCGTTATCAGCGTAAAAAATATAGCTCAACTTTTTTAATATACGGTCGTATTCCGTAACCGGCATATTGTTATAAGTATTAAAAGCTAAATACCCAAAATGTAAAGCCTGGATAGCTTCCATAGCTTCTTTCGGCTGTTTGGAAGCGACAAGGGTAAATTTGCTTTTGCTGTTGTTGTAGTTGTTTAGATAATCGCCCCCGTCAACTTCTTCGTTAAGCAGAGAATACAGCTCATTGTAAATATCCTTGTTGCCGGTAACGAAAATAGGCGACGTCAACGCGTTAAGCCAGGTTGCGTGTATTGCCGACATTTCGCCGGAACTTTCCAAAATATCATTAGGCACGGAAAAATATACGCTGTGCAGAGTGTCACGGGTGTACCCGTCCTTGTGCGTGCCTTGCGGTCTGTAATACGTTTGTTGTACGTCCAGATTTAAAACCGTATCGAAACCGTCCACCGAACATTTAAGCGTGCTTTCCTGCGCGGTTGCCGCGCCATAGCCTTTTGCATAACCGGTATAAGTATATTTCGTCGCTATTTTGTATTCGGTAGCGTTAATGCCGCTTTCGTAAAGCTCAATGCCGCTGACTTCGTACACGCGCGCCGAGCTGTTGACCGTACTTAAAATTTCTTTACGTTGAATGTCGGAAAGATTAATTTTAAACTTGTAAAAAAGTCCCTCATAACCCGCCGCTTCGCTTTTGTTAAGGTATTGCAGACCGGCTTTAATGAAAAGGTCAGAAGTCGCGCCAACCCTGAACTGTATTTTATTCAGTTCGGAATATTTGGTAAAATCAAGCCCGCGCGGGTTGTAAATGTAAACGTACAGCCCGTAGTCCTCGTGTTTTGCCGTGAACGGCGAATAACAGAATTCTATAAACGAGATTATTTCCGGGGTTTTGCGTTCGGAAAAACCGTATTGATTTAAATCAATGCTTTCCCCGTCGTAGCTTGCTCCCTGCAAATCGTCCCAAACGTTGCGGTTTTCATAGGCGGTAACAATTTTTGAATATTCCGAAGCGGCGGAAGCG
>CAJTLF010000028.1 GCA_910577555.1 uncultured Christensenella sp. | reverse complement strand
GTCGAAACCGACCCGCCAATATCTTTTTTTGAAGGAAAAAACTTAGCAAATATGCGTGTAATCAAACTCCTGAATAAGCGGAGAAACCGCCGTCTATGGGCAACACTACGCCCGTAATAAAGCCCGCCGCTTTATCTGATACGAGAAAGAGAACGGAGCCTAAAAGCTCTTCCGCTTCGCCGAATCTGTTCATAGGCGTTGCGGCGAGAATCTTGCCCGTACGGGGCGTAGGCGTGCCGTCTGCGTTCCACAAGAGCGCGGCGTTCTGCTTCGTTGAGAAGAATCCGGGCGCGATTGCGTTTACTCTTATATTCATTTTAGAGAAATGCACCGCGAGCCACTGCGTAAAGTTGGATACAGCCGCTTTTGCGCCGCTGTACGCGGGTATTTTAGTGAGCGGCGTGTATGCGTTCATACTTGAAATATTAAGCACGCTGCAACCCTTTCTGCCGAGCATATCCTTAGCGAACTCCTGCGTGGGCAGTAAAGTTCCGAGAAAGTTGAGATTGAAAACGAACTCCACGCCCGTTTCGTCCAAATCGAAAAACGATTTGGTATCGGCGTCGATATCGCCGTTTTCGTAATATTCTTTATCAGTCTGCGCCTTGGGGTTATTGCCGCCCGCGCCGTTTATAAGGATATCGCATTTGCCGAAATCGGCAAGCACCTGTTTGTGGCACTCTGCAAGGCTGTCTTTCATAAGCACGTTTGCCGCGTAGCCCTTTGCGATACCGCCGTCCGCCACTATTTCATCGGCAAATTTCTGAGCCGCTTCCTGATTTCTATCCAACAGCGCGACCTTTGCACCTGCCGCCGCAAGCGCAGCCGCCATCATAGAGCAGAGAACTCCGCCCGCGCCCGTTACGACGGCAACTTTGCCGCTTAAATCAATACCTATAGGCAATAATTCTTTTTTCATAATTTCAAGTCCTTATTTATTATATTGAGTTGCTTCGAAAAGTCCGTTTATATACGCCGCACCCAAAGCTCTGTCGTAAAGACCGTAACCGGGTTTGCCGCCTTCGTCCCATATATTTCTGCCGTGGTCGGGGCGAACGTAGCCGTTAAAGCCGTTGTCTACGAGTGCTTTTACGATTGCCGCCATATTTAAACTGCCGTCTTTGGAACAGTGTCCCACTTCGCAGAAGCTGTCTTTGTCGTCCGTCCACAACACGTTGCGGAGATGCACGAAGTGAACGCGACCCTGCGCCGCATACTTAGCCGCCATACGCTGTAAATCGTTGGTTCTGCCCGCGCCGAACGAACCCGTGCAGAGCGTGAGACCGTTACGGGTTGAAGGCACAGCCGCAAACAGGGCGTCCAAATCCTTTTCGTTGGAAATAATGCGGGGCAAGCCGAAGATATCCCAAGGCGGGTCGTCGGGGTGTATAGCCATGTTTACGCCCACTTCTTCGCATACGGGAATGACTTTTTTTAGGAAGTATACGAGATTTTCAAATAGCTGTTCGTGGGAAATATTTTTATAAGTTTTTAAAAGGTTTTGCAATTCTTCGGGGGTGTAACTTTCGTCCCAGCCGGGAAGGTGCAGGTTGTTGGGGTCTACTTTCAGAAAGTCTTCGTACGAATATGCAAGCGAATCCGAACCGTCGGGGTTGGGGTGGTGCATAGTCGTTCTCAACCAGTCGAACACGGGCATAAAGTTGTAGCACACGCATTTTACGCCGTGTTTAGCTACCGTACGCACGTTTTTGCAATAGTTTTCGATATATAAATCGCGCTTTCCACCGCCGATTTTTATATCTTCGTGTACGGGAATGGACTCAATTACTTCCATTTCAAGTCCGTTTGCCGTGCAAAGCTCCTTTAAACGAGCGACCGATTTATCGCTCCATGCGTCGCCGACCGGCGTATCGTATACAGCAGTTACGACGCCGCTCATATTGGGTATCTGGCGGATATAGGGCAGGCAAATGCTGTCCTTTTCGCCGTACCAACGGAAAGTAAGTTTCATATTACTCTTCTCCTTCCTTATTTTCGAGTTCTGTGGGTTCTTTTGTATTGCCGACGGAATTATCGGCGTTTAAGTTGGAATAAAGCGTCCTGATTTCGTCCGTTCTGAACTCTTCGGGAATATCCACTGCGTTTATGGACGGTTCGCCCGAAACGCGCTCGTGGCGGGTAAATATCTTGTTATAAATTTTATCGAGTACGTTTTCTTTTTCTACGATTACTTCGCCCGTCTTTTTGTTTATGCGGGGTTTGGGTTTATGCACGAACATATCGGGAACCTGGTCGATAGTCTGCCAGGTCTGCATAGCGGCTTCCATAGTCATACCGCCCGCAACCGCCGCCTTTCTTACGGCGTTTACAGCCTGAACTTCCTGCAACTTCTTGCCGGATAAGCCGTATCTGGTCATACAAAGCGTGGTTATGAGCCAAGCCACCATGGGAAGTACGCAGAAGCAGATTATACAGGAGAGCTGCATTCCATCCATATAAGGGGTGCTTTCGCCGGGGAGAGCGTTGAGCCCTGGAACGAGAACTACTATAAAAAGCTGTAACAACAGCGTCTGCAACGAAGAAATAAGTTTATCTACGAGCGAGAATATAGTTCCCATTATGCCGGGAACGTATTTGCCCGAGCGGTAAGTTTCGTAGTCTGTACAGTCGGCTACCATGGGAATGGTAAGGTTATCGCAACAGTTGAACGCGCCGTAACCGCAACCGTATAAAATTATGAAGAATATCGTGTATGCGTTTATCGTTATGGTAAATTTGCCGTCTACCATTTTAAAGAGCGACAGGTGCGTTGCCGCGTTGTTCGGGTCGAAGATGCAGAGCATTATCAATACTCCGACGTAGAACAGGAACGCGAATACGGTGAACTGAGCAACGCCGCGCTTTTGTCCCTTTCTGCCCGCAGTCTGCGAGCCCCAAAGGAAGAACACGCCCATAAAAACGAAGCACAGCGCGTAGAAGGGAATGTAAAGACCGTTGTAGTCGCCCATCAAGCAACCGTACAGAAGGAACGCAACCGCTCCGCTGGTTGCAACCGTGGATGCAAGTTTGTTCAAGCCCGAAGAAAGCACGAGCCAACGGATTTCTTTATTGCCCTTGATTATGCCGATATAATCTTTAATCTTGGCAGGTTCGCCGGCAACACCCCAGAACTCGGGTTTATCCTTTTCCCAGATAGCCGCAACTGCCATTACGGTATACACGCCTGAAACGACTATTACGAACGGCACCATTATATCGTAGAACTGCGAGCCGTAAGCCGCGCCACGCAGGTATACGTAAGTTCCGTTAGGATTTTCGGCAAATAGATTTGCAATTGCCGGATACATTTCATTGAACTTAGCTTCGGTAATATTGCTCTTTGCAAGCTCTGCAAGAATTGCCTGAATGGTCATACCGCCGTTTTCGACCGTGGCTTCATATACGAGCATACCTTTCCGGCAGATTGCTTCGTTGGTGAGAACGCCGCCCGCCATTACGTTTACGAGAACGATTGAACCTATCATACCAATCATGTTCCAGATAACGAACTGCGAACGCTGTTTGGGGTCGTTGGTAAGACAGGTCTGACCAGCCTTAGTAACGGCACACTGGCAAGTATAGCCAAGAACGTAAATAATATAACTTACGATATAGAATATCCACTGCAACCAATCGATGCCGTCTGCAAGACGCGAGACGAACATCATCAGCAGAACGGAAAGCGCAAGCATAGCGTTGCCGATAATCATGAACGGACGAAACTTACCAATCTTGGTTTTGGTTTTATCCATCATTCCGCCAAGGATAGGGTCGGTAATGCCGTCGAATACACGCATTAAAGGCGCGAACAAGCTTGCGAAAGTGCTTACGCCTATTGCAAGCACGCCGGATATTACTACGCCGCCTATCGCGGTGCCTACGCTGCCCGTAAGGGCAAGAACCGCCCAGTACACGAAGTAACTATAGAAGGCGAAATAAACGTTAGTTGCCGCATTGTTGAACGGGAACAAAGCTATCTGCCAACCCTTGGCACGGTTTACCGCTACGCTCTGCGTTGAACTCATCTGTGGTTTCCCCCCAAAAAAAGTGATTTTACATCATTTAAACTATTAATATAATACACCATAATTTTACAATTTTCAATTGCAGTTTTTTTGCAATTCGATTGCATTTCTTCCACTTTTCGTTTATAATGTAAATATGTTTAACTTTATTTATAAAAATATCGATTTTGCGCACAAGCTGAACGGGCATACGACGCCTTCGGACGACTTCCATAAACACATGCACGACCATTACGAATTGCTGTATTTATTGCGCGGAAATATCGATTATACGATAGAGTCGGAAACAAAAAAATTAGTTGCGGGCGAAGTGCTGATGATTGCCCCCGGTATGCTCCACTTCGGTACGGTAGACCCGAATTCCGCATACGAGAGATACGTTCTTAAATTCCCTGCAACCGTTTTGCCCGAATTTATGCTTAAGAAAATCGAAAACCTAAAATTCTGCGGTATAATACCCAAAATTCAGGAGCTGTTCGAAGAGCTGGACTATATTTACGCTAACTTCGACGACGAAGAACGCAATCTTTTGATGTACACCGCGCTGTTCCGCATTATTATCCGCGTATATAAGAGCGAGATGCCCGTATTCGACGAGCAAATTCATCATAACGCTATTATTGCCGAAATTATAAATTATATAAATAAGAATATCAAACGCTCGATTGCTCTTGCGGACATCTGTCAGGACTTGCATTTTTCGAAATCTTATATAAGCAGTGAGTTTTCCAAGGAAATGAAAACTCCCGTTATGACGTACATAAAGCACAAAAAAATTATTGCCGCACACAGACAGATTACCGAAGGCAAAACGCGGCTTATAAACGTTGCGGAAGAATTCGGATTTTCGGAGTACTCCACCTTTTACAGAAATTACAAAAAGATTATAGGATATCCGCCGCAGGACGGAAAAAGATAACTCTTTTTAATTCAATTTCTTTATTAACGGCGGCGCGGAAAAATTAACGCGTTGCCGTTATTTTTTTCCGAAAAAACACAAAATAAATACTAATTGCAATAAAACGAAAAATAAATGCAATGGTTTTAAGGTGTTTTTCGTGTTATTATATAATAGATAATGCTAAATTGGGGGAATTTTACCTTTGAAAACAGTAACAAATCTCAATGAAAACTGGAAATTTTATTATTCCAAAGACGGCAGCGAAAGCACCGTAAACGTGCCGCACACCTGGAACGGCGACGACGGACAGGACGGCGGAAACGATTATTACCGCGGCACCTGCTCTTACACCAAAATAATTAAAAAGCCCGAGTATCCCGCAAACGGCGCGGTATATCTCGAATTTAAGGGCGTAAACGCGTCTGCAAAGGTTTTCGTAAACGGCAACCTTGCCTGTGAACACGACGGCGGTTATTCCGCATTCCGTTGCAATATTACGTCTTTTCTGAAAGAAGAAAACGAAATAAAAGTTGAAGTCGATAATTCGGTAAACGACAGAGTTTACCCGCAACGCGCAGACTTCACATTTTACGGGGGCATATACCGCGACGTAAACCTTATCTGCGTTGACGAGTGCCGTTTCGATTTAGAGCATTACGGCTGCAATCCCATTAAGATTGACCCGACCGTTGAAAACGGCGACGGCGTGGTTACGGTTACGGCGTATCCCGTGAACGGCGGGGAAGTTACCGTTGAAATTTTCGACGGCGATGGCAAGAAAGCCGCTATTGCGGAAAACGGTGCGAAAACGGTTATTAAGGGCGCGCACCTTTGGAACGGAATTAAGGACCCCTACCTTTACAGGGCGGTTGCAAGCCTTACCGTGAACGGCGAGAAGGTTGACGAAGTGAGCGCGGAGTTCGGTTTCCGCACCTATAAGGTAGACCCAAAAAAAGGATTTTATCTGAACGGAAAGCTTTACCCCTTGCGTGGAGTCTGCCGTCATCAGGACAGACCGCATATCGGTAACGCCTTAACCAAAGCCGAACACGACGAAGATATGGCTTTGATTAAAGAGATAGGCGCAAATACATTAAGGCTTGCGCACTATCAGCACGACGATTATTTTTACGAGCTGTGCGACAGGGCGGGACTCGTCGTCTGGGCGGAAATTCCCTATATTTCAAAGCATATGAAAAACGGCGACGATAACGCCAAAAGCCAGATGACGGAGCTTATACTTCAACAGTACAACCACGCGTCGATAGTTTTCTGGGGCGTATCCAACGAAATCACGATGATGAAGACGGATAAAAAGGATATGCTTAAAACCCACCGCGAGCTCAACGATTTGTGCCACAAGCTCGACCCCGCACGCCTTACCACTCTTGCTTGCTTTGCAATGTGTTCGTTTGGAAATAAGTCGGCGCATATAACCGACGTGGTTAGCTGGAACTTATATCTCGGCTGGTACGTACCCGGATTATTCCTTAACGACGTATGGCTCAATTTGTTCCACTTCCTGTATCCCAAAAGAGCTATCGGTTATTCGGAATACGGCGCGGAAAGTATGCCTAACCTGCATGCCGCAAAGCCCAAGAGATTTGACAACACCGAAGACTATCAGGCGATTTACCACGAATATATGCTCGAGTTTTTCGCGCGTCACCCCTATATGTGGGGAACTCACGTATGGAATATGTTCGACTTTGCCGCGGACGGCAGAAATCAGGGCGGCGACCCCGGAATGAACCACAAGGGTTTGGTAACCTTTGACCGCAAGACGAGAAAGGACGCGTTCTATTTATATAAGGCGTATTGGTCGGACGAACCCGTATTGCACCTTTGCGGCAAGCGTTACGTAAACCGTACGGGCGGTAAAACGAGCATAACCGTTTACTCGAACGCGGGTCAGGTTGAAATTTACAACAACGGAAAATCGGTTGCAAGACCGAAAGCTCAGAAAGGCGGAAAAATTTACAAGTGCAAGATTAAGCTTGAAAACAAAAACGATATCGTAGTTAAAGCGGGCGGGCTTGAAGACAGAGCTACTTTCATTAAGGTAGCCAAACCCGACCCCGCTTACAAGGTTACTTCGGGCAACAGCATGAGCTGGGAAAAATAATAATTAATCAAAGCTTTATAAGGCGGGGGCGCGTATTGCGCCCCCG
>CAJTLF010000027.1 GCA_910577555.1 uncultured Christensenella sp. | reverse complement strand
GGCTAAGTACGACAACAGCAAGCCCCACGTTAACATCGGCACAATCGGCCACGTTGACCACGGCAAGACCACTCTGACCGCAGCTATCACTATGGTAATGGCGTGCAAAGGTCAGGCAGAAAAAATGAGATACGACGAGATTGATAAAGCTCCCGAAGAGAAAGCTCGTGGTATAACAATTAACACCGCTCACGTAGAGTATCAGACCGAAAAGCGTCACTACGCTCACGTTGACTGCCCGGGACACGCAGACTACGTTAAAAACATGATTACCGGCGCAGCTCAGATGGACGGCGCAATTCTCGTAGTTGCGGCAACCGACGGTCCCATGCCCCAGACCAGAGAGCACATTCTGCTTTCCCGTCAGGTAGGCGTTCCTTACATCGTCGTTTTCCTTAACAAGTGCGACCAGATGGACGACCCCGAACTTCTCGAACTCGTAGAAATGGAAATTTCCGATACTCTTGAAGGACAGGGCTTCAAAGATTGCCCCATCATCAGAGGTTCGGCTTTAAAGGCTCTCGAAAAAGCATCTTCGGGTTGCTCCGATGCAGAAGTTCTTGCAGCTCCCGAATGCCAGTGCATTCTCAAGCTTATGGACACCATCGACAGCTATATCCCCACCCCTGAAAGAGATACGGCTAAACCTTTCCTTCTTCCCGTTGAAGACGTATTCACCATCTCCGGACGCGGCACCGTTGCAACCGGTAGAGTAGAGCGCGGTACGGCTCACGTAGGCGACCCCGCTGAAATCGTAGGTCTTATCGAAAAGCCCGTTTCCACCGTTATCACCGGTCTTGAAATGTTCCACAAGAGCGTTGACGAAGCTATCGCAGGCTTCAATGTAGGCGCACTTCTCCGCGGTATCGACAGAAAGGGTATCGAAAAGGGTCAGGTTCTTGCTAAACCCGGTTCGGTTAAAACCGCAACCAAGTTCACCGCTCAGGTTTACGTTCTTAAAGCAGACGAAGGCGGCCGTCACACTCCTTTCTTCAACCACTATCGTCCCCAGTTCTTCATCAGAACTACCGACGTTACGGGTTCTATCGAACTTCCCGCAGGCGTAGAAATGGTTATGCCCGGCGATAACGTAGAAATCTCCGTTGAGCTTATCAAACCCGTTGCAGTTGAAGAAAAGCTCCGTTTCGCTATCCGCGAAGGCGGCAGAACGGTTGGTTCCGGTACCATCGTTAAGGTTCTTTAATTTATAATAATAAATAATCAAGTATTATCGCAGAAAGGCGCGGGTTTTTCCCGCGCCTTATATTTTTCCGTAACTCTTGACAAACACGTCAAAATAAAGTATATTGAATATATAAAACGCAAAGGGGGGCACACTATGTATTGTATGTATTGCGGAAAAGCACTTGAAAACGGCGCTTTCGCATGCAGGTATTGCGGCGGAATTACTCGAGTGGTGGAAAATAATGCACCTACGTCAACTTCTCTCCAACCCCAAAAAACTTATCTCGTAACGGGCGTCGTTCCCCCAACCGCAGAACAACCGTTTAAGGATAACGCGCCCCAACCCGCACCCTACAAAAAGAACCACAACGGCTATTCAATCGCGGGCTTCGTGCTGTCCGTCATATCAATGACAATTACAATAGTCTTTCCTTTGAGAAGCCTGTTTTTCAGCTGCTACGCGCTCGTTCCGCTCGTCGGCTTAATTTTCAGCATTATAGGCATAAAAAAATCGAAAACACTCGGCTCGGGTAAAGGTTTGGCTGTTGCAGGCAAAATTATAAATGTGCTGTTGCTGGCTTTCTTCGTAGCGTATTTCGTCCTGTATATTTAGTAAAAGTGAGATAAATTATTGTCGGATTTTAACGTAAACGACCGCGCGGCACTCGCCGCGCGGGTATTTTTTATTTCTCACAGGTTGACAAATCGACCCAAACGGAGTATATTAATTATACAGAATAATTCAAGGAGAAAAGTATATGTATTGCAGATATTGCGGAAAAGAGCTTGAAAACAGCGCTCGCATATGCAAATATTGCGGCATACCTACTTACGGACCGTACAAACCCTTGCCGCCCAAACCTTTTCCCGAACTTCAAAATGATATCAATACGGATATAGGTATGGGTAGCGACACTCCCGCTACGGAACCCGTATCCAATCCCGAACCGCAGAAAACTTATCTTGTGACGGGCGTCGTTCCGCCGCCCGCAAATAACGGAACGCAATCTGAAAATCCCAACCTTTACGCGCCTAAACCCGCGCCCGTCAAACGGATTTACAACGGCTTTTCGATTGCGGGCTTCGTGCTGTCACTTTTATCCGTAATCTTCATTTTTGCGGCTATTACCGACAGTGAGAGTATATTCGTTTCCCTGCCGATTACCGTTCTGGGATTGACCTTCAGCATCATAGGCACTGTAAAATCGAAAAAGCTCGGCACGGGTAAGGGGCTGGGTATTGCGGGAATAGTTCTTTCGTCTATCAGTACGTCTATCTGGCTGTTTATGATTTTAACACTTTTTTTCGTTTATTTAGCAATCATAATTTCGGGCGGCGTGATAATGCCGTAACTACTTAAAAATATTATAATATAAATTAAGCCGCGCGGCGTTCGCCGCGCGGCTCTTACTTTCCGTTAAAATATTTACAGTCGTCTTTAAGCGTACAGCCCGCACAGTCCGGTCTTTGCGAATGGCAAATCCTGCGCCCGTGATAAATAAGGTAGTGGTGCGCCTTAGACCAAAGCTCCTTCGGTATCGCCGCCCGCAACCCGTCTTCAACCTTGGCGGGCGTCTTGCCTTCCGCCAAACCCAGCCTGTTCGAAACTCTGAAAACGTGCGTGTCCACGGCAATCGCGTCGCCGCCGAACCACACCGCGTAAACCACGTTCGCCGTCTTTTGCCCTACCCCCGCAAGCGTTCTCATCTCTTCAAGGGTAGGCGGCACTTCCCCGCCGAACTTGTCCAGTATATCGCGCGACGCCGAAAGTATGTGCGCCGCCTTGTTTCTGTAAAACCCGCACGAGAATATGTATTTTTGCAGTTCTTCCTGCGTAAGCGTCAGCATCTTTTCGGGCGTGTCGTAGTTTTGAAACAACACCGCGGTAACTTTGTTTACCCGCTCGTCGGTGCATTGCGCCGAGAGTATAACGGCAACCAGCAGCTCGTACGCGGAGTTAAAATGCAGCGCGGGTGCGGCGTCCGGGTAAAGATTTTCAAGCTCTTTTAAAATTTTTTCGGTAACTCGTGCTTCCATACCGTTAATTTTATCACTAACCGAATATAAAATCAACCTTTTAAGCGCAATCCGCGCCGCGGCGCACTAAGTACGGCAATCACACTCTCCCGAAAAAAATTCTGCCGTACAGATTTTTCATGGCAAAAAATCCGTAAAAGGCGGAGTAATTCCCTTTAAGTATAATAGTTTTTGCCCGCGCCGCCATATTCTGCGGAATTTTTACGGACAGCCCGCAGCCGATACCCGCTTCTTTTGGCGTGTTTATTAAGTTGGAAGGAATCCCGTTCATTCTCAACCGCGAATTGCAGTCTGCGGCTTGTGCCCGCGAACGGAAAACGGCAAGTAATTCAGTCATAATTTCCGCTTACCTTAGTATAATATTTTACTACCATTGTATGACGGAGAATTAAATTATGATATATTTCGATAACGCCGCCACGGGCGGCTTTAAGCCGGACAGCGTAATTTCCGCCGCGCACGCGGCAATGCAGTTTTGCGCAAACCCCGGTCGTAGCGGTCATAAGCTTTCGCTAGCCTGCCTTGAACGGGTGTACGCCGTCCGCAAAATTTTATGCGACTTTCTCGGCGGCTACAGCTACGACAGGGTAGTCTTTACAAAAAACTGTACCGAAGCGTTGAATATAGCAATTCTGGGCGTAATAAAATCGGGCGACGAAGTGGTAACAACCGTCGCCGAACACAATTCGGTTTTGCGCCCGTTGGAGTATTTAAAGGGTAAAGGGGTAAAGGTATCTTACGCCCCGCTCGACGGCGAAGGGGATATCGACCTTACAACTTTAGCCACGCTCGTAACGCCCAAGACCAAAGCCGTTATAATAACTCTCGCGTCCAACGTAACGGGAACCGCTCCCGATATAAAAAAATTGCGCTCCTTAATAGGCGACGAAATTTTGTTAATCTGCGACGGTGCGCAGGCTTGCGGTCATATCGAAATAAATATGAAGTCGCTCGGCATAGACGCGCTCGCCGTCGCGGGTCATAAAGGTATGCTCGGCATACAAGGCAGCGGCGCGTTGCTGTTCTCCGAACGGTTCAATCCGTCGCCCGTGCTGTTCGGCGGAACGGGCAGCGAAAGCTATAATCTTAAAATGCCGGACTTCTATCCCGACGCTCTTGAAAGCGGCACTTTGTCCTATCCCGCGATAGTTTCTTTGGGTGAGGGCGCGCTGTATTTACAGCAGAATTTGTGTGAAAACATGCAAAAAACAGAGCAAATGTGTGCATTTTTACGTGAAAACTGTGTGAAAATCTTCACAGTATTTTCACATTCCAAGCCAAACCCGTTCGGAATACTCGCTCTGTCGCTTGAAAATATGCAGTCCGAACTCGCCGCCTTCACCCTTTCGGAAGAGTTTTCAATCTGCGTCCGCGGCGGTTTGCACTGCGCTCCCAAGATGCACGAAAGCCTTTCGAGCGACGGCTTGATACGCGTTTCAGTGTCCCCGTTCAATACTATGGGCGAGTGCGAAAAGTTCATAGAAGCAATCAAAATTCTCGCGCAAAGGGGTAGCGTTGGCGGCGTTTGACGGTATAGAGAAAACGGTCGGCAACACCCCGCTTTTAAAGCTGTCGAAAATAGGTAAAAAGCTCGGCTTGCGCGCGGATATATACGCCAAGCTCGAGTACTTTAATCCCGCGGGTTCAGTTAAAGACAGGGTCGCCGCGGCTATGCTTGCAGACGCGGAAGGGCGCGGAATTTTAAAAAAAGGCGGTTGCGTAATCGAGCCTACTTCGGGAAATACGGGCGTCGCGCTCGCGGCTATGTGCGCGGCAAAGGGGTATAAATGCGTCGTGGTTATGCCCGAAAATATGAGCGAGGAACGCAAAAAACTGATATCCGCTTACGGCGCTGAGCTTGTGCTTACCCAAAAAAATCTCGGAATGGCGGGGGCGATAGCCCGTGCCGACAGCTTGAAATCGGCAATTCCGAACGCCGTAATTTTGGGTCAGTTCACAAATCCCGCAAACGCGGCGGCGCACTTTAACGGCACCGCACCCGAGATATGGCGGGATATATGCGGGGCAATCGATATTTTCGTGGCGGGAGTGGGTACGGGCGGCACGCTCGCGGGCTGTTCGCGCTACTTCAAATCAAGACGCGCGGATATTGCCGTTTATGCCGTCGAACCAAGTAACTCCGCAGTGCTTTCGGGCGGCAAAGCGGACTTGCACGGTATTCAGGGAATAGGCGCGGGATTTATCCCCGAACTGCTCGTAAATGCGGCATATGACGGGGTCTGCGCCGTTTCGGACAAAGACGCCTACGACGCGGCTATGCTCTTGCGGTATACCGAAGGCGCGCTCGCAGGCATATCGTCGGGCGCAAATCTTCACGCCGCAATAGCTCTTGCAAAAGACGAAAGGTTTTTTGGTAGGAATATCGTTACGGTATTCCCCGACGGCGGCGAAAGATATCTGTCGTTAATATAAAAAGCGGGCGCGTAGCCCGCTTTTTCAAATGCTTTTAAGTTTTATTATAACTTCTCTTAGTTTGCGCTTTTTAATCCCGTCCAGAAGGGGGGAAAGCGCGGTGTAAAAATTGTCCAAATCCTGATTGGTAAGCGTGCCTTCCCGCTTTCCGCGCTCTGCTTCCGCAATAATCGTATGTAAAATCTGACCTTCGTTTTTGCCGCTCATAGCCTTGGTAAGCACTTTTGCAAGCTCTACAGTGTGGTTATAGCTCTGCGCCGAACCGCCCGCGCCTTCATCCGGCTGTTTATCCTGTCGTTCGTTGGAATAGCTTTTAAAATCTTTCATGGCATCTCCGCATATAATGTTATTATCAAGATATGCAAGGAAGTTTTTTTATGCAACTTTTTATTATTTTGGCGTTACTTTTGTACGGCGGTAAGGGCGGTGCGCAAAACCTTTTATCAGAAGTGAAGCCCATGCTCGAATCTTTCGGCGGGGAAGAAGTAAAACAGGCGTTAAAGAGCGCGGAAGAAATTTCGCAGGTGCTTTCCGCCGTGCGCAGCTTTACGGGCGGAGCGGAAAGCGGGCAGAGCGACCCCTTAGAAAGCGCGTTCTTCGGGCATAGTACGGGGTCTAAGGAAGACTTTTCAGAAAAAAGCGGTGAAAACGGCGGCGGCGATTTCTTTCCGTTGGCACCCATAGCGGGCGTGGCGTCAAGGGAAATTACTTATTCTCTGTCGCAATACGTGTCTTAATTTTTACGTAAGTATGAGCGTAACGGTATGCTCGCCGTATTCGTCCGACCAGTTCAGCAACCGTTCCCCGACGGTGCTCATATCCGCGGAAAAGGTTTTAACGAAATTGCTCATACTGCCGTCGGCAAAGTACATACGTATATTTACGTTACAGGAAGCCGCGCCTTCATTATCGGATTTTCCTGTAATTTTTTCTCCGTAAACGTAATATCTGTCGCGTTGCGACAGGGCGTAGGTTATGTGTGAAAGACTTTTTTTTGCAGTTTTATTGCCGACGTAGTCCTTTTCAAAGTTTATAACCGTAGCTACGTTATTTTCGTGGCTTATAAAAATGCGGTCTGAAACGGTTTCTTCAAGTTCTGCTTCGAGATTAAATATTTCTTCGGCAAGCTTCGCCATTTTTTCAAGCAAATCCGTGTCGTCAATATCCGCAGTTTCAAGCTGTTTCATCAGTCGTTCCATCTGCCTGTTTTTTACGCCCAACAGCTTTGCTTTGGGGTTACTGCTCCATTTCCACGTGCCGGCGATAACTTTTCCCGTTTCGTCTTCTATATCACTTTTATCGTACGGTTCGCCCAACATCCTTTCAATATATCCCATATTATCGCCGACGCTTATTTTTTCGATATTGTCAAGGCTTATTGCATTCGGGCGGATAAAAACTATAGTTACGAACAGTAAAGCGCATAAGATTACGCATATGCCTATTTTAAGATAATTTATTGCGGCGCGCTCTTTTTCATATTCGCGCGGGGTTTTGGGCAGCTTGCCCGCGGCAGTCCGCTTTTGGGTGCGGGCTTCGTCATACTTTGCGTTTTTCTGTTGAATTGCGGCGTAGCTCTCGTCAAAAAGGGACTGCGTAAGCTCCTTATAGTTTTCATATTGATAGATACTTTTTATCAGTAAGTTGTTTATTATTATGTTGACCGCTATGAACAGAAAGAAGGCAGTTAATATTATAAAGCTGTAAATCATGGGCTTCAGATATGGAATAGTTGAGGCTAAGTATTCAAATTGCCCATGCGACGAAACTGCAAGCGTAACCACCATAAACACGGCAACGGCGGGGAATATAAAAATTTTCCGCAAATTGTGTCTGGAATTTGACTTTACCCGCTCGATACTTGCGGGGTTTGGCAAAGGTGTTTTCAGCAATAGAGTATTTATAACTATTGCAATTCCGCATATACAGCCCGCAATTCCCAGACAGCCGAATATATAAAACAGTTGCGACGGGTTGTCGAAGGCGCGGTTGTAATTCAAGCCTAAAGTCATTGTTGCGACGATTGCAAACAGCATTGAAAGCCAAAGCCCGTTGTGAACGTTGTGATATTTGCCCAACCACCACATATTGCGTTTAAGTTTTTTCATATTCATTGCATATTCTCCTTTGTATTTGCAAAAGTCAATTATAAGTATACTAATGTATTTTAAAAACTGTCAAGTATTTGAATACAATAGTATTGCAATTTTTTACTTTGGTGCGTCAATATGTTGAATGAAAATATTAAAAGTTTAAGGCTGTCTTATAATTTAAGTCAGGTAGAGCTTGCGTCTGCCTTAGGGGTGAGCAAGCAGTGTATATCCAACTGGGAAAACGACTATATTCAGCCGTCGGTGGAAATGCTTATAAAAATTGCAAAATATTTTAACGTTACTACGGATTATCTTTTGGGACTCACGGGCGATAATACGGTTAATATGGACGGGCTAACGGAAAAGGAGATAGCGCATATCAAATTACTGATAGCCGATTTACTGAATAGATGAAAGGGAATAATCTTTTTGCGACGGCGGGAAGATTATTTTTATTTGCGTATTGTTTTTTTTGCCGCGCTATGTTATAATTCGTATATGATTACAGGAATTTCAACGCGTTGTTTAAATCACTTTGCCGAAACCGAAGAATGTCTTTCGTTAATAGGCAGGTCGTCTGCGGAAGTATGCGACGTATATCTGCGTACTTTCTACGAATACAGACCGGAATTTGCCGAAAAGTGCGCGCAAAAACTGTCGGGCGTAAAGGCGTATTCTGTGCGGGTAAACCCCGATAATTTCGAGCGTCAGCTCTTTTCGCGGTCGCGCAGGGTTCGCGGCGACGGATTTTACTGGCTCGACCAGCTCTTGCGGTCCGCGCAGATATTCGGCGCGGAAAACTATTCGTTCGGCTTAAAACGGGACGAAGTTGAAAATTGGGACGGGTATATAGGCGAAATACGCGCTTTTTGCGCCCGTTACGGCGTAAATCTCTGCACCTTGGAAGACGACGCCGAAAAAAGCCTGTTACCGTATACAGTTTATTTAAACGATAGTACGGGCGTGCGCGCGCACGCGTATACAGACGGTTGCGACGGCGGCTTTG
The DNA here is from genome assembly GCA_910577555.1 of uncultured Christensenella sp. Lineage (GTDB taxonomy): Bacteria > Bacillota > Clostridia > Christensenellales > Borkfalkiaceae > Coproplasma. Next base: position 619 of record CAJTLF010000027.1, on the reverse strand, counting down.
CGCTTGCAATCAAAAGTTTAAAAGCTTCGGGGTTTGACGGCACGGTTATTTTAAACGCCGCTTTGGCGGACATTGCCGCCGCGGAGAGCTTTTTCAAAGCCGTTAAAAAACAATAAAATTATTAAATAAATTTGCTTAACGAACCGTAATTTGAGTGATAAAAAAATTATTAAATTATTTAAAAAATCGCTTGTCGTACCGCAAGCGATTCCTATTCAAAAAAATTACAAAATATTTTCGGAAATCGCTTGACTTTATTGATTTAGTTTGATAAGATATAAAAGCTGTCGGTTTGACAGCGATGTTTTTCTTTTGAAAAACTTGCGAAGATTGTCGTACCGCAAGCTTCATTACGAAGTTTGCACGGGCACAACTTCGTTGCGAAGTTTGACAACTGCATAGAAGAAGAAAGAGAAGATAGAGATTAAAGAAGAAAGTACAAATAAGGCAATTTAATTTGGATTAAGAAAAGATTAATAGGTTAATACGAAGAAAAGAATTGACAATTTTGCAATTGGAATTTTTGCTGTATGAAAATATTAGTCGAGAGTAAGAAGAGTTAGAAGTGTAGAATTTTTGTAGAGAAGACGAGTAGATTTTGAAAGAATAGCTAAGTATT
>CAJTLF010000026.1 GCA_910577555.1 uncultured Christensenella sp. | reverse complement strand
ATCTCACCAGGCTACGAGTAGCCTAATTCGTCCACGAAAAAAAGTACAGAAAAGGCACAGCTTAACGCTATGCCTAAATCTTTTTATTTGCGTTTTATTAAATTCCCTATGGGAATTACCGTAAAACGGGGGTTTTTGATTTACTTCGATTTACGGGTTATTTTTTGATTACCGCAACGGCAGAACACAGCGCGGCGAGTATGGAAAGCACGCCCGCTACTATCGCGCCTGCGCCGAGCGAGAGCGTTTTTCTGAATAAATCTGCCAAATCTTTGCTGTCGCCCGAATTGGGAACGCACATAGTTATTACGAGAAAGAACAGAACGCCTGCCGCAAGATAGCAAACGGTTGCTATGATGGGAGCGATTTTGCCGAGCTTGCCGAGAGCCGTAAGCACGCTGAAGGCTATGCCTGCGAGCGCGAGCAGATAGGGCAGGAAGTTAAGGAACGAGAAATTTAAAACCGTTACCGTTCCCAAAAGAGTGTCTTCGCTGTATCCGAAAGTGAGCTGCAAACCGGTATACGTCATATTCGTGTCGTTTACGGTCGCCGCGGGGACGAACATCATACAGATTGCCACCACTGCGAGCAGAGCCGCCGCCATTGCCGTGAGTACGCCTACGCTTGTGAGCGGGCTTTTCTTACCCTTCTTTTTTGCCATAATAAAAGTTCTCCTTCAAAGGTTTTTTATTATTATATCATACTCGGTTGCGAATTTCAATATTGCAAAGGAAAATTTTGTAAATGAATTTTTTATACAAAAAGCTCCGCGCATATGCACGGAGCTTGATGAACGGTATTTTGAAATTATCTCTTGGAGAACTGCGGAGCGCGGCGTGCTTTTTTCAAGCCGTACTTCTTTCTTTCCTTGACTCTGGGGTCGCGGGTTAAGAAGCCTTCCTTCTTCAACGCGGGGCGGCTGCCTTCTTCCGCCTGCAACAACGCTCTTGCAACGCCTAAACGGATTGCGTTTGCCTGTCCCGTGTAGCCGCCGCCGTATACGTTTACCAAAACGTCGTACTTAGCTTCTACGCCCAAAAGGGTTAAGGGCTGTTTTACTACGTATTGCAAAACGGACTGGGGGAAGTAATCTTCGAAAGCCCTGTCGTTAATTTGTATGTTACCCGAACCTGCGGGTATAAGGCGGACGCGGGCGATTGCCTTCTTTCTTCTGCCCGTTCCCCAAAATTGCAGCTTTTTCTTCAAATTAGCCTTTGCCATATCTCTCTCCCCTGATTAGAATAATTTGAGTTCAACGGGCTTTTGCGCCGCGTGGTTATGCTCTGCACCCTTGTATACTCTGAGCTTTTTAATCATATCTCTGCCGAGAGAATTCTTGGGCAACATACCCTTTACCGCTTCGTAAACGGCAAGGTCGCTCTTTTCGGCAAGTAACTTTTTGTAAGAAATTTCTTTAAGTCCGCCGATGTAGCCGGTGTGATATCTGTAAAATTTATCGTCGAGTTTTTTACCCGTGAGAGCGACTTTGTCGCTGTTGAGAACTATGACGAAATCGCCCGTGTCTACGTTGGGCGTAAAAGTAGGCTTGTTTTTACCGCGGAGAATTGACGCCACTTTGGACGCAAGTCTTCCGAGCGGAACGCCCGCAGCGTCTACGACGTACCACTTTCTTTCAACTGTCTCCGCCTTAGCCATATAGGTTTTCATATCTGCTCCTTATTATATGCGGCAATTTTGTGCCGCTTTACGCGTCATTCAAGATAGTAAACCTATTTTATTATTTTATAAAAGTTCTGTCAAGCCGTTTTGTGTTGCGTTTGGAAAGTTTTTTATAAATTTTGAATTATTTTTATTTTGTCCGCAAAGGCGGGTTTTTTTGTCGAATTTTGCCCAACCGAAAAAAATATTTTGCAATTTCGTATACTATATGTTATAATGCCTTTGGCAGAGCGTACCCTTTGCCTATTGACGAAGAGAATTAACCTTAAAGGCTGAAAATGAGAGTTCTTATATTGACGGTTACCGCCGGAAACGCGCACAACGCGTGCGCGGCGCGCATGAAACAACAGCTGGAAAAGCTGGACGGCGGCGTCGAAGTTAAAATTATAAATATACTCGAAGAGTATTCCGACAGGCTGAACGCCTGGATTTCAAACGCCGGATATAATCTGGCGGTGGGGAAATTTCCCGCCGTTTACGACGCTTTTTACCATTTGTATGAAAAAAGGTCGCCGTCGCGCAGATACTTATGCCCTTCGCAGGGTGCGGTGCTCTCGTGCATAGGCGGACTTTACCGTGAAATACTACTGTTCAAGCCCGACGTTATTTACTCCACGCAGTATTACGGAGCTATCGCCGTTACCGATTTACGACTTATATTCGACCTGCCCGCGACCTGTATTGCGTCAAATCTGGACTATACGGTTGCGCCGTTCTGGGAATCGTGCGTGGGCGTAGACTACTTTACTTTGCCCACTCCCGGGCTTACAGACCGTTTTATACGAAAAGGTTTTAAACGCGAACAGCTTTTGCCCGTGGGACTGCCCGTTGACGGGCGGACGCTGGAGGTTATGGATAAGGCGAAGGCGCGGGAAATTTTAAAGCTGGATAAAGACCGTTTTACCGTTATGATTATGTTCGGCGGCGGACACTGGCACGGCGGATACAGCATTTTCAAGATGCTTTTAAAGGCGTTAAAGGGCAGAAAGGCGCAGATTATAATGATAAACGGCAAGGACGGGTATTGTTATAAAACGGTTGAACAGGGCAAGCTGCCCGACGGGATAAAGGTGCTGAACGTTGGGTTCACGACCGAAATTCCCACGTATATGTCGGCGGCGGACGTCATATTAAATAAGTGCGGGGGTGCAAGCACTACCGAGATTATAAACAAGGGCGTGCCTATGCTGGTTACCGAAAAGCTGGTGGCTCAGGAACGGTGTAACCTTGAATACGCCAAGAGCAAGGGCGTTGCGCTTTCATTTAAAAACGCGAAAGAGCTGAAAGAAAAGCTGCTTTTACTTATGGACGACCCCGAAAAGCGGGCGGAAATGACTAAAAATACCCTGCCTTTGAGAACGGACGCGATGCGCGAGCTTGCGGAGTTTATTTTAAAACAGCCGCCCGCAGATTACGGCGACGCGGACGCAGGTAAAATCGACGAAAAGGAAATAAAAAAGCGCGTGAAGCGCGCGCTTAAAGCCGCCGATAAGAAAGAACGGCGGAAAAACGGGAAATAATGAAGAAAGTATTGATACTTACCGTTACTGCCGGCAACGGTCATAACGCCTGCTCTGCGGCTATGAAAAAAAAGCTGGAAGAGCTGGGCGGCATGGAAGTTAAAATAGTGGATTTGCTTAAAGCTTACTCCACTAAGCTTAACGTGTGGGTTGCCGACGGCGGGTATAATCTGGCGGTGAGCAAGCTGCCTAAAATTTACGACGCGTTTTTTAACAAATACCTGAACGCGCCGCCAAAAAAAAGATACTCATCCCCTTCGCAGGGCGTGGCGTTATCCTGCGTGGAAGGGCTGTTGAAAGAGATACTCGAATTTCAGCCCGACGTTATTTACGCGTCGCACTTCTACGGAGCGATGGCTATAACCGATTTGAAGCTTGCGTATAACCTGCCTTTCGTGAGCTTTTCCGCCGCGTTGGACTACGTTTTGACTCCATTCTGGGAATCGGGCGTGGGCGTGGATTATTTCGTTATACCCAACGACGATTTTATAGATTACAGTCTTTACAAAGGTTACAGGCGCGAACAGCTTTTGCCCATAGGCTTGCCCGTGAACGGGCGGACGCTGGAAGTTATGGATAAGGCGAAAGCGCGGGAAATTTTAAAGCTGGACAAAGACGACTTTACCGTGATGATTATGTTCGGCGGCGGGCATTGGAACGGCGGGTTTAAAATTTTCAAACAGACCGTTAAAGCGTTGGACGGGTGCGAAGCCCAGATTATAATGATTAACGGCAAGAACGAAGCGGGATTTAAAAAAGTTGCGGCGTTTAAGCCGCCGCGCGGGATTAAGGTGCTGAACGTTGGGTTTACGACCGAAATTCCCACCTACATGTCCGCGGCGGACGTTATACTGAATAAGTTCGGCGGAACGAGCGTAACCGAAATGATTAACAAGGGCTTGCCAATGCTGATAACCGAAAAGCTGGTGGCCCAGGAAAAATATAATCTGGTTTACTTTAAAGCAAAGGGCGCGGCGTTATCGTTTAAGAACGGCAAAACCTTGAAGGAAAATCTTCTGAAGCTTATGAACCGCAAGGATTTGCGCGAGCAGATGACTAAAAACTCCGCCCCCTTTAAAAGGGACGCGATAGGAGAATTTGCGAAAATTATCGCCGCACAGCCGAAAGCCGATTATTCCGGAATTTTAAGCGAAAATATCGATTTCAAACAGGTTAAAAAGCGGGTTGAGTGCGCCGTGAAAGCGGCTGACAAAACCGAAAAAAGAAAATAAGATAATATTGAAAGCCGCGGCTCTAAAGAGCCGCGGCTGTTTAATTTATTAACTTTCGATATTTTCGTTACGTTCGGCTTTTTGGGCGCGGCGGGCGCGGACGAGTTTACGGATAAACTCGAATACCGTTAAGCCTATACCTATTACTATATATATATAATACACCGCGAAACGCCAGGTAAGCACTGCCCACGGGAGAGCGGCGACCGTTACTACGGTTGCGAACGCCTTGGTTATTACCACTTCCAGCGCGCCCGAATTGCCGGGGGACGGCACTACCGTTACAGACTGCGCGGCGTATACGTTGAGAGCCATAACCGTTATAAGCATTCCGAAATTACTGCTTTCACCCGCGGGGAGCGCGGAAAAGGTGTTAAGCACGAAAAACGGCAACGAATAAGTGAGCAGAACTTCCGTAACGCAACACAGAATGAGAGCGATAAAGCCGAGCGGACTGCGCGACATTACCTTGAAGCCGTTGCGGAAGTCGCTAACCGTTTTCTGCGCCTTTGCCATCGACTTTTCCTTATCCTTTACGATTTTGACTTTAAAGCCGATATTGACCGCAAAGGACGTGAGAGCGTGCGCTACCCTGGGAAAAATGGCGAAAACCACTACCATCATAGGCAAAAGCATATTGACGAAGAGTCCTATCCACGCGGCAATCATAATGGTTTTTTGCCACGCGTCGTCGCCCATACCCGCTAAAACGCCCGTGTTGCAAGCCATCAACAGCAGGCAGATTAAAGTCCAGCAGAACATATTAGCGAAGTATTTTATAAGCACTACCGCGCTGGATATGCCGCCGGAATAGCCCTTTTTGTGCAGATAATAAATCTGCATGGGCTGACCGCCCGCCGCGAACGGGGTTACGTTATCGTAAAACTTGCCGAGCAGTGAAACTTTTAAAGTGGTGCGCGGGCTGAATTTGCCCGTGGTGGTCTTCATGATTACGGCGTACTTCATCCAGTCGAAGAACAGCACGCCCAAAAGTACGGCTATCGAGATTAGGAAGTAACGCCAGTCGCTGCCCGCGAGAACTTCGCCCAGCGTTTTCATTTCGCCCATTTCGCCTACGATACTGAACATAAGGTAAATGCCGACCGCTATTACCGCGAGCAACAACACCGTGCCTACCCAGCCGTATTTTTTCTTTTTGGGCGGTTCAATGGGAGCGCTTTCGAAGTTTTTCAGAACTTCGTCCACGCTTTCCCTTTTATCCTTTTTTGCGGGCTTTTGAATTTCCGCCCGTTCTTCTTTTATCTCTTCTTCTTTTATTTCTTCCGCCGCGGGTTGGACGGCGGGTTCGTTTTCAACGGAATTTTCCGCTTCGTCCGTTTTAAGTTGTTCTTCTTCCGAAGCTTCGCAGATTTCTTCTTTCACGCCGTCCCCATTTTATAGTTTTATTTCGTTAAGATTGCCTTTATGCGCTTTACGCCCGCGGAAACGTTTTCCTGCTTGGCGATTTTGAATTTACCCAAAAGACCGGTTTTTTCGGCGTGCGGACCGCCGCAGATTTCCTTTGAAAACTCGCCTATGGAATAAGTTTTTACCTTTTCCCCGTACTTGCTTTCGAAAAGCCCCGTAAAGCCCTCCGCCTTTGCCTGTTCGAGCGTCATTTCACGCATAACGACGGGGATATCGAGAGAGATTTGCTCGTTTATCAGCCTTTCCACTTCCGCCACTTCTTCGGGAGTGAGCTTGCGCGCGAAGTTGAAGTCGAAGCGCAGACGCTCTTCCGTAATGTTACTGCCGCGCTGTTCTATATCGGGCGAGCATACCTTTTTCAAAGCGGCGTGCAACAGGTGCGTTGCCGTGTGCAAGTTGGTGGTAAGCTCCTTGTGGTCGGCAAGTCCGCAGGCGAATTTCTGCTCGCTGCCCGCGCGGGATTTTGCCTGATGCTCGGCATACGCCGCTTCGTAGCCCTTTGCGTCTACCGTCATACCCTTTTCACGCGCCATTTCGCCCGTAATTTCCACGGGGAAGCCGTAAGTATCGTAGAGATGGAAAGCGGTTACGCCGTCTATTACGCCGCCGGCGGGGAGTGCGGAAACTACTTTATCAAATTCCCTTATGCCCTGCTGAAGGGTTTTCGAGAATTTGTTTTCTTCCTTTTCGAGTTCTTCGTAAACTCTGCCCGAATTTTTGACGAGTTCGGGATATACTTCGGCGTATTTATCTATTATAGTTGCCGAAATTTTGCTCAAAGAGCCTTGCGGTAAGCCTATATTTCTGCCGAAACGCACCGCGCGGCGGATTATTCTGCGCAGGATATAGCCCTGGTCTGTATTGGACGGGGCTATTCCCTTTACGTCGCCGAGCATAAAGGTTGCCGTGCGAACGTGGTCTAAAACGACGCGGAAAGCGCGGGTTATTTCTTCGCTTTCGCCGTACTTTCTGCCCGTAAGTTTTTCTATGCTTTGGATAGCCTTTTCGAAAATATCCGTTTCGTACACGCTCGATTTGCCGTTTAAAATGCACAGCGTGCGCTCAAGCCCCATACCCGTATCAACGTTTTTCTGTCTGAGCGGTTCATACGAGCCTTCGGCAGTCTTGTTGTACTGCATGAATACGTCGTTCCAGATTTCAAGGAAGGTTCCCGCGGGAGCTTTTTCGAAGTCGTACTCGCCTAATTTATCGGCTTCCGCGTGGTTGCGGATTACGTGCATTTCGGTATCGGGACCGCACGGACCCGTGGTGCCTGCGGGACCCCACCAGTTGCCGCTCTTGGGCAGGAAATAGATATTTTCGGGGAGTATTCCGCACTCGCGCCAGAGCTTCGCGCTCTCTTCGTCCTTGGGGCAGTCCTTGTCGCCCGCAAAGCAGGTTACCGCGATATCCTTTACGGGTATGCCGAGATATTCGGGTGAAGTTAAAAACTCGAACGACCACGGTATCATCTTCTCTTTAAAGTAGTCGCCCAGCGACCAGTTGCCGAGCATTTCGAAAAAAGTGCAGTGCGAGCTGTCGCCCACTTCGTCTATATCGCCCGTGCGGACGCACTTCTGCACGTCGCACAGCCTGTTGCCCGCGGGGTGCTTTTCGCCCAAAAGATAGGGAACGAGCGGGTGCATTCCCGCCGTGGTAAACAACACGGTGGGGTCGTTTTCGGGAATGAGCGACGCGGAAGGAATTACCGCGTGTCCCTTGCTCTTGAAAAATTGGAGATAGAGTTGTCTGAGTGTTTCGCTTGTCAGTTTTTTCATATTTCGCCTTACTTTTTTAATATGGTATAGTTTTCTTTGGTGTCCTTTACGGTATAGCCCAGCGCGTCTATTTCGGCGCGGAGCTTATCTGCCGCCGCCCAATCGCGCGCAAGCTTTGCCTGCCAACGCTTTTCGGCAAGCTCCTTTACCGAATCGGGCACTGTTACGGGGTTTTTAGCCGCGACTTCAGCAAGGTACTGCCCCGCGTCCTTTTTGAAAAGCCCCAAAAGAGAATAGGTCTTTCTTATCTGCGCCACGTCGTCCGCCGCGCTCTCGTCTCCCTTTGCAAGCTTTTGTGAAACGGACTTGAAAAGCCCGTATAATTCAGACAGGGCGAGCGCGGTGTTGAAGTCTTCGTCCATATCTTCGTTGAACTTTTTATCTATTTCAGGATTGCCTTTGCCGCCCTTGCCGAACTTGTCTTCCACCGACTTTATTACCGTGTAGAACTCGGTGAGATGCCGTTCGGATTCGGGGAAAAGGTCGTCCGTTATATTCAAATCGTTGCGGTAATTGTTTTGCAACAGCGCGAATTTGATTGCTTCGTTGGTGTATTTTTTGAGCAGGTCTTCCAAGAGAAGGCTGTTGCCCAGACTTTTGGACATCTTCTGACCGTTTACCTTAATCAGTCCGTTGTGCGTCCAGAAGTTGGCGAATTTTTTGCCCGTAAGGCTTTCCGTCTGCGCGATTTCGTTTTCGTGGTGGGGAAAGATAAGGTCGCGCCCGCCGCCGTGGATATCTATCTGCTCGCCGAACGCCGCCATATTCATTGCCGAACACTCTATGTGCCAGCCCGGTCTGCCCTTGCCCCACGGGGAATCCCACGAAATTTCGCCCGCCTTGGCGGATTTCCAGAGAGCGAAGTCTGCGGGGTCGCGCTTGTCCGCGTTGTTTTCCACGCGCACGCCGTCGAGCATATCTTCAACCGAACGGTTTGAAAGACAGCCGTAACGCTTGAAGCTGGCTACCGAAAAGTATACGTCGCCGTTTGGCGCGGCGTAGGCGTTGCCGTTTTCGACGAGCTTTTGGATAAAGCTTATTATGTTGCCGATATTTTCGGTGGCTTTGAGCCATAAGGTCGGCTCGTCCACGTCCATTTCGCGCATAATCGCGTCTATTTTTTCAATCATATCCCGCGCGTAAACGTCGGCGGGTATTCCCGTTTCTTTTGACTTGGCGATAATTTTATCGTCTACGTCGGTATAGTTGCGGGCGTAAGTTACCTTGTATCCCTTTTTTTCGAGATATTTGCGCATAATATCGTAGATAAGCGCCTGATAGCCGTGCCCCACGTGGGCTTCGCCCGAAACGGTTATTCCGCAGGCGTACATTTTTACCCCGTCCTTTTCAATGGGGACAAATTCTTCTTTCCTGCGTGTGAGAGTGTTGTAAATTCTCATAAAGCTCCTGATTATACCGTAATTTGGTTTTGGGAAACGCGACGGCAACGTTTTTATTCGGGCGGGTCGCGGATGATTATTCTTGCGGGAACGCCGACTGCCGTAGCGTACGGCGGCACGTCGCAGAGCACTACGGCGTTAGCCCCTACCTTTGCGTAGTCGCCCACGGTGATATTGCCGAGAACCTTTGCACCCGCCGATATTACGCAATTCCTGCCCACGGCGGGGTGGCGCTTGCCGCTCTGCTTGCCCGTTCCGCCAAGCGTCGCGCCCTGATAAATTACAGTACCTTCGCCAACGGACGCCGTTTCGCCGATTACCACGCCGGAGCCGTGGTCTATGAACACGCCCGCGGCGATTTTGGCGGCGGGATGGATTTCTATACCCGTAAAAAACCGCGAAATATGCGCCACTACCGCGGCGGGAAATCTTAATTTTATTTTGTAAAGTCCGTGCGCGAGCCTGTGCCAGCTGAGAGCGTGAACGCCCGAATAGGTCAGTAATATATAAAGCTTGCCGCGCGCCGCAGGGTCGCTCGCCTGTGCCGCCGCCAAGTCCTTGCGTAAATTCTTGAAAAACATAATTCCGCCACCCATATATAATATGAGAAAGGAATTACTGCAGTTACTATGATTATATACTCATTTTTGCTCAAACGCAAGTCTTTTAAACTCGTTTAGCGGTGTAAATAACTAACACGCAAAATTATTTTTAACAAAAAATGTTAAAAGACTTGACTATTTAATGTGATTATATTACAATATTAAAAAATAAACTTTGAAATTAACACAAAATATTAATCGTTATTAAAATAATTCACATAATATTCATAACTATTTAACGGAGAATTCACTATGAAACGGGAAAGAATCGAAGACATTGCCGAAATACTTGACAAACGCGGCAAAATGACGCTGGAACAGCTGGAAGAAGTGTTCCCCAACGTGTCGCAGATGACTTTAAGGCGCGACCTTTTCCAGCTTGAAGAAGACGGACGCATTATCCGCATACGCGGCGGCGCAATGTCCGTTAAGGAAGTGCAGAAGGTTTCGGGCGAAGCGTACACGAAAAAAACCACGATGAACACCGACGCGAAAATCGTTATCGCGCAGAAGGCTTCCGCGCTTATCGACGAAGGCAGCTGCGTGTTCCTTGACGGCGGCACGACGGCGATGTATCTTGCAAAGGAGATGTCCGACCTTAACTGCCATATCTTTACCAACGGTATTGCCGTTGCAATGGAGCTTGCGCAGAAAAAGCACGTGAATATTACCGTGGTCGGCGGACAGCTTATGAAGGATAACCTTTCCACTTCTTCGCCCGCGGCGAGAGCTTATTTCGACGCTACAAACTTTGAGATTGCAATCGTTTCCGCTACCGCTTTTACGCCCGAACAGGGTTTCTCGTGCAATTCGCAGATAGAGAGCGACCTGTTGCGCGACGTTTTCAAGAAGGCGCGTCAGGTTTATATGATGCTTGACAGCTCCAAAATAGGAAAAATCAACCCCTATACCTTTGCAAGGCTGGACGACATTGACGTGTTGATTACCGACGACCACTTCCCCAAGGAAATGAAAGATTTGTTCGAGCAGAACAATATCGTGGTTATGTAAATATAAAATCAAAAGCACCCTTTTAAAGGGTGCTTTTTTTGTGCGTGAACTTTCTTAATAAGTTGTGACGGCGAATTGAGATTACAACTCTAACTTTTCTATTTTGAAATCGCAATAATATTCGGCTGTTATACCCTTGAATTTTAATACGCAATAATCGGGGTCGGTTACGCCCTGTTTATAGAAAAGTTTATCCCCAAAACGCCAGATTTCGTCTTTCGTCGCCCGGTCGGTGCAAACCTTCATTTCGCCGATAATAGAAACGCCCTTATACTTGAACCTGCCACGCTTATAAAAATAGACGCAAGCCTTATCGTTCGCCAAATACTGTTTTATTTTATTCGATGAAGTGTTCGTGGAGAAATAAATTTCATTTCCGACAATTTTGCGCGGCGCGAGCATTGCCCTTATTACGGGATAACCTTGCTCGTTGATTGAACCGATAAATGCCGTTTTTTGCTCGGATATAAATTGAAAAATTTGTGCTTTATCCATTGTATTTTTTCCTTTTTTATGCGTGAACGGTTGCTGAACGGGCGTTATTTTTCGCCGTCAGTCACTCCATTTATGTTTTTCGAGTACCCTGTCTTTTACGTCGTCGTAATACTCGAAGTATCTTTCGCGGATTTGCTCGGGCGTCATTTCGTCGTCGATTAAGCCCAACAGCTCGTCTATTTCTTCGGGCGAGAAGTCGGAAAGGCAGAACTCTCCGTCGAACGCCTGTGCAAGTTTCATTAAATCCCAACTCGATGCTTTCATTTCAGTTTTCCTTTACGAGTACCGCCGACCCGTATTCCGCGCCGAAACGCTCGGCTATATGGTTACATTTGCAACAGAACGAATAGTAAACGGAATAGCCTTCGCCGTACAGAGTTTCGAGATTTCCGAGACCCTTGGCGATTACTATATCGTCGCTTTCCAGATGCGTTTTCGTTTGCGGATTGATTTCTTTAAGGTAAGTTCCGGGGATATCCGCGCCGTTATCGATTACTTCGGCGTAGTCGTAAAGACCGACTTCCGCCGCGTCGGTTACGGTTACGTCGTTGATAATCGGACTGCCGCGAACAACGGAAGTTACTTTTATCTGCGGATAAAGCCGTTTTATCGTGCGGATAAGTAATTTATCGAGTACTATTTCCCCGCAATTATCGTGCAGATAGCACAGAGTTTTTGCCGCTTTAAGGTCGCCGATAAGCGACAGCATTGCCCTTTCAGACGGGTTTGCGCGTAACGCCGCCCGCATTACGACGGTTATCGCGCTTTCGTCAAGGTCGGAAATGCGGGCGAAGTCTATATAATTTGCCGCCATTGCGTACTGCATAGCCGCAAGAACGGGGTTTGGCGACGACGTTATTTCCGCAAAAAGCGTATGCTCCATTTCAAGAAGTTTACCGTTGAAAAGGCGTTTTTCGCGGGAATAATCTATGCTGTGACCGTAGATTTTGCGGTGAAATCTATCGATATCGCGCATTAACAGCGGCGCGCAATAGGTTGCGGGCGGGTTATTGCAGAGAGCTTTTACACCGAGCTTGAACTTTTCGAATTTTTCGTCTTCGCCCTGCTCTTTTGCGACTTTTTTAAGCTGACTATTATACAGACAGCCCTTACACTCTTCGTCAAGCAACATACCGTAATTATAACACTATAATAAATTTTGAGCAAGTATTTAAAGAAAAAAAGAGTAACCTTAGTGGTTACTCTTTTTAAAATGAAATCCGGCAACTACCTTATCTCCCGGGGTTAAAACCCAAGTACTTCTGGCGTAAACGAGCTTAACTGCTGTGTTCGGTATGGGAACAGGTGGGTCCTCGTTGCTATCGTCACCGGAATGGTTATATAACGGCTAAAGCCGATAATATACATTTAATGAAGGTTGACAACTACATAGAAAAGGAAATCTAAGAAAAGATTTAAGTAAGCAAAACAAAGGTAATTCAAAGGATAGAGTTGCTCGTTAAAAATGTAGCTAATCTGTTTTGAATTCGTAAATTTATCTGTTCTTTATTCTCAATTTCTTGAGATCAAGCCCTCGACCTATT
>CAJTLF010000025.1 GCA_910577555.1 uncultured Christensenella sp. | reverse complement strand
TCTGCCATCTCTCCGTATATTAACTTTTTCTAAAGAGCGGGCGAATGCGGGCATTCGTCGTACCGAAGTACGCAGTACTTGCCGCTCTGCCATCTCTCCGTATATTAACTTTTTCTAAAGAGCGGGCGAATGCGGGCATTCGTCGTACCGAAGTACGCAGTACTTGCCGCTCTGCCGTCTCTCCACGCTAAAAAACAAATTTTATCCGCAAACTCAGCTTTAAACAAATTTCTCAGCAATTAAAAAACCGCAATAACCCGTTCAATCAAAGCCCGCCATAAACTCATAAAACTTTAAAAGCCTTTTAATTTTACCAAACGGCGGGCGGCGTGTCAATTAAATATCTTCTGCGTACCGATTAATTCTCTTTATTATTTTTGAAAATTTTCGTAATTTTATCGCTGACAACATTCTTAAAAGAAAAATCTCTCGTAATCTCTTCCAGCTCGCCCGACAAAAAGTAACTGTAAATCTTCTTGTCGCCCGCATAAATAAGATGGTCAAGCAATTTCACGTTATTAATACTGCAAAGCATCTGCAATTCGGCAGTAAAAAGCCTGTCGTTATCCGACGGAGCGCAGTCTCCGCTCAGATGATTGTGCGCCACGATAATCGCAAACGGCTTTTCCACGAGCAACACTTCCACTATTTTATCCGCACGCACCTTCACGTCGTGCAACTCGTCGTCGGTAAAAGCGGTAACGCGCTTCACCCTGCCGTTCTTGTGCATACAGTAAATCTCAATCGTTTCCGACAGCTTCCCGCGCAACCGCATCGCCACGAAATTTTTTATTTCCCCGTGATTGCGAAGCACGGCAATATTTGCCGCACTCAAATTCACGCGTTTCATAAACTCGCCTATACATTTAAGGTATAAAGCGGTGCTCTCGCCAACCCCCTTCACTGCCGTCAGCTTATCCACGTCCGCGTCTAAAACTCCCGAAATCGAGCCGAAAGTATTCAAAAGCTCGTGCGCTATAAGATTGGTATTGATTCTGGGCAACCCGTTGTATAGTAAAATTTCCAAAAGTTCGTGGTCGTGCAAGCCATCGTCGTTTTTCAGCTTATCGTACATTCTCTGCCTGTGTCCTTCGTGCATACCGTAAACTCCCTTTAAATCTATTAAGATTATATACTTCGGCTCACAATTTGTCAATAACGATTGACTTGAATTAAATCGTGAGATATAATATTCGTGCTATGAACGTTCAACGAATGAGATTAAAAAAACTTAATAATACTCGCGACTTGGGCGGATTCCCCGTAGCAGACGGCAAAAAAATAAAGCGCGACAAACTTATCCGCAGCGGCAGAATGCACAAGCTCCCGCCGCAAACGGTCTCCGCACTCCTTAAAAAGGGCTTGACCACGATAATCGATTTGCGCACGGAACGCGAACAGCACGAATATCCGGACACGAAAATAAACGGCGTAAAAACGGTAAATCTCCCACTCGTATGCACCGCCACCGTCGGCATAACGTACACCAAATCCATGGCGCGCACCATGCTCGACGAAAGCAAGCGCATAAAAACCGAGTTCGGCACGGCGGACAACTATATGTCGAGTATGTACGAAACCGTGCTTTTCGGCGACGACGGCCGCCGTTCCTTGAAAGAGTTTTTTAAAATACTGCTTGAAGCCGAAGGCTGCGTAATATGGCACTGCAACGCGGGTAAAGACAGAACGGGTCTTTGCGCGATGCTGCTCGAATTCGTATTGGGCGTAAACGAAAAACTAATTATAGCAGACTATTGCGCGAGCAAAAAATTCCAGCATACCCGCAGGTTCTGGCAGAAAGCGGCTCTCGTAATAGCCCCCATGCCGCGCCGATTCAAGCACATTTTAATCGCGCTTATGGAAGCGAAACCGCAATATATCATAGGCGCAATCGACAAAATAAAGGAGCTTTACGGCAGCGTCACGGAATACTGCAAACAGTCTCTCGGCTTAACCGACGAACAGATAGAATTACTGAAATCCAAATATACGGAATAACCCGACTTTAAAAGTCGGGTTATTTTTTTCGTATAAAGCCCAAAACCCCGCCGCAATTACTCAACGGTAACGCTCTTTGCGAGATTTCTCGGCTTATCGGGGTCGCGGTTGAGAATAACGGCAGTACGGTAAGCAAGCGTCTGAACGGCAACGGCAGTTAAAAACGGTGCGAGATACGGCTCGCATTCGGGCAGTAGTATAATATGCTCCACGCATTCGGGCAACTTTTCCGGAACGCCGTTCACGTTGGTTATAACCGCCGCTCTGCCACCGCGCGAAACCACCTGCTCCACGGCGTTGGCGCACTTCCCCGCAAGCCTTTCGTCGGTAATAAGGAATACCGAAACGGTATTTTCGTCTATCAGCGCAAGAGTACCGTGCTTCAATTCCCCGGCGGGATAGCCTTCCCCCGGCACGTAAGATATTTCCTTTAATTTCAGACTGCCTTCCAGCGCAACGGCATAATCCAAATCCCTGCCCAGAAAATACACTCCGCGCGAACGCGAGCATAAGTGCGCAAGTGACGATGCGTCGATATTTTCGATAACTTTCCCGCAAAGCTCGGCTATATTCCCGAATACGCCTGCTTTTTCCGCATAAGAGTAACCCGCCACGGCAAAGGCGCAGGCAAGAAGAGCGGCAACCTGCCCCGTATAACTTTTGGTCGCGGCAACGCATATTTCCACACCCGCGGCAACGGGCACGACGGCGTCCGCAACCCTGTTTAATTGCGAACGGCGGGAGTTGGTAACCGCGATAACTCTCGCACCCAGCCCGCGCGCAAGCCGAGCCGCTTCCACGGTATCCGCAGTTTCGCCGCTCTGGCTCACGGCAATCACGGCGGTATTTTTCCCTATTACGGGATTTTTATATCTGAACTCGCTCGCAATTTCCGTTTCTGCGGGAATTTTTGCGAATATCTCGAAATATCTTTTGCCAAGCAACGCCGCGTGGTAAGCCGTGCCGCACCCCGTCAGAATAATTCTGTCTACGCCCGCAAACGCGGCTTTAAGCTTTTGCTCCGCCCCCGCAAACGCCTTTACGGTCTGTGTAACCGAAAGCGGCACTTCTCGTATTTCTTTCAGCATATAGTGGGGGCAATCCCCCAAGCCAAGGTTTTCGCAAACGGCGAGATTTGGCGAAATTTCGCGTATTACGGCTTGCATATCCCCGTCGTAAATTATCACGCCTTCCGCGGAAATCTCCGCAAAATCCCCGTCGTCCAACACCGATATCCCGTCGCATTTGCCCGCAAGTGCAGGCTCGTCGCTCGCGCAAAAATTCTCACCGTCGCCGTAGCCTATAATCAGCGGACTTTTATTGCACGCCGCGTATATGCGTTGTACTCCCCGCCGCACGGCGAGAATAGCGTACGAGCCTTCGAGCATATCGACCGTTTTTTTCATCGCGTAAGCAAGGTCGCCGTCGTAAAATTTATTGAGAAGATGGGCGATAACTTCGCTGTCGGTATCCGAAACGAACACCGCGCCGTCCGCTACGAGTTCACTTTTCAGCTCGGCGTAATTTTCTATTATGCCGTTATGTACCACGGAAATATCCCCTACGGTATGGGGATGCGCATTCCCGTCCGACGGTGCGCCGTGCGTCGCCCAGCGCGTATGCCCTATACCCGCAGTCGCCCGCAACCCGTCGATAAAGGGCAAAAGCTTTTCCACCCTGCCCTGTTTTTTTACCACGACCAGCTCGTCGCCGTTCAGAAATGCGCCGCCCGCCGAATCATACCCGCGGTATTCCAGCCGCTTCAACCCCTGATAAACTTCCCGCGCCGCGTTTCCGCCGCCAATATACCCGATTATTCCGCACATATACTGTAAACCCAACCCCCAAACAAGCAATTTTTTAAAATTAATACGCTTAACCGCGATATATTAGGGGGTCAATCGCAATTTTCGATAATTTTCCCCGCAAGAATTTTACACGCCAAAGCGCAATTTTCTTCGCTTTCGCCTTCCGCCATAAGCCGTATAAGGCTCTCCGTACCCGACGCCCTTGCGATAATACGGAGCTTCAGCTTGCCTTCGAGCTTAACCGCCAGCTCGTTCACGCCAACCATAGCGGCGCGTTTATCGGTAACGGGTACGTCGCACGCAACCTGCGGCAACGCCTTGTAACCGCGCAACAGCTTTGAAAGGGTGGTCTTTCTCTCCACGACGCTCTCCATAACCATAATCGCGGTAACCAGCCCGTCGCCCGTCGTCTCGTATTTGGAAAACACCACGTGCCCGCTGCGTTCCCCGCCGAGTGCCGCGCCCGAAGCCGTCATGGCGTCGCAAACGGCTTTGTCGCCCACGCCGCAGACCACGCAGTCCACGCCCAGCTTTGCAAGGCTGTTTTTAAGCCCGCCGTTGCTCATCGCGGTGCATACCACTTTATTGCCCGCAAGCTCCCCGCGGTTCTTGAGATAATCGGCGGAAAGGTAGAGTATCTCGTCGCCCGTCACCACGCCCCCGTTCTCGTCCACGGCAATACATCTGTCCGCGTCGCCGTCGAAAGCGAAGCCTATGTCGAGCGAATTTTCGGTCACCAGCCGTCGAAGCGCGTCGATTTTTGTCGAACCCACGCCGTCGTTCACGTTAGTGCCGTCTGGAGCTTCGCCTATAACGTAAGTCTTTGCGCCGAGCGTGTCGAAAACGCTCCTTGCAATCTGCCAGGCACTGCCGTTAGCGGCGTCCAGCCCCACGCGTAACCCCTTGTACGAGCAGGTGGAAAGAGAAATAAGATGCCCTATATAGCGGTTTCGCCCCGATATATAGTCCACCGTCCGCCCGATATCCCCGCCCCGCGCATAAGGAATGTCCTTCCCGCCGAAAGGGGTAAAATCGCCGTCAAGATATCGCTCGACAAGCTCTATAACTTCGTCGTCCATCTTTTCGCCGCGGTCGTTCAAAAGCTTTATTCCGTTGTCGTAATAGGGGTTGTGGCTCGCCGAAACCATAACCCCGCAATCGAACCCGTCGCAACGGGTTATATACGAAACGGAAGGGGTAGTCGTCACGTGCAGTATGTAAGCGTCGCACCCCGAAGAAGTGAGCCCCACCGCAAGTGCGTATTCCAGCATATAAGACGAAAGCCGCGTATCCTTGCCTATAACGGCGCGGCTCTTGCCGTTTTTCGTCGAAGAATAGTACCAGCCAAGCACCCTGCCGACCTTGTAAGCGTGTTCGGCTGTAATAGTAACGCCCGCTTCGCCCCTGAACCCGTCCGTTCCGAAATATTTTTTCGACATAATTCACCCTTTTCCGACGCAATCCGCGTCGCCGCCGTCACGGCGCACTCGTTTTTCGGCGCAAATGAAAGAGCGGGCATATGCCCCGCATGCGTTTCAACGCCTATGCTCCGCCGCCCATTCGTAACGCCCTTTTTCAACGGCGGCACAATGCAACCGCCACTCATATGACTGCAAACTCA
This sequence comes from uncultured Christensenella sp., assembly GCA_910577555.1. Classification (GTDB taxonomy): domain Bacteria; phylum Bacillota; class Clostridia; order Christensenellales; family Borkfalkiaceae; genus Coproplasma. The sequence continues at coordinate 9,483 of CAJTLF010000025.1, read as the reverse complement.
CAAATTTCGGGACTGATATGTGACTGAAATCACTTGCGCGCAAACGGCTTCCGTTCCCGCCTGAAAAGCCGTAATAAAGCATATGCCCCGTAAAAAAAATGTGTTACGGAGCATATAAGGAAATTTTTCAAAAAAACGGACAAAAATGCTTTGGCGAAGAATTTATTGACAAGCAAAATTGCATATGCTAAAATTAGTGCGTTGCAAATGCAACGGGGAACGGCAATTCCGTTCGCGGATTAAAATGAAGAAAAAAAGCAAATTCAAAATTTCGGTGTGGCAATACCTTGCGTTAGGATACGTCGCAGTAATAATCGCGGGCAGCGTACTGCTGATACTCCCATTCGCAACCGTGCAGGGTGAATCCACGTCCTATCTCGACGCGCTGTTCACGGCAATTTCCGCAACGTGCGTAACGGGTCTTTCACCGTATAACGTCGGCGCGCACTGGTCGCTGTTCGGTCAGATAACCATTCTCCTTCTCATTCAGTTGGGCGGGTTGGGATTTATGACGTTCGTTTCAACGGTATTTATGCTGCTGCGCGGGCGCGTGGGAATGTACGAAAGAAAAGCCTTTATGGCGTCGGCAGGGAGCGGTCAGTATTCCGGTCTCGGCAAACTCATAAAACGAATATTTTTAGGCACTCTCATCTTCGAGCTTGCGGGCGCAATTTTGCTGGCAATCCGTTTCGTGGGCGATTACGGCTGGGCGGACGGAATTTATTTTTCGGTATTCCACTCCGTTTCGGCGTTCTGTAACGCAGGCTTCGACCTTATGGGCAAATACGGCGGACAATCGCTGTCCGGTTACGTATGCGACCCGCTCGTCGTGCTCCCGCTCTCCGCTCTCATAATCGTCGGCGGTCTGGGCTTCTGCGTCTGGGGAGACATTGCCGACTGCAAATGCAACCCCAAAAAATTTCAGCTCAACACTAAAATAGTTTTGCTCGTCAGCTCGGTACTGATAGCAATTTCAACCGCGCTGTATATGGTTTTCGAGTGGAACAACCGGTTTTATTCGGGGTTCAATTTCGGCGAAAAGCTTCTTGCAAGCTTCTTCAACTCGGTGGCTCCCCGAACGGCGGGATTTTTCACCACTCCCCCCGACACGCTCTCGGAAAGCGGTCACGTTTTAACCATAATGTTAATGTTCGTCGGCGGCAGCTCGGGTTCTACGGCGGGCGGCATAAAAGTGGGAACGCTCGCGGTAATATTGATGGGAATGCTCGCCGTATTCCGCGGCAGAAGGGATATAAACATAGGTAAAAAGCGCATCGAGCATACCCTGCTTTCACAGGCTCTCGCAATTTTCGCGGCTTGTCTCATGATAGTAATGGTCGCCGCGCTCACGATGTGCGCCATAGAACCCGATCTTCCGGCAAAAGACGCCATATTCGAATGCGTTTCGGCATTAAGCACCACGGGACTGAGCGTAGACCTTACGGGCGATTTGAGCGCGTGGTCTAAAATAATACTTATGCTGCTTATGTACGCGGGCAGGGTGGGCATACTCACGCTCGCACTCGCTCTCGGCGAAAAGCGCACCGCATCCGAAGTGCGCAAGCCCGTAGACACGATGATGATAGGGTAACCAAACGGTTAAAAAAGGAAATAATTATGAAATCCATATTACTTATAGGAATGGGTCAGTTCGGTCAGATTTTAGGCGAAAAGCTTATAAATATGGGCGACGAAGTTATGATTGTCGATAAAGATGAAGACGTTATCAATCTTCTCGCCCCCAAATATACGGGCGCGGTAATCGCCAACTGCATGAACGCCGATAATTTAAAAACGCTCGACGTACCTTCTTACGACGTGTGCGTGGTAACCATAGCGGACGACTTCCAAAGCTCACTTGAAATCACTTCGCTTTTAAAGGATTTGGGCGCGAAATACGTCGTTTCCAAGGCGAATACGGATATCCAACGCAAATTCCTTTTCCACGTGGGCGCGGACGAAGTAATTTACCCCAACCGCGACATTGCGGAAAAATTAGCGGTAAAGCTCAATTCGCAAAAGGTTTACGATTATATCGAGCTTGACAACGAGTTTTCCATATTCGAAATCGCCGTACCCAATAAGTGGGTCGGCAAAACGATAATGGACGTAAACCCCCGCGGCAAGTTCGACCTGAATATTTTAACCATTAAAAAGGGTAACAAAATAATGCCCGCCCCCACCGCGTCCACCGTATTCGAAAACGGCGACAAAATGGTCGTGTTCGGCATTACCGAAAAGATTATCGCTTTTACCAATCTCAAAAAGTAATAAAAATTACTCCCGTGGATATTAAACAGCTCAGAAAACGCCTTGCGGAAATACTGTTCCCAAAAGACTTTACCTGCGATATATGCGGCGTGGAAACGTTCGGCGACAACCTTTGCCCAGACTGTAAAAAGACCGTCGCGTTCAATTTCGGCACGACCTGCCCGCTGTGCGGCAGACGCACCGTCCGGCCCGAGCTGTGCCTTGAATGTAAAGAAAAACCGCCCGCGTTCAAACGGGCGGTTTCGGCTATCGTTCATCAGGACGGCGGAGTGTTTCTCGTCAAAAAATTCAAGGACGGCGGCGCGTATTTAAAAGAGTTTTTCGCCGACCTTTTAGTCAGAAAGCTCGAAAATTTTCCGAAATTTGACGGAATAGTTTTCGTACCCGCAACCAAAAAATCGGTAAGAAAACGGGGCTATAATCAGTCGCTCCTGCTTGCCGAAAGCGTGGGCGAACGGCTTGGCGTCGAAGTCATTAAGGACGCGATTGAAAAAGTCGCCGAAACCAGGGAACAGAAAAATCTGACGAGAGCCGAACGGCAAAGCAATCTTGCAAGCTGTTTCAAAATAAAAAACAAAGACGCCGTAAAGGATAAAACCCTGCTTCTCGTAGACGACGTTCTCACGACGGGCGCAACCGCCGAAACACTCTGCTCGTTGCTCTTAAACGCGGGAGCTAAATCGGTTTATCTCGCAACCGTAACCTGCGTAGAGAATAAAATCTTTAAAGAGCAGAACGCGTCCGATATAAAAAGCAGCCAAAAACGCCGCAAAAACAGAGAATAACCGCATAATTCATTCTCCAAGTTACAGCCGCGGTTTTATAAAAAATATTGCAAACCCCGATATTAAGGATTTGCAACGAGTATAATACTTCACGAACGACAAAAAATTTTAAAAACCAGTTAAAAACGCTTGAATTTTTCGGTTTTTGATTATATAATAGTTGGGTAATATCGGTCGCGAACGGTTTCGTTCCAGCCGATAACAATACTTTGGGGCGTCGCCAAGCGGTAAGGCAACGGACTCTGACTCCGTCATTCGGGTGTTCGAATCACTTCGCCCCAGCCACAAGACAAGCTGTTGCTTGTCTTTTTTGTTGTCAATATTCTCCACCCTTTCGGGAGCGACACGATTGACTTTTGCACAGCAAAAGTAACGATACGCTATTCCGTCGCGCTTCGCTCTCCTTACGAATCACTTCGCCCCAGCCACAAACGCGGTTTTTCGTTCATTTTAAGCGATTTTTGAACGATTAACCGCGCTTTTTTTATACTCTGACAGGCAAAAATTGCGTGTAACTTGCGTGTAAATGGCTTTGATTATATATTATAGTCAACCTTTTGCGCCTGCTCTTTCATAAACTCCCGCGAAAAATGAGTATAAACGTTACTCGTCTGCGTTCCGTCGGCGGCGTGCCCCGCCCACACGCTCACCACTTCGCGCGCAACGCCGCATTCTTGGCAGCGCGTTATAAAAGTATGGCGCAGCTCGTGCGAATGATGATTAGGGAACAAACGCATCATAGTTGTTTGCAAAGTGTTCAGATTTACGTTCTTTGCCTTTTTAAAATCGATATACGGCAATACTTGTCTCATCATCGGCGTAATAGGTATTTTGCGTTTTACAACGTTTTTACCCATACGCTCTTTGCTTGTTTCGCATTCGAGCCAAATGCCGTCAATTACGTTCAAGCTTACAAGTTCGCTTCGCCTAAGTCCTGCGTACAACAATACGAGAAAAGCGTGAGAAGTGTCCCTATTAAGATGCGCAATACAATGATTGACAAGCTTTTTTTCCTCTTCATACGTGAACGCTATGCCGCTCTTGCTCTGGTAGTTGGGGTACAACCACTTTTCAAAACTGTTTTTTTCTCCTTGTATGAAAAATAAGTATAATATTATTTAATTTTTCGGCGGATATTTATCCGTCGGTACGAATTCATGAATTTGCAAGTCCTCTTCCCGCACCGGGATATCCGCTATATCTATCCCTGTATAAAATTCAGAAAAAACAACTTGCCATTTACCGTTAATACTTTCTTCTGACATAACAGCACCGAACATGCCTTTCTTTACACCCGCTTTTTCGTATTCAGGCTTGTCTTTTATAAGTTCTACCAAATCCAAATATTTCATATTAACTTAACCGCACTATTCTTCATGCGTACAGCCTTCGCCGATACGCACGACCTTTTGCCAATACGTACAACAACAAACGAAGGCATTGTCCGTACGGCTGCAATAAGGGCAATCGATACATTCATACTGTACAATCATATCTGTTCGTTCTCCTTTGCGTAAACGATTGATTTTTCTTCAATCGCCGTTTTTTCTTCTTCGGGAAATACGGTTGGCATAATACGCATAAACGAAACCTCGATAAACTCAACCCGTTCGTATCCTTGCACGTTGGTTAGTATCGCACCGTTGAGTGCTTTCGTATCGTTGTCGTAAAGGATATCTTCCGTTTCCTGCGTGTCGCCGTTATAGAGTGTAACAAGACTGATATGCTTATACTTTTTATCGTGCGTACAATCAACGTACCCAAGCTCTTTTAATCTCGATTCAATCGCTTTAATCTCGATTTCTTTTATGATTTTTGTAAGCTGTTCAATCGTCATTTTGTATCACCCTTATTATATTGCTCTTTGAGTGCTTCCCATCCCGCATAGATGAGTTGTACTTTTTTTATGTGATTGACTTTGAGAAACTTGTTCAGTTCCTCAAAGTCTTCACGGTTCATAGAGGTTCCCCAAACGGCATGTGCCGCCTTGCGTTCCTCTTTGTGCTTGTTCTCGTATCTCTTGTCGATTTCGGCTTTCGGTTGCTTCATAAGGTTTCTCCTGTGTAAATTAATTCGTTTAAAATTTCTTCTTCGATGGCGTGTTGTAAAGCGGTAAGCCTGCGGTAATCTTCCATAAACTCGCCAGTCCGTTTGTACAACGGATTTTGCAAGAGCTTTGCTTGGAGAATATTGTACATATCCTCCGCCTGCCTATCCACGCCGTGCAAGTATTCGGGGAGATTTTCAATCGTCCAATCTATTCCCTTATCTTCGAGATACTTGCGTTTGAGCGTTCCCCACTTCCCGTAAACGTGCTTCTGCGGTTTTACAAGTTTTTGATACCGCTTAATTTCGTCCACGGTCAATCCTTCATTTGCTTCCACCTTCGCCAACAGCTGCCTATCCGTCATCATACCAACACCTCCGATATTAAATATTAATACGATTATACTCATTCCAGCGAAAAAGTCAAGAGTTTTAACAAATATTAATACGATTTCTACTATTTTTCCTTCTACATATTATTTTCCCCACGTCCACTTGGAGTTTTCGGGTTTTGTCATCTCCTGTAGACGATTTTCCTTTTCATATTCCTCCTGCATTTCTTGTTCAATCTCTCGTAGGCGATTATGGTAAGTTGTCGTTTCGGGCGAAAATAATTCTGCTACCGAGCCGAACAGCCCGTCCATAATGCCGCGCACTTTCCGTGATGAGATTGCAAGCTGCCGTTTTAGGTTTTTATCGTTCGTCTTATACTTCCTGCGAGGATTTCGTTTATACGTTTCTCTCTGTATCTCGCGCACCTTTTTGAGAACAATATTGCCCAATCTCCTATGATAGTCCCATTCCAACTGTTTGATGGTATGAACAGTTCGCAAGCCCTGATGGTCAACGAAGTTCGGCACGGCTTCCATTTGCCGCTTTTCTATTTCCAAACGCTTTTGGTAGTAGTTTCCCATTATGCCTTTGAGTTTCTGTTCCTTATCCCAAAGTTCCGCTCTAAAAGCGTGGTCGGCTTCGCTTGTTTTATCGTCCAAATCAATGAGCCATTCCGCAACCAAATCTATCTTCGGGCGATGTTCGGCGACCTCTTTACTCCCATACCATAGTGGCTTGTCCTTTGGCAATTCGTCCGCAAGCTCTTTGAGCCAACGGCGCAAAATATCGTTGAGATGCGCGACATCATATTCGTTGCTTGTTCGGGTAAGTTCTTCCATTACCTTTTTTCGCTTCCTTGCAAGGTCGTCGTCAATGGTATAAGCGTTCAGCCGCTCGGTCATTTTGTCGATTACGTCAAGCGGTATTTTGCCTTTCGCTCGATACTTGTATCCCGCCGCGCGTTTGTTCTTTACCTTTGGCTCTTTCTCCCAAAAGACGTAATGAATATGCAAGTGTTCGGGGCGGTCTAAATGCAAGGCGCACATCAAGTCCATATTATCGGGATTGAATCCTGCGTCTTTGAAAAACTGCCCGAAGGTTTGCCTTAAGAGTGCGATACACTTTTCGGGATCGTCTATTTGTTCGGAGTTATCTTTATTGAACGAGATAAACCCGTGCCACAAATTTTTCTCCCGTCTGCGCTCTTTTACGCATTTCCTTTACTTGCTCCTTACTCAACATACCGTCTTGATTGAATACGCCCGTACTCTTTTGCAGATATTCGAGCATTGTGAATTTCTTTGCTTCCTCGCCGTATATCTTGCCTTCCGTTGTTATGTACTTGTAAATATTGTCCGCGCCCGACATCTCATAGAAAGAACGTTGTTTCTTATGGTCGGCTATTTCCTTTTCTGTTGCATTTTTCTTTAACCGATACGGTGTATAAGCAATATCGAATATTACCGGTTGTGTCCCTATATTTTGTTCCTCCTGTGGTCGAATTTCTTTTGCGGCGAACGCCGCGCGAAGGTGGGTCATAGTTATATATCGCTTTTATGTACTGCCCCACTTGCTTATCTTCCATTAGTTCCACCGCTTCGTAGAAGTTACGATAAAACGTAAAGTGTTTCATCTGCCTGCTTACTCGTACCGATTTACCGTTTATTTGTGCTTTCTTGTCTGCGTCCAGATAATCCACGATATTGCCCCAAAGATAGATTAATTTCTTGTCCGTAAGTTCGTTTTGCTCTCCACTTACAAACATATACTCGCACATACGGCGAAGTAACTTACCGCGTTCTTCATCGTTTAGAACGTCCATTAGTTCGGTGTACAAATCGTAGAAAGTAAATTGCTTTAATTGTTTTTGTTCCATTGTTCCTCCATTTAGTTTTATTTGTCGCAAGCATTTTAAGACCGCTTACAAGTCTTTTTGTTTGCGCATACGCACCACCTCCTTTAAAAAGAATACAAAAAAGCCGCTGATACATTTAACGCAATCACCGACTTAAACCGTATTTAGCAATTCATGTTTGCTCTATGGTGGTTAACCATTCTATGAAATTTTTTGTACAACAAAATTAACCCTCAACATTACCCAACTTTCACACTCTCAAAGAGATCTCGGATAACTCCGGCTGCACATTATTTTGTCATCATAAAAATTGTATGACAACAAAAGCCTATCACGGCTTGCAATTTTCGTGTACGCTAAAAACACCTCGCGTTAAAACCACAAGCTAAGGCTGGAACGGACTTTTTCCGTTCAAAAAACTTTCTGCGCTTTATGAGCATTACCCATTCAAGGGTACAATACGAACATATCGTACACCCTTATTATATCATAAATTTTTTCATTGTCAAGAGTTAATAAACATTTGTTCGCTATATTTTTTTGACTTATTTTGTCTATTTAATGATTTATTTGACAATCCCACTATACTGTAAAACCGCCGACGCAGTTCCGTCAGCGGTTTTTAAAAAACTATTATGTTCAATCTTCCGTTTCGTAATAGTAAGAATAATCAATCCCCTTCATAAACAACTCACGGTCATTTATATCGTCTGTCAATGCACCACTTATGAGTGCAAAAATTTCGCTTGATTCAGCGGGACTTTTCTGCATTGCGGAAAGATATGCCCGCTTGTCTATCTTGCTCCAATCTACGCATTTACGCAAATTGCTTTTCAAAATCAGGTCAAGCCATATTCTCGTACTCCTACCGTTACCTTCCATAAACGGATGAGCGACATTCATTTCTACATACTTCTTTACAATGTTCTCAATCGTATCTTCAGGCATCTTATCGATGAGCGCAAGGTTTTCTTTAAGATACATTGACGGAGCAAACGCAAACCCGCCTTTGGCGATATTACAGCCTCTGATTTGTCCTGCAAAATCGTACAAACTCCCGAAGATATATCCGTGAATTTGTTGTAAGCCTTTGGTTGTCCCGACTTCGATTTCGTCAATTAAACCGCTTTCAAACAGTTCGTATGCCTTCTGTTTACTCTTTTCGTCTAACGTGCTTCCGATTCCTTTTACCCAGCGAGAAAAGTTCTCTTTACTCTTTGCGGGAATAAGCGCGGTAATCAAAGTAACGCCCTTTTCGTCCACGACGTCGGTAAGATAAGATTTCCCGTCGTTTGCCTTTAATTTCAGTTGTTTGCAAATTGCAATCAACTGATTATTTCGGCGTTTCATAGTTGCCCAATAAACACGAGGATTAATGCTTTTCGTCAACGCCTCGCCAATATCCATAGCGCAATACCACCATTTGGAACTTACATCATCCCAAACAGCTCTCACAGGAATATCTTCAAAAAATCTGATTGACGTTTTAATCATTGTAATTTTACCCATATATTTTTAAAATGTTCTATCACTAAATTAAACTGTTATCTTTAATATATTTAGCGACAGTCATCCTATCAACTTTAAAAATTTTAGCTATTTTTACTATTGAAACGCCTTGCGCACGTAAAACCTTTATTGTTTCGTCTTTGCCAGTAAGTTTAACATGGCTCGATTTCCGACCGATAGGTCTTCCCAAAACAACACCTTCAGCACGTTTGCGCGCCAACGCTTCTTTGGTGCGTTGACTAATAAGGTTTCTTTCTATTTCCGCCGATAAGCCAAAGGCAAATGCTAAAACTTTGCTTTGTATATCTTCGCCAAGCCGATAATTATCCTTAATTGTCCACACGCGGCATTCTCTGTTCATACAGATATTAAGGATTTCCATTATCATAAATAAGTTACGCCCCAGTCGCGAGAGCTCAGAACAGATAATTACATCATCCTTAGTTACCTTTTTCAGTAATTTGCCAAGTGCTCGTTTATTGTAATTTTTTGTCCCACTTATAGTTTCTTCAATCCAACCGTCAATTGTCAATCCTTGCTTTTCGCAAAAATTGTTAATTTCAAATCTCTGATTTTCTACTGTTTGTTTGTCGCTGCTTACTCTTATGTAACCGTAATACATAGTCACTCCTTTTAAATTAAATTTAATTATATTATAGGAGCGTTTTTGTTCAGCAGTATAGC
>CAJTLF010000024.1 GCA_910577555.1 uncultured Christensenella sp. | reverse complement strand
TTGCAATAAATATGTAAAAAGAAACAGGACTTCGATTTGAAATCCTGTTCTTTTTCATCGCTTGAAAGTGCAACTCTTATAAAATTTTTGTTTTTTAATCCCTATGGGAATTGCGCTTTAGTCAACCGCTTGTTTTTTTATTGACGATGTGTTACAATTACTTTCGTTCGTAAAAAAACTTAGGGATTGCATAAATGAAAGTAAGAATAACGGCGTTAATTTTATCTGTTTTCTTCATTGCCGCGGGCTTTGCCGGATGCGGTAAAACGGACGTAGGCGATAAGCACGTTCAGGATTTGAATTACGAAGAAAGCACGGAGAAAATATCTAATCCCGACCAGGGATTTTACCGTCCTTTATACGTCAAAATCAACGAACACGGAGCGGCGTACGATAAGGGCGTAATAAATTCACAAACACAGCTGTATCATTTGCGTTGCGATATAAGCGCGTTTTCGGCGGCGGTAAATAACGCGGCGGACAAGCCGTTCACCGATGAGGCTCTGGAAGGGCTGGACGCGTTGCTTTTTTATCTTAAAGAAAACGACAAAAATGCGATTGTGAGATTTGCTTACGACCCGGGCTATAACGGGAGTAAAAATAAGGAGCCGGCTCTCGACGTAATGCTGGAACACGTCGGGAGTATCTGTTCCGTACTGAACCGTTACGTGAATACGGTCACCGCTATTGAAACGGGACTTATCGGTCCTTGGGGCGAAATGCATACGAGCGCGGCGGCAAATAAGGCACATATAACGCCGCTTATAGACGCCTTTTTAACGGGCGCGCCTGAAATACCCGTGTTGGTGCGGAAGTCTCAGATGATATACGATTATATTAACGTATCCGACGACGGGATTGAAGAAATTTCCATATCGCCCGACGAAAAGGCTTACAGATTAGGCTTGTATAACGATGGATATCTGGGCTCCGAAAGCGATTTGGGTACGTATAGCAACAGAGAGCGCGATATAAATTTTTTAAGCGTCCAAAACGCTCATTTACCGTTCGGCGGCGAAGTCACCGTCCCCGACAGTACGCTTCACAATATTGAAACGTGTCTACCGGAAATGAATAAAATTCATTTAAGCTATCTGAATGCAGAGTGGGATAACAGAGTAATCGAAAAGTGGAAAAACACCTTTTATACCCAAGCTTGCGGATTAGAAAGACAATATTACGGCAAAACCGCCTTTACTTATATACAGAACCGTTTGGGATACAGATTTGTATTGAAAAACTCGGTATTTACTTATTCGGCGTCGTCCGAAAAGCTGAACGTCCGCCTTACGTTGCAAAACGTGGGATTTGGAAATCTGAACAGAAAAAAGCGGGCAAAGCTGATATTTACCGACGGCACCGGCGCGACGGCGTTTATTGCGGAGCTGGGAGAAATTGCCGTAAAGGACGAGATTGAATTGAACGTGGAGCATGGGCTTGAAAGCGGAAAATACGACGTTTATCTGCGTATTTACGGGGAAGAGTTGCAAGGCACTCCCCTGTACTGTGCGAGATTCGCAAACGACGGGCTGTGGAACGACGCACTCAAAGCCAATAAAATAGGCAGCTTTGAACGCATTTCCGCTTAACCGTGGAATTAAACAAATATTTAAAGGCTCTCGGACGATTGTCCGAGAGCCTTTTTATCGAATTAAATGATGTGAAGCGGTCTGCCCCGAAAGTTTTCTTTTACGGTAAAGTTATAACGAATTAATATTCAGCGTTGTAATTAATCTTGAAGTTGGGGTTACTTGATATACTCAAATTATTATCTCCCAAAACGATATTATTCCACTGTTCTTCCGTCCCCGCAAAATGGATAGTGAGATTAGGTTCCGTAGGCTCGCTAAAATTATAGAAAGTCAACTGTTCAATAATTTTAATAGACGCAGGAAGATAAACGTCCGTAAGTGCAGTACAATTACTACTCCCCGCAATAAAATCGCGCAAGCCGTTCCATAAACTGCTTTTTGCGCGGGCGGCTTATCTTTAAAACTGTTCCGCCCAAATCAACCATGTCGTCCTTTACGTTTATTATTCTCGTTAAGTTTACAAGATACCCGCTGTTACAGCGGTAGAACCCCGACTTTTCCAGCCGCGATTCGAAATCCTTCATAGTCCCGAAAATTTCGTACTCTTCGTCTTTGGTATGAAAAATAATTTTATGCTTTATACTTTCGATGTAAACGATATCGCTTAAAGACAGCCGCACCGCTTCGTTACGCCAGGAAATAAGAATGTACTCGTTGTGTTTCCTTGCCACACGCTCGGTAAACCGCTTGACTTCCGCGCAGAACACCCTGTAAGTTACGGGCTTAACTATATAATTGAGCGCGTTCACTTTGTAACCGCCCACGGCGTATTGCGTGCTTTGGGTAACGAAAATAATCTCCACGCGCTCGTCGAACCGCCGCACGTACTCGGCGGTGTCCAGCCCGTTCAATCTCTTCATCTCGATATCCAGAAGAATAACGTCGAACTGGCACTTGAAATTTTCGCAAATCTCGTCCCCGTCCGAAAAACAACTTATGCTGAACCTTACGTTAGTCTCTTTCGTATACCTTTCGAAATATTCCGTAAGCTGTCTTTTCATCGTCTCGTCGTCTTCGACTATAGCGACGTTAAACGTCATAGTTTTTCCCCCACCCGTATATTAAAAGCAGGGAAGTTTATTTGTGGGTTTACGAAGTAAACCCACAAGGGGATATCCCCTTGTTTTTTCGCTTTTCTGCTCGGCTACATTATAGCACCGTACTTTCGTCATTTCAATAGATTTTTAAAATTTTTTTTAAATTTTTGTTTTAGTACAATAGGCTTGTCAGTTAAAGGTTACCCCCTTTACGCTGATAAGTCTATTTCTATTTGGCGGCGGCGATACGCAAAGGACGGTGTTTTATGAGAAATACAATTAAAGCAAAAATAGGTTATACAGTTAGAAAATCAAAATCAATGGAAAATTTCCGAGCGGTTTTTGACGGCGAAGAGTTATTGTTTGTCGGCGAGTTACGGTCAATGGAAGATTACATTGACGAATACAAAAACGGCGGCAATGAGTGCGCGGTTAAGTATGAAGTATTTACTACAATACACGGAAATCAATTCATTTATTGGGGCTGTCTTGAAACAAGTGAAGATTATATAACAAAGGTCGCTTAAATGAAAAACGGCTGTGCTAACGGCTTGACGGGCAAATAAAAACAAAGGAATTTAAATCAATGAAAAACGGAACTGAAAAATATATTGAAACGGTTAAATACCTTGAAAGGCTTTACGATTTTTGCAATGAAAAGTTATTCGATAACGAGTTGGACAAGCCTGTAATTACAGTACAGCTTGACGGTAAAAATAAGGCGTACGGTTGGTTTACTTGCGGTAAGGTATGGAAAGAAAACGACAAGGACGACGGAGCACACGAGATTAATATTACGGCGCAATATCTTAACCGCCCCGTTAAGCAAATAGCAAGTACTATGATACACGAAATGTGCCACTACTACGCTGAAATAAACAATATGCAAGATACTTCCCGCAGCGGTACATATCATAACAAGTTGTTTAAGCAGATAGCCGAAAAACACGGCTTAACGGTAAGTAAAATGCCGACGATAGGTTGGTCGCATACGGAGTTAAAACTCGATACGGACGCGCTTATAACGGACTTTATAAAAGACAACCCCGAAACGCTTATTTACCGTACCCCCGTATTTGCGGGTCAAATGGTTAAAACTTCAAGCACACGCAAATATGTTTGTCCGTGCTGTCAACAGTCCGTAAGGGCTACAAAGCAAGTCAACATAATGTGCCTTGATTGTAACGAGCCTATGACGGTTGACGAATAAAACGGGGGTGTTCAATATGAGAATGGTTAAAGGTGCGGAATTTAATATGTTTTGTTTCGCAGAACAATTACCTATTGTAATAAAGAAATTACAAGATGTTGGCAACATAATTGTTGCTGTAAAATTTTGTATGTCTGAGCAAAATTATTGTGTTTTTTATCGGCATATTTATTAAACTTACACCCGCCGTTTGCTCCTTTTACGGCGAAAACAAAACAAGCGGGGGTTATCTCCTGCCCCCGCTTTATATCGGGAAACGCAAGCGCGAAACAGACGGAAAAGTTTGTTAAGGCGGTGCAAGTCCGCCGCTCCCCGACCAACCCTGCAAGGGGTAAATAAAAATATGCGTGCCGTATGCAACAAGCGGTAAAGGAAAAACTAAAAAATGGCAGACAAGAACGAAAAGAAAGTAATGGCGCAGAAAACGGCAAACTTTGTAGCGGAAACAACGGCGGACGGTAATTTTATAATTACCCGCGAGCCTATCAAGGGCGCGAACGGCAAGCAGTTAAAAACGCAGGACGGGCGGTTATACTACGCCTATTTGCTCCACGGCATATTGCGTAATCGCCCTGTAAAGGTCGATTTTAGCCCGAAAGACAAGGGCGGCTATGAGCTTTTAGACCTTGTATTCGACGTAAGCTCCAAAGCAGAATTGTTTATAACCGAAGTAACGCAGGAAATCAACGGCGTAAAACAGAAACGCACGGTTTACACGGTCAACACCGTAGATGAAAACGGGCAGATTTGGAAGTCTGAGATTAAACCCACCCGTACGAGCGACAGAGATATGCTCGCAATGTTGATAACTTTAATCGGCGCACAAATACAAACCGAAACGGAAGAGCAAATCGAACTCCCCGAAACGGCATAATTTTTGAAAGTGCACTATCAAAAACGGCAAACCCCGTCTGTGGAAAAACGGACGGGGAAAACTCATAAATAATACTTCTCTTTAAAAGTAAAATTCCCCTGCAAGGGGTGTTGCTCCCTGCAAGGGTGTTGAAAGAAATGAAACGGACGGAATTAAACAAAATCACGGGCGTTAAAAGTCATAACGAAAAAATCATAACGCAATTTTGTAGACGGACAGTTAAAAAAATAAATAAAAAGGTTGGTGATTAAGTTATGGCAAAGAAAAAGTATACGGCAAAAGAGCGTAAGGCGTACCATATGGGGCGAGCTTACAAAACTGCAAAATTGGGCAAGCGTATAAAATGCCCCGACAAAAAGACAGAGCAGTCTTTTAAAAACGGCGTAAATTCGGTTAAAAATTCCGCCCGTAAAGGTTTTAAACATTGCGGTACTCCCCTTTATGTCGTTGACGGCAACGGCGTAGTGTTGAAAGTTCTTAACGGGGGTAAAGTATAATGACGAAAAAAGCCTTTCGCGGTTTTATCGCCGTGTTAATTGTCGTCGTTTTACTCGCAGTCGGTTGGCTTATCGGTTGGGGTATTACGGGCAATTTAAATCCCGTTGATTGGGGTAAAAATCAAACGCAACCCGAAAAAGAAAATGAAACCGTAGTCGGCTCAATTATAGGCGAAAACATAAACAAATATGCGAAGGTTACGAGCGCGAGAACGTCGGCGGTTGAAAATCGAGGTAATAGCACAATCGATTTCGGTACGCTTGTCGGGGACCGCGCAGACATTTATATTAAAGATGACGGTTCATTTGATTTGGAGTCGTTTAAAGTTGTTAACGGTTTTATTCAATCATATCCTATGCAAAGTCTTGCCGACGGTTTAGCCGTCGAAGAAATTAATATGGTTATTCACGGTGCCTATCAAAGCGGTCCAAATAGCTGGTCTGACGCGTCTCATACAGAACAAAATAGTTATTATGTAACGGTATATGCGTCGCGCATTGAAGACGGTCAAATTAAGGTTTCGGGGACTGATAAGATAGGTGTAGTAGTTCGAACCCGTTTCCCATTGCTTAATAGTTCTTTTGCATATTATAGGGATAACAGCGTGTTGACGTCGGTTAAACTTTTTGGTTTAACCCCGACTTATATTTATGAAGATTGCGTTGTATTTCTTGATACATATACGAACTTTCTTTCGGCTGATAATAATACGCCATTATTATTTGAGTATACAAGGGCTGTTAGTCTTCCCGCTGACCCCGTAAAAGATGGCTACACCTTTAAGGGTTGGTATTATGACAGCGATTTTAATACTCCTTATGTGGGTGAGCCTATTTATTTTGATACGCAACTTTATGCAAAGTTTGAAATAAACAAATTTACGGTAACATTCAATTCTAACGGCGGTAGTTCGGTAGCAAGTCAGACCGTTAATTGGAATACGTCTGCAACGCTTTCTACTCCTATTCGCACGGGCTACACCTTTAAGGGTTGGTATTTGCCTGACGGTACGCAGTATATAAATCAGACGATAAAAGAAAACATTGCGCTTTCCGCTCATTGGGAAGTTATTATGTGTACCGTTACTTTCTATGTGGACGGTGAAGTTTACGAAACGAAATCGGTTGAATATGGGACGTCGTTTGCTGATTTGTTGGAATATGCGAATAAACAAAATTTAAAGGTTTCTTTAATTTCTTCTTTGGACGGTGAAATTATAGACGACTACTCCGCTGTTTTAATATCGGAAAACTATTCCGTAGTTGCCGAACAAATGCAAGGTCAAGAAAAGTTTTTTAACGTCTTAAAAAATTATTGGCAATACATTGTTGCGGGCGTTGGCGTTCTTGCTGTTGCTTGCGGTGTAATCGGCGTTGCGGTTTCAAAGCGTAAAAATTAAGGCGGTGCGATTATGAAAAATAAAAGAATTAAAAACAAGTTAATATATGTTTTTGTTTCTCTGTTGTTAATTATAATCGCGTTAATCGGTGGGCAGGGGGTTTCTCCTGCCCTTGCTGATAGTACGCCTTATACAAGCGTTTTAACAGACTTACAGAAAGACGAAGAATTTATGACGGTTGATTATCCAGACAATGAAAACGACCGTTCAATAGCTGTAATATCAATAGCCGAAAGTGCGGACGGCGGGTTATTCGTTTACACTTACCAGCCTTGTCAATCTACTACATATTTGGTTGCTACGCAAATCAATATGTCTATAACTGATAAAATGGTCGGTGAAATTGATAATGCCGAAGATTTATCGCCCGAAGATAGACCGTTGCTTTACAACTTAACTTTGATAAGTTGCGAGAGCGTTTTTTGCAAATACAAAGTCAACGGGTTTACTGTTCGTGATAAGGCTGTCCGCTATTATAATATAGTGAGTATTTACCGTAAGTGGCTTGACGGCGACCCCGAAAGCGGTAACGATAATACGATAAAATCATTATATTACCGTGTAGGTTTGCTTTATAAGGCTGAAACGGTTGACGGCGAAGTCAAGTATTTGTGTAAGAACGTTGACGTTGTCGAAATTAAAAACCCGTATGTGGATTTCTTGTCATATTATGACGGTATGACTTGGGGGTCGTTTTTGGGATTTGCTCCCGATAATTTTACTGACGTCCACTATATAGCGTTTTCTACTGATTGGAAAATCGATACATTAAAGGAAGCCGACGTAACATATACAACGCAGTCCTATCATTATACGGGCAAGAATGGTGAGGGGTTTACATACGGTGAAAAATCTCAATCTCAATACATTACCGTTACGGCTGAAATGAGCGATAGTTCGAACGGCGGATTTCTTGCTGAAAAATACACTTGGAAATGCATACAGCGAACGTCTGATTTTATAAAATCGGCGGGTATTGACGAGTTTTCTTATGCTTACGAAAATATAAAAAATACAGAATTTGTCCTTGCGTTTTTGACCACTCCGTTTACCCAAAGGACAGAACATTCACTTATGCAGGGTCATTATAAGGTTATGGACGGTACCAAAGTTTCGGACGTTGCCATTTTGCGCCTTTTGTTTGAAACTAACGGCAAAACTTATAATTTGGGTACTTTAATGAACCAAATAGAAAGCGACGAAATTGCTGGCAATACTGATAAGCCCGTCGGTTTTTGGGGTTATATTTGGCGTTGTATTCTTAGGTTATTTCGTGGCACTGCAAGTTTGAGTGAACAAATAGTTGCGGTTATCGCTCTTTTCTTTTGTGTTCTGTTTGTTCCTATTCTTATAATTGTTTTGAGTTTCGTTTTCCCGCCTTTCGGAGCGGTTGTAAAAATGATATTTAAAGGCATATGTACGGGTATACTGTGGCTTTTAAAAGGTTTGTGGTGGCTTATCTGTCTACCGTTCAAGGGTATAAAAGCCTTGATAAATAAAATACGGGGTGAGTAATGATTACGATTATATTCGCCCCGCCCCGAACGGGGAAAACGCTTTATATGTCAAGTGTTGCCCGCAACGTTGCTTTTGATAGACAGCGTACACGCGCAATGCAAAACGAAATACTTTTAAAGCGTGCAAGCGGTTTTGAAAATCTGCAAACTATTCCCCCGCATTGCGTGTCGGCAAACTATGATTTGTGCTTGCGCAAGTTTGGGTATCGTCCGCGATTAAGTCGGCGTATTAACCCGTTCAGATTGGGCTTTGCTAATCCGCTTGTAGAAACTCATTTTAATTTTCCTTATGAGTGCATTTTTATAACGGAAGCGCAAAAGTATCTTAATAGCCGTATGTCAATGTTTTACCCAGATTGGCAAAGCCGTTGGTTCGAGCAACACGGACATAATAGTCTTGACATATGGCTTGATACTCAACGCCCTATGCTCATTGATTTGAATATACGGGAATTGGCGCAGTTTACGGAAATAGTTAAATGCAAATTGCATTATGACCGTTTCGGCAGGGTATGCGGGTTTAAGTCATTACTTCGGCATATTGACAATAGCGGGCTTTTCGATAAGTATATGGCAAGCGGCAAGGCGGACAAGTCTTGCTATACGGAAGAGATTTACGAAGATTTTTTCGACGTTTCCGCTTGCTATAATCACCAAAATTGTAAACCGAAGTTTTACGATTGTCATATGGACGAAGATTTTGATTATTCCCCTGCCGTTCCATACGGTAACGATATAGACGGGTATATAAAATACCTTGAAGAAAATGACGACGAACTCCCGCAGGGGTTCTATCGCAAAGGCGGTTCATTATGTTGAATTACAACAAAAATAAACTTATAAATAAATGTCTTGTAACCTATTACGAAACTTTTGCGCATACGCTCGATACGTTAGACTACGTTCCCGAGAAATACAACAACAAAATTTTGAAATACATATTCAAAAATATGAAACGGCAATTCCGCAAGATTGATAAGGAAGATAGAAAGTATCAGTGCGAAGCAAACAAAAAAGCCCGTTTAAAAGCTAAACAGGCAAAGAAAAATAAAACAGTTAAGGAAGTGAAAGATAATGTCAAATAAAAGATTTCAACCGCATTTTCGTAAGTTTAGGAATGCAAAATATACGGGGCATCCGCAATATGTTTATGACGAAGATGGGCGTAAATATAAAGTTGTAGGAATTACTAAAAGTCCTATAACGGACGGGGTTTTAAATATTAGACTTGACGTTAACCCCGAGCCTAATAACAAAAAGCCTGCATACATACGCCCGAAAACAGACAGTGTTGAAAAAGGTGTTGAAAATGTAAGGCTTAAAGGTTGGAAATTTGCGGGCAGTGATAAGCCGAAAGTACAAGCCGTAATTGATAGCAACGGAAAGAAAAAGCCCCGCAAAAAATAGCGGGGCATAAAAAAAGAAAGGTCGCGCACCGAAACTTAATTCGTTTTTCGCACAGTTCAAGCCTATTAAGGCGAACAACAGAACCTTTCTATATACCTATTATACGGCTTTACTTGCCGTAAGTCAAATAAAAATAACAAACAAAATAAAATTGAAAGTGTACTTTCAAAAAAGGCGGTTAAATAATGGAATATAAAATGCGTGATTTTGTAACGCGCGAAGAGTTGACGGCAGATAATTTAATACGTTGTTTAAACGGCTATTTAGATACGGTTGAAACTATTGATAAGGACGTAACAGACGATTTATTGTTATATATTGAACGCGCAATAGAACTTGGCGGAATAGATTTAGCAAATGCCGCTATGGGCGCAATTAGGGTAGATATTTTGTGTCGAAATTAAAAATAAAAATCAAGGCGGTTAAAAATGAAAACATTAGCTGAAAAGGTCGCGTATAACGAAACGCAAAATACGGGGTTTTCGCACGGTTATTGTACGGGCGTTAAGTTTTATCAAAACTACGGCAAAGGCGGTGCGCCCGTTGACAAGAAAGGTCATAACGAGTATATAGACGATATGAAAAAGGCGGCTAAAAAATATAGTTATGCAAAAGGTTTTATGTGCGGTATCAGGGACGCCGCGAACGAGCGCAAGGCAAAGAAAAATTAACACTTTCCTTTAACGGAAAAATTCCCCCGTAGGGGGTGTTGCTCTCTGCAAGAGTAATGCTCCCGCAGGGTGTTAAAAAAGGGGCAAATTATGAACGTAAGCAATTTAATACCAACGGACGACTTAACGGGTTGTCCGTTCCCCTTTTTCGGCTCTCCGGTGCAACAGCCGAAAAAGGTTAAAATTTACAATGACGGCGGTCATTTTATCGCTATACCTGTAATGCGGCGGTATACCCGCAAACCGAAAGATTTACCGCCATTTCATAGTAAAATGGACGATTACACAAACGAGCAACGGGAAATTATATTGCGGCGTGTTATGCGTGATAAGCGTAAACGGGTTAATGAGAACGGCGAAAAGAAAGATAAAAATGCCGTTGATAAAATCGACTTATCACGCGATAACGGGGCGCATTGCTCCCGTTCCGCTCTTGACATACTTTTCGACAGCCTTTATTTTTCAGCGTTTAAACAAGGCTTAAAGGACAATAAGCTTGATAAACCTATGACGGACTTTATACGGGCGGGAATACTTAAATTATACCCCGATATGGACGGGTTGGACGAGTATATCTCAGACAAGATAAAGCGCAAGTTAAATAACCTGTTGCACCGTAAAAAGCGGTTCCGCCGTAAGGCTAACTTAAACAATTGGAATTACTTTGTTACGTTCACCTATGACGATACAAAGCATACGGCGGAAACGTTTAAAAAGAAATTGCGCAAGTGCCTTTCAAACCTGCATACACGGCGTGGTTGGCGATATATGGGCGTATTTGAGCAAGCTCCCGATACGGGGCGTTTGCACTTCCACGGGCTTATTTACGTGCCTGTCGGGGAAATGCTCGGAGTTGTAACGGAAATGCAAGATTACAGTACCGCACAGGGAAAAATGCAAACAAGAAATGAAAACAGTTTTTTTGCCGAAAACTTCGGCAGAAACGATTTTTGCGAAGTGAGTAAAAGTGAAATGAAAAACGGAAAACGAACGGAATACATATTAAAATACATAGGAAAGACGAACGAAAGAATTTGCTATTCAAGGGGCATCCCGACGGAAATTTGCAAGGTCATTGACGGCGACGACATAATAACGGAAATGCACGACTTTGTGACGAAGTACATACTTTTTGACGATATAGTCGATTGGGAGCGCGATATAATGCGCTATCGCTTTAACAAACAGATGTCAATAACTGACTTGTTGTGTAACTCGCCTTTATCGGCTTAAAACAACGGCAAAAAACAGAATACGGAAAGTCTTTACCACCTAT
The DNA here is from genome assembly GCA_910577555.1 of uncultured Christensenella sp. Classification (GTDB taxonomy): domain Bacteria; phylum Bacillota; class Clostridia; order Christensenellales; family Borkfalkiaceae; genus Coproplasma. Next base: position 3,583 of record CAJTLF010000024.1, on the reverse strand, counting down.
GTAATACATACGGTGTTTTTTGGCGTTGTCCGTAAGGTGTTTATTTGCTGTTTACAGCAATGTTTTTATTGCTTTGGGGTTGTAAAGGGGCGTGGTTTACCCGCCCCTTACCCGTGCAAACCGCTTTTGCGTTGGTAAAATCGGTCTGTCTGTCGGTAAAACACCGCGCCACTGTATCACCGCGAGCGTAGCGAGCGGCTTGTCTATGATACAGTGGCGCGGTGTACTCTCTCGGCTAAAATCGGGCTGAAATTCAATATAAAATCAACTATAATATGAAAGAAAGGATGGTGATTTTTATGAATTATAAACATTATAATACTCCTTACACGGCGAAAGAAAAAGAACGCGCGTTAAACTTATGGCGGACAAGTACAACGGAATTTGTCTGTCATAGGTATCATTGCTCGGAGCGTTCTTTGTGGCGTTGGAAAGCAAAATTTGACGGTACGCTTGAAAGTCTTGAAAACAAATCAAGTCGTCCGCTTACTCCGCACCCGAATAGTCAGACGGCAGACGAGATTAAACATATTCAAGATTTAATACGCCGTAACCCGAATATAGGGTTAAATGAGTTATACGGTAAACTTCGGTTAAATTATGGCTATACCCGTAACCCCGTTACGCTATACCGCTATTTAAGACGAACGGGTTATTATCTGAATAAGCCGAAACGAGTACCATATAAACCAAAGCCGTATGATACGCCTTTACATATTGGGCAAAAATGGCAAATGGACGTTAAATACGTTCCGTTTGAGTGTAGGACAACCGTCGTTCGCGGTGATAGGCATTTTTATCAATACACAATGATTGACGAAGCTACCCGCGAGCGGTTTATATACCCGTATCAAGATTTGTGCGGTACGAGTACGGTTGATTTTGTTAAGCGTGCTGTCGCTTATTTTCGGTATAAGCCGAAAGAGATACAAACCGATAATGGCGCAGAGTTTACATATACGCGCGAAACGAAAACAGACAAAGAGCATTTGCTCGATAGATTTTGCCGTATAAACGGAATAAAGCATAAACTGATAAAGCCCCGCACTCCCCGTCATAACGGAAAAGTTGAACGCTCACACCGTAATGACAATGAAAGGTTTTATAAGTGGTTGAAATTTTACGATTTTAACGACTTGCTTTTGCAAATGCAAGCATATCTGAAACGTTCAAATAATATTCCTATATCAACGCTTAAAAGCCGTGATTGTAAGCGGCGTTGGCTTACTCCGAAAGAAAAGCGGGCGGAATTGCTGTTGCTTGATTACGGGGTTGTGGAATAATTGAAAATACATTTTCAAAAAATATAAGCCGTTTGAAAATATAACGGCTGTTTTGTCATACAATGAATTAAGCGCAACCTATTAAGGTTACGCTTTTTTTGTTGATAACTTTATAAATTAAATTTAAAATATAGCCATTTAGAACTTTTTGAAAATATTTTAAAAAAAATCAAAAAAAGTACTGTCAAATGTTTGACAATTCTTCATTTTTAAAATTTTTTTTAAATTTTCATCTTCCTTTATTTTCCGCACGCTCTATCGCTTGCCTTTTGCCGCGATTAGGTATATCGTATAATATATACGCGTTTAATTAATCACTATCTCGCGTTCGGCGGTCAATTATGGAATATCTTGCAATAATAGTTATAACTTCTATTTCGGGCGTACTCGGCACGGGGCTCGGCGGCGTCGCGGGAGTCGTTTTAAAGAGAGAATCAAACAAAATCGTAAGCCTTCTTCTATCGTTCGCGGCGGGCATAATGCTCGCAGTCGTATGCTTTGACTTAATGAGCGAGCCCATTCAGATGATGAAAGAAGGCTCTCTCGACTGGTACACCCCGCTCATAGTCGCAATAGCGGTAATTGCGGGATATGCCGTGGTCTATCTATTAAATTTTGTAATCGACAAGCACACCAACCCCGAAGTAAAACACGTCGACGCACAGCACCCTACGACCGCGGACGACCTTGACGAATTAATCCATTCCGACCATATGCAGGCGCACAAAAACTCGAATAAAAAGCTGTTTACCGCAGGACTGGTGATGCTCAGCGCGATTGCACTGCACAATATGCCCGAAGGAATGGTAATAGGCGCGTCGTACGCGGGCACGGAAAATTTACTTTCGAATTTATTCTCGGGCAGCGGCTTTATTATGGCAATAGTAATCGGTCTGCACAACGTCCCAGAAGGTATGGCGGTTTCGGTGCCGCTCGTATCGGGCGGTATGGGCAAAATAAAAGCGACCCTGTTAACCGCGCTAAGCGGTCTGCCCACGGTTTTCGGCGCGCTAATAGGTTACGCGCTCGGCGGCATAAATCAGATTATGCTCACCCTGTCTTTGGGATTTGCAAGCGGCGCAATGCTGTACGTTGTGTTCGGCGAGCTTCTGCCCGAAGCCATACTTATGTGGAAGAGCAAGCTCCCCGCTCTGTCCGTGTTCGTGGGCGTTGTAGTCGGTTTCCTGCTCGTAATGTTTTAAATTAAAAAGCCCGATAAGCTTCAAGCTTATCGGGCTTTGTTTTTACCGTAATAATTAACCGAGCGTCTCTATACTACAGCCTACGCGCCCGTAGTATTCAATCATTTCGGGAATTTTCTTTTTATCGTAGCTCGTAATGCAGTTTGAAAGAACGCATACGGTGTAACCGCTCTTAGCCATATTGTAGCAAGTGGATTTTACGCAAGCCACCGCATCCGCGCCCGCCACGTAAAATTCTTTTATACCGTTCTCTTCTATAAAAGCGGCAAAGCCTTCGCTCGTCAACGCGTTGCCCTTGCTCTTCACGAAAATATTTTCGGACACGATTTTCATATCGGGTACCGGCTCCGCCCCGCGCGTATCGGGCTTAAAGGTCCGCGTACCTGAGGATAAATTATTGTGCTTGATATAAACGACGTGAATACCGTTTAAAACGGCCCGGTCGATAGCGGCGTTGATATTGCCGATTATCTATTTGTAGTTTTTCGTAATATCGTTCTGAATATCTATTATAACCAACGCTTTATCTTTCATTTATCCTTTCTCCTGTTTTTTTGCTCATATAAACATATTTATCTTAATTATAATATTAAAAATCTGAAACCAAACTTATTCGACGCTTGGTTTCAGGTTTCACTTGGCGGAGAGAGAGGGATTCGAACCCCCGGATAGTTGCCAATCAACGGTTTTCAAGACCGCCGCATTCGACCGCTCTGCCATCTCTCCATATATTAACTTTTTCTAAAGAGCGGGCGAATGCGGGCATTCGTCGTACCGAAATACGCAGTACTTGCCGCTCTGCCATCTCTCCATATATTAACTTTTTCTAAAGAGCGGGCGAATGCGAGCATTCGTCGTATCGAAGTACGCAGTACTTGCCGCTCTGCCATCTCTCCGTATATTAACTTTTACTAAAGAGCGGGCGAATGCGAGCATTCGTCGTACCGAAGTACGCAGTACTTGCCGCTCTGCCATCTCTCCGTATATTAACTTTTCCTAAAGAGCGGGCGAATGCGGAGCATTCGTCGTACCGAAGTACGCAGTACTTGCCGCTCTGCCATCTCTCCGTATATTAACTTTTTCTAAAGAGCGGGCGAA
>CAJTLF010000023.1 GCA_910577555.1 uncultured Christensenella sp. | reverse complement strand
GACGTGTTTGACGAGATAGATTGTTCAAAAATAAAAAAGATGCGCCTTATGGAAATCAATGACGACGGAACGCCGACAGGTCGGCGCGCCGTTGAGCTTCACGGAAAAATTCCGTTTTCAGATATGGAAGATTGACCGCGTTTTTGTCTCTTATATGCATAGATTATACGTTAAATTTCTAATTAAAGGAGAAATATTATGTCGTATTCATTAAAGAGCGTAACGATACGCACAGACAATTCCGAGAGCGGAATGGCAAAAATCAACGAACTTTGGGCGGATATTATGACGGGCAAAATTCCGCTTGATTTTATAAAAAACGGCGTACCTGTAAAAGGTCTGTCGCCTATATCGTCATACAGCGATTACGAGAGCGATGAGAAAGGCAAATATAACTTGTCCGTTATGACCGTAACCGCCGCATTTTTTGCAAAAATGGAAGAATTGGTCGCACAAGGCAAGTATGTCAAAATTGACGAGAAAGGCGAAACAATTACCGATTGCGCAAATAAAGCGTGGTCGAAAGTTTGGCAACTTACCGCAAGCGGCGAAATTAAACGTGCATTTACTATCGACTACGAAAGCACAGTACCCGCCGAATATACCAAAGACGGCAAAGCGCATTGCTATTTGTACATAGCAATCAAATAACGATTATAAGTTAAATTTCAATTTATCGTCTTAAATGAAAAAAGTATAGCGCACTATATTTCGTAAATGAAGTAGTGCGCTATTTGTTTATTAGCGAAAATCTCTAGGATAGACGTCATTTAAGGTTGGTTTTACTTTTTTGCGCCGTTTATTCTGTCGGAATTTGTCAACTAACCCTTGACTTTGCGGTTTTGGTGTGATAGTATTAAAGAAAAAGCGGAACCGAATAAATACGGGGGTACCCCCGTATGCGCTTGGTAACAAGCGCATACGAAAAAAACTTAACGGTTGGGCATTCTCTTGTTTTAAGCGGTTTTGCAGAAAAGGAGAATAAAAAAATGAAAAAAGTTTTAGCCGCGTTGTTGTCTTCCATAGCAATAATCGCACTGTGCATCGGTATGACCGCTTGCTCGACCACCTTTACGGGTACTTGGAAACTGTCCAAAATGACTATTAGTGCCGCTGGTGTAACGCAGGTTATCGAAGTAGGCAAAGAATATAACGGAATGACTATTGCCGCAGACGCAATCATTCTTGAAATCAAGGACGACAACACCTATACCCTTAAAGGACAGATGTCCGGCGCAATGGGCGGCGAACAGAACGGTACTTGGGAAGAGACCGAAGGCAAGTACTATTTCGTACAGGGAACCGAAAAGGCTGAAGTGAAAATGGAAGGCACCACGCTCGTGCTTGAAGAGACCGAAGGTACCGGTAGTTCTGCCGTAAGCGTAAGAGTGGAATTCAAAAAATAATTTTATAGAGTAAAAGTGCGAGTGGACGGTTATACGTCCACTCGTTTTTTTACTCCACGGGAAAAATGTTGCTTATTAAGTTATCTTTGAGTTCCACGGCAAAGTACTTTACTTCGAAAAGGTTTCCGGCTTTTGGATAAACGAGCCCCGCCGCGCGGATATCGCCGTGGTCGGAATAGAATTTTTCCGTAGGTACTGTTACCGAAACGAAGTCACCTAAATAATCCTTGAGCGCGGCGGAAGTTCCCTTTAAATCTTCGCTGAGATAGGCGGTAAAATCTCCGCGGGTAAGCACGCTTTCGAAAAACGCAAAATGCACGATATTTTTTTCGGGCGGGCGGGTCTCTATAGTTTTGCTCGACGACAGCGTGAGCTTTTGTCCGTCGTAATCGAATATACATTCGGCTTGCGCCGCAGTACAGGTTTCAAACTCAACGGTTACGCACAGCGTTTCCCCGAAGTCCGCGGCGATTACTTCATTCATAAACACCCGTTTCCCGCGGTCGTTTAATACGAGCAGCGCGTTTCCGCCCCATACGGCAAGCACGGGCAAGCCGCCGAGCATTTTTTCTTCGAATTTTACCGACTTGAACCGTGCGGGCAAAGGTATCAGCGAATAGTCGCCCCCTTCCGCTGAAAGGTATACGCCGCCCTGAGAGAAAACGGTGACGAGATTTCCGCAAAAGCGCGTTTGCGCAATAACTTCTATATCCGCGTTCTTATTGCCGTATTCGCGCACGTAGACGAGAGCTTCGCCCGACATTAAATATACGTCGAGAAAGGGCGGCGGGGAAAACAGCAGACGCTCGTTTATAAAAAAGTTTACCCCCTGTAAATTTTCGCCGGGGACTATTTCGGCAAGCACGCTGTCGTTAAGGTCGATTTCCACGTGTCGTTCAAAAAGGTCGATAACTCCCACGTAAAGCCCGTTCAGTTTTAATATGGCAGGCTTGTACGATAAAAAATAAACTCGCATACTGTACCGCAATAAATAAAAGTATTTTTTATTATTTAATGAATATCGTTCAACAATTATGTCAATATTTTACGCGTAAACGAAAAATAAAAGGAGAACGGTATGAATAAGATTAACGGCTATACGGAAGAAGAAGCTAAAAGCTTGGTGGAGTTCGTTGCGGGCGGCAGACGCGAAGGCAAGACGCTGTCCGGCTTGTTTGCGTCTTACGCGCAAAAGACGGGCAGGGCGAAAGGCAGCGTAAGAAATTACTATTACGCGCTTTTACGCTGTACGGGTGATAAGAGAGTAAAGGAAATGCTTGCGGGCAAAAATCTGAAGGCGGAAAAGATACTTCCTTTTTCCGAAGAAGAGACTGACAAAATACTGCGCGAAATTCTTTTGCAGAAGAGCAAGGGCGTTTCGGTGCGCAGGGCGGTTTTAAATCTCGCCAAGGGTGACGATAAGCTTATGTTGCGCTACCAGAACAAGTACCGCAACGTGGTCGGCAAACAGCCCGAACGCATTGAAAGGCTTATGCGCGAGTGCGGGCTTGCGGGCGGCGACGATGCGGCAAGACGGCGCATAGAAGAAGAAATAAACGAGCTTTACGATAAGCTTGCGTCAAGCTTAAAGGAAGAGAACAAGCGGCTGACTACTTTAATAAAGCGTTTAACGGACGAGAACGCTCTTTTAAGGTTGCAGCTGAGAAATTCCTGAGCAACTTCGCATATAAATAAAAAAGCAACGGGGCACGATAATCGCGCCCCGTTGCGGGGTTTAAGCCTTAAAAATTCATTACTCTGATTTTTGAGACTTATTTTCCTGGCTTTCGCCGGCTTTTTCAAGTTCGTCCAGCTTTTTGTCGATATAGCATTCGGCTTTGTTCATTAAATCTTCCTGATTTTTTTTGACGAGATTTAAAAGCTTGCAGTTATTAGCGACCAAAAGCGCACCGCCTGCCATACCTACGACAAGCCCAATCATAAACTTTTCCACTTGATTCTCCTTGAAAAGGCAAGATGCCTTACTCACAGTATGAGAAAATATACGCCTTTTATGATTGTAAAAAAATGCCTGTGAATAAACTTGAAAAAAACGCGCGGGTATGTTATTATAACCTTATGGAAAGATACGTCGCTTTCGATATAGGCGATAAAAGAATAGGCGTTGCGATTTCAGACCCGTTTAATTCGTACGCGCTTCCGTCCCAAACTTACTTCCGTAAGGGCTTTCAGACGGACGTGGCGGCTATTGCGGCTATTGCAAAGGAAAAGGGCGCGACCAGAATAATATGCGGTTTACCCGTAAATTTCGACGGCAGTGAAGCTTTGCAAACGCAGAAAACGCAGAGATTTATCGACGCGTTGCGCGAGATTACGGCTATACCCGTAATCTGCGAAGACGAGCGGTTTACAACACAGATGGCGCACGAAACTCTTATAAGCGAAGGTATGCGCCGCGAAAAGCGTAAAAACTACGTGGACGCGCTTGCCGCGGCAAATATTCTCGACGGTTATCTTAATAAAATCAAAAAAGGAGAGTAATATGAGCGAAGAAATCGAAGAGCTGAACGAAGACGAGATTATCGAACTCGTGGACGACGGCGGTAACGTTATAAACTTCAAGCTTTTGGACGTAACGGAGTATAAGGGTGTTAAATACGCGCTTTTGCTTGCGGCTGAACCCAACGAAGAAATTGCCGAAGACGAAGTGGTTATATTCCGTCTTAACGAGCAGGAAGAAGTTTTAGAGCCGATTGAAGACGAAAATTTGCTGGAAGAAGTTTTTGAATTTTATCAGCAGGAAACCGAAGAAGAACAATAAAATATGAATTTGAATAATCCCGCCGTCGCAGAACAAACTGCGACGGCGGGATTTTTTATTATAAAGAGAGTTTATTAGACGTTGTGAAAGTATGACAATTTTAATAAAAGTGAAAAATATGTGAAAAACACTTGACAAAAAACCCGCGGTAAGAGTATTATACTAATAATTATTCATTATTTCATTTTATCGACGAGTTTATGCAATAATTTATTAAATTATACATAAATATTTCAATAAAATGGGGGGAGGCATTTATGAAAGCAAGAAAAACATTGCTTGGAATTACCGCTTGTTGTGCAGTATTATGTGCTGCGGCGTCTTTGGCTGCTTGCCACGAACACGTCTGGGACGATGGGGAAGTTACCGTAGCGGCGCATTGCGGCGTTGCGGGGCAAAAGACTTTTCATTGCGAATGCGGTGAGACGAAAACGGAAGAAATAGACGCTTTGGGTCACCAATGGGTAGAGCAGTCCGGGACGCCTGCAACTTGTACTGCGGACGCGGTAAAGGTTTATTCTTGCGAGTGCGGTGATGAAAAGACTGAAACGGTTGCGGAGTCGGCGTTCGGACATCACTTCGTAGTTGAAAGTACGACTCCTGCGAGTTGCGGAGTTGCAGGAAACACCCGTTATTATTGCGATAATGACGGTTGTACCGAAACAAAGAACGAAAATATCGACGCCTTGACGCACGAAAAGGGTGCGTGGGAGATTGAAACCGTACCCGGACAGAATACGAACGGTAAAACGGTTAAAAAGTGTGTACTGTGCGATGAAGTGCTTGAAGAAAAAACATTATTATCGATAGAAGCGGCGGGTAACGCATATAAATCTTCCGGCAGTGCGGCTACTTGTACCGTTGACGGCGAAATGACGTACGAAGTACCTTTGGGAAACGATGAAAGCGTAACGTTTAACGTTCGATATCCTGCAACTGCTCATAAAAATGCAAAATCCGTAAGCGCAGGCGCAAGTACAAAAAATATTATAACGTTAAGCAGTGCGAAAAAGCCGTTTAAAAGTTTAGCGCATTATAAATGTCCGGATTGCAATAAGATTTTTACCGACGCAAGCTGTGCGTTTGAAAGTACTGCTATTTATAACCTAATCCGGTGGGGGATTATTGTAGAAGAAGGCGAAAACAAAATAGCCTTTCAATCTGCTCAGGGAGCTATGTTCTTCCAAGCGGAAACAGGGGGAAGGTATACTTTTAAATTCTCCGATTTGCGTGACAGTTCGGGGGTGTCTCTTAGCGACGGAAAAGTGAGTTTAATATATTATTTGATAGACGAAGTAAATCCTGCCGTAGTTTATAGTGCGGGAAGTTCCGGCTGGTTCCCTACTGCTGCGGCATTCGGTAAAATCGAAAATAATTCCGTAACACCGACTGATACCGTGGTGGCGCAGATGAAAGCGGGAGAATGCATAACGATAGTAAGTTCAGCCAGAATGTACGCGGTAACTGTGACGAGAGACGTAAATTTGCTTTCCGAAGGTGACAATACCGTTGAACTTGAAGCCGGCAATTGGTCGGACGGGTACGAATTCGTGTCAGAAACTAATAACGCTTATTCTCTGGAAGTTCCCGAAGGCGTAGAAGTCGTTATGAACGGCAATGATTTAATAAGCGATACTTCAACCGAGCGATGGGCTAATTTTAACGCGCCCGCGGGAACGAAAGTAAGATTTGAGTTCAGAAACAGTACAACGGGTGCTGTAACAGTTAAAATCGGTGACGAACGACTGCAAACTTTGTCGTTGGACGGTTCTAAGACTGTAGTACTGTATGGTAAACAAATTTCAGCGTTAAAGGCGAGCGAAGAACTGGAATCAGGCACTTATAAAATCGTTTTGGAAAGCGGCTCGTTCAGAACGAAAAGAGTGGGCGACGGTTACGCTTTATTCCAGGTAAATGGCGACAGGGATTACGAAAAGATGTCGTCGGATACGGGGTTAATGCTTGGCATAGGTCAATCACAGGTTAAGAACGGCTGGACGCCCTATTGTACCGCACAGGCGTTTACGGTAACGCTTACTTTAAACGCGGGCGATTTGATTTATCTTGCGCCCGTAAGCGTAGTGGCAGAAGGTAAATATCATACAGACGTTACGGTAAGTCTGCAGAAAGTCGATTGAAAGTTTAGTCGGAATATTTAAAAAAACAGAATAGCCCGCGCGGGTAAATTCGCGCGGGCTATTTTTGTATTTATTTTATAATATTCGTACCAAAGCGGAAAACGGGCGTTTTGGGTTACAGCCGTTCGGGTGGAAAAGCTTAACGGTTGTAAAAACAATGCCGACGAAGTCGTTTGCGTTGATACGGGGATATTATTAGATTACAGCGGTGTTTTCCCCATTCCCGAAGATATATATTTTTAAAAAAGGAGAAAAGAAGATGAAAAAATTGGAACTTATTATTTCGCTCTTAGGCGCGCTGGTCGCTACCGTAGCAACGGCGGCAACTTTTATTGCAAAGTTCGTAAAGAGCGTTAAAGCGAAAAGAGTCGCCGAACAGACGATAGAAATTTGCAACGCGCTATTGCCCTTCGTAGAACAGGCGGAGTCGTTCGTTCACTATAGCGGCGAAGAAAAAAGCAATTCGCTATGACCAAAGCCAACCGTTACGCGCTTTGCCGCGGTCTTGCTTTCGATGAGCAACTCGTCGGGGAAAAGGTGGAAGAGCTGGTCGCGCTTACTAAAAGCGTAAACACCACGCCAACGGTAAAAACGGAAAATAACGCGCCCGTAACCGCAAGTAAAACTACCGAAAACGCCGACTGTCACAGCGTGACGGAGACGGCGGAAAAAGTAATCGGAATTTCGGGAAGGTGAAGGGATATGGTTGAATTAAACGGTGAAAAGCAGTACTGCGGCAAAGCTTTCCGCATCGGAAATTCTCCTTCGGCGCAAGCAAAGCCCGTCGCTAAAAACAGGTATTTTATTTGTGCGCTCATTAAAGACGAGCATGCCTGTCTGCGCGAGTGGGCTTTGCACCACCGCTCGCTCGGTTTTGATAAAATAATACTTTACGACGACTCCAGCTCGCAACCTTACGACGGAGTAGTCGGCGATTTGATTAAGGAAGGTTTCGTGGAAATGCGGCCGTGGTCGGACGGGCGTTGGAGCAGACAGTCCCGCGCGTTCAACGAATTCGTGTGGAGCGGTAATTGGGGTGACGGCGATTACTGCGCTTTCATAGACCCCGATGAGTTTATTTTTTTCGATTCGGCACGCAATATAGACGAGTTTATGGAAAATTACAGGCAATACGCGGGGGGGGGGCTCAGTTGGCGTTTATACGACGCGAACGGTTCAGACAAATTACGCACGGCGACTCGTGGGCGGATACGGTGGGTAAAGTTTTCGTCCAACCCGATTTTATGAAAGAAATGTATATCCATAACGGCGAGCCGCAAACGGGTTTCGATATCGTAGACGAAAATAAAACGGTCGTGCCTAAGTATTCGCTCACTCTCCGCAATCCTTCGCACGAGCTTATAAGCGTAGACCATTTTTATACAAAATCTTACGAAGAGTGGGTTGAAAAAATGAACCGCGGCAGTGCGCACTCCAACTTCTCGCGCAGGTACGACGAGTTTTTCTTGCTCAATCCCGATATGCAGGATTGCCGCGAAGAAATAGCTTTAAGCCGGAAATATGAAGATTTCGGCTAAATATTAATTTTTCCGTCGTCCGCGCCTGTAAAAATTTTCCGTCAACCGCATAAAACCGCTTTACAATCACTTTAATATCTGCTAAAATACTAAGGCTATAAATTCACACCCGATAGGCGGGCGTTCCGTGGCGGTAAATTCTTTCAATGCCGCAATAAACGCCGAAAAAGCCGCGCTGTCGGGGCGGTAAACGGAGGATAATATGGCAGTAATTTCTATGAAACAGCTGCTCGAAGCAGGCGTACACTTCGGGCATCAGACCAGAAAATGGAACCCCAAGATGTCCAAGTACATCTACGCGGCGCGCAACGATATTCACATTATCGACTTGCAGATGACCGTGGACCTTATCGAAGACGCATACAAATACGTTTGCGAAGCGGTTAAGGAGGGTAAATCCGTTCTGTTCGTAGGCACTAAAAAGCAGGCTCAGGAAGCTATCAAGGAAGAAGCGGAGCGTTGCGGTATGTACTACGTAAACAGCCGTTGGCTGGGCGGCACGCTCACCAACTTCAAGACCATTCGCACCCGTATCGACAGAATGGTAAAAATCGAAAAGATGGAGCAGAACGGCGAGTTCGACCTTCTTCCCAAAAAGGAAGTTGCAAAATTAAAGGAAGAATACGACAAGCTCCAGACCAATCTCGGCGGCATCAGGGATATGAACAAGCTCCCCGGCGTTATGTTCGTGGTTGACCCCCACAACGAAGACATCGCCGTTGCAGAAGCGCGCAAGCTCAATATTCCCATCGTGGCTATCACCGATACCAACTGCGACCCCGACCTTATCGATTGCGTAATCCCCGGCAACGACGACGCTATAAGAGCGGTCAAGCTCATTGCGTCCGTTATCGCAAACGCGGTTATAGAAGCTAATCAGGGCGAAACCCCCGTTCTCCCCGTAGAAGAGAGCGAACCCGTTTCCATCGAAGAAGTGGTTGCGGCAGCCGAAGAAGCGAAGGCTGAATAATTAAATTTTAAGGAGATTAATGTTATGGCATTCACTGCACAGGACGTAATGAAGCTCCGCGAAAAGAGCGGCGCAGGCATGCTCGATTGCAAAAAAGCACTTGCCGACGCTGACGGAGATATGGAAAAGGCTGCCGAGCTTTTGAGAGAGCGCGGCATTGCAAAGGCCGTTAAAAAGGAAGGCAGAATAGCTGCCGAAGGCGCGGTAGGCGCATACGTATGCGAAAAGTGCGGCGTTGGCGTACTTCTTGAAATCAACTGCGAGAGCGACTTCGTTTCCCGCGGCGAAAAATTCCACACAATCATCGATAAAGTAGGCAAAGTAATCGCCGAAAATAAACCCGCAGATTTAGACGCGCTCAACGCTTGCAAGCTCGACGGCGTAACGGTAAAGGACTATATCACCAACGAAACCGCAGTTATAGGCGAAAAAATTTCTATCCGCCGTTTCGCTATTTACGAAACCAAGGGTAAAATAGAAACCTATATCCATATGGGCGGCAAGGTCGGCGTTATGGTTGAAGCGGCTGACCTTGTTAAGGGCGGAGAAGAAATTCTCCACGACGTAGCTTTGCAGATTGCGGCGTCCAACCCCGGTTATCTCGTTCCTGCGGAAGTTCCCGCCGAAGTTATCGCAAAGGAAAAAGAGATTATGCTCGTCCAGATGCAGAACGACGAGAAGAATAAGAACAAGCCCACCGCTATTCTGGAAAAGATTATCGACGGTAAAATGGGCAAGTACTATTCCGAAAACTGCCTTTTGGAGCAGGTGTTCGTAAAGGACGACAGCCAGAAGGTTTCACAGGTTATCGGCAATAAGTTCAAGGTCGTAAGATTCACCCGTTTCGAAATGGGCGAAGGTCTTGAAAAGAAGAGCGAGAATTTGCAGGACGAAGTTCAGAAGCAAATCGACGCAATGAAAAAGTAATTTTATATATTATAAAGCAACCCGTTTGGCAGTTTAAACCGCCAAACGGGTTTTTTTTATTCAAGCAATTCTTCGTAAGACACGTCGTATAATTTCGCAAGTTTAATAAAATTTTGTAAAGTCGGTACGCTTATGCCCCATTCATACGCTTGATAAGACTGATACGCAATCCCCAATTGCTCCGCTACGTATGTTTGCGTATATCCGAATTGCTTGCGCAGTGCTTTTAAATTTTTTGAAAGTCGATACAGTTCTTCCATTTAATTTTCCTTAATTTATTATATGGTGGTTTACTTGACATAATACAGTTTCAAACTGTATAATATAAAAAATGAAGTTTTAAACTTCATAACAAACGGAGAATTTGCATATGAAAAAGCTGATTTGTTTACTACTAAGTATTTCCGTGGCGTTTTTTGCGTTGACGGCGGGTTGCGGCGGAGAAGAGTCGCCCGCGCACGAACATGAATTTGAACGGGTATCGGCAGTGGCGGCAACCTGCACGCAGAACGGTAACCCCGAATACCGGCATTGCAAAAGTTGCGGCAAGAACTTTTCGGATGAAACGGGCGAAACCGAAATAACTGTTTTAATTACGCCGCCTTTGGGGCACGATTACTCGGAAGGCTTTTGCTCCCGTTGCGGCACGCCCGATAAAAACGCTCCCGACACCCAAGGTCTGGAATTTGCGCCGAACGCCCAAGGCGACGCATATTCTTTAACCGGATTAGGCACTGCGGATAGCGGTTTTATAAAAATTCCGTCCGAGTATGAAGGTAAGCCGGTAACTGCTGTCGCCGCCAAAACTTTTTACGGTAACGAAACGGTAAAAGCCGTATATTTGCCGGACTGCGTTGCGACTATCGATAAGCAAGCTTTTGCAATGAGTGAAATTTCGTCCGTCATTCTGGGCAAGAATTTGAAAAGCGTTGCAAGTAACGCTTTTCAGCTCTGCACCGAGCTTACCCGCGTAACGTTCAACGGCGATTTGAGCGATTGGCTTGAAATTACTTTTGCAAATATTTATGCCAACCCTTTAATACACGCGCACGCGCTCTATCTGGGGGATAGCCTTCTGACGGACGCGGTTATCCCGCAATCGGTTACGAAAATCAATCCGTACGCTTTTTACGGTTGCTCGTCCGTTCGGAACGTAACTTTTCATACGGGCGTGCTTGAAATAGGAAACGGGGCTTTTAAAGACTGCTCTTCTTTAAAGGCGGCAAATCTGTCTTCGGTAACTGCTATCGGCGACAGCGCGTTTAACGGTTGTGCCGCTTTGGCGGAAGTAACGCTTGGCGACGGGCTTGTTTCGCTGGGTACGGCGGCGTTTACCGGTTGTGATAAATTAGAATACAGTTCTTACGGTGGCGGTTTGTATTTGGGTAGCGGAAACAATAAGTATAAGGTGCTTGTAAAGTCGGCGGAAGGCGCAACTTCGTGCGAAGTAAATGCAAACGCCGAAATTATCGCAAGCTTTGCCTTTGACGGTTGCGAAAGTTTGCAAAGTTTAACCGTTCCCGAAGGGGTTAAAAGCGTTGGCGAAGCGGCTTTTACAAACTGTATAGGACTTAAAACCATCGTATGGAACGCGGTTTCGGCAACTACCCCGTTAAGCGCGGCTTTTTCCGCCGTAACGCCTGCTTTCAACGGCTGTTCGGGCATTTCTTCCGTAACTTTCGGCGAAAATGTAACTTCCGTTCCCGACGGTATGTTGCAGAACAGCGGAGTTAAAAGCATTGCTTTGGGCGGCAATATAACTTCCATAGGAAAATACGCATTTTCGGGCTGCGCCTATCTTACGGAAATAGCTTTGACGGATGCGGTAACTCTCATCAACCAGTACGCTTTTTCGGGCTGCCCGAAGCTGACTGCCATTCGTTTCGACGGCGTTACGGATAAATGGAAAGCGATAAAAAAGAATACCTATTGGTCAAGGAATACGGGCGATTTTACGGTATTTTGTAGCGACGGAAATCTCGATTCCAAAGGTAATCCCGTATAGATACGCAAATTAAATATATCGTTTGGCGGCGCGGCTTTTAAAAAGCCGCGCCGCAGTTTTTTATTGTTGCGTTTAAATTTATTATTTTTCCTTTCTTAGGTTGATTTTTAATTATATATCTGTTATAATATTCCAAAATAATAATAATCGGGTAACTGTGCGCGGCGGTGTTGAGTTGTGCGCGGTCGCGCGGTTAAACGGGGGATATATGCAACCCAAATACAAGAGAGTTCTTATCAAACTTTCCGGCGAAGCTCTTGCAGGCAAGCAGGGTCACGGTCTTGACGAAAACGTTATCTCGGGAGTAGTCGAACAGATTAAAACCGTTCACGATATGGGCGTGGAGGTCGCGCTCGTGATAGGCGGCGGCAATTTTTGGCGGGGGCGTCAGGGCAAGAAGATGGACAGAACCACCGCCGACCATATGGGTATGCTTGCCACCGTAATGAATTCCCTTGCTATGATGGACGCGCTCGAACAGCGCGGAATACCCACCCGCGTTCAGACCGCGCTCATTATGACGTCGGTTGCCGAGCCTTACATTCTCCGCAAGGCGTTGCACCATTTCGAAGCGGGCAGGGTTGTAATAATGGCTTGCGGCACTGGCAATCCCTATTGCTCTACGGATACGGCGGCGGCACAGCGCGCGTGCGAAATTCAGGCGGATTTGCTTTTAATGGCAAAGAATATAGACGGTATTTACGACTGCGACCCCAAGGTAAATCCCAAGGCAAAGAAGTACGACCATATCAGATATATCGACATTATCAACAACGGCATAAAGGCTATGGATACCACGGCGGCTACGATGTGTATGGAAAACGGAATTCCCGTGCTTGCGTTCGGGCTTGACGAAGAGAACTCCATAATAAAAGCCGTTTGCGGCGAGCATATGGGAACTATTATCGACAATAATTAAAATAATTGAATATTATCCTTAAAAGGAGAAAATAATTTTATGATAGATAACGAACAAGTCGAAGAAATTTTGCTTATTCTGGACGATAAACTTACTAAAACGGTGAGCGTGTTAAAGGAAGACTACGCCGCCGTACGCGCCGGTCGTGCAAATCCCCACGTACTCGATAAGGTAATGGTGGACTATTACGGTGCGCTTACGCCCGTAAGCCAGACGGCTAACGTTTCCGTGCAGGAAGGCAGATGTCTCGTAATTTCCCCTTGGGACGTATCCCTTTTAAAGGGAATCGAAAAGGCTATCCAGCAGTCGAATATCGGCATCACGCCCACTAACGACGGCAAAGTAATCCGCCTTGCGTTCCCCCAGCTTACCGAAGAAAGAAGAAAAGAGCTTTCCAAGCAGGTTCGCAAAATGGGTGAAGACGCAAAGGTTGCGGCAAGAAATATCCGCCGCGACGCACTGGAACAGCTCAAAAAATTAAAGACGGATAAAACCCTTTCCGAAGACGAATACGCGCTTTGCGAAAAGGACGTGGAGAAGTCGGTTACCGATGCGGTCGCCGCTATAGACGGCGCGGCAACGGCTAAGGAAAAGGAGATAATGACCGTTTAATGGAAGAAAAACAACCGCTTAAACAACCCGTACACGTAGGGCTTATTATGGACGGCAACGGCAGATGGGCAAAAAAGCGGAAAATGCCGCGCTCTTTCGGTCATTCCGCGGGAATGAACGCCATGATTAAACTCGTGGGGCATATTTCCGCACACACGCAGGAAACGGGGGTGAAATATCTCACCGTTTACACTCTTTCAACCGAAAATCTTTCCCGTCCGGCGGAAGAGCTTGAAGGGCTTTTCAATCTTCTCCGCAAGTATTTTACGACTAACGTAAAAAAGCTTTACGCGAAGAACTGCGCGGTAAAGGTAATAGGCGATTTAACCGTCCTGCCCGAAGATATACGCGAGCTTCTGATTGCGGGCGAAAACAACTCGCCCGATGACGCGGGTTTTACGGTTATATTCGCGATAAATTACGGCGGGCGGTGCGAAATACTCAACGCCGTGAATCTTGCCGTGGAAGGCGGAAAAAAGCTTAACGCGGAAGAGTTTGAAAAATTGCTGTACACTGACGGCGTGCCTTATCCCGACCTGATAATAAGAACGGGGGGCGAGATGCGGCTTTCCAACTTCCTTGCATATCAGGCGGCTTACGCAGAGCTTTATTTTACGGACGTGCTTTTTCCCGATTTCAACGAAAAGGAGTTCGACAAGGCTTTAAAAGAATTTTCCCGTCGCGAAAGGCGTTACGGTAAAGTATAATATATCAGAAGGTAAAAAATTTGGCAGAACAGGTAAAAGATAACGGGCTTAATCCCGTAAAAGAAGAAAACAAAAAATCTTCTTTGAAATTGAGAGTATTAACGGGCGTCGTATATGTTACGATTCTGCTCGTTATGGTAGTGCTTAAATGGTGCGTGCCGCAGGGTTCGGTCGCGGGCGGCTGGGGGTCGCTCGGGTTCGACGCAGTGTTCACTGCGGTTTCCGTAATAGGCGCGTTCGAGTTTCTGCGCGCAATTGACAGACAGTCGAGCGGCGTAAACTGCAAGATATCCACCCCCCAACGCGCGGTAACCATAGCGTTTTGCGCCGTGTCCGTGCCGCTCTATGCGATAATTGATATGATACCGCAGACAAACGGTTCGGGCTTTCTCGCCGTTGCGGTGGGCTTTACCATTTACACTATGTTGCTTGCGGCAACTTCCGTTTTCGACCATAACAGAAGTTCGGTAAAGGGTACTATATACTGCATTTTCTGTATGATATACTGCGGCGTGCTTTCGGCAATGCTCTCTTCGATAAATCACCTTAAAACCAACTCTATGGCGGCTGTGATAATGCTGTTCGTATGTTCCGTGTGTACGGATACGGGCGCGTTCGTGGTCGGCAGTTTGCTCAAAAAATACGTGCCGCTCAAGCTTGCGCCACAGCTTTCGCCCAATAAAACGGTTATCGGAAGCGTAGGCGGAATAATCGGCGGAATAATCGGCGGAATAATTTCATTCTATATAATGTATATTTTCGGCGGTATAGACGACCAGATTATGTTTTTCAGATTTAACGAAGTGTTCCTGCACGTCAAGAGCGAAACCTTCCCGCCCCTGCTGTCTTTCGTCTTAATCGGCTTGTTCACTTCCGTAATGTGCCAGATTGGCGATTTGTTCGAGAGCGCGATAAAGCGCGAGTGCGGCGTTAAGGATATGGGCAACCTTCTGCCGGGACACGGCGGCATTCTGGACAGATTCGACAGTATGCTGTATTCGAGCGTACTCGTTCTTTTCTCGTTCGGTACTATATTCTGATTAAAAATATATGCCGCCGCTTTATTAAAAGCGGCGGCTTTTGTCATTAAATAAATTTTTTCGGGTATAATAATTTATGAAAAAGATTGCTTTGATAGGTTCAACGGGTTCGATAGGCGTTCAGGTGCTTGACGCGGTGCGCCGTCACCCCAATACTTTTAAAGTGGTTGCGCTCGTCGCGTATTCGGAGTCCAAAGAATTTACCCGTCAGGTAAAAGAATTTGCTCCCGCAATGCACGCTTGCGCATCGAAGGATAAAGCGGGCGCGTTGCGCTGTGCGGAGTGCGGGGACGCGGATTTGGTTTTTAACGCCGCGTCGGGCTTTGCGGGGCTGGAGTACAGCCTTAAAGCAATAAGGGCTAAAAAGCCGCTCGCGCTCGCAAATAAGGAAACGCTCGTGTGCGGCGGCGAACTGGTAACCCGCCTTGCCGCGCAGAACGGGGTGGATATAATTCCCGTGGACAGCGAGCATTCGGCAATCTGGCAGTGCCTTAACTTCGACAGAAAATCGTCCTTTAAAAAACTCGTTATAACCGCAAGCGGCGGCGCGTTCAGGGATTATTCTCCCGAAAAGCTGAAAACGGTTACGCCCGAACAGGCTTTGAACCACCCCACCTGGAAGATGGGCAAAAAAATAACGGTGGACAGCGCGACGCTAATGAACAAGGCTTACGAAGTTATAGAAGCGCACGAGCTTTACAACGCGCCTTATTCGAAAATAGAAGTCGTAATCCAGCCCGCGAGCATAGTCCATTCACTCGTGGAGTTTGCCGACGGCGCGGTAACGGCACAGCTCGGCGCGCCAGATATGCAGGTGCCTATCCAGCTTGCGCTCACCTATCCCAAACGGATGACCACGGCGGCACAGCCGCTCAGCTTTAAAAAGGCGTTTTCTCTGGAATTTTTCCCGCTTGAAAAGAAACGCTATCCGCTCTTCGATTTAGCCGTTCAGTGCGGTAAAGAAGGCGGCACTCTGCCCTGCGCCATGAACGCCGCGGACGAAGTGGCGGTAAAGGCTTTTCTCGACGGAAAAATAGCGTTTACCGATATATATACCGCGGTTTCGCAGGTTCTTTCCGTTACCGAGCGCGACGAGATAGTCAGCTTTAAACAGCTTGAAGAAGTCGACAAAACCGCCCGTTGGAAGGCGCAGAAAATTATATATAAACTTTCAAAATAATCCGTCTCGGCAACGCGCCGTGAAGCGGGTAAGGTAATAAATGAATTTACTCTCTGTTCAATCGGTGCTGTCTGCAATAGGTTCGGTCGCGCTCGCAATTTTAATATTGCTGGCGATGATTACCGTGCACGAATTCGGTCACTATATTGCGGGCAAAATACTTAAATTCAAAATAAACGAGTTCGCCATAGGCTTCGGACCTAAGCTTTTCAAGCGTAAATCCAAAAAGACGGGCGAACTCTTTTCCGTAAGGCTGTTGCCGTTGGGCGGGTTCTGCGCGTTCGAAGGCGAAGACGGGGTGAACGGTGAAGAGAGTGCGAACGCTTTCACCAAAAAAGCTCCGTGGAAGCGGATAATAGTACTCGTCGCAGGACCTTTAATGAATTACCTGCTCGCGCTGTTGCTCATAATAGTTTCGATGTTTGCGTTCGGTCAGCCCGTGTATAAGGTGGGCAGCGTTGCCCAAGTCGAGCCGCCCGAACAGGCAATTTACTCGGAGTATTCGCTTGAAGAAGGGGATTTGCTCTTAAAGGTAAACGGCAAGAGAATTTATCTAATCACCGATATGATGTCGGCGTTAAAGGATAAGGTCACCGGCGATAAAATTTCCGTTACGGTCAGCCGCGGCGGCGAAGAAAGGGTGCAGGAAGTAATTCTGCGCGCCGACTGTAATTTCGAAAGCAGTGAAGAAGTGAGTAAAGTCTGGCACGCGCTGGGGCTTGGCACGGTCGTAAAGGACGACGGCGTCAAGTATTGGGACGTATCTGCGGAGAGCTACCGTTTCGGTTTCTTTGAAACGCTGGGCAATTCGTTTATGTACTCGTTCAAAATCGCCGGTACTATTTTCAAGGTTTTGGGCGAACTGCTTACGGGTCATATCGGGCTTTCGTCTATGGGCGGACCCGTTACGACCATAAAACTCACTTCACAGCTTGCCGTGCAAAGCGCGCAATCTTTCTTTGAAATAGCGGCGTATATAGGCGTAAACCTTGCCGTATTCAACCTGTTGCCAATTCCCGCGCTGGACGGAAGCAAGGTCATATTCTGCCTTATTGAATGGATATTCCGCAAGCCGGTGCCGCGGAAGATAGAAGCCGTCATTCATTCGGTGGGCTTCGTATTGATTTTGGCGTTTGCCGTAATAGTGGATATATTGCAGTTTGCCAAATGTTGATTGTAAAAAGCCGCCCAAGGCAGAGCCTTGGGCGGCTTTTAATATTAAACGGTTACTGTGCGTTGCCCGTATCGGTCGCGGGTTCGGCAAGTTTTTCCTTTACTTCGGAATATCTGTCAAGCTGCTTTCTGAAATTTTTGGAAGAGAGCAACAGCACTCCAGCAACGGTTACGATAGCAACTTCGGGTATCACGTACATAGTCTGATAAACGAACGAGTAGAAGTATTCGTTTGCAAGCAATGCGATTCCGTACTCTTCGGCAAAGCCCGCACCGTATGAACCGAATGCGAACACGCCCGAAAAATAGT
Source organism: uncultured Christensenella sp. (assembly GCA_910577555.1). Lineage (GTDB taxonomy): Bacteria > Bacillota > Clostridia > Christensenellales > Borkfalkiaceae > Coproplasma. The sequence continues at coordinate 5,032 of CAJTLF010000023.1, read as the reverse complement.
GGCATAAATAGCGCAACGCGCCCGCAATCACCGCCCCGAGAACGAATTGAGAGCGGTCTTTTCCGTTTAATACGTTAAAGCAGCGTATACACCCCGTAAGCCCTATCGCGGAATACGCCACCGCGTAATCGAGCGCGAACTGTGCGGGGTGAAGTATCCAGGGGTCCTGAACGGCTTGCAATACGCCGTAAACCAAGCCCGCGAGCACGCCTTTTTTAGTGCCGTACATATACGAGTAAAGCATAAGCGGCAACATTGACGCGAAAGTGATACTGCCGCCCATGGGCAACCTGAATATACGCACGTATGAAAGCGCAAAGCTCAGTCCAACGCACACTGCGGCGAACGCCAGCGCGCGCGCGTCGAAGGGTTTAGATTTTCTGTCGGAAAAGAAAGTAAGAACGATTATTCCCGCAACGAGCGCGGCTGCGGAAAGGTACAGTCCCAAATCGCTGAAAGCTTCGCCCGCGTCGCCGCCCGCGTAATATACCGCCATACAGACTATTACGGCGACGAGCGCACCGCCGCATATCGCGCCGCATATAATTTTGGTAAGCTTAACGGGCTTTAAAGCAATTGCCGCCGCGCTTGCAACGGCAGCCACGACGCAGACCAAAAGGGGATAGAACAGAATGGGTACCAGGCTTTCGTCGCCGGCGGCAACTTCTGTAAAGTAACAGGCGGTAAAAGTAATTATAAACGCCGCCGCAACGGTAAGCGCTACGGCAAGCCACGCCCCGTTTATTACGGAGTTAATTTTTTTTGCAGTCTCCGCGTCGTACTTTTGCGACTTTTTAAAAAGTATCAGCGTGTAAATTTTCGTCACCGCAAAGGCAAGCAGTAACGCCGCCGTAATCCAAAGCGCAATCGTGCGGCAGCAGTTCGTAGTACCGTCAAAGTTGGCAAAGTACTTTTTCGTATCTTCCAGCATAGTACCGAAAGAAAGCAAGTTGAAAACCATAATTCTTTCTCCTTCTACCGCCGAAAAAAATTAAAACGCACCCTGTAAAAATACAGGGCGCGCCGAAAAAATCTCTTTGTCCTATCGCTCAAGCATTACCTTGCCGATTCAAAGGGTATAATCTCAGCCCGCATTGAAATTTTGCGGACACCCCCGACGGTATTTAATTTTTATATTCGGATTATAATATATTTTTTTTATTATGTCAACTTAAAATTTATTCAGTCTTATAAGAAATAAACTGTAATTTTTAATAAAAGGGTTGGAAATTTTGGTTTCTATGTAATTTATAAGTTTTTTCTTTTTTAATTTGTCGTTGCGGTAATTTACCAATAAATCGATGAATCTCTTGCGGTTTTCAGGCAACAAATCGTAAAAATAATCGTTGCAAATCTTAACGTTGCGGTATTTGTTGTTCTGTAAATCGTTTTTAAAGAAAAATTCAAGCGACCTGTAAACGTTTTTCAGACTACCCTTATAAAATCCTATAGTGTTCCCGTCGTGCTGTCTGTAAAGTATCTGCGGGTTGTCTTCATAAATAAATTTACCCGCGCCCGATGCGATTACCGCCATAGTGTAGTCGTGAAATTTAATATCTTCAACGGGTACTTTAAGGTAAAGCTCGCGCAACCTTTCGTTTATGACAATAGTGCAACCGTAAGTATTATTCTGTAAAAGGTTTTCTTCGAACTGCGTGGGCGAATTTCTCGTATAATGTAAGTGAGTTTCTCTCGTAATCTCTTTTAAATCTTTATCCGTAACTATAAGGTTGGTGCTGTACATAAGCGGTAAAGTTTCGTCTTCCGCTTCAAAAGCATTCACTGCGTTAATTAATTTTTTGGGCAGCCACACGTCGTCCTGGTCGCAAAAAGAATAGTAATCGGCTTTTGGCGCATGCTTTAATAAATTTGAAAAGCTCTTGGAAAAGCCTAAGTTGCAGGAAGGTTTTCCGTCGTCGTAAAGCGTAATCAGGTTTTTTTCGGCGTAATGCTTTAATATATCAACGGTACCGTCGCTACTGCCGTCGTCGCGGGCAAACAGCGTAATCTGTAAATATCCGTTTTTTGTATCCTGTTTAAGCACGCTGTCTATAAGCTCTTTAAGATATTTTTCACCGTTAAACGTGCTTAACAGTACGCAAATTTTTTTCATATGGTTTCCTTTTCTCTATAGCATTATTTTACTATAAATTTGCGGCGTTTGCAAGACAATTGTAAAAAATATATTGTTTTTCGTCGAATAAAGAGTTATACTATTCGTATGAGTAACAATTTTTTTGCATATCTCGACAGAATGAAGTACATAAAACGCTGGCAGCTTATGCGCTCTGTGCGCGAAGAAAACATAATGGAACACTCCCAGCAGGTGGCAATGTTCTCGCACGCTCTGGCCGTTATAAATAATAAGGTGTTCGGCGGCAAGGCGGACGCGGATAAGGCTATGCTCTACGCCGTATACCACGAGTGCAGCGAGGTTATGACGGGGGATTTGCCCACGCCCATAAAATACTTCAACAACTCTATTCAGGGCGCTTACAAACAGCTGGAAGACCGCGCTTTGGACAAATTGCTCGACAATCTCCCGCAGGAATTGCGCGATGAGTTCGGCGGTGCTTTAAAGCCCGATACCAAAAGCTATGAGTATACTCTTATGAAAGCGGCGGACAGGCTTTCCGCATACGTAAAGTGCCTTGAAGAATTGCGTTGCGGCAATGAAGAGTTCCGTAACGCGAAAAAGAGCATAGAAAAGGACTTGCATTCCCGCGATATTCCGGAAGTGGAGTACTTTTTCACTCATTTCGTTCCCGCGTTCGAGCTGACGCTTGACGAACTCGAAGGCTTTTAAATATTAAAAATCACTAAACCCCGTGCAATGCGTCGCACGGGGTGATTGTTTTCATATTAAATTTTGTTTTTTGAAATCGCCTCCGCACGGTTACCCGAATGGGCGCGTAGGTTTATACCGCGCGGCTCGTACTGCGCCATACTTGCCGCTTTAAAAAACCGTGTTTGGAATCAGATTTCACTCCTTAAATTGTACATTGGAGTATACCTTCCTTAACTTTCTACCGCTTTGGCGAAGTATAATCTCATTTTCATACTTCACCTCCTGATAATTATTTTCCCCTTATCAAATAAAGGCGGTGGTGCTTCAGGTTTACTTTTTTTAAAGCTTGACCTTGACCCGCTTTCGCGGCTACTTCTCTTTCATAATAGTTCTCCATAAAATATTAATGTTGGTACCAAACATTTTGTGTAAACTATTTTCTTTTGTACTTTCATTTTAGCACAAGATTTTGATTTGTCAACCCCTTTTTTAAAATTTTCACTTAATTTTTTTGGTAAATAAATATTATTTTCACAATTTAAATAAAAACACTTTCCTTTTTTTTCGGTAAAGCGTATAATGTACTGGTTAAAAATCGTTGCAGAAATCCGAATAAAAAAAGGATTCCGTTTCGCCTTTCGGCTACGCTCGGGGCGATTAAAATCGGGCAACAGCGTGGCTTCAATTATACTTTTTAGGAGAAAAAATATGTTTGAAGGAAATTCTGCGCTCGGTTTCGTGGCGGTACTTGCAGTCATTCTGTTTTCGACTAAGCTTCTCGGTCTTATCTTCCGTAAAATCGGGTTGCCGCAGGTGTTGGGCTACATAATCGCGGGCATATTAATCGGTCCCGCAATCTTCGGTGATTTCTGCGGCTTTACGCTTATCGGGTTTGAAGGGCACGACTATAACGCCTTTCTCGTTATGCCGGAAGAAAACGCTCTTGGAATATTCTCCAAGATAGGCGTACTTCTTTTAATGTTCTCTACGGGTCTTGAAACAAACCTTAAAGAACTGAAATCCGCGGGACTTGCGTCAACTCTCATTGCGTGCACTGGCGTTGCGATACCTATGGTTTTAGGTATTTTAATTGCGTTGCCTTTCAGCGAGCTGGGCTTGGGCGTAACCAATATTTATAACTGTATTTTCATAGGCGCGATACTCACTGCCACGTCGGTTGCGATAACGGTATCCGTTTTAAAGGAACTGGGCAAAATCAATACCAAACTCGGCACTACCATAGTTTCCGCGGCTATAATCGACGACGTTATCGGCATTATAGTTCTCTCCGTAATAACGGGTATTGCTCAGTCGGGCAGTGCGAGCGAGCTTACCGGTTTTGAGTGGTTCAAAGCGCAGTGGTGGGGAACTATCATAATGATAGTCGCGTTCTTCGCCGTTGCAATTCTTGCAGGCTGGGGAATATCCTATCTCTTCAAATGGCTCGATAAAAGATGGCCCGCAACTCACAGAATTCCCGTCTTTTCGCTTGCGGTATGCTTCCTTTACAGCTGGCTTGCGGAAGAAGTTTTCGGCGTCGCGGATATAACGGGCGCGTTCCTTGCGGGCGTAGTTCTCTCTACGGTACACCGCGCAAGCGAGTATACGGATAAAAAGGTCGAAGTAAATACTTACACGGTATTCGCACCCGTGTTCTTTGCGAATATAGGTATCTCGAGCATTTCGTTTGCGGAAGGAATGTCGGGCTGGCTGTTCCTGTTTGCCGTTCTTGCGGTGCTTATGGGGCTTATTGGAAAAATTGTCGGTTGCGGTCTGGTTGCAAAGTGCTTTAAATACAACTGGCGCGAAAGCACCATTGCAGGCGTAGGTATGATGGCGCGCGGCGAAGTTGCGCTTATCGTAACGGGCAAAGCGGTGGAATCGGGCTTGCCGTCTGAATTTATGATAATGACGGTGCTTTTGATTCTGGTATCGTCCATACTCACGCCCATACTTCTGAAAGTATTGTACGGCAAGGACAAAAATTCCGTTCCCCCTACGGGCGGTTTCAGCGACGCGGACAATAAATTGGTAATAGACAGCAGTGCGGCGGAGCATCTCGGCACGGCAGACCCCTCTCCGTTGACCGAAAAAGAAAACAAATAATAATTAACCTCCGACGGATAAAGCGCGCTTCCCATAGGGAATTAAAAAACTAAATTATTAAGAGTTATACTTTCAAGCAAGGACAAAAGCTCTCGAACGATATGTTCGAGAGCTTTTTACTACAAACCTTTTAGAAAG
>CAJTLF010000022.1 GCA_910577555.1 uncultured Christensenella sp. | reverse complement strand
CGGCTCACTGGAAGGGAATGCCCGCAATTATATATTTCTTTGCCCTTAAAAATTGCGGGCAGGGAAACTTAGTTTCCCAGAATCACGGAATTTCGCAGGCGCAGAATAGCCGAGAAATTCGTGAACTACAATTATTCACTGCGCAAGCAAAGTCACGCCTTTGCGCCAGCGCACCCAATTTGCGAAAACCTTCGGCTCACTGGAAGGGAATGCCCGCAATTATATTTTCGTTTGCCCTTAAAAATTGCGGGCAGGGAAACTTAGTTTCCCAAAATCACGGAATTTCGCAGGCGCAGAATAGCCGAGAAATTCGTGAAAAATTTTTTTGGAGTAAAAAAATATGGATATCAACCGTTACACACCGTCTTACGGAGTAAGCCACAAACATCTCGTCAGCCTTTCGGATTTTTCCACGGAAGAAATTTTCGAATTTCTCTACGCAACGAAAGCGATGAAAGCAAAATTCTACGCTCACGAAGATACTAAAATTTTACAGAACACTACGGTCGCACTCCTTTTCGGCGACGCGTCAATAAGAACGCGTTCGGCTCTCGAAATAGGCGTAAGACAGCTGGGCGGCTCGTGCGTGGATTTACCTTACAGCGAAGAAGATATCCGCACGGGTGAAAACGTAAAGGACGTGGTAAACGTAATTTCCCGCTACGGCGTGGGTGCAATCGTCACCCGCGGAGTTCACAAAGCCGATTTAAACGACTTCTGCTCGCACTCCGAAATTTCCATAATCAACTCCACGAACGAACAGGGTATGCCCATGCAGACCGTTTGCGACCTTTTCACGATATGGGAAAAGAAAGGCAAGCTCGACGGAGTAAAGCTCGCGTTCGTGGGCAAGCGCACCAACAACGCCGCATCGCTAATTGCGGGCGCGGTAAAGTGCGGGCTTGAAGTAACGGTCGCCACCCCCGCCGAATTTGCGTTCGATAAGGAATGCCTTGACGACGCAAGACAGTTCGGCGCGGTAACGGTAACCGAAAACCCCGTCGACGCTGTGCGCGGCGCAGACGTAGTTTATACCGACGGCTACAATTACGACGGCGCGCTCGGCGAAAAAGAGCTTAAAATTCTCGCGCCCTATCAGGTCAACAACAAGCTTATGTCGTCCGCGGCGCACAACGCGCAGTTTATGCACGCGCTCCCCGCGTGCCGCGGGCTTGAAGTAACGCCCGAAGTCATAGACGGCAAAAACAGTCTTGTACTCGAACAGGGCGAAAACAAATTGCACGCGATAAAATCCGTTCTCGCTCTTCTGATTTAACCCACTACTCAACCAAACCGTAAAAACAAAAATTCCCGTACTTGCCGTTCGGGAATTTTTTTATTTTCTATAATTTTACTCTTTTAAACCCGTAAATTCCGACGCAAAAAACTGCAGTTTTCAGGCAAAAAACGTGCAATTTTCCGTGAAAACGCGTCGTTTTTCGGTGAAAACTGTGTGAAAATCTTCACACAGTTTTCACAAACCACTCTATTTGACTGTAAGCGCCACCACTTCGGGGCGGTTAAAAAGCCGTAAAGGAAACTCGGAATTGCCCAGCCCGCGGGAAATTATCATCGTAGTTTTTCCCGAAATATGCCTGCCCTGCGTGAGCTTAGGGAAAGTCCCCTGTCCGGGGGCGTACAGCCCTTTGCCCGTAAAAGGTATGCGCCACTGCCCGCCGTGCGCGTGTCCGCTGAGCACCAGCCCGTACCCCGCGTCGGCGTAATTTTTCATCAGGTGCGGCATATGCGCGAGAAGTATCGTCTTATGAGCTTCGGGCGGCGCAATTCTTTTAGCCGTGCCGTTTTTAAGCGACGCGCAGTTAAGTCCCGTTACCGTAACCCCGCATATTTCCGCCGAGCAATCGTCCAGAACGGTCGCGCCCGCGTCCATAAGCTCCTTTCTCAAAAAGCGGTATTTCACGCCCCGCATTTCGTGGTTGCCGGACGCGTAAATTACGGGGGCAATCCCGCACAGCGCGGAAACGAGCTCCACCGCAACCCGCTTGTCGTTATCCCTGTATTTGTGGATTATATCGCCCGTGATAACTATAAAATCGGGCTTTTCCGCCGCGACCTTTTTTATAAGCCGCGCGTTTTTATAGCCGAACGCTTTGCCGTGCAAATCGGAAAGGTGTACTATTTTTACTTCGCGCTCCAAGCCCAATTCCTGCGTATAACGCGTAACGCCTATAACGCCGTTATTGAAGTATACGAACGCCCAAATTAAGGCTACACCCCCTACTATGCCCAAAGAAACCCACAAATAAATCAAATCAGACCCCCGCTATAACGCGATAAATTTTCTTTCCCTGCTCTTTGAATTTTTTCTCGTGTTCGGTTTGCACGTCGTCGCCGCCGCAATCGTAGTCGCGGCATTCGTAAAGAATTTCAAATCCTTCGCCCCTATAGCTTTCAAGCGAAAAACCGAAAAAATCACCGTCGTCGGTCTTTTGTATAATAACCCCGCCGTCCTTTAAAAGCGCGCGGTATATCTTTAAAAAACGCGGGTGCGTGAGCCGCTGTTTTTTATACCCTTCCTTGGGTAACGGGTTGGAAAAGTTGAGATATATCGCGCTCACACTGCCGTTTTTAAAGTATTTCGGCAGAACTTCGGCGGCGCAATTCAAAAAATAAACGTTTTTAAGCCCTTCCGCCTTTGCCCTTTCCAACGCTTCGATAAGCACGTTGGAAATCTTTTCAACCGCGACGAAGTTCCTTTCGGGGAATTTAGCCGCCGTTTCGCAGACGAACTTGCCCTTGCCGCAGCCTATCTCGAGATAAACGGGGTTATCGTTGCCGAAAATGGCGTTAAACGGCAGATATTCGGGGGTCAACGCGGCGCGCTGCATATTTTTATCGGTGAGGTCGGCAACGGTAACTATGTCGCCGCATTCGGCAATCCGCTCTTCAAGGCGGCTCTTTTTGTGCATTCTCATAGCCGTATTTTAACACACGGCGCACTTTAAATCAAACCGTGTGAAAGGGGTACGGAAAAATTTATTTATATTTTTTAAAATAAAGTTTAACCCACGGCGCAAGGGTTATTTATAAGCGTCGGGTGAAAATATAAAAATTTCCGATTGCGGGCGTCGGGCGCGTCGGCTCAGGGAGATTTATTTTATTATGATTAAAATATTGGACGTTTTCACCTTTTACGGCTTCGACGTAATGCTGCTTGCCGCGCTTACGGCAATTACCGTACAGATATGCAAGGTTACTTTTCTTAAACGGGTAAAGAGAAAGCTTTTAACCTTTCTTCCGTTCATATTCGGCATAATATATTACGCCGCTTACGCCGCTTTGGTGCATATGGACTTTTACTTCGTTTTGAACGAGTACGTGAGCGTTATCGAGCACGGCTTTGCGGTAGGCACGACCGCCACCCTTACTTACGTGACTTACGAGCAGTTTATACGCGACAAAAAGTCCGTTTCCCCATCCGAAGGGATTATTTCCGCGCTGATTGCGGGATACGTTCCCGACGAAAGGACGGAGAGCGTTGCAAAGTCAATTGCCGCGGCGATTGAACGCGACGTGACGGGCGACGGGGCGACGCGCACCGCGGAAATCCTTGCGGAAAATTCGCTGGAAGATATAACCGAGAGCGATATAAAACTGCTTGCAAGGCTGATTATAGAAGCGCTTGCGCACGCGAATATATAGCGACGAAACCGTAAACCGCCGCGCGGCAGCAAAATTGCTGCCGCGCGGTTTTTATCAGTTCACGCTCTGCACATCAATTTTATACTCCACTTCCATTCGGGTTAAAATATCGTCCTTAAACGTCTCGAAATACTTCGTATTGTGTTTAAAGAGCTTTTCCCTTAACCCCAAAAGGTCGCAGTCCGTAGTGCGGATAACTTCTATAAGCTCGGAAAATCTTTTTTCCATCTCGTTTTCCGCGCCCTTTAAAATATTTTCGGGAATTATATCGTCGTTTGCCGTCGTGCGCGGGTCGACGGGCACCTTCGCGCCCTGAATCTGCGCCTTTGCCTTGAAGCTGAGCGTAGCTTTGGGCGTGCCGTTTTCGACGTTGAGTTTTATTCCGCAGTCGATATTCTTCATACCCATAGTATAGTGAATGCCGTCCGCATCGCACGGAAGCACGGCAAGACGGATTTCGTCTTCTATCATAGACAGCGCGAAGGTCTGTTGCGGGGATAACAGCCCCTTGAACTTTCCGCCCGCGAATATAGCCGTTTTACGGGCGGTAAACTCCATTTGCTTGCCGCCCTGATTGCTCTGCCCGCTCGCGCCCGTCTGACCTTCTCCGCCTTCGCCGCCCTGCGAGCCCGAACCGCCCTGACTGCCGCCCTGTCCGCCGCCGCTTCCGCCTTCTTCACCGCCCACGTTGTCGCCGTTGCCGCCGTTCTCGCTGGTGCCGGGAACGTTGGCTTCCACGAACGGCATATAGCACGCGCCGCTTTTGGAAAACTCTCTCATGGCGATGTCCTTTAAGCTGACGCTTGCGGCGTTTGCGGATTTTTCAATCTCTTCCGAAAGCGATTTGGTTATGGCTTCGCTCGTCATATCGGACACGGGCGAGCTCATGGCGAGCATATCGGACGCCTTGCCCTTGCACATTGCCACGAGCGCGGTAAGCTCGGAGTAATTTTTACGGTAAAAACAGCCGAGCATACGGAAAAGCTCCTGATTCTGACAGTCTTCGCCAACTAAAATAAGCTTGCAAAACTGCAATTTGGGGTAAAAGCCTGTCTTGGAGTTCACTTCGTTGAGCGCGTCCGCAATGGTAAGTCCGCTGCCCTGAATGTGCGTATATTTGATATTGTCGCCGCTTTGCGACGGCTGGGGAACGACCACTTCGCACGTTACGATAACTTCGCCTTCTTCCGCGTCTATACCCACAGCGGTTATTATAGCCGTCTTATGAATGTCCACCAGACCGAAATCGTTTGTAAAGAACAGACCCAAAAGGGCGATTATTATTAGCCAATATATTAAAACGGAAAGCTTGCTTACCGAAAAGAAGTCCTTTATGCGGCGTTTAAATTTTTCGTTCATACTCTCTCCTTCTCACCACCGCGTACAAAATCCACAGCGCGAGCGGCACTAACGCCGCAAACAGCAACACCCAAATCCATGCCCACTGCGAGAAAAACTGCAATATGGAATGGAAATAGTGGTCGCAGACGATTAAAATTACGATTAAGACGCCGTTTACCGCCAGCGACCACACGCGGCGGTCGTCGTAACCCGTGCACAGCGCGAGCGAATGAACCGCCATCTGTATATCCAGCACGACGGCAAAGAGCATGACCATTTCCAGAGCGTAGAGCAGAATAAGGTCTATCCTGCCCAGCGTTTCTATTGCGGGGAAGTATATCGAAGTTCTCGAGACGGCGAACGTTCGCGACGACGATATTTCGCCGTAAACCGCATAGAATACCGCGAGAAACAAGAGCACTACCGCCGCGCCCAGAGCGTACGAAAGGGTTATTTTTGCCGCGTCCCCCTTTTTATACCTGAAATGACCCATAAACATGAGCAGCCAGCAAGGCTCGGTAAAGCGGAACGCCGTGTTCGCCGCAGAAGAGAATACCTTTTGCGCGGGGGTAGTGAGTATCGGCAGAAGGTTGTCCCACTTAGCTTCGCTGAAGGACATTAAAAATACGGACGCCATAGTTACCGCGAACACCGGCAGGCAGATATCCGCGCATCTGCCTATATTCAAAAACCTTTTGCTTGCCGCGTACAGTGAAAACATAAAGAAGGGCAAAAAAACCATTAACGACGGCACGGTGTCGTAAAAAATGGTATGCACGTAGAGCTTCTGCTCGAAAATTGGAATTAACGCCGCCGCGATGAAGTACGCGGCGAAAAAGCCGTATACGATTCTCGCGCCTATTTTACCTATCGTTGCCTGCAACAGCCCGAAAAAGGTTTTATCCGTTTTAGAACACAGAAAGGCGAGCGACCATATTATTACTCCGCTCACGGCAAGGTCAAAAAGCGCGGGAAACAGAATATCCCTGCCGCATAAATTTGCAAGCTGCGTGGGGTAAATGAGAAGCTTGCCCACGGCGGTATACGCTATCATTATGAAACAAATCTGTCTAACGCTTATTTTCATCTTTTTTCAATCTCACCTGATTTTTTAATTTAAAGGCTTTGGGTCGCTTTTCAAGCGAATACAGGTTGGCTTTGACCATACCGTCGTACAAATCGTTCTTTACGAGCGGGGCGAACGGGGCGACGAGCGGAACGCCGTACGACTGCTCGGAAACGAGATAACACACTATATACGCCGTGAAAAGCACCACGCCGAACGGACCTAAGCTGCCCGCTATTATAAGAAACAGCCATCTGAGCGTAGTAGTCGTTTCAACGTTGTTGGGGACGGTATACAGACAGATTGCCGAAAAGGCAATGATTATTATAGCGGGCGTGGAGATTATGCCCGCCTTTACCGCCGTGTCGCCTAAAACGAGCGCGCCGACTACGGACAGCGCAAGCCCCACGTATTTCGGCATTCGTATGGACGCTTCGTTTAAAACTTCGAGAACGAAGAGCGTTAAAAACATTTCCACCGACGGCGACAGGGCAAGCCCCGCAACCGAGCTGGAAATTTTCAAAAGCAACTGAAATGGAATAATCTGTATTTTGAAAAGCTGTGCCGAAATGTACAGCGCGGGCAGAAAAATACCTAAAAGCACCGCCGTAAGGCGGAGTATTCGGAGTGTCGTCGACCTGTAAGAAGTGATATAGTAGTCTTCCGCCGTCTGAAAATCTTCGACGACCATATACGGAACGGTAAGGCATATGGGCGAGCCGTCGACTACTATTCCCACCCTGCCTTCGCACACCTTTGCACAGAATACGTCCGGCTTTTCGGAAGTGCCGCAACGCTTGAAGAGCGAGCGCGGCTTTTTGTTTATGAGCTGGGAGATATACGAAGAATCGGGAATTATATCTATTTTGGTCTGCATAATTTCCTTTTCTATCTTTTCGGGCAAGCCCTTGGGGCAGGTGCCTTCTATATATACTATGGATACGGCGGTATCCGACTGCTTGCCGACGAATACCGTTTTAACCTGTAGCTTTTCCGTTTTAATGCGCTTTCTTATAAGCCCGAGATTTATTTTGATATCTTCTATAAAGCCTTCGCGCGGACCGTGAACGGTGACCTGAGTGGGCGGCTCGGCAACGGCGCGGGCGGGCGGGCTTTTTACGCCCGTGATGAAAAAGTCCTTTTCCCCGTCTACGAAAACTACGGCGTTGCCGTTTAAAATTTCCTTTATCGCCTGCTCCGTCTTGTTATCCGTTTTAAGCTCGGGCGACGCGAGAGCGAGCTTCACTTCTTCGAATTTTGCGCTTGCGGAAACGCCGCGCAGGGGTTTTACCACCAGCTCGCCCAAAAGCTGTTTATCGATTAACCCGTCCGCGTAAATTGCGGCGAACTTTTTGCCGCCGTCGCTTTCGAACTCGAAAACGAGTATATCCTGACTTGTCAATTTATCCTTTACGGACTTTATGCTCTGCCGTATCGTTATCATAGAATTATAATTTGTAAAAAAATTAAAATAATACCGATTGGACGCCTTGCCCCGCCTTTGACGGGGAAACCGCGAAAATTTTTATGAAAAAACGCAAAAAATCCGTTGACAAATCATACTATGTAATGTATAGTATTAGACAAAGCGGGGTATTAAGCGTGGATATACAGTTGAAAAAAGGAATATTGGACGTGTGCGTGTTGCACGCCATAAGCAAGGGTGAAAGCTACGGGTATAAGATTATAAGCGACCTTGAAGGCGTTATAGAAATTTCCGAGAGCACCCTTTACCCCATTTTGAAAAGGCTGGAGACGGGCGGGTTCGTGACTACGCGCACCGCGGAATTCAGCGGGCGGTTGCGACGGTATTATAAAATTACGAAGTCCGGACTTGAAAAGCTTTTCGCGGGCAGAAGCGATTTGCAGGAAATTAACGTAATTTATAAAAAGATTTTCGGCGGCAGACTTTAACGGGGCTGCCCTTCAAGGAGATAAACCATTATGAAATATAACGAATGGCGCGACGAGCTGTATAACAATCTTTTAAGCGTTTCGGAAGCCGAAAGGCGGCGGGTTCTCGATTACTACGCCGAAGCGTATGCAGACAGGCGGGACGCGGGATTTTCCGAACGGGAGATTATAGACGACTTCGGCGCGCCCTACGATGCGGCGAGAAGAATTTTATCGGACGGTGCGGAGAGCGAAAAGACGGGCGATTACGGCAATAACGAAAACTTGCGCGCACGGCGCGACGAGCGGCGGGAAAATTACGGGCTTGGCGGCGGCGGACCCGACCGACGGGACGAGCGGCGGGAAAATTACGGGCGGAACGATTACCGTAATACCGATTACGCGCCAAAGCCCGCGCCGCAAAGCGACTACGGCTGGGTGTTCGTTCTGCTGTGCGTCATTTTTGCCCTTCCCATTTTCTTCGTTATTATGGGGTTGGCTATTGCGACGGTTTTTCTGTGCGTAGCTCCGTTTACGTTGCTCGTTTCGGGAATTGCGACCATAGGCGCGGGCGTAGGCGCGATTTTCGCAGACCCTATGGCGGGGGCGTTGACGGCGTTTACGGGGCTGATTATTTTCGGAATTGCGCTGATACTTTTCCCCGCTTGCATAAAGTTAGTGCAGCTTGTATGGACGCTGTTCCGCAAATTATTCGTTTGGCTCAGAAGCTTATTTTATAAAAGGAGAGCAACGTTATGAAAGGATACGTGAAGGTTATGATAGCGGGCGCGGTGATAGCGGCGATAGGGCTTATAGGATTTTTGGCGCTTTTGGGGCTTAACGGCTGGAATTTAAACCCGCAGTGGGAAACGAGAAGTTACGAGTGCGAGCAGGTAAACGACACCGTTAAGCTGGACTACTCCTTGGGCGAAGTGAATTTGCAGTTTTACGACGGGGAGAAAATTCTTATCGAATACCCCTACTCGGAAAAGATACAGACCGTTTTTTCCGAAAACGACGGAATTGTTTCGATAACTTCGGGGAAAAGGCACTGGTACGACGTGGCGTTCTGGTTCAACTTCAATCCCCCTTCCGCCACTATTTTCGTGCCGAACGGGTTAAAAACAGATATCGACGCGGTTATGAACGCGGGAGAGCTTAAGATTGCCGACGGCAGTTACGGAACGGTGAAGCTGTATATGAACGCGGGCGCGGCATATTTCGGCGAAACGGCGTGCGACTCGTTCGAGTGCAAGCTGAACGCGGGAACGGTGAACGTGAAGAGCGTGGAATGCGGAACGGTTAAAACCGACCTTAACGCGGGATACGCGAACTTTGAAAAGATTGTCTGCGGGGATATATACTTTAAGCTGAACGCGGGCAGCGCCGACCTTAAAATTGCGGGGGCGAAAGCGGAATATAATATTTCCGTTGACAAGAACGCGGGGACCTGCAATCTCGACGGGCAGACGGGAACTACCGATAAAAAGCTTACCTGTAAACTGAACGCGGGGTCGCTGAACGCAAGCTTCGGCGATTGACAAAGCTTTTATAAAATGATAAAATACAGCCGTACCGGACGGCTGTATTTTTTTACCTAAGGAGAAGGTTATGAAGTTCGATTACGATGCGCAATATTTTAACCCCGAACACGTTTTAGAGTGCGGGCAGGTTTTCCGTTTTAACCGTTACGGGGCGGGATATACCGTACTTTCGGCAGATAAGGCGTGCTATATACATACAGACGGAAACAAAACCGTCGTGGAATGCGCGGACGGCGACGGGGATTATTTTTACGATTATTTCGACCTTGCGCGCGATTATTCGGAGATTGTGAAAAGAGCTAAAGCCCATAATATACCCCTTTTAACGCGCAGTGCGGAGATTTTTAAGGGGCTGCGCCTTTTAAACCAAAACCGCGAAGAGATGCTTTACTCCTTTATCATTTCGCAGAACAACAATATACCGCGGATAAAGTTGATTATTTCGCGCATATGCGGGGGTCTGGGCGAAAAACGGGAGTTTATGGGACGGGAATATTACACCTTTCCCACTACCGAGAAGCTTGCCGCGGCGGGCGTGGAATTTTTTAAGGCGGCGGGGTGCGGTTACCGCGACGCTTACCTTGCTGAAACTTCGGCAAGAGTTTTAAGCGAAGGTCTTTCACACCTTTACGACCTGCCCGCGCAGGAATTGAAGAAAAAGCTTTTAACCTACAAGGGCGTTGGCGCGAAGGTTGCCGACTGCGTGGCGTTGTTCGGGTTCGGTAAGCGGGACAGCTTCCCCGTGGATACCTGGATTGAGAAGATATACCGCGAAGATTTCAAGGGTGAGCTTTGCGACCGCGACAAGATAAACGAGTATTTCACCCGATTGTTCGGCGAAGATTCGGGGTATATACAGCAGTATTTATTTTACGGAAAACGGCAAAACTTATAGTATGCCCGATTACTTTACCCACTACCTTTGCGCGGAAAGGATACTTGAAAAGCTGCCCGCGCAGAGCAGAACGAAAATTACGGCGCGCAACCTGTACCTTTTGGGCGCGCAAGGTCCGGACGTGTTTTTCGCGTACAGTATTAAATTTTCACGCGATAACGCCGGCAGAGCGATGCACGCCGCAAACCCTGCCGAGTTGTTTGAAAAGCTGTGCGGCGGAAACCCGTCTTACGCGGCGGGCTTTGCCACGCACTATGCGCTGGACTGCACCCTGCACCCCGCCGTTTACGCGTACGAGCGCGAGTTAAAGTCGCCCTTTGCGCACCAGAGCATAGAAGCCGATATGGGGCTTTTTATAAGCAGGCTTTTCGGCGTAAGACGCAGGATATTACCGCGCGAAAATATTCTGCCGTACACGGGTACTATTTACGACAGTATTAAGCCCGTCGTGCCGACCGTTACCGTTACCGGAGTTGAAAGGTGCCTTAAACGGCATTTCAATTACACGAGATATTTGTACCGCACAAAGCGGCAGAGCTATAAATACGCCTTCGACTACTCTTCGGTTGCGGGCGCGGTGGACGACGCGGTTGCGTTGGGAGTGAACGCCGTGAACTGCGTTTTATCGGGGGATATTGACGGGGCAATTTTCAATAAGGCGTTCTTACAGAAGTAAGATTTGCGGTTACTGCTCCACTATTTTATCGTAAATATTATGTTCGACGAGTTTTTGGCAGAGTTCGTCTTCGGTTATTTCGTCGATGAACTGTTCGCCGTAAATCTGCAATACCAGATAGCGACTGCCGTCTATGAAGCGCAGGGCGTCGCGGTAGGTGGCGTTTTCGTCTAAAATCACGTAGCGCATTTCCCTGCCGCGCTTTTTCTTTTTTTCGGCAAAGTTGATTTTCTGCGCGGGCAAATCTTTCTGGAACGCGGAAAAGAGCAGCATTGCCGCGACGGCGATTAAAGTTGCGTTGCGGGCGACGAACACGAAAACGAGTACGAGCGCAAGCACTACGAGTATGCTGACGGCGCGCAGGGCTAAATTTACCCGTTTACCCTGCAAAAACCGGCACAAAAGGCACTTTGCCACCCTTCCCCCGTCCAACGGATAGGCGGGGAGTAAATTCAATACGAGCATACCCGCGCTGGCGTAAAAGATTATATCCGTGAACGCGTAGGACTCGGGGAAGAACCACCACAGACCCGCAACTGCTACGCAGATTACGCAGTTTACCAACGGTCCCGCAAGGGCGAGCTTGAACTCATCTGCGGGGGAGATGCCTTCTATATCGCACACAGCCGCCGCTCCGAAGGGCATAAGGCTGATTTTTTTGCACTCGAAGCCCAGACGCGCGGCGCAAAATATATGACCGCACTCGTGCAGGAGTGCGGTCAGAGTACATATCACGAAAGTTGGCAAGCCGCCGAATATTGCGGTGAGCAACCCCACCGCAAGGAACAGCGGATGCACGGTTATTTTCACGAATTCCAGACGGGGATTTCACCCGAAAGCGTATAACAGTTTAAAAGGGTTTCGCCGTCGTACATGGATACGCGGACTTCGCTTTCGCCGTCGGTATACGCGAAGGGTACGTTGGATTTTACCTTACTGCCCTTGGGGGCGTATACGTCGGAAAGTCCCGTTACGACGCTGGAGAAGGTTGAAGTGTGCTTTATCTGCACCGAATAGAAGTCGCCGTCCTTGGTGACCGAAGATATAGTGCCTTCGCACACGGGGTAAATACTGCTCTTGCCCGTAAAGCAAAGCACGCCGCTTTCGGTCATGGTCACGTTCGCGTCTTCGAGATTTTCGCTGACTATGGACGAGAGCTTGATTTCGCTGTAAGTAGGCTCTGCCTTGGGCGACGGCGACGCGAGATTGCCGATAAAGGTGTTTATCGCGCTGGACGGCATAAAGACGTTGGTCAGGAATATTGCGGCGGCAAGCACGCAGACCGCGACGAGTTCGGTAATTATTATTTTACTGCCCCTGTCGCCGCCGAAGATATTGCGTTTGCGTTTTTCGGGCTTGGGCGGGTCGGAAACGTCTTCCGCATACACGAACGCACCGACGCGCTCGTTGACGCTGTCCACGACCAAATCCTTTAAGTCGCCTTCCGCAACCTGTTCTTCCGCAGTAGTTTGGGCGGCGTTAGCCTTGTTTTTGCGGGCGAAAGGATTTTTGAACACGCTCTTCTTTTTTACGACCTGAACCGTGCTGACGGGTATTTCGAGCATTTCGGCATAGTCTAATTCCTGATTCATAAGTTTCTCCTTTATGCTGTATAGTTTTCAAGCGACGCTTTGGGGCTTGCTCTACACTATACTATGCCCGCCGTTTTTTTATTAGAACAAAATTTTTTGCTTTTGCATATAATGAACGCGCCGACGGCAAAATTGCCGTCGGCGTTTCCTTTATGATATTAAATTGAGTTACGCGTTGGTATCGGGCTTGGTGGGAAGGGTTATCATAAACCCGTTTTCGCCCGCAACGACCTGCGGAAGCTTACCGTCCCACTTGGACATATACTCGACGTACTTCATATATTCCGCGATGTCCGCGCCCGTATGTGTTGTGTCGTACTTGATGGTGTAAACTTTTTCGGTTACGGGATTGCCTTCTTCGTCAGACCCTTCAACCGTACTTTCGGTTACTTCGTAGCCCAACATTCTTGCCACTTCCACGCTCTTTAACATGATTGCCTGAGCTTCCGCGGCGGCTACCTTTACCTGCGCGTCCGCTTCCGCCTGAGCCTTGGCGACGAGCGCCTTTGCTTCCTGTTCGGCTACGTAAAGGGCGGTTTCCGCCTGTTCTTTCTTCTTCTCGTTTTCGTACTGAGCCTGTAATTTTTCCTGCTGAGCCATCATTTTTGCTTCGACAGCCGCTTCGAACGCGTCCGAGAAAGTGATATCCGTCAATACCGCGCTGTTGAAGGTTACGTAATACTTGTCGCCTATTGCCTTGGAAATTTCTTCTTCGACCGTGGGGGATATCGTACTGCGCTCTTCGATGAGCTTTTCCGCCTGATACTTGGAAAGTATAGCCTTGGTGCGCTCTATGGCAACGCTCTGTATTCTGTTGGTAAGTGCGCCGAGACCGCCGTAATTGATGGCGATTTCTTCGACCTTGTCCTGCCTTACCTGAAACTGCACTACCATATTTATCTGCATGGACTGTGCGTCTGCGGTGTAAGCGTCTTCGCTTATTTCAACCTGCTGAACCTTTACGTCATACTCTTCGTAAGTGCGGGTAAGGTAAAAATCGAAGTAAGTACCCGGCTGTTCGATATCCGTGATGATGCCGAGCTGTTTTACTACCGCTACCGAACCCGCTTCAACGGTGTGGAACGAGCCGGGGATTAAGATAAGTAAAATAAGACCTAATGCCGCCGTTGCAAGCGAGACGGCGGGAATTACCTTACCGCCGCCGCTTACGCGGCCGAGTTTGCGGCGGAGCGTGATAAATACGAACGCGCCCGCGCCGCCGAGCAACATTATTACGAATAAAGCTGCCGTTAAAAAAGTGTAAATCATAATTATCTCCTTATATTATAAATATATATTTTTTTCGATTTGAAACTTCAAGGGGAATTACCGAAATAAAATTTGCGCAAATTTCAACGGTAAATAAAAAACCCGCAACAACGACATAACCGTTATTGCGAGTCTCACTTTTTAAAACCTCACCGAGCGTTGCCGCCGTTCTGACGATTTGGTTACGGCAACGGCTTTACCGCCGCGTTGCCGTAAGTTACTCCCTCAAATATTTACGGTTACAGTATATAATATTTTAATTTACTTGTCAAGTATTATTAAGTATATTTTTATCGATTTACAAAATTTTCCTGTTTGGGTGACGTTAATGCTTTTCTGGATTGCTTCGCTTCGCTCGCAATGACGGGGGAGAAAGGCTCGCAATGACGGGGGAGAAAGGCTCGCAATGACGGGGTGAGATTACATCGACATATTTATTGACAAGAAGTCGGAGAGTTGGGCGAATTTTTCGGGGGTGAGCGTTTCGCCGCGGGATTTGCTGTCTATTCCGCAAGCTTCCATAGCCGAGCGCGCCCGTTCGCGGGTAATTTTAAAGACGTTTACGAGATTGTTTTCCAGAGTTTTTCTGCGGGATGCGAACGCCGCGTGGATTACTTTTTTACAGAAAGCTTCGTCGCGCACGGGTATGCGTCCGCGCTGTACGGTTAGTTTCACGACCGCGCTGTCTACGTTGGGGCGGGGAATGAACATAGTGCGCGGAACGCGCTTTACTATTTCCGCGCTCGCGCAAAGAGCTATTACCGCGGTGATTGCGCCGTATTCGGGAGTGTCCGCGTTGGCGCACAGACGCTCTGCCACTTCTTCCTGCACCATTACGGTTAAGCTTTTGCACGATTTGCTCTGTTCTAAAATTTTGGTTATGAGCGGCGTGGTTACGTAGTACGGCAAATTTGCGACGACGCAGTAGCTTCCTATCTCCCGTTCTAACTTTTCAAGGTCTACCTTTAAAAAGTCCTTGAACACCACTTCGGCGTTGTCTGCGCCCGCGAGCGTGCGTTCGAGTACGGGCTTTAACGACGTATCTATTTCGAACGCGATTACCCTTTTGCACCTTTCGGCTATGGCTTTTGTGAGCGTTCCCGCGCCGCAACCTATCTCTACCACCGTATCGTTTTCGTCAACGCCCGAGCGCGAAACTATGGACGAGAGAAGGTTTTTATCCGTTATGAAGTTCTGTCCGAACTTTTTTTTAAAGCCGAAGCCGCTCTCCGAGAGCACGCTCTTTAAATCGTTTTCCATTTTTTAGCTCGCTTTGGATTAGTATAAAGTTATGCGCGTAAGACAAACTACTTTCGTAACCGATTGACGCGTTACCTTACTGAAGATTAGAAAGCCCCTGCGTTTTTACGCGGGGGCTTTGACTTTTTTCTACCCGCCGTTAAAGTTTGGTAAAAAGAGCGTGGGCGTTGTGCCATACTATATCGGCGAATTGCTCTGCGGGGACGCCCTTTATTTCCGCCATATTCGCCGTTATTTCGGGGATACTTGCGGGGGTATTGGGGAAAACCCCTTTTTTCGAGAGCGGCGGAAGGTACGGGCTGTCCGTTTCGGTGAGCAGCCTTTCACTGCTTATTGCCGCGATTGATTTTCTTGCGCGTTTACTGCCCGAATAGGTACTCGTGCCGCCGAAAGAGAAGTAAAAGCCGTACTTTTCCAGCTCGGCGGCTATTTCGGGCGAGTGCGAATAGCAGTGCATCAGCGCGCCGCAAGTTAAATACTCCCTGTACTCCCTTATAATCGACAGCATATCTTCCGCGCAGTCGCGGGAATGGATTACCACGGGCAAGCCCAACGAGTGGGCGAGCGTCAATTGCCCCGTGAATATGCGCCGTTGAAGGGGTTTATCCGTATCGGGGTAGTGATAGTCCAGACCTATTTCCCCTATCGCCACGCACTTGCCGCAATTTGCAAGCGCGGCTATTTTTTCAAGGTCGCCTTCGCGGTAGGTTTTAAGCTCGGTAGGGTGAAAGCCGACGGTATAGTAACAGCACGCGTACTTTTCCGAAAGACTTTTATTGAACCTGCCCGTGTTTAAATCTACGCCCGCGACGATTAATTTTTTTACGCCCGACGCAAGGACGGAGTTTATAAGCCCTTCCAAATCGCCGTAGCAGTCGCCGTCGAGATGGCAGTGAACGTCGATTAAGTTCACGAAAGCAGGCTCCCGTCGGGTACGTCCTTTTCGGGGGAGACTATCGAGAGAGTGCCGTCGGGCGCTTCGGCGCACACAATCATACCTTCGCTCGTAAGCCCTTTCATTTCTCTGGGGGGAAGGTTGCACACAACTATCACGCGCTTTCCGACCATTTCTTCGGCGGTGTAGTGGTTGGCTATGCCCGAAAGTATGGACAGCGTTTTATTGCCGACGCGCACCGTTTCGTGCAGGAGCTTTGATTTTTTTACGGGTTCGCACGCGATTACCGTGCCGACGCGCATTTCTATCTTCGCAAAGTCGTCTATGGTTATTTGGGGTTTGGTATTCTCGTCCACGGGGGCGTTCTCCATTCTCTGTTTTTCTTCTATTTGCTTTATAGCGGGTTTTATATCTTCAAACTTCACCCTTTCGAAGAGAGTTGCGGGCGAAGAAGTTACCTTGTATTCGTTTACGCACGCTTCGTCCTTGTAATCGCGGGATTTTGCGCCTGTTTCCTTTAAAATCTTTTCCGCGGACGACGGTAGAAAGCATTTTAAAATATTCGCGCCGATATCGAGCGAGCGCAGGAGATTGAAGAGAACTTCGGAAAGGCGTTCCTTTTTGCTTTCGTCCTTTGCAAGCAGCCACGGGGTGGTTTCGTCGATATATCTGTTTGCGCGGCGGAAGAGCGACCACAGGCAGTCGAGCGCGTCTGCAACCTTATACTCTTCCATTTTTGCCGCGACCTTACTATATACGCCGCCTATTGTACTTTCAAAGTCGTCGTCGGGGTCTGCCTTAGCTCCCGTTTTGCGAGCCGTGCCGCCTAAATATTGATTAGTCATGGATACGGTGCGCTTTACGAGATTGCCTAAAACGTTGGCAAGGTCGGAATTGACGCGCTCGCATATCAGCTCCCAGGTGATTATACCGTCGTCGGCGTAGGGCATTTCGTGCAACACGAAGTAGCGGACCGCGTCCACGCCGAAAACGGACGCCAAGTCGTCGGCGTACATTACGTTGCCCTTGGACTTGGACATCTTGTCGCCGCCCTGCAACAGCCACGGGTGACCGAACACGCACTGCGGAAGTTCTTCGCCAAGAGCCATAAGGAATATGGGCCAGTATACCGTGTGAAAGCGGAGTATGTCCTTGCCGATTACGTGCACGTTAGCCGGCCAGTACTTTTTATAATTTTTACCGGAGCCGTCGGGGTCGTACCCAACGCCCGTTATATAGTTCGTGAGCGCGTCAAGCCATACGTAGACCACGTGGCGTTCGTCGAAGTCGACGGGAACGCCCCATTTGAAGGTCGAGCGGGAAACGCACAAGTCCTGTAATTTGGTTTTGAGCGCGCCGCGTTCGATTGCTTCGAGAATTTCCGCGTCCGACTTGCCGATAAATTCGTCGGCGAGCAGGAAGTTGTTCATCATTTCG
The DNA here is from genome assembly GCA_910577555.1 of uncultured Christensenella sp. Classification (GTDB taxonomy): domain Bacteria; phylum Bacillota; class Clostridia; order Christensenellales; family Borkfalkiaceae; genus Coproplasma. The sequence goes on along the minus strand of CAJTLF010000022.1, from coordinate 6,943 downwards.
TTTTTGCGGGAGACGGGCTGAATGAACTGCGGGTGGGTTACTATATGCTTTATGAGCCTGTCAGCGTACTTGCCCATTTTAAAGAAGTACGCTTCTTCCACGGCGGGCTTTACTTCCCTGCCGCAATCGGGACACTTGCCGTCTTTGAGCTGGCTCTCCGTCCAGAAGCTTTCGCACGGGGTGCAATACATACCCTTATACGAGCCCTTGTATATATCCCCCTGCGCGTATAGCTTTTTGAAAATTTTCTGCACGGCGGAAACGTGATAGCCGTCAGTGGTGCGGATAAATTTGTCGTAGGAGACTTCCATTAAATCCCATATGCGCTTTATTTCGCCCGCGACTTCGTTTACGAAAGCCTGACAGGTTACGCCCTTTTCGGCGGCTTTCTGCTCTACCTTAAGACCGTGTTCGTCCGTTCCCGTCATAAAAAAGACGTCGTAGCCCTGAGCGCGCTTGAAACGGGCGATTGCGTCCGAGAAAATACTCTCGTACGAGTTGCCGATATGGGGTTTGCCCGAAGTGTAAGTTATGGCAGTTGTGAGATAGAATTTTTCTTTCATAGTCTGCTCCGCATAATAATCTGTAAAAGTATAGCACACTCCGTCATAAAATGCAAATATCTTTTGTAAACATAGTTTATGAACGTAATTTTTACGGTGATTTTTCTTGCGTCGCTGGTCGTTATGGCTTTCGTTGCGCCGTCAGAACTGCTAAGCTCGCTTCTGGGCGGGGCGGAAAGGTCGGCGAAAACGGCGTTGACGCTGTTCTGCATTTATGCGGTGTGGATGGGAATTTCGCGCGTGGCGGAGACGAGCGGGCTTTCGAAAAAGGCGGCGAAAGCACTTGCTCCCCTTTCCAAAAAGTTATTCCGCACGGACGAGCCTGCCGCCGTGGAAAACCTTGCGATGAATTTATCGTGCAATCTTTTAGGCATTGGCGGGGCGGCGACGCCGTATGCGGTGAAAGCCATTGGCGAGCTGGAAAAGACGGGGAACGATTTTGCGCAGAAGCTGCTGTTCGTGATAAACGCGACGTCGATACAGATTATACCGTCGACGGTAATCGCGTTGAGAGCGGGCGCGGGCAGCGCGAACCCCGCCGATATATTTTTACCTTCGCTGATATGCACTGCCCTTTCCACTCTGCTTGCGGCGGGGCTGTTTATCGCGTTTGAGAGCTTTAAGGGAAAGAAAAGGCGGAAGCTATGGCGTTGATAATTCCCGCCGTTTTTATTGCGGTGTTTGCGTTTGCGCTATTTAAAAGGGTGAAAATTTACGACGAGTTTTCCGCAGGGGTCGGGGATGCGGTAAAGTTTACCTTTTCAATACTGCCCTGCCTTGCCGCGATTTTTATGATGTGCGAGCTGTTCGAAGCTTCTGGCTTGTCCGACTGGTTTACTAAGCTTTTATCGCCTGCCGCCGCCGCGCTGGGCATTCCGCCCGAGCTTACCAAGCTTATTTTAATTAAGCCCTTTTCGGGGAGCGGGTCGCTTGCGTACCTGACCGATATTATAAACGGGTACGGCGCGGACAGCTATATAGGGCGGTGCGCGTGCGTGTGCTTCGGCTCGTCCGAGACGGTGTTTTATATTTCCGCCGTATACTTTGCGGGGCTGAAAAACAAAAAGCTTGCGATGCCCGTTATTCTCGTTCTGCTATCCACCCTTGTTACGACCGTGCTGGCGTGCCTTTTGTGCAGGGTTATCTGATAAAAGCAGAAACGGCGCAAACCGGAGTTTGCGCCGCCTCTATATGATAAGGGGGAAAATGATGAGTGATGTAAAAGTAAACTTGCTTAGCTCGTTTACGTATATGATTATATACCATACGAAAAAAAATTAAAACGATTTGAAAGCGTTTTTTTAAAGAAATTTATTTTATAATTTGAAAAACAAAAACTGTTAAATTTTAACAAATGACACTCTTTTAATGGGTGTTTCGTCCGTTTACCGAACGGATTTTAGATATTATTTCCTTTAAAGCTTTCACCGTTTTATTTACTTCTTCCGCGGTATTGTACTTGCCGAACGAAAAGCGGACCGCCGACCTTACCCTTTCGTAGGGCAAGCCCATTGCGGTTAAGACGTGGGAAGGATTTACCGCGCCTGCCGAACACGCCGAACCGGTTGAAACGGCTATGCCCTTTAAGTCGAGCGCGAAGAGAATATTTTCCCCGTCGCAACCGTCGAAAGAGATATTTGCGTGCGACGGAAGTATTTCGCCGCCGCCGTTGAGATAAGCCCCGTCTATTTCGGCAAGCACGCGCTTTACGAACGAGTTTTTAAGCCCCGATATATACGCGCGATTTTTTTCTAAGTTTAAAAGGGCGTTTTCATACGCCTTTGCCATACCGACCGCCGCCGCAACGTTTACCGTGCCGCCGCGCAAGCCGCGTTCCTGCATTCCGCCCGAGATTAGGCGGGAGATTTTACCGCCGCTTTTGATATAAAGCACGCCCGCGCCCTTGGGACCGTAAAATTTGTGGGCGGATATTCCCAGACCGTCGCAAAAATCACAGCTTAATTTTTGCGTGCCGGCAGACTGGACGCAGTCCGCATAATAGAACACACCGCGCTTGCGGCAGATTTCGCCTATTTCGCGGGCGGGCTGGATTACTCCCGTTTCGTTATTGGCGGACGCTACGGCGCAAAAAAAGGTGTCCTGGCGCATTGCGCGCTCTATTTCCGCAGGCTGAACCCTGCCGTCTTTATCGGGGTTTACGAACGTTACTTCAAAGCCGCGCGCAAGCATATCCTTTGCACTTTCAATTAAGGACGGGTGTTCTATAGCCGAAACTATTATATGTCCCTTGCCGCGGGCGGAGCATGCGCCCTTTAACGCCGTGTTGCCGCACTCGGTGCCGCCCGAAGTGAAATATATCTCTTCCGACCTACAGCCGAGAGCTTGCGCGAAAAAGTCGCGGGCGCAAACGAGAGCGTTTGCCGACGCCCGCCCCAACGAGTGCTGGGACTGGGAGTTGCCGTAGTTTTCCCTTAAATAGGGCAACATCTCTTCAAGCACGCAACCGTCGAGCGGGGTGGTTGCGGCGTTATCGAGATAAATCATTCTTTCTCTCCGAAAACGGAAAGAATTTTGTTGACTGCGGCAAGACGTGCCGATTTATCTTCATACTCGCGCCCGAGCTTAGTGGACGAGTTGCTGGCGTTGAGCTTTAAAAGCCTTGCGCTTTGCCAGAGCATTCTGGTAGCTATTAACGTAGCGATTAAGAATACAGCCGAAACGCCCAAAAATACGAAGAACAGAATCATATTCGTATTGCTGAGCTCGGCGTGCATTACCGTGCTGAAATATATCGCGAGTATTGCGAATACCGCGAGCGGAACGCAGGTTGCGGTGAAGAATACGAGTGCGGTTTTGCGCTTTTTAAGGTAACGCGTCCCCCGCTCGGCTTTCTGTTCGTCGTTGCGTAAGCCCACTGACTTTACTTCTTCCGCCAGACTTTCGCTCTGCTCCTTTAAAAGAGCCGTATCCGGAGCGTAAACGCTTTTCGTATTTTCGTCCGCGTGGAAGCCCACGCCGTCCGCGCACGCGTCGCACTCGGACGCGCGGGAATAGTCGGTAAAGTTTTGGGTGAGAGCTTTGAGTTTAAGGCAATACAGCTCGCCGTCGTTGCCGAAGCCGAGACCTTCGTCCGCGACGAAAACCGCGTCTTCAAACTTGCCCGCATCGATTAAAGCTCCGGCTCTTTCGACACGCTCGGCGATATTTTTGAGCCGCTTGTTCTCCGCTTCTTCGCGGGCTTTATCGCGTGCGGCGAGCTGTTCGGGCGTCATTACCGCCGCTTCTTCGTCGTCTTCGTCAAGCTCGGGAACTTCGAAACCGACTTCGTCGCTCTCTTCCGCGTCGCTTCCCGCACGGGTTTCGTCCAGCACGAGTTCTTCTTCGCCCTGTTCGTTGATGCGGATTTTATATTTTTTGTCCTTGTCGTCGTCGATTAAACGCTCTTCAGCCATATTATCACCTTTTAATTTTATTTACAGTTTTTAATTTTATCGCTCTGAATTTGCCGCGGTAGCGGCTGTAAGCCCAGTCGCGAAGTTCTGCCGTTTCGAAAAGCGCGAAAACTCCGCTGCCCGAACCCGTCATAGTTACCCCGCTCGGGGCGAACGAAGAAAGCTCTTCGTATGCGACCATTACCGCAGGATTTAAAGCATACGCCGCGCCGTACAGCGCGTTGCCAATACTCATACCGAAAGCCGCCGTATCGCCCGCCGTGAGCGCGTTTAACGCGGTTTGCGTGTTATTTGTAATTACAGGCGTTTCGTCGTATTTTTTATAGCACGACGGCGTTGAAACTCCGCCTTGCGGAATTAGCAACAGAGCGTGAAAAGTGCGGGATATATCAAGGGGAATTACCCTTTCGCCCCTGCCGTTGAGCCTTGCCCAGCCGCCCGTCAAAAGGTAGCCCGTATCGCTGCCCAAGCCGTCCGCGATTGCTTTAAGCCCGCTTTCGCCGCCCGCGCCGTACAGCCGCGCCATACCGTTCAGAACGCCCGACGCGTCCGCCGAAGAGCCGCCGAGACCGCCGCCGACGGGGATATTTTTATAAATTATTATATCCGCGCCGCAAGTGCCGAACTTCTTAATATACGCCTGCGCCGCCTTTGCCGCGACGTTAATTTCAAAGGGTAAGGTTTCCGTACCCTGACCGTGCATTTCCACGCCGACGAGATTATCCCTGCGCTTTTTAAGCGTGATTAAATCGTAAAGGTCGACGGTGCAGACCAGACTGTCGAGCATATGATAGCCCGCGGAAACGCCCGTTATATCGAGAGTAAAGTTTAGTTTTGCATACGCCTTTACCTTTACCATACGCATATTATAGCACAACGGCGCGGCGTTTACAATGATTTTTATATAAATGGAAGAAAAAACCCCGCCGCGGTGTTCCGCGGCGGGATTGTGGTTAACGTTACGCTCTTCTGGATTGCTTCGCTTCGCTCGCTATGACGGGAAGGTGGGCTTTGAATGACGGGGTGGCGGGCTCGGAATGTTGGGAAGTACACTCAGGACGACGCGGGGAGAGAAGTATCTTACGCCTTGGGGCGGTAAATTAAAATTCGTTCTTTGCCCGTGAGCGGGAAGGTCAGCTCGGGGTTGGTTACGCGGATATATTCGGGACTTTCAGAAAGGCGTTTCGCCGTTTCCCAAAGGCCGTCTCCCTTTTCGGGGATATACACGCTTATAGCGCAGTCGCTTACCGCCTTCGCGCCCGTTTCGCGGGCGTCGGTCATATACGAAATAGTCTTGCTTTCGCCGTCGGCAACGGTGATTTTAAGCACGGCTTCGCCTTCGCACTCCCCTTCCGCTCGCTGGCGCAGGCTTACGCCGCACACCGCGACTTCTATTCTGCCGTTGTCGGACGAAAGCCCCGAAAGACGGACTTCGAAGGGCATATTGATTTCCGTGGAGCGGATTTCGCCGCCCTGCTCGTAGATGAGAGTTGCCGTTACCGAGCCTTCTATGCCTTCCGCCGTGCGGGAATATTCTGCCGCGGGCAGGGTTGCCGCAAGGAACGCGCAGGTGTAGTCGAGCTTGGCTTTGGACGCGCAAAGGTTGTTTACGCGCTCGGAATATACCTTGATATCTGTATCCACGAGTGTCTGCTCGGTTGCCGAATCGAGTTGAAGTTCGCAATCCTTGCAGAATGCGTCGGCTACGAAGGATATTTCTTCTTCGTCGTAGAAATGTCCGTTAAACCCGAGAACGGCGTTGAAATCTACGTCGCACTTGCCCTTATCTTCGTTTACGCGGCAATTCACGTTTACCGATTTCACTTCCGCACGGCAATAGCCGCGCTGGGAAAGCAGGGCTTCGTCGCAGGGAATTTCGCATTTAAAGGGGATTATTCTGTCCAGATTGACGGGCGAGCCGTCGCGGATGGCAAGCAGGGAAAGATAGATTTCGCCGCCTATTTCCACTACGCCCGCCTTTACGTTGCAATCGAGCACGAGAGCTTTTGCGGACGGAACGAGTACGTCCTGCGCCACGCAGTCGAAGTCGTCGTCCACTTCGCTTTCGCCCGAGAAGCTTACCGCGGAATACAGCCTGCCGCTTTCCGTACGGCAGATTGCGCCGTCTATCGCGCTTAAATAACTTCTCTGCGCGCTGTCCGTCACGGTGATTTTAGCGTCTGCTACGACTGCCACCACGTAGGACGAGCCGTCGCGCTTGAGCTGGCATTTGGCACATGTAAGAATACACTCGGCGCGTTGGGCGGGCGCGAGAGCTTCGTCGTCTATATAATGGGAGAACTCCGCGCCTTTCTGGACGCGGCAGAGCTTGCCTTCGCCGTCGGCATAGACGAGCGTGGCGATAAGTCTTCCGCCGTAGTTTACCCTGCCCGACGAGACTTCGCACGAGCTTAGAGAGATTTGCGGGCTTACCGCCACCGCTTCCCCAAGGTCTGCCGCCGAAAACTTTATTTCTACCATTGATTGCGCGGAGAGCGTTGCCGCGGTACGCGTGAACGAACCCGTCTGATATTGTGCGTTAATTGCCATAATTCACCTCGCTGTTACAAGGTATGATATGCGGCGGTTTACGCGATTATGACAGATTATTTTGCCGGAGCGATTTTTACGCGGCCGCACAGGATTTCGGAATAGGAATACGCCGTTTTGCCGAGAAAGTTTTTATCGAACGGGCTTACGGTGAATAAGGACGGGTATACGCCGTTTATTATCGCGGGAAAGGTGACGAATTTGTTTCTGCCGAGATTGAGCTTGACCGTTACGTCCTTGCCGTTTAAAACTTTGACCGCGTCTTTTATGGAGTTGATGGTTGTGTTTACTTTAATCATATAAATATTTTTGCCAAAATTTACAAAATTATGCAAAAACGCGACTGTGAGTGAAAACCGTTGCGGGAATATGACCGGATTGCTTTGTCGCTACGCTCCTCGCAATGACGGGGCGGGT
>CAJTLF010000021.1 GCA_910577555.1 uncultured Christensenella sp. | reverse complement strand
ATCTCACCAGGCTACGAGTAGCCTAATTCGTCCACGAAAAAAAGTACAGAAAAGGCACAGCTTAACGCTATGCCTAAATCTTTTTATTTGCGTTTTATTAAATTCCCTATGGGAATTACGGCAAAAGCCGCGGGCTCTGTATTTTTATTTATCGTAAACATATTCGTAAATATACTTGGCGTACCGCTCCGCAACGTTAATTCCCGCCACACGCTCGATTCCGCCGAAGAACGCGTTGGAGTTCACTTCGCAGACGAGATACCCTTTATCGCTCTCCAAAACGTCTATTCCGCAGTAATCAAGCCCGAGAATTTCCGCGGTTGCCCCGCATATATCCCTTAAATTTCCGTCTATATCCCGCGGCGAACCAATTCCGCCAAGCTCTAAGTTAGAGCGGAAATCCCCGCCCGACCTTCTCTCCATAGCGGCTACGCACCGCCCGCCGATAACTATCACGCGTATATCCCGCCCCGCGCTTTCCGAAACGAACTTCTGAAAAAGGTGGGGCATCGTTTTAACCTTTTCGCTTATTTTCTCAAGCTCAGAACGGTTATCCGCCTTATACACGCCCTTGCCCAAAGAGCCGAAGCTCTCCTTTACAATCACGGGATAGCCCAGCTTTCGCTCAATTCCGTCCAACAAAGCTTTACTCACAACCGCGTCGGGGGTGTAACACAGCACGCCTGCAACGGTATCGGGCATAGGCACCCCCTTGCCCGCAAGCGCGAGATGGGTAAGCATCTTGTCGTCGCAAATCTCCACCGCGGCGCGGCGGTTAAACAGCCGCAAACCGCACTTTTCAAGCGTTAAAGCGGTGTATTTGTCCTTGTCGAGATACACGCAAAAGTCGTAGCCCCCCGCATATCCCGCAATTTCGCCGTCTTTCAGGTATAAACCCAAGTCGTTGCGCCTTATTTCGGCGTTTACTCCGAGCGCGGAAAATTCGGCTTTTAGCCGCTCCGCCTGATTGAGCGACGACGCCAGCTCAGAATAGGCGTTAATCAGAATCAGAGCGTTACCTTTCATTGCTCACCGTCCGGCTTGCCGTTGCCCGTAAGCCCCTTTTTACCTTTTTTGCGGTAATTTACGCACTCGGTAAGCAAATACTCTATCTGCCCGTTCACCGAACGGAACTCGTCGTCCGCCCAACGCTCTATCTCGATATAAAGTTTTTCGGATATCCGCAAGGGTATCTGTTTTTTAACGTTCTTTTCCCGTTCCATTCCTATCTTTTATATCAGTAAATCGAACCGCTGTTCACTATGGGTTGCGCGTCGCGGTTGCCGCAAAGCACTACCAGAAGATTTGAAACCATAGCAGCCTTTCTCTCGTCGTCAAGCTCTACGATATTGTTGTCGGACAGCTTTTTAAGCGCCATATCCACCATTGAAACCGCTCCGTCGACAATCTTCTGCCTTGCCGCGATAATGGCAGCCGCCTGCTGTCTTTGAAGCATAGCCGCCGCAATTTCGGGCGCGTACGCAAGGTTGTTTATGCGGGCGTCCATAATCTCTATTCCCGCCATATCCACGCGGGACTGAAGCTCGGTTTTCAATACTTCGGCAATTTCCACCGACGAGCCGCGCAAGCTCTTCTCGTCGCCGTTCTCGCTCACGTCGTAAGGGTATTGCCTTGCAACCTGCCTTATCGCGCTGTCGCACTGCGTGGAAATGAAAGTAAAGTAATTTTCAACCGCGAACACCGCCTTGGCAGTATCGCTTATGCGCCAGATTACGACCACGCTTATTTCAATGGGATTGCCTTCTTCGTCGTTTACCTTCTGCTTGTCGTTGTTAAGGCTCATAGCCTTCAGCGAAATCTTTCTGCCCAGCTTGCCGTTGAACGCCGCCGCGGGATTTACCGCCGTGCAGAACGGATTGATAAAGAAAAACCCGTCTCTTTTGATAGAGCCGTAATATTTGCCGAAAAGCGTCAGAACCAACGCCTCGTTCGGCGCAATGACCTTAAGCCCCTTTCCACATATCAGCCCCGCAAGCATAACGACTACGCCGAGCGCAACCAGAGCGAGAAAGCCGGGGTTTTGCGGCGCGTCGTCTCCGCCCGTAAGCACGACGCCGCCAGCCATAAGCGCAATTCCGCCCAATACCATTACTATAACCACAAACAGCATTAGCCAGCCGCTTACGGCTTTAATCTCTTTTTCCTTAATCTGAGTTTCCATAAAAATACTCCTTAACCGTTAAATATGATATCGTTTTGATATCACTATCATTATACTTCAAAAAGCAGATTAAGTCAACCCCGAAATTAAAATTTTATTTATCTTTTTTCTTTTCTTCGTCCGTTTCCGTTTCGCTCTCTTCTTCCGCAAGGCTTGCAAGCATTTTTTTAATCTGCTCTTCGGAAAGCTCTTCGCTCGTCCTTGCAAGCTTGCCGTAAGCAAGCTTATCGTGATGAATAGTCATATCCCCGCTCCTTTAAATTCAGCTTTACTTTTTTAATTATAGCAAAATTAAAAATATTCCGCAACCCGTTTACGAAAATTGCAACGACGCTTTCTGCGCGTATTTTGCATACAAAAAATAAGCGTTCCCGCAAGAGGAACGCTTATCACCTTCAGAATATACTAATTTTTAATTCCCGTCGTTTTTGCGTCTGTCGAAAAACCAGAACACCCAGCAACCCGCCGTAATCAGAACGCATACGCCCATGATTACGCCTACGGAAATTTCCGCAGTATGGATAGCTTTCTGCCACTCGGGCATTATAGTTACTACCCTGGTATTACTGTCCATACCGTTCACTACGCAGCTGTTCACTCTCACGTACAGGTTTCTCTTTGCCGATTCGCGGAGCGCAATCCTAAGCGTGGCGTTATTTTTGAATTCGTCGGTATTCAACTGATTGCCCACCACGTCGCTTATCCATTCGTCCTGCCCCGCAATGACGGCGCGCGCAATAACCTTCGGTTGACCTTTACCCATATATTCGCGGTCGGGGTAATCGCTGGCAACAACGCCCTTAAAGCCCCACTCGTTGCGCAGAACGTCGGTTAAAAGTCCCTTATGCTCGCCCGCGTAGGTACAGCCTATGCGGTTGTATGCCGACATCATTCCGTTTCCGTTCGCTTCGGTTACGCCCGCTTCGAACGCCTTGAGATAAATTTCGCGTATGGTCTGCTCGTTTGCCCAGGTATTTACGCCGTTACGGTTTATTTCCATATTGTTCAGCGCGAAGTGCTTGTTGTAAACGACTACGCCCTTACTCATTATGCCCTTAGCTTCCGTCGCGGTCATCTTGCCCGAAAGGAACCCGTCCTCCGCAAAGTATTCCCAGTTTCTGCCGTTGTAAGGCAAACGGTGGATATTCGAGCTTACGCCCCATATACCCGTTCTTTCGTGCTGTCTTATAACTTCGCCGAACGCAACCGCCATTTCTTCTACGAGCTCGTCGTTGAAGGTCGCCGCCACTATGGGAGCGCAGGGGAACGCGCAACGCGCGCCAAGCTCGTCTATATAGTCGTCTCTGCAACCGCAAGGACCGTCGTAAACGCTGCCTTCCATCGCCGCAATACTTTCAATCGGCATTGCCGAGCCCTTTAAAAGTCCTATAAGCTCGTCGTAAGTGAGCTGGTCTACAAGGTCGTCCCACAGCGGGTCGCCGTAAGGCACGCCCCTTAACTGTATAAGCTTTAACTCCACTCTCTCTTCCACGTCTAAGTTAGCGTCGCCCTCTTTGGGCATCTTATCTTCCGCATTGTTTTCAACGTCCTTGTTGAGCTTCAGCGCGTCGATAATCGTCCGGTTAGCCGTAAGAGCCACCGCCGTAACGGGATACGTTTCACCCCAGTTATTGCGGGAAAGATATTTTATCTTCTGTTCCTTAGTGCCTTCGTAAAGGTTGATATCCGCATCGTCGAAACGGTTGGTTATCTCATATCCAAGCGACGTGGAATTGTACGATACGGAATAAGTTTCGAAATCGTCGCGCCCGTAAGTAATTTTGTGCGTCAACGCCTTATTGCCGTCCGCGTCCATACCGTTCGCTTTGGTGTAGCCCTTAGCCGCGAGAATATTATTCACCGCGTCGTGAGCGTTCGAACCCGCCGCAAGATAGTAATCGCCCTTTTCCAGAATATAAGTCTTTTCGCCGTAAGAATCGTAAGTTTTGAATTCGTATTTGGGAACGGTTATAGTCAAAGTCTGTTTGTCGCCTTCCCGTCCGTGCGGCTTAAGCTCGCCCGTCTTTGCATAGCCTACAAGCTCCACCGCCGCCTTTTCTATTCCTTTATTCACGTCGTATTCGGTGTAAGGCTTCTGCAAATAAATCTGCACGCTCTCCTTGCCCGCAACGTTGCCCAGGTTGGTTACCGTAACGGAAATCTCGTAATCGTCGCCCTTTTCCGCAACCGAGTAACCGCTGTAAGCAAAAGTAGTGTAACCCGTGCCGTACCCGAACGGATATTTTACTTCCGCACTGTAATTCCAGTTACCGTTCCCTGCAACCGTACCCTTATTCGATACGGCGTTTCTGCCGCCTATTACCGAGTCTTCATATCTCGTCTCGTAGTAGCGGTAGCCCACGTATATGCCTTCCTGATATGCAACGTATGCGTCGTTATGTTCGGCTGCGCCGTTGTAAATCGAGCTGCCGTCAGCATATTTGAAATCGCCGTAGTTTACGCTCGCGGGCGCGGAATTTGCGTCGTAAGCCCAGGTATCCACGACTTTACCCGAAGGATTCACGTCCCCCCAAAGCACGTCGCACACCGCTTCGGTAGCGGTATTGCCGCCGTACCCCGCCCACAGACAGGCGTCAATGGAATACTCTTCGAATTCCTTCATATTCATGGGGTTGGGAAGCAGCAGCACCACGATAACCTTCTTCACGTCGCCCGCCGCTCTCGCGTCGGTCAAGCCCTTCAAAACGGTCTTTTCTTCGGCGGTGAGATTGAGCTTATCCTTTACGTCCTTGCCTTCGCCTTCGTATCTGCCTATGACGTAGATAGCCGCGTCGCCGTAAGTATTCTTCATTTCGGTCAAAGGCTTGTTGCCGGTATCGCTCTGAAGCAACTGCCAGCTGACTTCCTTTCTGTCGCGCTTTGCGCCCGTCTGCACGGCTTCGTAACCGTTGGGCGTGCTCTTGTCTTCGAGATTTTTCCAGGTGGAATCAATCAGCTTCTGATTGTATTCTATCCCGCGGTTTTCAAGCGACAACTGCAATCTGGGTCCTATATTCAGCCCGTTCTCTTCGACCATACCCACGTTTTTTCTTAAGTCTATGTTCGCGCTGCCCGTGCCGTGATAAATCCAGTTATCTATCCAGGTGCCGTTATTATCGTAAGCCAGCCCGTGCACGCCGAAAGTGCTGACGTGCTTTTCGTCCGTCTTGCTCAAAGGCAGGGCGTTATCTTTATTCCAGAGCAGAACCATACCTTCGTCGTTCACTCTTTTGGAAGCGTCAAGCGCGTCGTTCTGCATTTTTACCAGCTCCGAAACCACTCTCTCGTCGTTTTCGCCGTAAGTTTCGTATTTGGTAGGATAGTAATTCGTATCTACCGCCTGCGCGTCGTCCTTCTTGTCGTCGTTTACAAGGAACGTACGCCTTACCCCGAAATAATTGTCAATCCACTTCTGATGCGGAACGACCGCGTCCTTCGCAACCGCAAGGATTGCAAACAAAATAGCAAAAAATACCGAAATCACCGCCCAGACCGAGCGTTTTAATAAAATTCTCAATACCTTTTTCATTCCGTTTTCTCCCCCTTGTCCTTCGACCCCGTTACAAGTTTAACTATCCACAAGGCAAGCGCGCCAAGGAAAGCAAGCCCGAACACTATATCGCATGCAAAAAGCAATCTCTGATACCACGTTCCGAAAATACTTGCCCCGTCCGACGTCGCGCCCGCAATGGCGGAGAGAACGTAATCGGCGGCGATAGTGCCGGCTATCGTGTAAAACGCGATAACCCCGCATATCCCCGCTATCAAGCCCCACGGTAATTTTTTCATAAATTTTCTCCTTTATCGTTCTCCCGCACCGAATATCGTGCGGGGTTTTTCAAGGGATTGCGCACTCCCTTGTTCGGGAAAATTTTATGACGATATTAAAAAAATTCCAACACAAACAGCCTAAACTCGCTGTTTATCAACCTTTTCTGTAATTTTTTCTGGCAACGAGTACGTTCAGGTTGAAAACTCCGTTATTCAGCGACACCGAGCAGGTGCCGTTATACTTTTCGGCAATCTGCCTTATTGACTTAACGCCTATGCCGTGAAAATTCTTATCGCTCTTGGTGGTCAACGGCAAGCCGTCCGCGTCCAGAGTTATTTCGCCGTCGTAGGAATTGCGCACGTTGACGGAAACTAAATTATTTATACTGCGCACCACCACGCCCACGTTCCGCCGTTCCTTTTCAAGGCGGCTCACCGCTTCGATAGCGTTATCCAGCGCGTTCCCGAAAAGGGAATAAATATCCGTATCTTCCATAAAGTCGAGCGAATGCCCGTCCGCAACGCAAGTCAGCGCAATTCCGTCGAGCGCGCATCTCAAACTTTTTTCCGTGAGAATAATATCCAGAACTTCGTTATCCGTCCGCACCTCCGCGTCGTAAATGGAAATCGCGCTCTCGATTTCCCCGACCGTTCCCAGCGACAAGCCCTTGTCCTTACCAATCTGCCTTATCTGGTGGCGTAAATCGTGGCACTTTAAATTTATCAGCTCTATGTTTTCCTTTGAAAGATTATATTGCCGCTCCTTCTCGCGCAAAAGATACTGCGTAACGCTCAGCTCGTTTTTAAGCTCGCCCGTCCTTATAAGCCCGAACTGTGTGTTCAGAAGGAAAAAACACAGAAATTCTTCGTAAATTATCACGAGCAAAGTCATTATAATATTTTCCTTGTCGCTGAAATAGACCACGACGCAGTTAAAGAATATTACGGTAACCAACGCTATGCCCACGAACAAAAGTATGGTCGTACTCCTTATGCGGAAGCTCTCACCAAGCTTTATCCGTCTGCCGTAAATAAAATAGACGAGAGTATACGATACGTAATACGCCAGAAGATAAACGAGCCCAATCAAAACCGTTTCAAGCCCGAAATTATTTATATTGAATTCTCCGGGACTGTACATTCCGAAAATGGGGCTTTGTCCCCAGACCACGAGCGTCATAACGAAGTTTGCAACGCCGTAAGCGAAGTGTTGCATAGTGTAGGCGGCTATCGCGCAAAACAGGACGTTGCGCCAGCTCTCTTTTAAACAGAACTTTAAAATAGGCACCGAAGCGGAAAACAACGCCAGAAAAGTAAACGCGGTGTAAAAGGTATCGTATATAAGCGGCAACGCCCAGGCAATCAGTGCGCAAACGGCTATTCCCGCGGCGTAACGCAGAACGAACAGCTTGCGCTTACGCATACGGATTACGAACAGAAGCTCCGCGACGAACAGCTCGAGAATGAACAACAACCGGTAAAAAAGGAGCATCGGCATATCAGACGCCCCCCAAATAATCGTTCAGGCTTTTCAAAAAACTTTTTTTCTTGTTGCGCGAAATCTGCAACTGCTCTCCGCCGTTTAGGGTCACCGAAAATTCGTCTATCGCCGTTACGAAATTGAGATTTACCAGGTAACAGCGGTTGCACAGCGCAAAGGGCGCGTCCGCAAGAGCCTTGCTCACGTTGCCGAGCTGGTCGTAGGTCTTATAATCCCCGTCTACGGTGTGGTAAATTACGCTGTGGTGCGCAACTTCAACGTATATTATATCGGAAGTGCGCAGGCGGCGTTTGTTGTTGCGCTCGTTAATCCATATTTCCCTGTCCTGCATCGCCTTGAATTTTTCCACGGCGCGGTCGAGCTTCATCGTGAACGCGGAAAATACCACGGGCTTTACTATGAAATCGAGCGCGTCCACTTCGTAACCCTTTACGGCGTACTGCGCCATGTTGGTAACGAATATCACTATAACGCGCCTGTCCGTTTCGCGTATGCGCCGCACCGCCTCCATTCCGTCTAAATGCGGCAATTCTATGTCCATAAATATAACGTCGAAGTTACCGCGGAACTGCTCTAAAAAATCGAGCGCGTCCGCAAAGCACGAAACGCTGAAATTGTAACCCCGCAGTTTGCCGTATTCGTCTATAAAGCCGCAAAGCTGTTCGCACGCTTCACGGTTGTCCTCCACTACGCCCACGCGAAAATTCATATTCCCACCCCTTTTTTTAATTGTACAACCCGTTTGCCCCTTTGTCAATCGTCAATTTTAAAGGAGTTGCCGCGGCTTTAAAAATCAAGAGCGCGGGGCTTCGAAACCCCGCGCTCTTTCACCCGCGTTTGTTTTTTTCAAGCACGACCAGCGTCTCGCACCATTTGGTCTGCGGAAACATATCGAAGGGCGTAACCGATTGAATATCGTAAACCCCGTCGCAACGACCCGTCTTAATAAGCCCGCCGCTCTCTTCCTTTAAAGTGCCGCAAAGAATCCCCAAATCCCTTGCAAGCGTAGCGGGATTGCACGAAACCAGAATTATCTTATCCGCGCCCGCGCCCTTCACCGCCTTTACCGCACTGCGCTCCATTCCCTTTCTGGGCGGGTCGCAGACGATAATTTTCTTCTTGCCCGCGGTAAGTCGGAAAATATCGTCAATCTTTTCTTCCACCTTCCCGCACACGTTGTGCATTTTCCCCTGCAATCCGTTCTTTTCCTTAAGCCCGTCCGCACACCGCGACGCTTCTTCCACGACTTCCACGCCGTACGCCGCCACGCACTTTTTTGCAAGCATTGCGGTAAGCATACCCCCGCCGCTGTACAAATCAATCGCCACCGCGTCGCCGTCGGCGCACTCAATTACCCGAGAATAAAGCTTTTCACGCACTTCGTCGTTTACCTGTAAAAAGGTATTCGCTCCCGCTTCGTACTTTATTCCGCACTCTTCCGCATCGAAACGCCCTTCACCCCTGCATATGCGCCAGTTATCGGAAAAAATTGCGTTCCCCCGCGACCCGTTTATATTGATTAAAAAAGTAAAATCCGAAAAGCTCTTTTCAAGCTCTTTAATAAGACTGTCGGCGCGTATATCCCGCGCAACCACCAGCGCGATAATAAATTTACCCTTAATTTCGCGCACCACTATCCTGCGCAGAACGCCGCCGCCCGTCCGTTCGTCGTAAGCGGACACGCCGCACTCCGCGGCAAATTTTTTCACCGCCGCGATAACGGGCTTTATCCATTCGGACTGTATAAGGCAGTCGTCCACGGGAACTATGCGGTGACTGCGCGGCGAGTAAAACCCGCATACTACCTTGCCGTCGCTCTCGCCTATGGGCAGTGCAAGCTTGTTGCGGTAACGGTATTGCCTGTCACACGCCACGGTTTCGTCCGCTTCACAATCGATTCCGCCTATTTTTTTGAGCGCGGTTCTCACCGTTTCCCGCTTGAATTCCAACTGCGCCGCATAATCCATATGCTGCAGAGCGCACCCGCCGCACCTTTCAAATACGGGGCAGGGCGGATTGACGCGGGAATATGTCGCGTTTATCACCCTTTCAAGCTTGCCGTAAGCAATGCTCCCGTCTGTTTTCAACGCCTTGAAAGTTACCCTTTCCCCTTCAAGACAAAAAGGCACGAACGTGGTCGCGCCTTCGGTTTTTATTATTCCTTCGCCTTCGGTGCCAAGCCCGCAGACTACTCCTTCGTAAACTTCGTTCTTTTGTATCATTTTTAACCGCACCCTTCGCATATCCCCGTACATATGCCGTAAAGACAGCACTCGCACGAGCATTCGCCGCACACCCCGCAAGCTTCGCTTTTCCAGTCCGCAGTACCCGAATACGGCGACTTTTTATCTTCTTCCCGCACTTCGTCCGCGTTTGCGCGCGCGTAATTTTCTATATCGTCGTACGCATTTAAATATTTGGAATTACTCGGGTCGAGCCGTACGGCAATTTCAATCTGCTTACGGCTCTCGTTCAGCCAACCCTTCTTTTTAAAAAGCTGCGCGTATAGATAGTGCCACCGCGCGTCCTTTTCGGCCACACCGTTCAGAACTTCGCGCGCGTTCTCAAGCTCGCCGCTCTCTATCAGCCCTTCGGCTACTGCTAACTTTTCCCCGTCTGCCGACCCGAGATTGTTTTCCATATCACTTAATAACCCTTGCCACCAGCGCGTTCACGGCAATCTGCGTCTTGAATATCAGATAGTCGTAAACGAAGCATATTACCGAGCCTATCGTAAAAATAAACAGATAGATATAATCGTTAATAACTTTATATAACTCTTCGGGAAAAATCGTTCCGCCAAGCAACCCGCCGTAAATAAGGTGATAGGACGCTATGAGCATTCCGTCAAACCACACGGCTTTTACGAGCAACGCCAGCCACTTATTTATTTTATACTTAATCTGTAAAGCGTTGGCTATCGGGTGCAAGCCGAAAAATACGGCAAAGGGAACGAGCTTCCAGAACTGCACCGCCGCGCCGAGCACCACCGCGAGAATGACCGTGCCGACGTAAGCCAGAAACGCCCCTTTATAGAACCTTTTGGAAAGGGGAACCATAAGCGCGACCACGCCTATAAGATACCCCGTCGCAACCAGATAATCGGAAATTATTCCCAGCGCGAGCGCACCCGCCGCAACCGCGCACGATATGCCGGACAGCGCAAGGGAGAAAGTGTTATTGTTTTTGCCCATCGCCCTTTATCTGCAACAGCCGTTGCAAAGACAGTTAAGACACATATTCAAATAACAGCACTCTATGCAGTTTGCGCAGAAGTTTCCGCCCATCTGGCTGTCCGAAGGCTGGGAATTCATCGTCTGCCCTTCGTAAACCTGTTGCTGCTGTTGCTGTTGGTTGGCATCGAACTGTATTTTTTCGTTGAGCTTGCGGTACGCTTCCCTATATTTTGCGTTGTCGCCGTCAAGCTGGATTGCTATTTCAAGCTGTTTCTTGCTCTCGTTAATCCAGTTTTTACGGTAAAACACCACGCTCTGCAAATAGTGCCACTCCGCGCCGCGCTCGTTAAATCCGTCGAGTACGCGCTGTGCCTCCATAAGATTTGCTTCACGCAGATATTTCTCTACCGCGCCGAACTTGTCGCCGCCGTCGTCAACGGCTTCGCCAAGCTCTTCTAAAAGCTCGTCGCGCGCCGTCTCTATACGGGTAAGCATACGCGCCGCGTTGTTTCCTATTTCGCCGTCTTTAAACCGCTCTTCCGAATATTTTTCCTTCAATCTCTCGTAAGCGGCGTTGATATCGTCGGCGTTAGCTCCGTCCACAAGCCCTAAAATTTCAAGATTTTTTTTGTTCATTTTCTGCTCCTTGTGCATTTTTGCAACGACAGCCGTTGAAAAGCGACCGCGTCTTAAGCGGAATACCCCGCAAAATTATATTGTCCGTCAAATCGTGGTTGAAGTAAAATTTAATCCCCGCAAGCGCGTTTCTCATATCGGCGAAAAGGCTGTCGAAAATAAACTCCATTTCCGCCCTTCCCTTTTCCACCGCCCCGCAAAGCGAGCTTTCGCCGTACGCGTTGTACAGAACGTTAAAGCGTTTTTTCTTCACGTCCTTGTCGTAATCGTCCAGAGCGTCCGCAAGGTAAACCCACTTGCCCAGCGCGTAAAAAAGCTTTCTCGTGTCGTCGGTAGCGTACCCGCCCAGAAGATAGTCGGATAAGTCGCGCATCATAACCGCCGTAGGCTCGCAAGCCGCGTCTATTATCGCGCAACCCGCCATTTCCAGCGCGCCCTGCTCTTCGGTCTGCCGCTTGATTATCCTGGCAACGCGCGGGTGCGATTTAAGCGTCCTTTTAAACCCTTTTTTGTACAGGTGCCGCAATATGCCCCGTTTATCGCCGTCCGCGCTGTCGTCGCACAGCTTGTAATACGCAAGCGCGGTGTTCACGCAACCCACGGCTACCGTAGTTTCGTCGGGTACGGCTATCGGGCGTTTTTTAATCAGATGAAGCGCGCAACGCGCTCTCTCTATCTTTACGTCCTGACCCTTTATATTATGAATTAACGCCGAAGTAAACGCCATATCGTAGGTAAGCGCAGTGCGCGCGGTCTGCCCGCACCCCTTGCCTATACCCTTGCACAACCCGCAGTACAGCGCTTTGTAAAGCGTTTCGTCCTTTTTGAAAAGGTACGGCGCGTCTGGATTTATATACCCGAACATCTCAAATTCCTTATTACCGTCAAACTCCCGCCTTCGCCCGAACTTTACGGCTAAAAACCTATTTTCTTATAAACCTTCGCAAGCGTCCTGTTCGCGGCGCGCGCGGCGTTTTCCGCCCCCGCCTTTAAAACCCCGTCAAGGTACGCCTTGTCGGCGAGCAGTCTTTTCCACTCCGCCTGAACGGGCGCAAGCTTATCCGCAACGGCTTCGCCCACAGCCAGTTTAAACTCGCCGTAGCCCTTGCCCGCAAAGTCCGCCTGAGCGGCTTCGATGCTCTTTCCGCCGAACGCCGAATAAATGGACAAAAGATTGGAAACGCCGGGCTTTCTCTCGGGGTCGTAAATAATTTCGGCGTCGCTGTCCGTTACGGCGCGCTTGAACTTCCTTATAACGGTATCCCTGTCGTCCGACATAAACACCGCGCCGTTGGGGTTTTCGCCCGATTTGGACATCTTTTTAGCAGGGTCGGCAAGGTCGTTAATCTTCGCCCCAACCTTGTTATACAACGCTTCCGGCACTTTAAAGGTGGGCGAATACGCGTTATTGAAACGCTGCGCAATATCCCGCGCAATCTCCACGTGCTGCCGCTGGTCTATGCCCACGGGAACTAAATCGGTCTGGAACAGGAGAATATCCGCCGCCATCAGAACGGGGTAGTCCATAAGACCCATATTTATATTTTCCGCATGCCGCGCGCTTTTATCCTTAAATTGCGTCATTCTTTCCATTTCGCCCACGTAGGTAAAGGTATTAAGCACCCAGCAAAGCTCTGCGTGCGCCGAAACGTGCGACTGAAGATATAAAACGCACTTTTCGGGGTCGACCCCGCAGGCAAGGTATAACGCCAATACCGAAAGAGTGCGCTGTCTTAACTCCGCAGGCACCTGACGCACGGTTATGGCGTGCATATTGGCAATGGAAAAGTAACAGTCGTAATCGTTTTGCAGATTTACCCAGTTTTTAATCGCCCCCACGTAGTTGCCTATAGTAAGATTATTCGTCGGCTGGACCGCCGAGTATAAAATTTTGCGACCTTCCATATATAAACCCGCTCCTTTAAAATATTACTATTTTATATTACCACACCGCTTAAAAAAAAGCAAAGTTTTTTCGCGTTTTAATAATTAATCACCCCGTTAAGCGTTTTTTATCACACGCCCGTCACTTTTCCCCGCTTTATATGCAAAAAAGGCGTGGCAATCGCCACGCCTTGCTTTTACCGAAACCTGAACGGGTTAAGGTTACCTAATACTTCATCACCGCTTATACTATGATTACCCTATGCATCATACTCATATCTCACCACAACAGCACCACCACTGTCAATAAGAGTTTCAAACGGGAGTTTCTTAATGAAACTCCCGTTCTAACAATTGTTATCTTTAAGTTACTATATTTATTGGGTAATCAAAATTTTCTTTTATTAACTTAACTGTTTTTAATGGTAGTAACACCCTGCAATGCGGATAAGTTTTATTGTTTGAAATTATACGAAATACAAACAAACTACTATCTGGAATTAAAAAATCAAACCACTTATGTTTATAATATTTAATTTCCTTTATATTATTTTTTTTAATTTCAAATTTAACTTTTTTACCATAAAATAATTTTATTTCATTCTCGTTAATTATTATAGTGTTACTAAATATTATTAGAAATATCGCAATAACCCAATTTAATATAATTATACTTCCAAAAATTATTAAAATTAATTCGGTGTATTGATGCTCGCTATTTTTATCTATAAAATAATCAAGGAAAAACCCAATAGCGCACATAAAAATTAGAAATATAGAAATAAATAATGCACCATAAATTATCGCACAAACTGAATTTTTGAATTTTAATTCTTTCATTATTTTAACCCTAATTTCCAAGGAAATTGCAAAAAGAACGACGCCGTAGAACGCACCACCATCATTTTTATCTTCTCAGCAAATGACCACTTAATATTTTCCAACAAATAGTTATATACTCCTGTTGTCGCCAAAATCATCCCAGTGCCGAAAGAAATTAATCCTTTTATCCCCGTATTTATACCTTGGCGTATCATTTCAGAAGTATTTACTTCTCTGCCATTTATACTTTCTTCTATGGCATATGCTCCCATACCGGCAACAAAACTTACAGTTGCTGTACCTATTACAGTTGTCGCTAAAAGCGTAGCTTTAGCGGCAAACGTACTGGCAACAACAAAACCCGATACTGCCTTCCCGGCAACTGCCAGCATTGTTGCACCGCCAAGTATCATAGCACCACCTAAAACACCGCCGACCAACGCCCCTGACAAAAAACCGCCCCAAAAGTTATCTCCGTTAGCTACAGCAGAAACACCACCTACAAGTCCGCCTATTAATGCCCCCGCAAGTACAGCAATTAAAAAACTAAATAAGAACGTCCCGGTCGGGTCAACGTACATTACGGGATTATTGCCGCAATATGCGTAAAGGTTAAGTCCGTTTATACTTTCAGGGTCGGCATATTCTACGCTATCTTGCGAGATAAATCTGCCGGTCTCAGGGTCATAGTATCTCGTCTGTAAGTAATATAATCCTGTTTCCGTATCGTAATAGTAACTTCTATAACGGAACGGGTTCAGATTACCTAATACTTCATCACCGCTTATACTATGATTACCCCACGCATCGTAAATATATTGTACCACCTTATTACCAGTACTGTCAATAAGGGCTATAATATTTCCCTGTGCGTCTTTTCGGTAAAAGTAATATACGTTTCCATATTTTAATGCGGTAACTCCCGAATTGTCGTATATAAACTCTAATCCGTTGCTTTGATATATCACCCTTCCGTCATTGTCGTATCGGTACTCTATATTGTTCTTCTTAAGTCTATGCCCGCGATAGTCATATGCAAAAGTTACTCCGTCAAAACTTATCAGACGATTTCCATATTCCCATTCCAACGCCTTGCCGCGGTACACCGTAGGACTGCCCATTCCGTTATATGCAAAACTCTCACCGTCGTAATTTACAAGCCTGTCGCCGTCGTAACTATAATCATAGTGAACGCAATTCAGTTCGCCAAGTTTTTCGTCGTTCTTTAAAGTATATGCGTATTCGCATCGGCTCAGTATATTTCCGTTTGTATCGTAACTGAACTTCACCGTCTTGTTTAACTTCTTATTATCTTCACGTACAAACCTGTTTAAACTGTCGTATGAGTATCTTACGCTTTCATCGCCGTTTACCGTTACCCTGCTTATATTGCCTATCTTATCGTACGTATATTTTATGCTTTCCTTTATTTCCGTACCACTGCCGTACCATACCGTACACGGCATATTAGTCGCATGGTCGCCTACCTTTCTGTACGAGATATACTCGCCCGCTATCTTGCCGTCTGCTTTAAATATCTCACTGCCGGTATTTCTGCCGTACAAATCTCTTTGCGGTTTGAACGTATATCCGCCGATTTTGATAAAATCTAAATCACGCGCAAAATTATCTTTATAACCATATTTATATTGCTGAACAAAAGTAGGGGTCGAAATTTTTTTGTCAATCAAAATACCGAAATCGTTATAAGAATAATCTTCATTAATGCCACGCTTACCATTTATAAATTTTGACGTACCTGAAAGTGCATTGTTAGCATTATAATAATATCTCTTCGCATCTTTACCGTCAATAACTCTACACAAACGGTTCTTTATATCGTACTCATTTTTCAAAACAAGTTCGCCGTCAATATAGCTGTTTTCAACGGTTTTAAATAAGCCGGTTTCTTCATCCTTTACGCCGAGTTTTTCTGTTTTAAACATAGTCTTATAATCAAACAGACATTTATCCATGGTACTGAAATGCGCAGTATTCCCGTCTTCGCTTAAACTGTACCCGTCGTTTATAATCTGTATGTGTTGCATTACACCGTTCACGTCTACTTTTGTCCTGTTGCCTTTATAATCGTACATGTAATCCAGAACGGTGTTTCCGCTCTTAACCTGCACGGGCAACCCGTGTTCGTAAATTATATCGGTGGTATTTGCTTCCCCGTCCGCCGTGCTTTGGGTTATTGCGGTGGTTTTAAAATCAAACGGGTCTCTGCCGTAAGCAAATTTACTTCCATTGGCATACTTGACTTCATTAATAACGTTAGTGCCGTCCAAATAGCCGTATTCCGCGCTCACTTCGCCCGTCTCATCCCTGTCTGCGGTAATCTGACCGTTTTCGGCGCGGTCGCTTTCGGTATAGAACTTGGTGGAGCTATCAAGCGTATTCCACTTAACGGTCTTTATAACGTTACCGTTCTCATCGTAAATTCGTTCTTCTATAGTCTTTCCGCAAGTTTTCTCTTCTCCGACTACCCAACTTTCGGTCATTACAAGATTACCGTTCGCACCGTAATAATACTTAACGCGAGTTTCGTACTCTTTATTTTCATAACCGTTTTCCGTACTCGTTTTGAATGAAGTCACGGTTATCTCTTCCGATAAACGGTCGTCATCATCGTAAACGTAATTTTTTAAGTGTTTTGTAATGGTTTTTGCACTTATCGGTTGCCAATCTTTATCTTCGGAAATTAATTTATCAAACTCGTCGTAAACTTGTGTGACATAGGAAGCTTTTACTGCCGTACCCGTAATTTTTTCGGTTTTTGAAATCCGTTTCGTATCAGCGTCTTCATTATAAACATATTCGTTCACCGTAACAAATCCCGCACCGTCCGTAACTTCACGCTTTTTCAACCTGCCGCTCGAATAAAACTTATACTCTTCTTTCGTACCGTCGTTACTTTTAATATTTGTAGTATGTTTCGTGTAAGTAATATCGAGTTTACTGAAAGGACTGTCGTCGGCTAATGAATAATAAAAAGTAGTAATTGATGCTATTTTTAAATTGCTATTATACTCAAAAGTAGTTTTTAAATTACGATCAGTTTCAATCTCTTCTAATGCGTGCGGTTCTGCGTATTTGAAAGTAATTTTTCTTCCGTCCATAAAATTTACTGTTCTTAACAAAGCACCACTATACTCGTATTCCACCATTCTGCCACGGTTATCGCAAATACTATTAAGTTTTCCTGTTGTATTGTATTTGAAGTTGATAGCTATTCCGTTGCTGTCATGTAAAGCGCAAATCCTGTCCTTTTTATCGTATTCCACTGTTACCGAATTGCCGAATTTATCGAATACGCAAACCAGATTACCGTCACCGTTAAACCCATTAATTATTCCGTTATCATCTTTAAGATAATTAATTGGTAAATGTTTCATCAGCGTTTCGTACCGAGCTTTTTTATTCAAATAATTTTTAAACGCGTCCTTTAATGCTGGCAGTCCAAGTATCGCCTGCCTTATCATCAATTTTTCCTGTGCGTTTAATTTCTCTTCTTTTTTATCGCCATCCATTACTTTAAAGGCTTCGCATAATTGCTCCGCTTGGCTTTCTGTCATAATAACCACGTCTGAATAAGCATTCACACCGGTAAACAAAGATTTATAAGCAGATTTATCAATAGTAAGTAATCTATAACTATCGATTTCACCTTTTTTTCGGTTAAACTTGACATAATTTTTAAGCGTAGGTTCGCATGCATTTAAGTATTCCTCAAGTTCAGCCTGCTCGTTTTGTCTTTGCTCAACAAATTCGACGTTTACAAAATCGTCTAATTTTGAAACGAGAGTGAAACCTTTGCACGACTGCATTCTTTTCACTTCGCTTGACCCGTACCATAAGTAACCGTTATCGTCTACGCTAACCCATTTCTTATCAATAAAAAGTTTTTTTCCTTCCGGAGACAAATAATAGTACGTTTCGTTTAGCGTATGGTCATCTCCTATTTCGTCTGTATACGTAAATATGGTATTATTATCATTATCGCGTTGCGAAACTTTCAGTTGTTTATTTAAATTTAGCTGCCAGTCGTTTCCAAAGACGCTTGTCTTGATTTTATCTCCAAAACAATGTGTTATATTCAAAGGAATTGCCATATCTTCGCCATTAAATGATTCAAACGAAGTTATCATACATCCTTTATTTAAATCAAATAAACTCGTAGTATAATCACAAATGTTGATTTCCTTTAAATTACGATAATCAAAAGGTTTTGAAAGCCCGTCGTAACAATTTACCGTAATAGGAATATCTATTGACCTGTTTCTGAAACCAACTGTAACGGCAGTATCTTCCGTGGTCAATGCACGCGAAGGCTCAACCCAAAACGTTTCCGTAGTCCCTGACCCGCCGTAACAATCGTTGTATTGCGCTCTCATACCCGTAGTATCAAAACGTTGTCCTTCGTTATAAACAGTTTTATTAGGCAGTGAATTAACAAAAAATTGCGTTAAATTACACTCGTAACCGTATTTAAAATCAGTATATTCCGGCAAGAAATTTGCACTTGTATCTGTTGTAATCATTACGAAGCTCGCGTTGCCCGTTTTACGGTAAATTTCCGCTATATCGATTACAAACTCATTACAATTATTCTTTATGATTTCACCGGTTTTCATAGAGTATAAATCATAATTTATATTTATAGCGTTGTTCGCCATTCTACGCAACATAAGTTCAATTTTATAACTGAATATTTCGTCTGCACTGAAATTATTGATTTCCAACAACTTTTCATAATCTATAAACGCGAATAACGGATACTTTTTCGTTAAAATCGCACCGTTCAACACGTAACTGTCGTCCGCCCTTCTGTTCACAAAAAAACACTCCTTACCCTGCGGCAAATCGATAACGTTGGGAAATTCCACCCCTTCCACAATAATTTCGCTCTTCGTGCCGTAAATCGGGTTTTCTTCTTGGTCCGCTCCGCTGTTCAAATCATCATAATTTTCATAATTATCGCCTGTCGCATTTTCGTTAACTGCCGTGCCGCCCACAGAACCTTCCGTCGTTTGCGCAGATAAAGCCGCCGTCGCGCCTTCATTCCGCTCTTCTTCGTCGAGCTCCATCGACAACGTCTGAACTTTCTTTAAAAAGTCCCGTAATTTGTTCTTTTCCATTTTCGGTTTCCCCTTTTCAATAATTTATTAAACATATGTTTACTTACCTTATAAACGGGATTTTCCCTTTAAAACGCGGAAACGAAAAATAAAGTTAGGTTTTTTCAACAAAAAAGCGTAACGAAAAGGAACGGCGCAAAAAACCCGCCCCGCCGCATTTAAAGCGGCGGGGCGGGCTGTCAAAAACATTTAAAATATTATTCTTTAATAATTTCTGCGAACTCCGAATTATTCAGAATCATTCTGTCGTAAATTTCATAGCCGATTTCCGTAACGATTCTCGCCTTCGCGTTCATCCATTCCCGCAAATCGCTCTCCGTAAATTTCTCCTTGTTCTCGCAGTAATACTCGCAAAAGGTATAAATCGACTGAATAAGATTTATATCCTGCGCAATCTTCGCGTTAACGTTCAGCCCGTTATAAAATCCCGTCCAAACGTTGTAAAAATAAGTAAGGTTCGCAACGTCGGGATAAGTCCCCTTCAGCAAAAACTTGCGCATAATAACGTTCTCGGTCTGAAACTCCAGCTTTTTGGTAACGGGCGCGCCCCCGTTCTCACCCTGCACGGTCTGCGCCATATCGTGAATGAGCAGCATGTCCAGAATTTCTCTCTTGTTGTAACCTTCGTATTTGGTCTCTTCGGGCAACATCAGCATAGCCAGCAACCACGAACTGAAAGTGTGTTCGGAAACGCTCTCGGGGTCGTCTATTCCGCGACTCACCCACTGCTCCCGCTTTACCGCCTTCATATACTTGCAACGGTTATAAAGCATCGGTCCCACGTCGAACGCCCCGTTTTCAAGATAATTTTCCAAATCGTCCTTTATCCCGTCGAAATAGAAAAGTATCTTTCCCGACGCAATGTTCTGCGGCTTGAACTTGTACGCATTCAGATATTCCAACGCCTTTTTAACGAAAAATACTATATCGTAGCCCAGATTTTCGCTCCTGGACTGTATTCTCGCCTGCAACAGCGTCAAAAGGGTAACCAGATTGCTCTCGACAAACTTCCCTTCCTGCCCGTATAACGCCTTTTCTATGCGTATATTCAGCATCTTCATCGCGCTCTCACCGCGCGTGGGGTCGTCGTCCAGATAATACTCGTTAAACGCGCACATCTGATAATCACTGCCGAAATACTCAATCGCCACTCCGCGGTTAATTGCGTTCGCCACGTCGTTTGTAATTACCACGCAAAGGTATTCGTCCATCATATTCGCCTGCCCGTGGAAGAGCATCGCCGTGCATACCGCGCGGAACACGAAATGATTGTCAAGGTTCTCCTGCGTCGTCTTGTTATTGCTCTTTACCAGCGGCTTTAACTTAGTGAACTGGCTCGTAAGAAAGGTGAGCGACTGGTTTACGAGATTTTTATTATAGTTCAGCCTGCCCAGCCAGTACGCCGCGTTGCTCTTCTGCCGCGCGTCGAAAATCTCGTACTTGGTGTTTATGAAATCGTAGAAGCACTCCTGCAGCTCGTAGTTATCCTTGAGCATCGAAACGATAAACTGGTTGGCGGTGGAAGTTAGCATCATCTTGAAAAACGAGTAATCGTCGCTCTCGCGGTACTTCTCTACGCAACGCGTAAAGTAATAAGCCAGCAAAAATTCAAGACAGGTATGGTGCTTGTTGGGCAAAGACCAAATCTCGTTTCCGAACCCGTAATCTGATAAATTTACGTTTCTGTCCGCAAATACGTATTCGAAAGTATACTTTGAAATATCGAACAGCCTGTCCTCGTCGCCGTACTCGTTGAGCGCCATACTCTCGTAAATATCGGCAAGAGCCTTATCCGAAACGAGATATGAAGTAAAAAGCTCCTTCGCAATAAAGCGTATAAGATATATATCGATTAACCCGTATTTATATTTCACGAGCGCGTCGTAAATCCTTTCCGCGTCCAGATTGTATTCGTACATATCGAGAACGCACTCTATAACCTCCAAAAGCTTGTCTTTAAGCTCTATGGGAACGGGCTCGGTATGAAGTATATACCCGTCGCGCACGTCCCCCGCTATGGGAATAAATTTTTTAAGCCGCTTTCTGTTCTTTATAAGCCCCACGTCAATAGCTATAAGTCTGCCGAATTTCCCGAGCGGCTCGAACGCCTTAGCGATAATCATTTCAACCGAGCATTTCGCGGTGGAGTGCTCTCTCACCCCTTCCACTATCACGACGGGCTTTACTTCGGGATTATCCTTTACGAAATCCACGAACACCGCAAGGTCGTCCTTTATCTTTTTAGCGGTATCTTCCTGCGCCCGTCCCGCCTTGTACGCATATTTCTCGTAGTAAGCAACGGATACGTAGACGGGTAAAACGTCGCTCCTACCGTCCGCGAAAGCGTCGCACAGCTCAAAGAACGCAAGCTGTAAAAGCATATTCTTCGCACTGCCCGGCATACCGAGAACGTGCATAACCGAGTTATCTTCCCCCGTAAGGCTCTCAACCGCCAGACCGACGAAGCTTTCGACGCCTTCAACGTTCTTGCCGCACTTTTCCGCGCGGACGGTATTTTTAAAGAGTACTTCCGCCTGTCTTTTGAAATTTTCGAATTTAGCCTTATCCTTTGACCTTTCCAAAAGAGAATACGAATAGTTCCCCGAAAGAGCTTTAATCTCTTCCACCGCTTCCCGTCTGTCGGTAATCTTTTTTCTCGGCGCGGACGGTTCGCTCGGCAATACTATACTGTCGTAATTGCGTTTCACATCTTCCGCGTAACGTGACGCGGCGGATTGCGGAACGGGACTTTGCGCAACCTGCGCTTTGGGTTGGGGCGCGTCCGTTGCCGCAGACTGCGCCAAAAATTCGGTGACGGCAAAAAACAGTTCTTCGAGTCCCGCGCCGAAATCCGTGTAAGCGTCAATCCAGTGCTTGCGCCTTAAATAGTATGTATATTCGTCGGTAAAATCCACGTTCTCGAGACGGCAGGCTATGAGCGGCTTGCGTGCGTCGAACGCGCTCGCCACTTCGTTGCTCACGTGCGGCGACGCGTTGGTATTGTGCGACGAAAGCAATACGAACGCCGAACAGTTCCTTATCCCGTCCACTATCTGCGAAGGATAGTCCCTGCCCGCCTGTAAAGACTGCGGAGCCATCCAGCACGCGATATTCCTTTTGGTAAGGTAGTCGTAAACTTCCCTTGCCTTTTCCCCGTCGTTAGACGAGTAGCTTATAAAAACAAACGCCATTTTTTCAATTCCCCCCGTATTATGCCTTAACTATCGCGTAATCCAACGCCGCTATTTCGCCGTAAAGCCCGTCCAAATCTATATAGTCGTAAGCGTAAATTTTACTTAATTCGCGCAGTCTTTCGTCAGTCTTATAATTTTTCCCGTCATCCGCCGCATCGGGATAAAGAGTTTTATACTTAAACCGTATAAGCTCGTCTAGCCCGTAATACGTAGTAATGCAGGCGTGCCGCTTGCGCGCCAAATCCTTGTGCGGCAACGTCCGTCTGATTGTTCCGTCTTGCAGAACTTCTTCCTTTATTTTCATATCCGCCTTTTTCATCTGCGTGAAATCGTAAAGGATATACAGCGCGTTCCAGCGCGAATGCTCCATAAACGCAAGAGTGTTCGCGGGCTGCGTCTTAAAGAAAAACGAATAATCCGCATACCCGTCCGCCCTGCCGTCGTTAGCGTACGTCTTATAAAATTCGCTCTCGGTAACGGCTTGCAATCCGTCCGTTTTCTTCACCGGAGCAAACCCCATAAGGTTTAATTTAAAGGGAATATTCAGCGCGCGGTAAAGGTTTGACGCCTGCTCGATATAGGGCAGCTCCGCCCACCTTTTAACCATTTCGTCGCGGTTGCCGCAGTCTTTAAGCTTTTCGTTCAACGCCCTGCCGCGCTTATCGACGGGCAATTCCTTAACGCTTTTCAACCACTCGGACGCGCCCGAAAGGTCGCCGTATATTAAATTGAGCTTTTGCGCCAGAGCCGTCAAATCGTCGTTTACTATATTTTCGTGAGTATAAAGCTTTTTCTGCTCGCCGAAATAAATGAGTCCGTCGCCGCCGTCGTTCAGTTTTTCGCCGTTATCGTTCTTCGCCCGCACGAAAATTTTATAATTGCCGCAAACGGGCAACAGTCTTTTAACGGTCTCGGCATACGACGCGTCGCGCAAGTCGTCATCCAGCGAAATAATAAAGTAAGTAAAGCTGTTCTCGTTTACGAAAGCCTTGAACTCTCTCTTGGCATCCACCGAGTTTATATCCATATTACGGGGAGTAACCGAGCATATTTTATCGGGCTTGGGAAAATCGCAGTCCTTGAAATCTTCTTCGAATTCATAGAGAATACGCGAGAAAAACTCGTTGTTCAAAGCCGCAGCCCTGCTGTCGTAAACGAAGTAATTCACGGGCTTTACCGCAAGCCTTTCACCGTCCTGCACCGCAAACCGGAACTGCGTCGCGCAAGTTCTGAACAGCTGGTAATTGACTTTGCCGAACCCGATAAACACCACGTTTATTTCCTTTCCGGTCTTTAACGTAAAGTTCGGATTGAAGAAGTCGCGGGGAATAAATTTCGTAACGGGATAATCCCACGCGAATTTACGCGCCATAAGCTCGTACTTGCTGAAACCCGTAATATACGCGCTCGCGGACTTTTCTGCTTTGGAAACGAATTTTTCCTTTAAAATCTTCATCTCTTCGAGATTGGCTTCCAGATGCAGGCGCGCGTCCACGCCGCACGCGTTCAGTCCGAAGTAAGCGTCCGTCGCCTTGGTGTATGAAAAATTTCCGTCGCGGAAAACGATAATATCGTGCCTGCCCCGCCTTATCTTGCGCGCAAACTTTTTCGAATCGAATTCGGCTTTTAAAACGGTGTAACCGCTCTTCAATAAATCGGCGTATCTCTTGCGGCTTATCTCTCCGCACAAAAGCACGCACTTCTTTTCGTTCTTCGCGTACTTCAAGGCGTCCTTGGAATCGCCTAAAACCACGTCTTTGCCCGCGCGCAGAAAAACGCGAACGAAAATAAAGTTTCTCAGCCGCCTGCCGAAAAAGCTCGAAACGCTGAGAATGACCGTAACCCCGCTCAGTGCGAAAGCAAGAGCGAAATTCACGTAATAAATAGGATACTCGCGGCACAGCGGCGCGAGCAGACTGCCCTGAATTTTAAATTTAAGCACTTCCATAGCGGTGTTTATAAGGTTAAGACAGTAAAAGAAATCCATCTCCGCGTTATTGAACGCCGCCGCCGTTATGTGCAGAAAATAGAGTATTAAAAAAGTGGGAACGATATACAGCAAATTCTTCTTGGAAATAAACTCGTCCCCGTCTTTTAAAGACAGCACGAGCGTAGCCGTAATCACTCCCGCCATTGCAAGCGAAATTATTAAAAAAAGAACGCCAAGTCCCAGATACATTTTTTCACACTCTCTCGCCGTTTCGGATTTTTCCACGCGCTTACAAAACGCGCAAAACGGTTTTAAAAATTATATCATATTTCGACAAAAAAATCAAGGGGCTTTTTTATTTATTATCCGTTCACAAAATTGAACGGGCGGCGCGTTACCGTAATTCCCATAGGGAATTTAATAAGACGCAAATAATAAAGATTTAGGCATAGCGTTAGGCTATGCCTTTTCTGTACTTTTTTTCGTGGACGAATTAGGCTACTCGTAGCCTGGTGAGATATAGATATGTTTTATATTCCACGCAAAATTCAATCGGTTGCGTTCTTTCATTTTTCGTGATATAATAGCTGAACGATAAACAGTAATTAAGCGTAAGGATACTATGATTGATAGCGAATATAATGAAACAATAAAATCCGATGTTTTGAACTTCGGAAATAGAATTGTAAACTGTTGGGGGTACCGAATTGATAACGGATATGTCATT
>CAJTLF010000020.1 GCA_910577555.1 uncultured Christensenella sp. | reverse complement strand
GGGGGGGGGGGGGGGGGGGGGGGTAACTGCTTTTTCGCCTCTATAATCTTCTCTATATCTTGAAGCTGTTCTTCAAGCCTGCCAGGCAAGATAAACAAGCCCTGCGCTTCAATTAACCCTATGCTCTCTTTCTTTATCGCGTGGTATTCGGGGTGGGCGTATTTCATAGTGCGTCGGTGTCTTTATTACGGTTGGGCTTATGGCGTTATGTACTCCCTTTTCGTCCTTTGCAATTATGCCGAGTCCGGGGTTATCGTAATTTATCCAAGCCTCGCGCAAGCGGTCCGCTATATCCACGATTTCGTTGCGCTTATCGCTCTTTATGCGGATAACCGTTCCCGCCCAATCCAAAATACCAACCGTAACGTAAGGGTATTTTTTGTCCTTTATCTTCGTCTTTATCTTTGCTCTATGTAAGGGCAATATCTCGCCGCCGCCCTGATAGTGGTCGTGGGCCAAAACGCTTCCGCCTATCCTTTCCAAAGGAGCGTTACAGCCGATAAAATAATGTGGAAACTTACCCACGAAGTCCAACAAATTTACAAGCGTTTGCCTATCTATATGCATAGGTATATGCTCGCAGTTTACAGCTATACCGTGTTCGTTGAAATACCCGTACGGCGAATACTGCCAGAACCACGGATTGCCGCCCAGCGTAATGAAAACAGTACGTGTTTATCGTTATAGTAAGTCCGTTAGAGATATCGAAACGCGGGTTTTTATCCAGCACGTCCTTTTTTACGTATTTGTTATTAACGCAATAATTATACAGCCACACCGTTGCCGCTTTGCATAATCTCTAACAGTCGGTTGGCTTTGTATTCGCCGTCCCGCGAGCTAGGCTCCAATTTTTCCTTTGCGTAGGTTATTAAATCCTTGATTTGTTCTAACATAATTATATTGAAATCCTTGGCGCAAAACCTCTTGCTTTTAACCAATCGAGCGATATAAAATACCATTTACCAACGTCACTCAATAACCGTTGCTCCGAATTAAAATCATTCGTTTCTTCATCCGCCAAACACAATCCGTGCCAACCGTGTTCGAAAATGGATAAAGCAAAAGGTATTTTCGCACGTCTGTAAGCGTTTGCAAGCATTAAAGAGTTTTCCATAGGAACGCAGTCATCCTCAAAGGTGTGCCATATAAAAGCGGGGGCTGTATTATTGTCTATACGCTTTTCTACAGACAATCCGTCAAATAACGAATTGTTGCCGCCCGTTATATGTTGACGCGTATCGCAGTGGGTAAATTCGCCCATCGTTACAACGGGATAAGATAAAACAACGGCATTAAGCTTTACCTGTTCCGCCCTACAACCGATAAATTCCGCTTCGCTCTTTTTCACGGTTGCAAGCAAGCCCGCAAGATGCCCGCCCGCCGAAAAACCGATTGCACATATTTTATCTTTATCTAAACTGTATTTTACGGCATTTTCGCGTATATACTTTACCGCAAGCATAGCTTCTATAAGCGGCGTAGGATAGGCTGTCTTTAAACTGTATGACAATACAAACGCACAAAACCCGTTATCCAGATATTTCAACGCGATGGGCTCACCCTCTCTGTCAGACAAAAACCAATAACCCCCGCCCGGAATAACGAGCATTGCGGAACGCATACGCTTTTTCAGCTCTTTACTTTCCGTACGTGCGTATATCGTCAAATACCCGCCCGTCGCACCTTTTCTTTCAACTTTAAAATATTCGTATAAATCGATTTTTTCGCAAATCATATATTAAAGCAGCCCTCAAATTTCTCATCCGCATTTACGGTTATTTTTCGACTGTTGCCGCCGCGCTTTATTATAAACTCGCGGACGGCGGGCTTACCCTTATAAACGCCTTGGGTGGGATATATAACGAGTTTAATCTCGTTTTCCGTGGATTGACAATCTATACGCGTAAATGCGCATTCTCCGTGCGCATATCCGAGCGAAACGCCGTCGTCCTCGTATAAAATACAGCTATCTTCGCCGTTGCCGAATATATTCAAAGTAAGCGGTCTTCCGTTATCGTTCGAAATAAAATTTTTATCTTCGCCCATAGTTATAACCGCGCCCGAACGAACGTACATAGGCATTACGGATACGTCTGAAACGTCCACGGTTATTTCTCGCCCGCCCTTTAAAAGCTTACCGCTTTCGAACTCTACCCAATCGCAACCGTCAGGCAGATATACTTGCATTTGCTGTTCGGGCGAGTACACGGGGCAAACTAAAACGTCGTTACCCAGCATATATTGGCGGGGATATTGATTTTTATTGCAGTTTTCGTCGTCCTCGAACTCAACCATAAGCGGGCGGGTAATCGGCAGTCCCTTATCGTATGTTTCGCGTGCAGCAGTGTAAATGTACGGTATCAGGCTGTAACGGATTTTCAAATATTTACGAATAATGCTTTCCGCAACTTTATCCTCGTTTTCGAGCCCCAAAAGCTTGTCATCCGAGCTGCACCTGCGCTTCTTGCTACCGTTTTGCTCTATGGCTATATTCCTTGCAAATTCATCCGCCGACGAACTTTCCCAAGGTTTGGGATTGTGCGAACGCGCAACCGAGTTAAGGCTTAAAAACTGAGCCGAACGCACGCTTATATCCCTACCGCCCAAACGCATACAGTCGTTAGTGAGATACGAAACGCCTTTCAGCGCGCCCTCGGTATTGGTTATAGCTTTAATTTGAAATTTCAGCTCTTCCCAATTGTCAAACGACATATCTCCCGTCCAGCGGAAGGGCGTGCGCCTTGCGCCTATACGCTGCATTGCGGGTGTTAAAACGCTTTCGGAAGTCCAACTGCAATTGTTATACATATCGTAATCGCCCATAAACCATACGCGCTTACCGGTATAATTCTGCAAGCCCGTATATATGTGCGAGTCGGTAACGTCGGTTTGGCGCGTATCCTGCCAGGTACCGGCTATTCCCTCGTCGATAAGAGCGTGCATTTTATCCCACCAAAGCTTTGAATCGCAGGGATTATTCAACCAATCTTCATCGAAACGCCCCTCATAATCGGGCGCGCTGTGATGGATAGCCATCACAGCGAAATTCATCTTTTTAAGCTCTGCAAGCATTTCGCGCGGCGGCAACGGCTTTGTGTATTCGCTTGACCATTCAAGCCGCGAACCCCAATCCTTTTCTTCGCCTCCGTCCGCGCCGTCGCCCCACTCGTAGTCGAGTATTAACGTATCGCACGGGATATCGCGCTCTCTCAAAAGTTTTGCAACGCGCATAAATAATTCTTGCGTGCCTTCCGCAGAAAGATGTTGAGTCTGATAAAATCCGTAGCCCTTTTTAGGCAGCATAGGCTCCCTACCTACGAGCTCCGAAAAAAGCGCGTAAGCCTTTTTATAAGTTTCGCCGCATACGAAAAACGTATCGTATATTTCGTCTTCTTCAAGATTTATATCGTAAAGCCCCGTTTGCAGGTTGTAAAATTTGTGCGCGTAACGCGAACATCTGTTGTATTCCCTGAAAAAGCTTGCGCTGTCGAAAACGACGCACTTATTGACGAACATTCCGTATTTCGGCTCGTCGACGGGATAAAGCCGTCTGCCGCTTTTATCAAATATTAGAACGCTGTCACGCGTATATCTGCCCGTACGTATTTTTATAATAATTTTATCGGTGGTTATTGTCTTTACGCCGTCTTTTTCTACCTCGGCGAAATCCACCTTTTCCCAAGGTTCGGTATGCCCTACCGCAAAAGGGATTTCGTACTTTTTGTCAAACAACTCGGTACGGGCAACCTCTCTCACCCTGAACGACGACGGGGTAAACAAATCCATACGTACGCTATCGTTAATAAATATTTTTGTACAGTAGTCACTCATAATCATTTTTTTAATACGAGTACCTCGTAAGGTTTAACTTTAACTCTGCCAGAAAGCTGTCTACTCGAAATAAGTTCGGTATATTGTCCGTCAAGCACGATATACCCGTCCTTATTCTGCAATTCAACGGCTATAATTCCGCTATATACGCCGCTTCTTTCGGTTAATATCACGTTGTCGGAAGCCTCTGCGACAGGCGTTTTATTTACGAGTTTTAATAAATCCTTGTGAGATAACACGCTTCCGACAAGAATTATCTTACCTTTGCCTACGTTTCGCTCGGTTACGACGGAAAGCGGTGCAAACTCTCCTGCGCTATACTGCGCAAGGCTTTTCGTTGTTTCATTGCCCTCGTATGCGTCGAAACAGCAACCTATACCGCATTCTTCCCCGTCGTTCCATTTCGCTTTAAAAACTTCGTTGTCTATGGGTTTTTGATACTTCGTATAAACGCCCGCAAGTTCTTCCAAAAAGCCGTACGGCGAATTCGTATATTTGCTTACGTTGCCGTCCATAATATCCGTCATAGGACCGACAATCCACGTACCGCCGTTTTTTATCCACTCGGTTATGCGTTCTTTAAAACCGTTCTCGTCTACAGAGGCAAGAAACGGCGATATAATAACTTCGTAGCCGTCGAAACCGTGCGGCGTGTCTATAACGTCGATATTGTAATGGCGGAAAGCGGCGTGATATTTATCTATCACCGTTTGACGGTAATTTAAATTTTTAAGTATCGGCGCATAAGCAAACGTGTTAGTTGCCGTTGACGAATAGTGTAACGCTATTTTACTTTTTACTTTAGTTTGTTCAAGAAAATCTTTGCACTTAATTAAATCGTCGCTTGCTTTTTTTACTTCTTCCGATACGCGGTATGCCCTGCCCGCCGAAGAAAACAGCGCGCCGTGCGCTATTTCGTGTCCGTTGGGGTGGGTGCGGAACAGCCAATACAAATTCATTTGGGCGCCCTTTGCGAACGGAAGCCAAGTGTTGGCGTAACAGTTGTCTTCGGGACGATAGCCGTTCTCCGAATATTCGCTCCCGTTCCAGCCCACTTGCGTTTCCGTCACCCAAAACGGTTTATCTTTTATGCTACGCAAAAAATCGTATGCAAAAGCGTTTATATATAGTTTATCGGCGGTATCGTAATGGTTGTACTGAACTACGTCAAGCCGCTCGTTCAACGAATAATAGCTTAAAGAATTAGTAGGCATCATATCCGTACCTACGTTTTCGCAACCGTGTTTGTGTAAAATATCCGCTTGCTCGTTCACGAACGAACAAATAAGACCGCATTGATAATCCCACCACGCTTTACAAAGCGACGGATGGCGCCACTCATCGGGATAAGGCGGTTGCACGTCATCGAACGAATTATATTCCAACGACCAACGCGTCATTCCCCACGCCCTGTTAAGCGCCTCCGACGTTTTGTACTTGTCTTTAAGATATGAACGGAATCCGCTTTTGCAGTTTTCACAATAGCAGCCTTCGGACGGATAAATTTCGTTATCTAGCTGCCAGCCGATAATTCCTTTGCGACCCGCAAAAGTTTTTGCCATAGCTTCTACAACCTGCGCATTTTTTTTACGTGCCGTCGGCGAAGATTTACAAACGTGACAACGGCTTGAAACGCGCGTTCTTTGCTTATCGGGCATTACGCGGCGCATCTCGGGATACTTATTCAGCATCCATCTCGGAGGGGTGCACGTCGGCGTGCACATCACGGTATATATGCCGTTTTTATACAGTTCGTCGACTACGCGCTCCAACCACGAAAAATCGTACTTCCCCTCTTCGGGTTCCATCTTGCCCCAGGCAAATTCGCCCACGCGCAGACAGTTTATCCCGTACTGCTTACAACGCTCAATATCTTTTTTCAATTCGTTTTCATCCCACATTTCGGGATAATAAGCCGCTCCGATATATAAATTTTTCATAACTATTATACCTTTTTATTTAAATGTAAAATTTAATTTCGTAGTCCTTGTCGGTATCCGCTTTGAAAGTCATATATGCAACGTTACCGTCAGTCGCTCCGCCGTTTACGTTCAGCGCAAACGCTTTGGAATTTTTTGCTAAAATTTCAAACGCGGTTTCCGCTCCGTTTACCGTTAACCTTTTAACAATTTTCGCACCCAAAACGTGATATCTTATAGCAATTTCGCGTTTTGTAAAGCACTTGTTTCCGTCAAAAGAGCCCTCGGCTTTACGTAATTTTATAACGTAAGCGTTCTCTTTTTCGTTATAATGCGCCTCATATGCGCTCTTTCTGAACTGCCAGAGTTTATACGCCGTAGTTTCGGTATCGTCCTCGTACAAATACCCGCTGTCGCACGATTCTTTACAGGGATAAAAGTCGTAAACGAGCTTATCCCACTTTTGATTTTTAGTGTTATTTGCGGCATATGCAAGGGGCAACAGCGCGCCAAGCCTAACAAGTATCGGCATTTCGCTCAAACGGTATATTCTTTTTATTCTCTTACCGCCGTTATATATTTTTCCATTGAATACGTCCAGCCATTTACCCACAGGAAGATATACTTCGGTAACGCCGTCGTCAGCAACGTCGCAGCAGTATAGCCCTATCGCAGCTTCGCCTTCGGCTTGGAAGTAATCGATTTCCACGGTATACTCTTTACCCCCTTCAACTGCCGCCAACGGAAACATTTTCACAGGATGGGCAGTTTTGTCCTCGTGGACTTTTTTACCGTCTATCCATACCGTTGCGCCGTCGTCGCTTCGCAAGAAAAGCCTTTTATCCTTATCGAATTTGACTTTGGCTTCAAACCGAGCCGAAAAATTATAAACGGGCACTCCCTTTTCGGGCGCAGTATGATTTAAGTACATATCCAATTTTTTATATTCGGTTTTTAATATAGGCTCGCCCTTTAACTCTATCCCGTCGTAGTACGTTGCCTTTATTGCAGATACAAAACAATTTTCTTCAACCGCAGTTGGTAAACCGCCGACAATAGGCTTTACAAGTATATTATTGCCTAGCATATAAGCGTTTTCACACTTCAACGCCTTTTTATCTTCGGGATATTCCCAGCCCAACGACTTAAATATAGGTTCGCCTGTTTCATAAGCGTTATAAGCGTTTTTATAAATTACAGGAAGTAACCTGTATCTTAAATTGTTATATTCGCGGACGATATCCAGCGTTTCCGTATCGTAAACCCACGGCTCGCGGAATCGGCTTACGCCTAAGGTACAGTGGGGACGAAATACGGGAGAAAACGTTCCGAATTGCATCCAACGAATAAACTGCTCTTTGTCGGGATTACCCAAATGCCCGCCGCAATCCGCATTTACGAACGGTATGCAATTATTAGAACATTTTATAAGGTTGTCAACCTCTTGCGCCAACGCGTGCACCGAACTGTCAATATCGCCCGTCCACTGAATCGAATATCTGTGACTTGCGCTATCGCTTATATTTAAATAAGTTCCGTTTAAAACGTTTACCGCGTTGCCCATTATTACGGGTCTGCGGTAAACGTTATTACTCTGCGCTTGCTTCTTATAATAATTTCTTGTTATATCATCAAACAGATATAATCCGAAAGTTTCCCAATGAATTTTATCTGTCGGAGAAATAAGGCTCGTCGTCCAGTTTCTGTCGTACCACCAGATATCCAAGCCCTTTTCCATTAAAGATTGCAAGTTTTTCTCTCTGTACTCGATTTCTTCGGGCTTGAACACGTGCGCTCCGTTCACGGGCTCGGGATGGTCGTTGAACATAATTTCCACGCCGTGTTCGTGTGCAAAGTCCAAAAACCTTTTCATATTGGGGAAAAGGTTAGTATTTATATCGTAACCCCACCCATTTTCGCAACTGCGCCAGTCAGTATCTATTACCATTACATCAAGGGGCACGTTATGCTTTTCGTAATCTAAAATAACCTGTTTTGCTTCATCTTCTGTGTAGGCGTAATATTTACTGTTCCAGCCGCCCAAAGTTGACAGGCGCACAAGTTCGGGCTTGCCCGTAAGTTCCACGTAGAGTTTGCGCAACTTTTTGGCGTTCTTATTGCAAAGCAATAAATAAACGTCCTGCACGTTTTCCTCAACCGTATACTCGCCCTTTCTTTCAACGGAATAACCGCCTTCGGGAATTATTATTCTCGGTGTGTCAGATATCGCAAAAACTTCGGGCATTTTATCCAAAGGAGGCAGTTCTCCGCTATTTGCAAGTTTTTTATAAGAATAAACTTTTTTGCCGTTCTTTTCAAGACGAACGCCTGATAAAGATTTTGCGTTTTCGGGTATAAGCAACTCGTACTCGCCGAAACGGATTACGTTTTCTTCCTGCGTAAATACTACAGTATTTTTTGCATACCCATTTTTATTCGGTATAAAAAACGTGTTTTCGTCGCAAAACTGCCCGTCTTTCGCATATTCCAAATGAACAATATCGTTGCTTAAAAGCTGTACGCGCACGTTATTGCATTTTATTTGTTGCATAAAAAACTCCGTCCTTCACGGTTATTTTACCCGTCAGCCTAATATCCGTTGCGGAAGCCGCTACGATAATTTCGTATACGCCGTCCTCAACTTCCCACTTTTCAGACGCAACCGACCAGCACGCCAAATCCGACGTATCAATATTAACGCTGACTTTTTCGGTTTTTCCCGCCGCTATAAAAACCTTTTTAAACGCTTTAAGTTCTTTTTCGGGGCGTGATATAGTCGAGCAAACGTTTCTTACGTAGATTTGCGCAACTTCCTTACCGCCTAATGCGGACTTGTTTTCAATTTCGAAATTAATTTCTATTTTACCGCCGCGTCCGCCAATCTTCAAATTTTTATACCCGAAATCCGAATAGGAAAGTCCGTGACCGAACGGAAATAATACGGGAACGCCGTATTTATCATAATAACGGTATCCTACGAAAATTCCTTCCTCGTACACGGTTACTTTACCGTCCATATACGAATTTGCGGCAGGGGTATCTTCGTAGCAAACGGGGAACGTTTCAGAAAGTTTTCCCGACGGATTGACTTTGCCCGTCAAAACGTTGACGACGGCTTCGCCGCCTTTTTCTCCGGGGAATCCCGCCCAAACCACCGCAGCGACTTTATCGACCCAAGCGCTCATATCGATAGGCGCGCCGGCAAACAACACTACAACGGTATTTTCGTTGGCTTTTGCTGTATCGAGAATTGCTCTTTCCTGCACGGGATGAAGCTGCATATACGCTCTGTCGCCGCCCTCGCATTCGAAATACGCGCCCGTCCCCGCAAATACGATATTGACGTCGCTTTGCGCCGCGTTGTCTATTGCCACCCCGGGATTGTAACCGTATACGGTGCATCTGTCTCCGAACGCGGGCTCGTAAATAATTTTTCCGTTATGCGCGGAGGAAAGCAATGCGGGGATATCGTAAGCGGGGGTCAGGCGCGGAACCTGCCCGGAACCGCCTCCGCAGACGTTAAGCCCTTTGGGACTGGCAAACTCGCCGCACAGCGCCGCGCTCTGTCCGTTTTTAAGCGGAAGCACGCCGTTGTTTTTCAAAAGAACTATCCCCTCTTCCTCCACAGTTTGCGTGAAGGCTATACGCTCTTCCAAACTATGCTTGCGGGATTTGCCTTTTTGCAATTCTTTCGAACCGTAAATAAAGTTTAAAACTCTTTGCGCGCACTCGTCTATTTGTTCAACGGAAATTACGTCTGAATTATAGTCCGAAACTAATTTATCGTAATTCTTTTTAGAAAAAGGCATCTCTAAATCGAGTCCTGCCTTAGCCGCCTTTGCACGGTCGTAAACCGCGTCCCAATCGGACATAATAAGCCCGTCAAAACCGTACTCTTCACGCAGAATTTTAAAGCCTTCCGCATTTTCCGAGCCCTGCACCCCGTTAATTTTATTGTAACAGCACATTATCGAAAGAGGCTTTGCCTGCATTGCAATTTCAAACGGTTTTAAATAAATCTCCCGCAGAGTTCTTTCGTCAACGCAACTCGATTGCAGGTTTCTGTTATATTCCAAATTATTGCAGCAAAAATGTTTTACGCACGCCGCCGCCCCTTCGGACTGCATCGCGGCTACGTATTCCCGCGCCAATATGCCCGCAAGACACGGGTCTTCTGAAAAATATTCGAAATTACGACCGTTAAGCGGGCTGCGCTTTATGTTTATTCCCGGTCCCAGCAACACGTCTGCGCCCGCGGCAAGGCAGTCGTCCGCAACGCACTCGGCATACTTGCGCACGATATCCGTATTCCAAGTATTTGCAAGCATTTGCATAGACGGATAGGCTACCGACTGTTTATCTTTCCCGTCGTCGCCCGTCATACGCACGCCCATTGAAGCGTCCGTCACTTTTATTTTGGGCAGCTTGCCGTCAAAATCGTAAGTATACCAAAATCCGTCGCCGCATATAAGCCTGAGTTTTTCTTCGACGGTAAGGTTGTTTACCGTTATTTTTTTCATTTTAAAGTCCTTTTTCTAAAAGCAATATAAAGTTTCCGCCCTGAACGGTGCGGTTGCGGAATTGGAAAAATTCTCCGTTTTTTACGTCGTACCAGTCGGAAAACGGCACGCGCTCGGGCGAGTTTTTAAGATAGTCGTCAATCCGTTTGATAAACGCCGCGCGCTTTTCACTGTCATCCGTAAGAGCCGCCACCCACGTCAGCCAATCGCTCTTTGAATAGTCCTCGCGCGAGTCAAGCGGCACGCCGAATTTTTCGGCTTTTTTTATGTAGTAATTAACTTCCCTTTCAAGTAAACTTTGCGGAAACAACCCAAGTTTCAAAAGTTTGTCGAACGCCAGATTGTATTTTAACGAGAAAGTGTTCTCGCCCGAATCCCATGTAATAGGCAAATGCGTAAACTTTTTGCCGAAATCCATAATTTCCGCGGCGTATTTCTCTGCAACGGCTCTGTATTTTTTATGTAAATCTTTCGCGCCGTCCGCAAGGCACAACTCGGCATACGCGGCAATGCCCACCGTTGCTTTTATCGCAAGATTTATATTGTTCTTTAAATGCCCTGCAAAGTCGTCCGTGCACAACTGATTTTCGGGTTTTAGTCCGTATTTTACCAAATACTCCACCCATTTATCGATATTACCGCGGTTTTGTTCAAACACAGACAAATTGCCGTCCGCCCTATAAAGCGCAAGCAGCATTATAATCATATTGGCGCATTCTTCAACGGGCATCTGAAAATCGAAATCGTAAATATCCGCGTCGGAATTCAACGTATAATAAGGAAAATGCGTATCGCCGAAGTTGCGCTCCGTTAAATTGCCTACTCCGCTTTTAAGCCCGTAAACCTGACCGCAACAAGCGGGATAAGTTCCTACGTCGTGCGGAGCAAAATCGTACTTCCATACGGGCATTTTTGCAAACTTAAACACGGGCAGAAGCATTCCCTTTAACAAAACGGGGTTATACAAAAGATACAACGGCATAGAAGGATAACTTATGTCAACAGTTCCTATACAGCCGTTGGAATAGCACTCTTTCGATAAAAATATAATGTTGCCGTCTCCGTCTTGCACGAGCTTATGCCCTGCCACGCTTTGTCTTAGCGACGCATAAAGAATATTCAAATATCCCTGCCCGAATTTTTCGGCGCGGGCTTTTAAATTACCGTCGAACGCATCAAGTTCGGCGTTGATTTTGCCTCTGTTATTCCATACGTATTCGAGCGCGTCGTTTATAGTATGTTTTTTAAGGTAGTAGCCTTTGAGAAAATCGCCGAAATAATCAATGGAAACTACGTCGTCGAATCCCAATAAAACAGCGCCTTTACGCTTTTCGGAAAACGCGCCAACGTACTCCTTACCCGAGTTTTTAAACGTTTTGCCGCCGTCAAGAAACTTTCTGAAATCCGCCCAGTCAAAATAGCAAGCGTTGTCGCCCGCGATATACCAATACCCCCAATCCGCGCCTATCGCGTCGCCGTTGTTAGATAAAGGCATCTGTCTTTTAAGCCCGAAAAACGCGCTTTCGAAGCCGTTTAATTTCATTGCCGCGCCGCGTACTCTCTTATCCGGATTTGTTTTGTTGTATGCAATATCGCAGCTTACGAAAAGCGAAATCCTTACGTCTTTACCGCCCGAAACTTCGTATTCCATATAGCACACGGGCATAGATAAAAGCTCTGTATTATCGGGCGGAACCGGCGAAACGAAACGGAGTTTTAAAACGGCGCTTCCCGCTTTAAACTCGTATTCGGTGGAAAACGCCGTAACGCTTAAAGCAATCTGTTCCGCATTTTTTACGCCGCCGTACCACTTTGCGGCGTCGCCCATAAAGCAATAGGTTTTGCCGTCGGCTTCAATAAATCCGTAAACTCTTTTTTCTTCGCCCCACCACGTTTGAAGATTACCCGCGTTCAACCTTTCGGACGTACTCCAAAGCGAAAAATTAGGGTCTTTTAAAAATATCGGATAAGCCGGTAATATTCTTTTAAGTTGATTCATTTTTTATCCTTTAACCGCAATACGGTTGACGTTTATTTTTTTAAATGCAAAGATACGGGCAAAACCACGTTCTGTGTTTCGCTTTTCGGTTGCTCGATACGGTTTTTCATAATATCGTAAGTAGATTCGGCAAATTTAGAAAAATCTATTTCTATACTGTCGATATCTTCCAACCCGCATACGTAAGTGCTGAGTCCGTCAAATCCTACAATTCTTAAATCCGGAAAATCCTTGCGAAAATCCGGCGCGTATTTTTCAAGCTGGTCAAAAATTTCATATCCGAGCATATCGTTATAAAAAAATATCTTTCGATACCCCTCTTTGACGTATGAATATAAAACGGATATACTTTCCCTATCACTGTTGAACTTTGCGATTAACGCGTCCTTATTCGTCTGTTTAAGTTCCGTCTTGAAAATAGAATACCTGTGCGCGGAAAGAAAATAATCAATACCCACGTAAAGGTATTTATCGTTTCCGTCTTTTATGCTTTCAAGATGTCTTGCCGCCAATACGCAACCGGCAAAATTGTCTATAGATACGTTATCTATTTCGGTATTGTTCAAACGGCTACCGACAAAA
This sequence comes from uncultured Christensenella sp., assembly GCA_910577555.1. Lineage (GTDB taxonomy): Bacteria > Bacillota > Clostridia > Christensenellales > Borkfalkiaceae > Coproplasma. The sequence goes on along the minus strand of CAJTLF010000020.1, from coordinate 15,150 downwards.
ATAATACGAATGTCGTTAAGCTTGGCAAATTCATATACGTCTTCATCAAAATGCATATGAGTTATAAGTAAATCGGCGCGCTGCAAAATACATTGCTTTATGACGTTCGTATTCAAAGTTTTAGCATATAACAACAGAAAATCGTATTCGTCCTTCTGCTGAAACAAATTTACGAGTTCATTAATAAACGTATTGAAATATAGATTGCTTAACGAATCGATAACTATTGCAACCAACGGCTCTTCGTCTTTGCGCATTTTTTGCGCGACGTGATTGGGCATATATCCGAGTTCTATCGCTTTTTTACGGACTTTTGCCTTTGTTTCGTCCGAAATATCGCTAAAATCGCGCAAAGCGTGAGAAACCGTATTAACGGAAATATTCAATTCCGAAGCTATCTGTTTTAAACTAACGTTTTTTAAACTCATATTTTGTTCTCATTTTATAACGTCGCCCGTTATCGGGTCGAATACGAACAAATCGTCTGCGGAAAAGCTAACAGCGATTTTATCGTTTTGATTCAGCTTATCTTTCGCGTCGATTTTACCTATCATATTTTTACCGCAGAATTCAAAATAAACGTTGTATTCCCCGCCCAAAAGCTCGGTAAGTTCGGGCTTCACGATATATGCGTCTTTATAGGTTTTACCCTCTTCCGCTTTTTCTATTTTTATTCTTTCGGGACGAATTCCTATAAATACTTTTCTGCCGTTTTCTTTATAGGCTTTAATAGCGGCAAATTTTTCCGCCGCAACCTCGCGTTCCCGAAGCCAAGGGTCTTCCGCGGTTTTCTTGGCGGCAATGTTTTTGAAAAATTCTATAATGCGTAAAACGAAGTTTTTCTTTTTTGCGGAACCGTTCTTCAAACTTTTGCCTTCGCCCGTTACGGAGAGTAATTTGAGGATTTTTTCACGCGCGGCGCTATCGAAATTTTCGTTAATCGAGGAAAATTCCGCGCACTTGCTTTCATAAAATTTATCGAATTTCTCTTCGAATCCGCTATCGACAGGCAAACGAAAATCGCCGAACACAAGCGTTTTTTTGCTTCTGTCGAATTCCATTTCGAACATATTCATAGTAGGCGAGCCGATAAACCTTGCAACGAAGATATTAGCAGGGGAATCGTAAACTTCTTCGGGGGTGCCCACCTGCTGTATAAAGCCGCGGCTCATAACCACTATGCGCGAAGCCATAGTCATCGCCTCGGTCTGGTCGTGAGTAACGTAAATGGTAGTCGCGTTAATGCGGTTGTGCAGTTTTACTATTTCACTGCGCATCGTAAGGCGCAATTTTGCGTCGAGATTTGAGAGCGGTTCGTCCATCATAAATATGGGAACGTTTTTAACGATAGCTCTGCCCAGCGCAACCCTTTGCATCTGCCCGCCGGAAAGCTCCTTGGGGAGTTTGTCAAGGTACGGCGCAAGGTCGAGCTTCTCCGCCGTTTCGTATACGCGTGTCTTTATTTCGTAACGCGTAAGTTTGCGTTGCACTATTTTTCGCGTTCCGTCCTCCGAAAGTTCGCAGAATTCCCCGTCAAGTTTTTTCCCGCTTTCGGTAATTTTCGTCTGCTCGGCGCTCTCCGCGGCGGAAAGTTTTGCCTCCCAATCGGACAGAATTTCGCCCTCTTTATCGGCTATGTTTTTCCAATCCTCCGCGGATACCGAACTGTATAAATTTAAAATAAGTTTTGCGGTTTCAAGCACGACGTTAAGAAGCGTTGCAAGATTTTCCGCCCTTTCGCCGAACTTGGGCTTTTGCGCGTCAACCTTTGCGATAGCGTCCTTTACGCCGGCAAGCCCGCAACCTTTGATAATTTCCCTTGCCTGCGCGCAACTTAAAAGCACGGTATTCACCACAGGCGCAGGATAAGTATTTATAGTCAAAGGAAAGGCTATATTGTCGAACACGGTCATTTGGGGATAGAGCGCGTAACTTTGGAAAACTATCGCCATATGCCTATCCTTGCTCGGCTTATAGTTTAAAAGCTCGTCACCGAGGTATATCTCGCCCGACGTTATATCTTCAAGCCCCGCAACCATTCTTAAAGTAGTAGATTTACCGCAACCCGAAGGTCCTACGATTACTATAAATTCGTTTTTTGCAATATCGAGATTAAAATCGTATACCGCTTTTTCGCCGTTGGGATAAACCTTTTCCAGATGTTTTAAAGAAAGGAAAACTTCCTCGTTTGAAATATTATCGTTAGTTTGCATAAAATCACCCCTTAACTCCCGTAGACGCAAGTCCGTCTATCATTTTGTTTTGCGTAATAAGGAAAATTATAAATATGGGTATCAGAGCGAACACGCCCGTAGCCATTTCTATACCCTTTTTGCCATAACCGCCGCCGCCCGTATACCCCGCAAGCGCAACCGTTATAGTTTGGAAATGAGGGTCCTTACCCGACATTAAGAGCTGCGGCCAAACTAAATTATTCCAGGCGCCCGTGAACGTGAACAGCACTATCAGCATCATAGTAGATTTTGCAAGCGGACAGACTATTTTTCTGAAAATAGCGAAGTGCCCCGCCCCGTCGCTTTTTGCGCTGTCTATTATATCGTTAGGTATAGACAGGAAGAAATTACGCATTAAAAGCATATTGTATACGCCCGTGCAGCCCGGGAGTATAAGCCAAAAATAGATGTATGCATAATTCCCGGCAAAACCCTCTACTCCTATACTGCTGCTCAACGCATTGAATAACGTAAGCGAAGGCGCAAGGGTGATAACGCCGGGTACAGCCATCCACGCGTAAAGAATATTCATAAACACTTTTTTGCCTTTAAATTTGAGAAAAACCACAGCATATGCCGTAACCAAATCCAAAAGCAAGGTTATGCCCACCGTTGCCAGCGAACTCCACAGTGAGTTTATCATCCATACCGGCAGAAGGTCAATCCCGTCCTTGCCCGCCATAAACCCCGAATAATGTTTTAGCGTCCATTGCCCCGGCGAGGGGAATAAACTTCCGGGATGCAACTGTAAATCGAGGTCGGTCTTGAAAGAATTACCCAACATATATATTAAGGGAAGCAGAAAAAAAACCGAAGCTACGGAAAGAACTATAAACGAAACTATCTTTTCGCGGCGGGAGTGTTTTTCCGACTTTGTCAACTTTCTCTTGCCTTTAACGAAATTCATTTGCTTTCTCCTTTTAACGGCTCTAAGCGTTGCGTTCTGAAATCGCAGTACCGCTTGTACGCTGCAACGTGTTTAGCCGTAGGGTGTCTTTCTTCCATAACGTGCCTTTCAATAAAACTTAACAACATAATAATCACGCCGAAAACTATCGCGCTTGCACAAAGATAACCCGTCTGCTTTGCATACGCTAGACCGTTGGAAAGATAACTTTGTATAAACATCATAGGCGATACGTAAATATTCTGATTTTCGACCGTATTCAAGACGTATGGCTGTCCGTAAAGACTTAAAAAGCCTATAAGCGTATTGAACAGCGTTATGTTGATTGCAGGACGGATATTCGGTATAGTTACGCGGACAATGCTTTGCCATCTTCCGCCCCCATCCATTTCGCACGCTTCATATAATGATTTGGGAATATCTCGAAGAGCGCCGCTGAATATAACGAAGTTAGTGCCCGTCTGCCACCATATAGTTGCAATAAGGATTATTATCCATCTTAAAATATCGTTTTCAAACGGTTTACCGCCCAACCAATCGATATTCGTCCCGAACCAACTGTTAATAAGTCCCGTTTCGTCGCCCGCAAACATTTCGCCGAACATAATTCCCATTATAGAAATAGAAACCACGCAGGGGAGATATATGCAAGCCCTGAAAAATTTGTAAAAAGGCGGGCGCATATTTATGAAATAAGCGAGTGCAAACGGAATTATCATCATCACCGGCACGGCAACGATATCGAATAGGAGCATCGGACCGAAAGATTTCCAAAACTCTTTGGAAACGTTAATATCGGCGGTATTGAATAAATTAGCGTAGTTTTTAAAACCGTTGAACGCCGTATACTCCGCATTATAAGGGTCGTAACGCATAAACGAATATGCAAACCCCATTATGAACGGCACCACGCAAAACAGCACGAAAACTATTATAAAAGGGCTTAAAAGCACCAATGCAAACCACTGTTCGCGCCGCTTTGCACGTTTTCGTTCGGCTATTTTATCTCCGTCGGCCTCGATAAAATTTTTACCCATCTTACTCTCCTTTATTAAAAGTCGCCGCCCCACAAAGCTATGTTGGAATTATATTCGTTTTGTTTTGTACGTAAAAGTTCCTCGTCGCCAGAATTATTTGCTTTCAAAAGCCCTTCGGACATTATGGCGCGCAAATTCTTTGCAAGTTCCTGATAATAAGGGTTTACGCCTACCGTGTTGAGATCGTCTATGTCGGGATACCACTTGTTTATATAGTCGGCAACCACCGCGTCGTTCTTGTAAGCGTCCTGCGTATTAATGGCGTTTGAAATGCTTACGTGACCCGCGCGCGCCCATTGCTTACCTGCTTCTGCGTTGGTGGTGAACCACTTCATAAATTCGAGGCAAGCCGCTTTTTGGGTGATATCAGTAACCTTGTTGCTAAGGTTAAACATATGCGCGTCGCAATATATTTTACGGGCGTAGTCCTTGGAAGAATCCATTGCAAACCAACCGGCAATCGAAGTCGCGCCCAATTTTTCCGTTCTTGCCTCTTCTTCCGTGCAGTTGTTTTCCGCCGCATAGCCTTGGCATACAGCGTCTAACAACCAGGGAACAGTCACGTAAAACATTGCTTTATTGGAACGGAAATCCCCCAATCTGCTCGAATCGTCGCCGCCTACTTCGGCAAGCTTGGGAGTATTAGTAACGAATGAGCGCACCGACTCCAAGGCCTTTTTGTACACGTCACGCTGGGCGGTATTGTCGTACCAGTCCACGCGCATATTGTCCTTGTTGTAAAGCGTGCCGCCGTTTTGCAGCACTGCCGTGTTCATAATAAATTCGGTAAAGAAATCGCTGCCCGTACCCCAAGCGATGGGAACGTTGCCCGTATCGTTTGCGTAATCTTCGCACACGGTAAAGAGTTCCTCGCGCGTGGAGGGAACGGTTTCGGAATATCTGCCTAATAATTCTCTGTTATAGAAAACCACCATACTCGCCGCGTCCACCGTCACGCCGAAGTGATGGTCTGTTCCCGCGTTTGCATATTGGTTGATGCCCGTTGAAAAAGCGTTTAAGTCGTAATTAAATCCCGTTTGCTCCATAACGACGTCTATGGGTTGGATAACCTTATAATCGAGGAACGCTTTAACGGAGCTTTGATGCCCCATAACTATATCCGGCGCGGATTTGTCTCCCTGTTTAACCGAACGCGCTACGTAATCTTCAAAACTTTCGTAACCGACGGTAGTCACCGATACTCTTATTTTACCCGAATATTCGGCGTTAAATTGAGCAACTATTTGATTTAACGCTTCTTTATCATCACCCGCAACTATCGAGGCCAAACGCAAACCCACGTCGTTAAACACTATCTCGTCGCCGTTCTTTTCAAGCTCGCCCGTGGTGCTCCACCACTCGCCGCCTCCGTTGCCGCCTCCGTTGCAAGCCACCGCAAATGGAATAGTCAGTGCAAGCGCCGCGCTTAAAATACCTGTTAATTTCTTTTTCATAACATTTTCCTACCTTTTAATTTTTTATTTTACGGGAGTAAGGCGGACGACAAACCCGCCGTTTTTAATCATATCGAAGAATTCGATATCATCCTTGGTGATTTTAGCCGTTCTTCTCTCCACTTTTTTATAGTCCGTCTCGTGGTTGGTGAAAATTTCCGCATTGTAGGTAACGCCCTCTTCAAGGAACGAGAACGAAACCTTTGCCATGCTCGGCACTACGGAGTTTGCGCCCGCAACCAACCACTCGTCTCCCGAACGCACCGCGCCCGCGTAATATTTATCGGGGTCGCCGCCCAAGAACAATGTTTCGTCGCACAAAGAGGGAATGTTTTTATAGAATTCTTTTATAAGAGTATTCTCGTAAACGTCTTCGAAATCCGCCATAGAAGGCGTACCGCTCTCCAAAAGCACGGCAAGCGCCATTTGACAAGCCATAGTCATACCTGTTGACAACGGGTTTACTACGGGTGTAAAGTCGCTCGGCCCCACAACTCTGCGGATAAAGAGTTCTTTCACGGCGTCGGACGCGTTGACGCCCTTAAACTCGTTGCCCTTTATCGCCTCGCGGTTGATAACGTTGGGGTATTTTCTGCGTTCGCCCGTGGGTTTGTTAGAACCGTGGCAGTTGACAAGCATTTCACGCTTTGCGCATTCCTGATATATTTTTTCATACCAATCTATGGTGCCGGTATCCTCGCCGTAGAATTTGGGAGAATCCGTCGACTGTCCGTCGAAGAAGTCGATTTTTATGCCGCTTACGCCCCAGCTCTTCCAAAGGTCGAGCTTTTGCCTCAACGAAACCACGTTGCCCAAAGCGAAATCGTTGAACGAGTGGCACCAAACCAAAATTTTAACGCCCTTATCGTTCGCCTCTTTTACAAAATTTTTAAAATCGCTTACATTCAAGCCGTCGTTCCAGCCGCCGTCCACCAATACGTATTTCCAACCCATTTCCACAGCGAGGTTGATATAACGTCTGTGCAGTCCGTAATTGCTCTGCGAAGACGGATACTTAATCCAGTTCCAGGCGGCTACGCCGGGGTCTACCCACTCGTAGTCGTAAATCTTTTTCTCTTCGGCGGATAAAGTATCGTAGTCGTCGGGGCGCCAGGGCTCGGCGTCGTCAAACACTTTTTCTACGAGTTCGCTCTCCTGAACGGTTTTAAGGTCGCCGACTATGCCGACGCGCCAGGGCGATTCGAAGGGGTAACCTATTTTATTGTCGTCCGTCAAATAACCCGCGGGTGTGGGAACGGTCTGCAATATGCCCGTACTCTCGTTATCCTCGTGTTCCTTTAAAAAAGTACCGTAAAAGCCGCTGCCGATAAGGTCGGACTCGGTAATGAGCGAATAAACTTCAGTGCCTTTCACCTTGTAAAGCATCGGCATTGAAATAGAAACGTCCGCCAACTCGTCAGTGCGCAAGTTCTGAAATTCGTTTTCATAGGCGAAAAAATTGCCATTTGTGTTTATGGCGGCATACGGCTGCGCCCAGAGAGTGCTTCCCTCGGGCAGGGCGAACTCCGTCTTTTCCTCGTTCCAAATCATAGTGCCCGAAGTTCCGTCGCACTTTCTTACGTTGTAGCGGAAAGCGTACCCGTCGTCGTAAGAGCGCACTATCAAATCGTATTCGAAAGTCCACCCCTTCAAGGTTATAGTCGTTTGATTGCAGTCGTAGTCAACCTTGCTGTTTTTGCCGGAAATATTGTTATATGAACCTTTTACGTTTTCCGTCTTTACGTCCTTCACGGTAAGAAGGCTTAAATCGTCCTCGACTATATCTATACCGAGTGCAGACTTCTCTATAACGGTTACGTTTCCGCGCTTAACCGTATAGTTTAAGTTGCCCGCATAGTCCATCACCACTTCGGTTTTTATTTTGCCGTCGGGGGAAGAAGTTACCCAATTTGCCGTATTTCCCAATTTAGAAGTATCTACTCCGCCCGTGCAACCGCTCAATACAACGTTTCCGCTTGCAAGACTTACGGCAAGCATTGCACACAATGAAATATTTAAAAATTTTCTTTTCATTTTACACCTCTCTATTACAACTCTGCGCTTACTGCGGCGAGAAAATCGGTAAACACCTTGTCAAAGTCGGGATTAGCCTCATATAACATAGGAACCAAATACGTTTCCGAAGCAATTTTGTTGTATATCTTCTTGCCGTTCTTATAACCGTCATATGTGTAGAAGTTTTCGGGTTTGCCTATGGATAAAATCAAATCCTTGTAAAAGCTGTCCATTTTGTCCGCGTCGTAAGCTGACTTTCTTACGGGAGCCCAGCCTTTTTCGGTGAACATATAAGAATGCTTACTGCAATAATCCGCGAACACCGCCGCAGCCGCAAGCTGTGTATCCGTACAGTTCTGCGCCTTGTAGAACGCAAGCCCGAACGTGTTTACGGGTATGCGGTCTGCCTCGGGAGTATCATTGTCGGTGAAGAGTCCCGAAAGGGGAACTACGCCTATTTCGGAAGAATTGTTTACTACGGTTCTGCTTATGCCGTCGGAGTCCTTTATCCAGGTAACCAATCCAAAGAGCGACGTACCCGCAATCACCCGATTGACAGGGTCGGCTATGCCGCCGTTATTCCCGCAATGCAACGAACTGTTTGCCGAGAAGAGATTATACGTGTTTTTAAGCGCGTTGAGCGCGTTATCCCTGTTGTCCGCCCAATTGTTCGAATAGAAACCGTCCGAAAAAGAATAGTACTCCGCACCGTTCTGCAAGAAAGCAGTATGCGCCGGGCCTTCTTTAAACGACCATTCGAGATTTGTATGCATCGGCGTAAAATCGGTTGAATTTTCGCCCGTGTAAGCCTTTTCAAGCAGTTCGCAAAGCTCTGTATAGTTCGTAGGCAAAACGCCGTTGTTGTATTTCTGCAAAAGCTCTTTATTGTATACAAGATATGGCACGTTTGCAAACATAGGCACCGAAGTCATCGCGTGGTTATAAATGCTGTCCTTTACGGCGCCTTCGTACCAATCTCCGTAATTAAGCTCTATTCCCGCCATAGCGAAAATATCGTTTACCGAATGATAAGTGCCTTCGTTTACGCTCTTTTCGGGCGTGTTCTGCGAACGCAGCGAGAAAGTGCCTTGGTCGGTAAGCGCCGCCGTGGCGTTAACCCTTATCTTGCCTTCGTATTCCTTATTGAATTTTTCTGCTATTTTCTGATAAATTTCGGTATCCTGTCCGTTTCCCGCAAGCCATACGTTTACGTTAACGTTTTCATAAATAGGGTTGCCGTCAGCGTCGCGCTTAATCGTATCGGAGTGCTCCCAGCCTGCGTAAAGAGTTATATCCCCGCTCGGTTTGTCGGTCGCAAAATCCCACTTTTGAGTAGCCGCCGCGTCCTTGTACCAACCCGTCTGCTTCATACCTTTACGGGCGGCATCGGCGGGAATATGCTTCGCCTCGATAATTTCGTCCCTTTCCACGCTCGAAGTAACGCCGGTACGGCAACCAGGATAGTTATAATCGAACGTAACGAGAATCCTGCCCGCGTACACCTTCCACGCGGCATATAGATGCGTTTCTTTTGTTACAATCTGCGAAAAGTCATATTTATTTTTGCAATTCTCGTCCGAATACCAACCCACGAGTTTAAACCCCTCGCGCGGGGCTTTCCAATTTTTTGCGGAAGTGCCCGTGTACACCTGCACCGTTCTATCCTCCGCGCCCTCGTAATTCAAATGATAAACCACGTCTACTCTTTCACCAAGATTTTGGCACGCCGCGAAAGGTATGGCGCAAAACGTCATCATTAAGCAGAGTATCAGGGAAATAATCTTAATTTTTTTACTCATATAATTCTCCTAATTACTTTAAAGCGTCTAACAGCTTTCCCCGCAGGGAAAGCTGCAAGAACTTCTTTTATTTTGTTATGCCTGAGTTTCGAGTTCGGAAGCAGTCCATTCTCCAAGCTCACTGCCCGTTATATCCTTCAAACTCGATCCGATACCCAGTAAGCAGTCGATTTTAAAGCCGCCGTCAGTGTTGTGATATCCGTAATCTTCGCCTATCGCACCTACGCCGAAGGCTTTAACCTCGCCGTTTGCTTCGAACATTTTTTCGAAGGTGCAAACCTTAACGTAGCCGTCGCTCTTTGCAAGCAGCACGTCCACGTTACCCGTAGCGGCTTCGTATTTCATAATCAAATAGATTCCGTCCGCGCAGAACGCTTCACCGAAAGGCATTTTGTCCCAAGCGTGATTATTGAAATAGTCTGAATGTTCGATAGGCTTCCACAAAAGATTTTTCAAAGTTTCCGAACTCGCATTATCGTTATCATGACTGCTGTCGCTGTTGATTGCAAAATTCGCTTTCTCCCAATTGCGCCAATGCAGCTCTACCCAGTGCTTGCTATTACCTACGGTCATCCATACGCCCAAATGCAGTTCTTCGAAATTATCGAGCGTCCATGCGTTCCAAGCCACGTCGGTTGAAATTTTAAGTCCTACGTAAGTGTCGCCCTTCTTTGCGTCGGCAAGAGTGACGTTTACCGTGGGAACGTTATCCTTTTTAGAGGTATACACAAACTCGCCCGTTGTCAAATCCATATTCGCCGTGCCCGTATTAAGTCCTGAAAGGTCTAATTCGGTCATACCGTAAGTAAGGGTCACCTTTCCCGTAATATTCGCGCCCAACAAATTGCAAGTTACAGTCCACTCGCCAAGCTTGATATTCGTCAATTTAACTTTGCCGTTCGCGACGGTAAGCGTAACGTCGGTCTGCCCCTGCTTTTTGAGGGTGAGCGTCTTTCCGTTGAACTTTTCGCCAACTTCTACTTCGCCCGTAAATTTGTCGTCAACGAACTCTACGTTTACGTTAAGTTCTGATTTAAGCGTATCAATAGTGATATCGCCCGTTTTTTCCAAAACGACGGGAGTTCCGCCGTCAACCGTGACAATTGCAACCTTGTTTGCGGGTACGGTTACGGTGATAGTTGCCTTTTCGCCGTATTCGTAAGCCGTTTTGTCCGTTACTACGTTAGCGCCTGATACTTCCCCTTTATTGCCCGTTATATTTACGGTAGACTTCCATTCGGAAACCGTGCCGCCGACCGACGCGCTTATCGTCGTACCGTAGCCGAGCGCAAAGGTAAATTCTCTGTCTATACCGCTATTATGCGAGCCGCCCGCCCACAGGGTGTCGGTTTCTCCCTTAGTTACCGCAAATCCCTGGAACTTGCCGTTCACTTCGAACATTGCCTCCTCGGTGTGTACGAGCATATAGGTCTCGCCGTCGGAGAGATAAATATTTACGTTGCCGGTTGCGGCTTCGTATTGATAAACGAAGTAAACGCCGTTCTCTATTATCGCGCCGCCGTAGGTTCCGTAGCCCCAGCCGCTTGCTTTATCGTCCCATCCCTTGAACGTAGGATAGAAAAGGTGAGCCCACAGCGCGTCGACTCCGCGATAGTTTACCACGCCGGTATCCTTATCCTGACCTTCGGTCTGCCAATTCTTTATATCGGTCGAAAAACCGAGGTTGGTGCGTTCCCAGTTACGCCAGTTTAAATTTACAACGTGCTCCGCACCGTTTACGGTCATTGAAACGCCGAAGCGGATTTCGTCGGTTTTGCACGTCCAATCGTGGAAATCCTTGGCGGTTGCGATTTTCAATGCAATGTATTGGTCACCCGAAGTTTCCTCTGCAAGGGTTACCTTTGTGGTTTCATGCCCCTGTCTGTGCCACGCAAAGGAACCGTCGGACATATTTACTTTTGCCGTGCCCTGTGCTAATCCGGAAAGGTCTAATATGCTCATCCCGTCTTCGACCGTTACGGCAGTTTTGACGGTCGCGCCGAAAATATCGCAGATTGCCGTCCACTCGCCGTATTTGAGATTCGTAAAGCTTGCTTTGCCGTTCGCAACCGTAACCGCAACGTCGGACTGTCCGTCCTTTTTGAGAGTGATTGTCTTGCCGTTGAACTTTTCGTCAACGGTAACTTCGCCCGTGAAACTACCCTTTTTGCCGCATTCGCACTCGCCGTTTACAAAATTGTGCGGCGCGCGAGAACCTGCTTGCTCTTGATTGTCCTCGGGACACACCTTCCAATGCTCGGCTTCGTTGTTTTTCCACTTTGTGTATGCGTGGGTGTGGTCCTTTTCGTAACCGCATTCTATGCACTTGCCGTTCGTTCCTATCTCGTGGTCGGCAACGGAATTTTCGTCCTTCGCGCTGTCGTCGGGGCACACGAGCCAATGTTGCGTTTCACTATACGCCCACTTAGAGTAGTCGTGTTCGTGCTCTTCGCCACAGCCAACCAACGAACCCGCGGCAAGCGTGCACGTTGCGGTCAGAGCAGCCAAAATAAGCAAAGTCTTTTTCTTTTTCATTACTTCCTCCTCATCAATCCATAAAAATTTTTTATTCGGCGTTTACACCTAAATTTATAACTTTCGTTCACGCCTTGTTTGGTAATTTCATTATATATCATTCATAAAGAGGAATTCAATCATTAAGTTTAATGTAGCGCCGGCTAGACGGCTCCGTCTACACCGTCAATCTCGTTAATATCGGCTCGTTTTGCCGCCGCAAAATCTATCGCAAACGATATACATACTCTTACCGCCAATATAATGCCGAAGATTAGCGGCATAAATTTTGCCACGATTCGCGCCGAAAAAACGAACCCGCAAACGAAAGTTATCACCGCCGTAAAAACAGCGGAAAATAACACGAAACAATTTGACGTTTTATAGTAATTTGTAAAACTTGGATTATTCTCCGCTTTCAACGCCTTGCCTATAAGCCACAAAAGTAACGCAAGCACTATCGGGATAATCAATATAAAAGGTATCTGCATAAGCACCGTAAAAAAATACGACGCCACTGCCGCGCCTGCCGAGTCGTAGAAAATTTGCTTAATAAATGCGTTTATATCTGTTACTTCGCCGTCGGGCTGCCCGTCGTAATATCCGCCGAACGCCACGGGCACGCCCCTGTCCGAAGTAAACGAACCGGTACAAAGCGTGTCGAATATATACAAATAGTCGGATTTGCCGCCTATTATGTAGTTTATATAATAATAATCGCATAATACGGGCGCTTTTGCACCTTGCAACAGCGAGCCCGCCCCAACGTAATAATATTTTATAAATAAATAATAAAGTTGCTTTGCGTACTCCTCATCGCTCATATTTTGTTTGTCGCCGTTTAACTTTTTGTAGTCTTCGGCGGCGATTTTATTAAACTTTTCGCCACCTTCAACGCTTGCCTGTTCAAAATATACGATATGCCTGTCCGTGTCCTCATCCGTTAAAACCAGCTCTTCGTCAAGATAGCGTATTTTAAGCAAATATTGCTTTTTATCCTCTTCTTTGAGCGCAAGATAAGTTTCATAATCAATCTCATCGTCACCCTTTATCGCGCATTGAGTAAAGCGTATAAGCGTGTCCGAAGGGCGCGTGTCTACTATCAGATTATAGCCGTCGGAGCAATATTTTTCTCTATCTGTTTCGCTCGTATAGGTATTTATCTTAACGGGGTAAACGGCTTTTTCAGCATTAATTTTAACGGAAGAATTACCGTTCCCTAGTGCGTTTTCCGCAAACTGACGATACTTTGCCGCGTTTTCATAATGGGTTGAAAACGGAACGATATCCGCCGCGTAAAAGCCGACAAAAAATAATAAAAAGGCAAAAGCTGCGGAAAGAATAATAGATAATGCCCCTGTTTTATGGGCTTTTTTTGCCTGTTTTTCCGAAAAAAAACCGAGAAAATAAAATTTTAACCATTCTACGAAACCCATTTATAATCCCCCTTAAATAAATTTTACAGTCTGTATAAACCTATTAAATTATAACATTTTATGGTTTAAAAAAGCAATGGCTATCTATTTTACGACTTACATTAAATTTAATGTAGCACTGTCAAAAATTTGGAAAAACAGTTAAATTTATACAGTTAAAAATAAAAAAACGTCGTTCCTCATATGAAGAACGACGCCGCAGAATATACCGTTCATCGTTGAGTCGCGAAACAAAATTACAATTCACCAAAGGGATTTGTAAACAACAAATAGGGTATAGTCCTACCTAAACTATGCCCGTTGGTTTAAATAATATGTAATTTTGTTTCGCAGTTTTATTTTAGCAAAATACGGTTTTACTGTCAATGAAAAGGCGCTCTACCATTTACGTTTAAACGCCGTAAATTTAATTATATCACTTAAATAATAGACGTATTTTTAAGCATTACTCCTACCGTCTGTTTCAATTTATAAAATTTTTTAAACCGTGCCAACATCTTTTCTCTGCCGTGTGGGAATAGGATTTTGTCGCGGTATTCGGCAACCGTTAACCCTTTGGCGGCTGCCACTATTTGTACGGTTTTTATAAACTTTTCATTCGCCCTGCTGTCCTTTATACCATAGTGCTTGATTAATCTTTCCGCTTCTAACTCCAAAGCGATATAAAGTTGCTTTGCCCACGGTTTTAACTTTATTGCGTGCTTTTTAAACAGTTGGTGGCTTGGTTTGCTTAATACTTCCCTTGCCCGCAGTTCCGTTCTTTATTCCTTGGAAAAGTACTCGAATACCCACATAAAACAAAATTTTATCAAGCTATTCTGACCACGGAAAAGGAAAAGATACCGCAGTTGCATTTCCTGCGGAACTGCTAAAAGAAAATCGTAGACATACACGTCAACAAAACTATCCGTCTTACCCGCGCGTATAAATTTGTTGTATTCAAGTAAGGCGTTTATTTGCGTTTTTGTCCTTTCTCCGTCATCCAACAAGTCTTTTTCAATAGTATCTTCAATGACTTTCATTCTGCGCGTAACGTAACTTTCGGACTTACCTATAAGAACTGCAATCTGTTTTTGCTTTAAATGCTTTTCTTTCGCATAAAGATATATATCCAAATCTTCATCCGTAAAGATATTTAATACTCTTTCTAAATCAAAAGAGTTTACCCAAAACTGTTCATGGTCGAAATTTTCTCCTTGCTGTAACATAAAATCAAAGACATTGTGATATTTATCGTTTTTATAAACGTCGTATTCGGTTCCTTCATACTCATCGCGGGCAGCTTCATAATCTTTTAAATCGTAGTAGCGTAACTGTTCCCATTGTTCACAAGGAACTTCAACATACTTTTTACGTGAACGAAGCACGGTAACAATCTGCTGCTTGCCACCGACTTTTCGCTTTTCAACGGTATGATAACTTTCCATATAGAAGTAATTATAATAACCATCTTTGCTTGCCGGAACGGGCTTTGCGTTTAAAAGATACGGAGAAAAATAGCCGCTTCCTTTTTTAACATAGGCTTTAACTTTGCTTTTACGTTGGACGGTCTTATTTTATAAATCGGCTCGTCCTTGTAATATTCATCATTCATATTTGCATCATAACATAGTAAATATGACAGAAATTGTTATGATTAAAAAATATTTTAACTTTTTTTAAAAATCGTGAAATTTTCGGTAAAAAAATTATCTAATTAAATGAGCGTAAAAGTAGCGGCGGTTGCAATTGCAACCGCCGCTACTTTTACGCT
>CAJTLF010000019.1 GCA_910577555.1 uncultured Christensenella sp. | reverse complement strand
TTATAAATAAATTACTGCGCAAGCAAAACCACGCTTTTAAATAAGCGGTAAAAACGCGGAGATGCGAGCAAGACAAGGAAACCGCGGATTTTTCGCAGGGAGCTTACTGCCAGTAAGTGACCGAGAAAAAACGCAAGGCTGACGCAGTATTGCGACGCATATACGCAATTATAGATAAATTACTGCGCAAGCAAAACCACGCTTTTAATAAGCTGTAAAAACGCGGAGATGCGAGCAAGACAAGGAAACCGCGGATTTTTCGCAGGGAGCTTACTGCCCGTAAGTGACCGAGAAAAAACGCAAGGTTGACACAGTATTGCGACGCAGATACGCGTTTTTACTTATTGTCGTTCCAGTAGCAGCAATCCTTATACTTCTTTCCCGAGCCGCAGGGGCAGGGGTCGTTTCTGCCGATTTTTGCCGACTTGTTTACGGTGGGCAGCTGTTTGTTTTCGCTGCTCGTCATCAGGTCCTTGGGGGGTTGGGGTGCGTCGCCTATTGCGGGACCGCTCTGCTGTGCGGCGGGCGCGGGCGCGGGTTTTTCTTCCGCTACGGGCGCGTTCTGCACGGGACGGGGTGCGGGACGGGGCTGGGCGGGAATACGAACTATTCTGCCCTTTAAAAGGCGGGAAATGGTCGTGGTCTGGATTCTGTCAATCATCTCGTCGAACATTTCGTAACCTTCCTGCTTGTAGGCTATGATGGGGTCCTGCTGGGCGTAGCCGCGCAGACCTATACCCTTTCTCAGCTGGTCCATTGCGTCTATATGGTCAATCCAATTTCTGTCTACGCTGCGGAGAAGCTCGTTCCTTTCAACCTGACGGTAGTCTACCTGTCCGTCCGTCATTTCCGCTACGTTTATTATCTTCTGCTCGTACGCCTTTATTACTTCGTTTGAAATTTTCTTCAAGGCGTGGTCGTAGTCCCAACGCTCGAGCATTTCGCGGGTTATTACGAACTCGCACTCGTCGGGGTAAACCTTCTGGCGCAGTGCGTCGTTGAGCGCGTTCTCGTCCCACTTTTCGGGCATAGCGTCCGTATTTACCGTTTCTTTCAAAACTTTTTCGATATAGTCGGGGATATATTTGAGCATCTGCTCGTGCACGTCTGCGCCGCGGAGTACGTTGAGACGTTCGCCGTAAATGGTTTTACGCTGTTCGTTCATTACTTCGTCGTATTGAAGAGTGTGCTTTCTTATGCCGAAGTTTCTGCCTTCGATTGCCATTTGCGCGTTTTCTATACTGCGGGTGAGCATTTTCGATTGCAGGCACTGGTCTTCGTCGATTTTGAACACGGTGTAGAGCTGTTTCATTCTTTCGCCGCCGAAACGCTTTGCAAGGTCGTCTTCGAGAGAGATGAAGAATACCGACGCGCCGGGGTCGCCCTGACGGCCGCTACGTCCGCGGAGCTGGTTGTCTATACGGCGGGATTCGTGGCGTTCGGTGCCGAGTATGCACAGACCGCCCGCGGCGATAACTTCCTGTTTTTCCGCGTCCGTTTCCTTTTTATAGCCCGCGTAAAGCTCGGCATATCTTGCGCGCGCGACCTTCTCTTCTTCGGTAAATTCTCTGTCTGCGTAAGAGATTGCCACTTCCACCATTTCGTGGTCGTAGCCTTCTTCGCGCATACGCTTTTTGGCGAGATATTCGGGGTTGCCGCCGAGCAGGATATCCGTTCCGCGGCCCGCCATATTGGTTGCTATGGTAACCGCGTTGAGCCTGCCCGCCTGCGCTACTATTTCGGCTTCGCGCTCGTGGTTTTTGGCGTTGAGTATGTTGTGTTTAACGCCGTTTCTTCTCAACAGACGGGAAATTTCTTCCGAACGCTCTACCGTTACCGTACCGATAAGTATGGGCTGACCGGTTGCGTGGCGTTCCACAACTTCGTTTACGATAGCGCGCTTTTTGCCTTCCACGGTAGAGTATATCATATCCGCCAAATCCACGCGCTTTACGGGGCGGTTGGTGGGAATGGGAACTACGTCGAGAGAGTAAATGGTTCTGAACTCGTCTTCTTCCGTCATTGCCGTACCCGTCATACCCGCGAGCTTTTTGTAAAGGCGGAAATAGTTCTGGAAGGTTACGGTTGCGTGAGTCTTGTTCTCGTCCTTGACCTTTACCTTTTCCTTGGCTTCGATTGCCTGATGAAGTCCGTCCGAATATCTTCTGCCGTTGAGTACGCGGCCCGTAAATTCGTCTACTATTAAAATTTCACCGTCGGGCGAGACGATGTATTCTTCGCCGTTATGGAACAGTTCGTGCGCCTTTAACGCCTGCTGTATGTGGTGGTTCAAATCGGCGTGCTCCACGTCGCCCAAGTTGGAAATATTGAAGAAACGCTCTGCCTTTTCCGCGCCGTGCTCGGTTATGGTTACCGATTTATCCTTGCGGTCGATTATATAATCCCAGCCTTCCATTTCCTTTAAGGTGTTTTCGAGCTTTTCTATGGCTTTGAGATTTTCTTCCGTCAAGTCCTTTTTCTTTTTGGACGGCACGTTCTTTTCGGCTTCCTTTTTGTCGTCGTCGAAGCCGCCCTTTAAGGTGCGGACGAACTTATCCACGTCCTCGTAGAGCTTGGAGCTTTCGCCGCCGCGACCCGAAATTATAAGGGGGGTACGCGCTTCGTCGATTAAGATACTGTCCACTTCGTCGATTATGCAATAGTTAAGCTCGCGCTGAACCATTGCGGGAATGGAAGTTTTAAGGTTGTCGCGGAGATAGTCGAAACCGAGTTCGTTGTTGGTTGCGTAAATTACGTCGCACTTGTAAGCCTTTTGCTTTTCCGCGTCGTCCATTCCGGGGACTACCACGCCTACGGTAAGACCCATAAATTTATGGACTTTACCCATCCACTCGGCGTCGCGCTTTGCAAGGTAGTCGTTGACCGTTACGATATGCACACCCTTGCCCGTCAACGCGTTTAGATATGCGGGAAGGGTGGAAACGAGAGTTTTACCTTCACCCGTTTTCATTTCCGCGATACGCCCCTGATGCAGGCATATACCGCCGACTATCTGTACGTGGAAATGCTTCATTCCCAAAACGCGCCAGCTCGCTTCCCTGAATGCGGCGAATGCGTCGAACATTATATCGTCAAGACTTTCGCCTTTTGCAAGCCTTTCCTTTAACAGGACGGTTTGGTTTTTAAGCTCCTTATCGTCCATTGCCGCGTATTTTGCGTCGAGTGCCTCTACCTTGTCGGCAAGTCTGTTAAGCTTTTTAAGCGCGCTTCTCGAATCCGCTCCGAGAATGAATTTGATTAAACCCATAAAACTATCCTTAAAATTATAATCCTTTTTTTATTTTACTATAAATTGCAAAAGATGTAAATCGTTTTTGCGCAATTTTTGCGTTTAACGCCCTATATCTATTTATAAACCGTTTTAACTCAAGTTAAAACCCCGACGGTATTTCCGTCGGGGTAAAGCTGAAAATAGTTTGGTTTAAAGCTCGGTTATTTGCGGTTTGCCGTATTTTTGAAAGCGCAGACGCGCGTAGTCAAGCGTTTCCCGCGCAGAGCCGTAACGAGAGTTACCGACGAAAAAAAGCTCGTCCGCCCGTTCGGTTATCCAGTTATCGCGCCGCTGTGCGGAGTATTCGGGCGGCACTTCATTTAAGGGCGGATAAACTACTTTTTCGAAAAACGCGTCGAAGTCGCCGTACTCCACCCCCACGCGGTGCGGCACGAATACTATTTCGCAAGGGAGTTTATATTTTTTTTTCAAATGGGAAAGTAAGCCTCTTATAAAAAAATCGAATGAATTTCTGTTGCCCAAATAAAAACTTACAGAGTTATATTTGGTGAATAAATTTAAAATTTCAAGTTCTATACGATTTTTTTGCAGTTCGTTTAACTTGCAGTTATTATCTCCGCGAAAAGTTATAATTGCGTTTTTCATATCCATATTAGCACCCCCGAATATTTTTTGTCTGCCGTATCATAATTATACTTAGGTCTATTGACCTAAGTCAATACTTTTGACCTGAAAATATTTATAATTTTCATATGCCTTATAGTGAAATAATAAGTCAAATTTTATTAGAACATAATTTGAGCCAGGAAGAACTTGGTGATATTTTGGGTGTAAATCAAACTACCGTAAGTATGTGGGTGCTTGGAAAGAAAAAGCCGAGTTACGATAGTATTTATATGATTTACAAAAAATTTGATATTACGCCGAACGAACTGTTTGGTTTGGATAAATAAATTCACCCCCGCCGCGCGTTGCGCGGCGGGGGTTTTTTACCGTATATTATTAGTTAGACATATCTAACGACAAACTCTTTAAATTAAATATGCGATACAATATCGTTATGTTATTTAGTAATATTATCAAACGCATATTAAAAAACAAACATATTAGTAAAGAAGAGTTTGCAAAAATTTTGGGCATAAATCAAACTACTGTAAATCAGTGGTTGCTCGGAAAGAAAAAGCCGAGTTACGATAGTATTTTGCTACTTTATAATAAGTTCGGTATAACGCCAAACGAGTTGTTTGATTTGGATAGATAAATTCACCCCCGCCGCGCGTTGCGCGGCGGGGGTGTTTTACCGTATATTATTGTTGGTCGGTTTTGTGTTCTCTGGATTGCTTCGTCGCTACGCTTCTCGTAATGACGGGGGAGAGTGTGTGTGCAATGACGAGAGAGAGTGTGTGTGCAATGACGGGGGAGAGTGCAATGACGAGAGAGTGTGTTACGCTGTTCTGGATTGCTTCGTCGCTACGCTCCTCGCAATGACGGGAAAGGAAAGGCTCGCAATGACGAGAGAGTGTGCAATGACATTACCCCCGCCGCGCGTTGCGCGGCGGGGGTTTTTAATAATATTTTGTCCGAAATTTACGCGTTGATATCCGTGAACGAGAAGGTTTCTACGTCGAAAAGACCTGCGTCGGTTACCTTTAATTTGGGGATAACCGCAAGCGAAAGGAACGCAAGCGACATAAACGCTTCGTACTCCCGCTTTACGCCCATACTATGCGCGCGCTCGATTAAAGCGCGGCTGTCGCGTTGCAGACTTTCGGCGTCGCGGGACGACATTAACCCCGCAATATCCAGCGTTAACGAATGAATTTCTCCGCTATTGCTATCGACGATAACCATTCCGCCGCCTATCTCTTTCAGCTTGTTTGCCGCCTTTGCCATACTCTCGTTATCGTCGCCCATAAGTATTATATTGTGCGAATCGTGAGCTATGGTTATGCCGAGCGCACCGCCTTTAAATCCGTAGCCCTTAAACAGCGCCTTGCCTATATTGCCCGTCATTTTGTGGCGTTCGACCACGCATAACTTCAATATATCCGTGCCTTTAACCTGCGCGTCGCCGTTTCTGCTGTCCACTTCCACTATCTCGCAGCCCGTGACTACGCCGCCCGGCTCGATGGTCATTGCCTTGGCTTTTTTACCCTTTAACCGAAGTATGAAGTCGCTTGCCTGCATTTCTTTCAGATGCACGGTATTAAGCACGCTTGCGGGCAGATACCTTACGGAAGTGTCGAAAAGGGGTTTGCCGTCCTTTGCGACGAGCTTGCCGCTCTTAACTACGTATTTGGCGTTGAAGTTTTTAAGGTTATCCACCACTACCAAATCGGCGAGATAGAAGGGCGCAATAGCCCCGTGCCATTTGAGACCGTAGCACTCGGCACAGTTTAAAGTGGCGCATATTACCGCACGAACGGGGTCTAAGCCGTTTGCTACGAGCTTGCGGAGAGCGTCGTCGAGATGACCCTTTTCCTTTAAGTCGGCGGCGTGGCGGTCGTCGGTGCAGAGTATAAACCTGCGCATATTGCCGTCCGTAATATACTTTGCGTTGCCTAAGTTCTGCGTAGACGAGCCGTGGCGGATATGCACGTAAACGCCCTTGGAAATTTTTTCTTCAATCTCTTCCTTTAACACGCATTCGTGGTCGGTGGATATACCGCCGCAAAGGTAGGCGTTCAGGTCGTAGCCGTAGACCGCGGGGGCGTGACCGTCGATTACCTTGCCCGCCGAATGGGCGGCCTCGAGCTTTTGGATTACGTCGGGGTCGCAATTGATTACGCCGGGGTAGTTCATAAACTCGCCCAAGCCGAATATATAGTCCTTTACGATATTTTCCGCGATATCCTTGCCGTTAAGGATTGCGCCGCTCGTTTCGAACGGGGTTGCGGGAACGCAGGACGGGAGCTGGATTTTTACGTCCAACGGCACGCTTTGGGAAGCCTTTGCGATATACTCGCAACCCGCCATACCGCAGACGTTGGTTATCTCGTGCGGGTCGGCGATTATGGTGGTGGTGCCGCGCGGGACTATCAGGGACGCGAACTCTTCGGGAGAGAGCTGAGAGCTTTCGATATGAACGTGACCGTCGATATAGCCGGGGAGCACGGTCAAGCCCGTGCAGTCGATTTCGGTCGCGCCGCGGTATTCGCCAACGCCGACGATTTTTTCACCGACGACAGCTATATCGCCCTTTTTGAGCGTGGCGGTGAATACGTCGAGATAGGTTGCGTTTTTTAAGACAAGGTCGCTTTGTTTATCCCGCTTTGCCGCGGAAATATATTTTTCGAGCATAGTAAAAACCCCTTTTGATTTCTTATCTTTATTATATCATACCGCCGCCGCTTTTTCAAGCGGCGGCGGTAATTTGTTTTAAACTATAATTATTATTCATTTATCCTGCGGCTTGGTTAACGCGCCGCCGACCGCGCCGACGATAAAACAGAGCAACGCCGCGCCGACCACGATTACCCAGCACGGGTGCCACAGTCCGGTGAATACGCCGACGAACAGATACGCGATTGTAGACGACAGCGTTATCAGCCCGCACACGCCGCCGACGAACGGATTTTCGCCGCGGGCAAGTTTACGGTTGCGCTTATCCGCGTTGCATAAGTCGAAAACAATGCCTATTATGCCGCACGAAAGCGCGCAGACGGGAATTATTATCCAGTAAGGGTGCCATAGATTTGCAAGCGCGCCCAGCAATACGTAAACGAACGTGCCGAGCATTACGACCGCGCCGCAGATTGCACCGCATACTTTTTCCGACGGGGATTTGGTACGGTCGTCCTTTCCCCTTGTAAACATATGCTTTTTAAGCTCGTCATAGAAGATTTTCTCATTGCAGACCGAACCGTCGTCCGTTAAGCGTTCGGCGCGTTTGCCCGCGAGCAGCTCGTCTACAGTTACGCCGAAAATTCTTGAAAGCGGCAATAGTAGTCCCGTTTCGGGCATGGCTTCGCCCGTTTCCCATTTGGACACGGCTTTGTTGGTTACGCCCAACGCCTGCGCTAAGTCCGCCTGCGTCATACCCTTTTCCTTGCGCAATTCGTATAAAAAGTTGCCGAATTCGTTCATAGTAATTATCTCCGTTAGCGGTTTATACCGTAATTTTAACCCATTTGCGGGCGTTTGCGCAATAGAATGAAGTCGAATTTAAGTAGAATACGCGTTTTTGCGGTGGAAAATGAATAACGCCCCGCGGCTTTTAAGCCGCGGGGCGTTCCTTGACGGTAAAATTAAGTGAGCAAGAAGGTTGCAAGGAACAGCACGCCTATTATCCAGGTTGCGATGCTGATTTCCTTTACCTTACCCGTGCAAAGCTTGACGAGTATGTAGGTGATTATGCCGATACCGATACCGTGCGAAATGCTGTAGCCGAGTACCATTACTATGAAGGTAAGGAACGCAACGATAGCTTCGCCCGCGTCTTCCCAGTTTACTTTGGTGACGGAGGTCATCATAAGCACGCCTACCCAGATGAGTGCGGTTGCCGTTGCCGCCGACGGAATGAGCTTTGCAATGGGGCTTAAGAACATTGCCACTATAAAGCAAGCCGCAGTTACGAGAGCGGTAAAGCCCGTCTTGCCGCCCGCCGCTACGCCCGCGGAGGATTCGACGAAGGTCGTTACCGTGGAAGTGCCGGCGATTGCGCCCGTGCAGGTTGCGATTGCGTCGGAGAGCAGCATTTTGTTCATACGGATGGGTACGCCCTTTTCGTCGAGCAGGTTGCCCTTTGCGCACGCGCCGTAGAGAGTGCCGATAGTATCGAACATATCAATCATGCAGAGTGACAGCGCGGTGGTTAAGAGCAGTACGACGAGAGTGCCCGCGTTGTGTCCTTCTATTGCGAAGTAAGTATCGAAGTTAAAGCCGTTTACGAAAACCTGACCTACCGCGTCGTTACCCCAGGCGGCGAACGCGTCGAAGGGATTGAAGCTGAATTCCGCGCCTATATCTTTGAAGATTTTAAGGCAGGTTCCGTCCTGCCAGGCACAGCCTAAGCCGGCAAGGATATAATAAAGAGCGGCAGAGCCGAGAATACCCCAGAGAATGGAGCCTTTTACGTTCCACTTGGACATAATAGCGATTGCGATTACGCCCAGAAGAGCTACGAGCGGAGCGATTATTCCGCCGTAGGTTACTTTTGCGGAAAGTATATTGAAGGATACGAAGGTTACGAGCGTGTCGGAATCGACTACGAGACCCGCGTTCTGCATACCGATGAACGCGATAAACAGACCTATGCCGACGGGAATTGCGTGTCTTACGCCCGCGGGGATTGCTTCGAAAATTTTCTGTCTTAAGCCCGTTGCGGTGAGAAGCAGGAAGATTACGCCGTCTAAAAGGGTGAATACCATACAGTTGGCGTAAGTGAGTCCCACGCCTTCTGCGCAGAGCGTAAAGCAGATGAACGCGTTGACGCCCATACCCGACGCCTGTGCGAGCGGCATTTTAGCGAAAAACGCCATTAACAGAGTGCCGACTATCGCGCCGATTGCCGTTGCGATGTACGACGCGCCGTAAGGGTCGTTGCCGCCGATTACGAGCTGGAACATACCCGCGTTTACCATGAGTATGTAGACCATTGCCATGAACGTGGTTAAGCCTGCAACTATTTCGACCCTGTATTTAGAGCCGCTTTTGGTTATGCCGAAAAAGTTATCGACCTTGCCCAAAAATCCCTTGTGCGGGCTTTGCGGGGCGGGCGCGGTTGCCGTGCCGTCCGTCGCGGGTGCGGTAGCTTCGGGGGCGATTTTATTATCGCTTTCGTGAACTACTTCTTCTTTCGTTTCTTCACTCATAAGGTTACTCCCGTTAAATTTTTTAAGTTAAGCGTCCGTTTGCCGTTTTTTAACGGCAAACAGCCCCCGCGGGGGCTTTCACTTACTTTTCACATTGTAACATACGCGAAAAAAATCGGCAACCGTTTGAAACGCATTTGCCGAAATTTGTCGAAATTATTTTATAAGCCGCGTGCGCATTGCGTTGAGAACGGCAATTAACATTACCCCCACGTCCGCCGCTATTGCGATATAGAGCGGGAAGCTTGCAAGAGCCACGCTCAACACCATTACCGCGAGCTTGATAAAGAGCGAACCCGCAATGTTTTCAACCACGAGCCTGCGGGTGAAGCGGGCTATTTTTCTGCCCTTTGGTAGGAGCTTTAAATCGTCGGTGACCAGAACGATATCGCTCGCTTCGATTGCCGCGTCCGAGCCGACCTTGCCCATCGATACCGCGCAATCCGCCGCCGTCATTACGGGCGCGTCGTTTATTCCGTCGCCCGCGTACAGCAGTTTGCCGCGGGATTTAAGCTCCTGTGCGGCAAGCAGCTTGCCGTCCGGCAATAAGCCCGCTTTAAAGCCGTCCAGCCCCGCCTTTTCAGCGACAGCCTGCGCCCGTGCCGCGCTGTCGCCCGTGAGCATACAGGCGTACTCTATACCCGATTTTTTGAGTTCGGCAATTGCTTGCGCCGCGCCGTCCTTCAGGTCGTCGTCTATCTCGATAAACCCTATATATTCCCCGTCCAACGCGACGAATACGAGAGTTGAAAGGCTTTGGGTTACTTCGAAATTCACGCCGTTTTCGTTTAAGAGCGCGGCGTTGCCGCAGAGAAGGACTTTACCGTTGCAAAGACATTTTACGCCCTTGCCCGCTATCTCTTCCGCGTCCGTAATTTTATAGTCCGCGCCCGCGCCTTGCACCGTATTATCAAAAGCGGCGGCTATGGGGTGGGACGAGAATTTTTCCGCCGCGACGGCAAGGTTTAACGCCCTTTCGCTTGAATAGTTTACTACCTTAAACGAGCCTTGGGTTATTGTTCCCGTCTTGTCGAAAGCCGCGACCTTGGCGAGAGCGAGCTCGTCTAAACAGGTTGACCCCTTTACGAGTATGCCCGATTTCGCGCACCTGCCTATGCCGCCGAAGTATGACAGCGGCACGGAAATTACGAGCGCGCACGGGCAGGAAATTACGAGAAAGCTCAACGCTTTATATATCCACTCGCGGTAAATTTCCCAAAGGTACGCTCCGTTGACGGCGCATATTACGGTGGGAACGACGCCCGCCGCTATTACCGCCGCCGCGCACACTGCGGGGGTGTAGTATCTTGCGAATTTGGTTATGAATTTTTCGGGCTTGGACTTTTTGGCGGTGGAATTTTCCACGAGCTCGAGTATCTTTGCAACGGCGGAATTTTTGTATTCGCGCAGTACTTCCGCGGTGATTACGCCCGAAAGGTTTACGCCGCCCGACAACAGCTCGTCGCCCGCCTTTATATCCCTTGGAACGGGTTCGCCGTTTAAGCTCTTTAAGTCCACCGCGCTTTCGCCCGTAAGCACGCGGCAGTCGACGGGGATTTTTTCGCCCGCTTTGATTAGAATTTTATCGCCTGTTTTAAGCTCTTCGGGGGAAACTACGGTGAGATTTTCCCCGTTTACGAGCGTTGCGGTGTCGCTTTTAAGCTCCATAAGCTTTGAAATGGAGTTGCGGGAAGAGCCTACCGCCACGCTTTGCAACAGCTCGCCGAGCTGATACAAAAGCATTACCGCCGCGCCTTCCGCAAGACCGTCGCCCGCGAATATGCCGAGTAAAATTGCGCCTACCGACGCGACCGTCATTAAAAAGTTTTCGTCGAATATCTTGCCTTTTAATACGTTTTTGACCGTTTTAATGAGTACGGGATGAGCCGCCGCGGCGTACGATATGCCGAAAAAGACGTAATTCAACACCGTCAGGGTTAAGTTATCGTGCGCGACGCCCGTGATATCGAAAACGAACACGGGGACGAAGAATACGAAGCCGATTATAAGGCAGATTATATCCTTTAAGCGGGCTTTGAAAAGACTCTTTTTCTTTTCCTTGCCGTCTACGATTTTTACGTCTTCGAAGTGGGTTATGGAGTACACCGCCTTTTCGCGCGCGCTTTCGTCCGCAGACGACAGCACTATACTGAGATTGACGAAGTCTACGGTTGCGGTTACGCCGTTTATTGCGTTTAACTCTTCTTCGAGTTCGCGGGCGCAGTTGGCGCAACACAGTCCGCTGATTTTCAGTTTTTCGGTAGTGCGTGCGGGTGCGGCGGGTTGGCAAGCACTGATTACCTTTACTTCTTCGAAGTTGTTGCAGGCGGAAATTACCTTTTCAAGCGTTTGCCCGTCGCAGTCCACGATTACTTTCTGAGCCATAAAGTCCACCGTGGCGGAGCTTACGCCCTTTATTTTATTCAACTCTTCTTCGAGTTCGCGGGCGCAGTTGGCACAGTCTAACCCGCTTATTTTAAAACTATTATTCACAGCTTAAATGCTCCTTGCAAAGTTCTATTATTGCCATAACGTGCGAGTCCGCAAGGGCGTAAAGTATTTTTTTGCCGTCCCTTCTGCACTTGATTATTCTGTTATCCCTGAGCGTTTTGAGCTGATGGGATACCGCGCTCTGGTTGCCGCCGACCGCCTGCGTTATATGCTCGACGCACAGCTCGCCGCCGCGCAACGCCAAAAGTATTTTAAGGCGGGACGGCTCTGAAATGGATTTGAAACGCGCCGCCATTTCTTCCACTTCTTCTTCGGCGGGCATATTTTCAAGCGCGGATTGCACTCTTGCGCCGTGCAACAGCTCGTCTTTACACGATTCTTTCATAGTTACTCCTTTATTTAATATGAATATATATTCATATGATAATAATATAATACTATTGTATGCCGTTGTCAAGCGTTTTAGTTAAGTTGTTTTGAAATTTTTTGCGGGGGCTTTGGTCTTATGGATTGCTTCGTCGCTACGCTTCTCGCAATGACGGGTGGGTGCGGTTTGGTCTTATGGATTGCTTCGTCGCTACGCTTCTCGCAATGACGGGTGGGTGCAATGACGGAGAGAGAAAAACCCCGCGGGCGAAACGCCCGCGGGGTTACTTTTTATTCAATTACTTTTTCTTTTTGGATTTGCCCATTTCGATTTCGTCAAGGTCGCCCTTGTCCTTGGGTTTGATTACGAGAAGCAATACGATGCCTACGAGCGACGCGCCTGCGACGCAGAGCAGGATTATGGAAGTCATATTGTCCTGAACCCACGTGTCTTCGCCGACGAGCGTCTTTACCTTGGGTGCGGATGCAACGCCTACGTAAGCTACCGCGCCGAGCGTACCCGTGTTATCCGTGCTTTCAACTTCGCACTTGATAAGGTAGAAAGTGTTTGCGTCCTGCGGGACGAAGCTGGGCGAAGTGCTGTTCCACTGGTAGTCGTGGTACTTTTCGTATACGTCGGTGCCTTCCTTCATTGCGGGGTCGGACGACGAATAGATATAGGTGAACCACTGTCTGCCGTGTTCGCTGTCGTTTATGAGCTGTTCTTTCTGAGCCATAAACTCGCTGTAGGTGAGAGTTTTGCCGTTATCTTCGTAATACTTCGCGCTATCGAATACGTACAGGCTGTAAGTTGTCTTGTAGGATACGCCGTTGATTTCAAACGCGGTGGGCGTGAACGTACTGCCTACGAACGCCGTGGACTGCTCTTTTACTTCTTCGATGGAAAGGTCGGGAGCTTCCACTTCGAACTCGAACCAAGGCAGATAATCCTTGAGCTTTTCGTCGTCGTACATAGTCCAGATATCGCCCGTGCCAAAGGTTTTTCTCTCGCCGTCGGCGTCGTAATAGTACATTTCGTTGCTTTCCGCGTCGGTTGCGTAGATAGTGAAGATGTACTTGCCCGCCTTGTTAAGGGGAATGGAGAGCGCGTTTGCCGCCTTGCTCGATTCCTGCTGGCGGGAGTTGCTTATATAATATATGGAATAGGTTAAATCTTCGTAATCGGTTGCGTTGTCCTTGAAAAGGGAGTTTGCCGCGGGGAGATAGAATTTATTTTTGCTGCCCGCTTTAATTCCTTCAGCCGCCTTGGTTACCGCCGCCTGATACTCTTCGAGAGTGGTTTTCCAGCTTTCGCTTTCAAGTGAAGTCGCGGTGCCGCTCGTGTGGGTGTAAGCCGCGCCCTTGGTGTCGGTTGCAACGGCGATATATTTGTTGTTATTTACGGTTACGATATGGGCGTCGTCCACGTACCAGTCAAGCATTACGTGGGTGGACTGTCCGCCCGTCGACGTTGTGTCGGTAAGCTTTAAAAGCACCTTTACCGCCGCCGTTACCTTCATATCATCGTCGAAAAGGGTTGCGTTATAGTCGGTAGTTGCGGGTACGTAGTGGTTTACGTGGGGGTCCATCTTCTGGTCGTCGCTGTCCTTGACTACGGTGAAGAGCCCTTCCGTTTCGTACGCGTCGGCGTTGAAATCGGTCTTGGCCGCGTCCGCCTTGGTGAGCATAAAGTATGAAGTTTCAAGGCTGGGCGAGCTGGTTACTACGTCGATTACGGTGTAGTTGAAAGAAATTTCCTTGTCGTGACCGATAAACGACAAGCCCTTGCTTAAGCACAGTACGGGGGGCGTATCGTCGTTTATTACGCCGCTGCGGTAATGTCCGTTGTCCTGCGTGGGGGTGTTTTTGAGCTTGAAGCTCTGACCGTTAAGGCTGTAAACGGCGAGCTTGGCGGGGTCGGTATTGCCTTCCGCGGGTTTGAAGCCGAACGAAATGGGCGTTACCGGCGTGGTGGTCGAACTGGAGAAACGGGCGAAAGTGCCGCCTATATTTTTGAAGGTGCCTGTAAGCTCGGCCGCGCCGCTCGATACCGTTACGGAATAGTCGCCGTTGGTATTGTCCGTGAACGCGATTTTGATTTTATCGAAAGCTATTGCCTGAGCCGTTTCGGGAAACTCTTCTTCCTTGTCGTCGGTGATGAGAACCTTTACCTTCGTTCCGTTTTCCGCGGGAGCGAAGATTATATAGTTGGTCGTCTTGCCGTCTTTGTTCTGCGTGTAGGACTGGCTTTCGAAGGTTAAGATATACTTTTCGAAAGCGAGCTTGCCTTCCGCGTTCGGCTCGAAACCGATTTCCATATTGAACCAGCCCTGTTTGCCTTTGAGAGCCTGCTCCCCTTCGGCTTTGGGCGCGCTTTCGTACCAGTTGAAAGCAAGGTCTTTACGGAAGTTTACGGAATCGCTCTCGCCCGTCAAGACGAGCATGGTGTAATAGTCGTCGGCAGAGCCGTCCTTATGCGACCAGATTTGCGCGTCTGCCGCGGTGATGAATACCGTGGAGCCGCTGACCGTTACGTCCCTGTCGGCGCGGGCAACGTTTATGCCGAGACAGGTTGCGACGCACGCAACCGCGATTACTGCGCAGACGATTACCGATATGAGTTTAATCTTCAAAGATTTCATAGTCAACCTTAAAATGTAGTTAATATAAATTTGGGACGCGACCGCGCCTTTTTACGGGCGGTGCGCGAGCTTAAATAAAACTCTTTTTTTATTTTACTATAATAAAATATCGTTGTCAAACAGTTTTAGAGCGCGAAAGGCAATAATAGGTTAAAAATTGCGCCCGAAATTTCTTTACAACCGCCGTTTATTGTGATATTATATCATTGCTAATTAGAGGAGCGGACGAGCATAAGTAACCTTTGACCCGCGTTTTAAGGGAAAACGCTACGGGTTTTCGGCGAAAGGGCGTCTCCGCCGAGATGCGGGCTATCCCTTTGACCGCGTCGGGCGCACGGGTTAATACCTTTGCGACTGTCACCTTAGGTGTTGCGCTAATTGCTGATTTCGGCAGTGCGACGCACTGTCTTTCGTTTTTTTACGGGAGTTTTTTTATGGACGGAAAGTTTAAAGTAGGCGTTATAGGCGCGACGGGAATGGTCGGACAGAGATTTTTGTTACTGTTGGAAAACCACCCGTGGTTCGAAGTGAAATACCTTGCGGCAAGTTCTTCTTCCGCGGGAAAAAAGTACGGGGACGCGGTGAGAAAATGGCATATGACCGCGCCCATGCCCGAAAAGTTCGCCGATATGAAGGTTTTGGACGCGAGCGCGGACAGGGAAGTTATAGCCGCGGGCGTTGACTTCTGTTTTTGCGCCGTGAATATGAAAAAGGACGAGATTAAGGAGCTGGAGTACGCTTACGCGAAGCTCGAATGCCCCATAGTTTCCAACAACTCGGCGCACCGCTTTACCGACGACGTGCCGATGATTATTCCCGAAGTGAACCCCGAACACCTTGAAGTTATTAAGTCGCAACGCGAAAGGCTGGGAACGAAGCGCGGGTTTATCGCCGTTAAGAGCAACTGCTCGTTGCAGTCGTACGTACCCCTTTTACACCCCTTGAAAAAATTCGGGATTAAGAGCGCGGCGGTTTGCACCTATCAGGCGATTTCGGGGGCGGGCAAGACCTTCGAGACTATGCCCGAGATTTGCGACAACGTGATACCCTTTATAGGCGGCGAAGAAGAAAAGAGCGAAAAAGAGCCTTTGAAGATATGGGGCGAAGTTAAGGACGGGAAGATTATTCCCGCAAGCGCGCCCGTGATTACGGCGCAGTGTCTGCGCGTTCCCGTTTCCGACGGGCATACGGCGGCGTGCTTCGTGAAGTTCGACAAAAAGCCCGACAGGGAAGAAATATTAAAGGCGTGGGCGGAATTTTCGGGCGAGCCGCAGAAGCTGAAGCTGCCGTCCGCGCCCGAAAGGTTTTTGCACTACTTCGAAGAAGAAAACCGTCCCCAGCCAAAGCTTGACAGAAATACCGAGAACGGTATGGCGGTTTGCGCGGGCAGACTGCGCGGCGACGGGCTGTTCGATTACAGATTTATAGGGTTTTCGCACAATACCCTGCGCGGCGCGGCGGGCGGCGCGGTGCTGCTTGCCGAGCTTTTAGCGGCGAAAGGATATTTCGACAGAAAGTAACCGTTTTTGAATTTTGCGATTATTATGGTTTACGGGGCGTTTGCTCCGCAGACGGAAAATAGAAAAAGGACGTTTATATGACAGGTTTTTGCAACGGCATACTTACCGCTATGATAACCCCGTTTACCGACGGCGGAGTGAATCTGAAAGAGCTTGGACGAATGATTGATTACCAGATTGACGGCGGCACGGACGCGGTGGTAATTTTAGGAACGACGGGCGAACCCGCCACTATGACGGAAAACGAAAAGGTTGAAGTTATAAAGTTTTCAGTAAAGCACGCGGCGGGGCGGATAAAGGTTATCGTGGGTACGGGCAGTAACGATACGGCGAAGGCGGTTGCCGCGTCGCGCAGGGCAGAAGAGCTGGGCGCGGACGGCGTGCTTGCCGTTACCCCCTACTACAACAAATGCACGCAAAAGGGACTTCTGGAATACTACCGCGCGATATGCTCGGCGGTGAAAATTCCCGTGATTGCGTACAACGTGCCGTCGCGCACTGCCGTGAACATTCTGCCCGAGACGGCGGAAAAGCTTGCCGAAATTCCCAACATGGCGGGAATTAAGGAAGCGAGCGGGAATATGGCGCAGGTGTGCGAGACGATGCGGCGCATACGCGGAAAGATGGATTTGTATTCGGGCGAGGACTTTCTGAATTTGCCCATGCTTGCGATAGGCGGCGCGGGACTTATTTCGGTTACTTCGAATATAGCCCCCGCTCTCGTTAAAAAAATGTACGAGCTGGTAAAGGCGAACGAGCTTGACAAGGCGAACGAAGTTCAGGACTTTTTACTGCCGCTCGAGGACGCGTGCTTTCTGGAAGTCAACCCCATTCCCATCAAGGCTGCCTATAATATGCTCGGGTTTGACGCGGGTGTGCCGCGCGCTCCGCTTACAGAGCTTGAGAGCGGAAACAAGCGCATATTGCAGGGGGAAATTGAAAGAGCGGGGTTGAAAAAGGTATGATTAACGCGCTGATTTGCGGAATTAACGGAAAGATGGGCAAAAACCTTTGCGAGCTTATTGAAAGCGACGGGGAAATTACCGTTATTTGCGGTGTGGACAGGGTTGAAAATACTCAATTGCCCCCCGTATATACTTCGTTTAACGCAGTTAAGGAGAAGGTTGACGTAGTTATAGACTTCTCTTCCCCCGCCGCCTTGAAGGGCGAGCTTGACTGGGCGGTGAAAAAGGGCGTGCCCGTAGTGCTTGCGGCGACGGGATACGGCGACGACGATTTGAAGCTTATTAAAGACGCGAGCAAAAAGATAGCCGTGTTCAAGACGGGCAACTTTTCCTTGGGCATTAATCTTCTCGTTAAGCTGGTTAAGACTGCCGCCGAGACTTTGGGCGAAAGCTTCGACATAGAGATTATCGAAAAGCATCACAACCGGAAGGCGGACGCGCCGAGCGGCACCGCTTTGATGCTTGCGGACGGGGCGAACTCCGCGTTCGGCGGAGAAAAAGAATACCTGAACGGCAGGTCGGGAATGGTAGGCAAGCGCGGGAACGAGATTGGAATACACGCCGTGCGCGGCGGGACAATCGTCGGCGAACACGACGTGATTTTTGCGGGTGATGACGAGATTATAACCCTTTCCCACTCCGCCCGCTCGAAAAGAGTTTTTGCCGCGGGAGCTGTTAAAGCCGCGAAGTGGATTGCGGGAAAGCCCGCGGGGCTTTACGATATGAACTGCGTGTTCGATAATTTATAATTTAAGGGATAATAAAAGCCCGCCGCGGAAAGCGCAATTCCCATAGGGAATTAAGAAACTAAATTATTAAGAGTTATACTTTCAAGCAAGGACAAAAGCTCTCGAACATATCGTTCGAGAGCTTTTTACTACAAACCATTTACAAAGATAAATTGAAATTTAGCGGCGTGTCGCCGCCACCGTGTATCTTTATTACCGAACCGATTAACCTGCTTCGCCGCACGTCAAATTGAAATTCAGCCTTCAATTTTCGTAATAATATCATAAGCAGTAGAACATTCTTCTTTTGATAATTTTGTTTCATTAACCAGATATTCTATTGCCTCATCTCTGTTATCAAATTTTTTTAATATATCTTTTACCTCTTTAAATTTATCAATAGCAACCCGAATTTCGGTGTTCATAATTTCTCGCCTCACTTGTAAATTACCGTTTATCGTACAATTATTATATCACGAAAAATGAAAGAGCGCAACCGATTGAATTTTGCGGGAAATATAAAACATATCTGTATCTCACTAGGCTACAAGTAGCCTAGTTCGTCCACGCTTAAAATACAATAGAAAAGGTATGACTTTATGCCATACCTTTTCTATTGCCTGCGACTTGCCTAAAACTCCCTATGGGAATTACTGTAACGCCGCGGCGGGCTTTTTTGGTTTTATTAAGTCAACGATATTTTGTCCGAAACGCTGCGGATTAAAATTCCGCGGCGCACGCCTTCGTCTATGCAGGCGTGGACGAACTGCACTAATTTATCGCTCGAGCGCGGCACTTTAAGCTCGCGCAGTACGGCGGGGATAAGCTCGTCGCCGTAAATACTTACCCTGTTCAACAGCAAGCCCTTGATAAGAGAGATTACGTCGTACGGGGTGTAGTCGGTATCTGTCGAGCGCAGGGAAGTGTTCTCTTCCACCCTGTACCTGTCGAAGCCCGAATACTTGTCCGTTTTGAAGTAGTAGATATTGCCGAGCATTTCACGGCTTTCGAAACCGCACTTTTCTATTATACCGCGCAACTTGCTTTCGAGCTTAATTCCGCACTTGGTTATGCCGAACGCCGACAGCGCGCGCTTAATGAGAAACTGTTCGGAGATAGGCTCTTCGGCGGCGACTATCGCCTTTATTACGCGGGTAAGCTCGGCGTCGTTTTCGCCGCTTAAAAGATACGCCGCGTCCCCTTCCTTTACTTCGAGCTTTGCCGCGCGGTAGGGCTTTTTAAAGTTTACGACGGAAGTTTTGCCCCCTTCCGTAAGCTTATCTAAAAAGTCCTTTATCTTCTTAATTTCGCGCTTGGGGTTGTTGAAGAAGTTTATGGAATACAGCCTGTACACGTTCCAGTTGTTGCGCTTTAAGGTCTGCACCTGCATTACAGAGCGGTCCTTTACGGAGAACTGCGTGGTGCCGTCGCACAAAATACCCAAAATGAAGTTGTGTTTGTTTTTGGGGTCGAGTACGCCCACGTCTATCTTGAAGTCGGAAACGCCGACGTCCGGACGGCAGTCGTAGCCATAGTTTGAAAGCTCTTCGGCGATGAACTTACCTATGCCCTGCTTGTTTATTATTACGTCTTCGCTCTTTACCGAAATATTCGTTCTGCCCTTTTCGGCAAATTCCAGAAAGGCTTTCAAGCCCGCGACGCCGCGCGAAGTGGTGCGCGACAAATCTATCATAGAATAGCGCATGGACGAGAAAACGACCATCTCTTCCCTTGCGCGGGAGACTGCTACGTTGAGCCTGCGCCAACCGCCGAGCTGGTTCAAAGGTCCGAAATTCAAGGAAATTCTGCCCAGCCTGTCCGGTCCGTAGCACACCGAAAAGAGAATTACGTCCCTTTCGTCGCCCTGTACGTTTTCGAGATTTTTTACGAACAGCGGCTCTTCGCGCTCGTAGGCGACTTCTTCAAGCCCGTGCTTTAAGATTGCTTTGTTCAAAAGCTTTTCTACGTATACCTGCTGGGGCGTGGAGAAGGTTACTACGCCTATGCTCGACGCGCGGAGCTTTTCGTCCTTCAGCCTGCGGATTACTTCGTTGACAAGCTCTTCCGCCTCTTCGCGGTTGCACTTGGAAAGTCCGCGCTCGTAAACGCCGTTTTCTATATACCTTAACGTTACCCTGCTGTCGAGCGCGTCGGGCGACGGGAAGGTACACAGCTTGCCCGAGTAGTAAGTTATATTCGAGAACGCGATGAGACTCTCGTGCTTGGAGCGGTAGTGCCATATGAGATGCTTTTCGGGTACGCCCAGAGCAAGGCAGTCTTCCAGAACGGATTCCAAATCTTCTGCTTCGGGGTGTTCTTCGTCCTGACCCGAACCCATAAAGAACGAAGTGGGCGGCATCTGCTTGGGGTCGCCGACTATTATCGCCGATTTTGCCCTTGCGAGCGACGGCACGGCTTCGCAAGTGGGTATCTGCGACGCTTCGTCGAAAATGACTATATCGAACAGCTCGGGGTCGGCGGGCAGGTACTGCGAAACGGTTACCGGACTCATCAGCATACAGGGCGCGACCACCTTCATAAGCTCGGGAAGCTCGGAAAACATATTGCGCAGGTTGAAGCCGCGCAGTCCGCCCTTGGTCTGACGCTGGAAGGACATAAGCTCGAGAGCGAGCGAGCCTTCCGTTTCCTTTTCGGGCAGGCGTGATATAAGCTCCGCCCTTATCCTTTCGCGGGTGAGCGCGCTGAACTCTTCGAGCATCTGCGCGAAGCTGCCCGCGCTCTCGTCCAAAACGCTTGCCGAGAACGCCGCCAGACTTTCGTCCGCGGGAATATTGGTCTGAATGAAGTTGCGGTAAACGTTTTTGCGGAACGCCGAAAGAATTTGCTTGCCGTTTATCTTGCCGCTTTCCATTGCGTCGGTCATAAACGAGAGACCTGCGTCGTTAAGCTTTTTTGCCGTGGACTTATACATACACCACGCGGGCAACATATCGATATTGTCTATGAGAGCGGAGCATTTTGCGGTGTAGAACTCGAAAAGGTCTTCGTCGTCGAACGCGGATTTGTGTGCCTTTACCGTTTTAAGGAAGTAGTCGCAGCTCTTTAAAAAGGCGGTGGCGGCGTTGATTAATCCCGAAATGAGCGGGCTTAAAGTGCCGTTTACCGAATACACGCACCTGCTGTTGAACGCGTCGGCGTTGTAATCCATAAAGGTCTGTGCGCACAGCGAGTGCAACTCGTAAAGGGGACGCATAAATTCTTCGCGCTTTCTATCGTTTATGCCGCCGAAGCTGACGAAGTTATCGCTTAAATCGGTATTGGAAAGTATGCGTTCGCGTGCCTTTTCTATTTCGTAGGCGCGTTTTATCCACTCTAACTCGTCCTTTTCGGGTACGGGCGTTGCGGCGCACTTGTTTATGCGCTTTATTACCTGCAACAGCGTGCGGGAAGAGCGGTAATTTTCGCCCCAGTTATCTATTTCGGACTCTATCTGGTCGGCGAGCTTGCCTAAATCGGGCAGACTTCTGAAATGCTTTAACCAGTGCTTTACTTCGCCGTCGTAGCGAAGGTTGGCGTTATAGAATCTGTACAGCTTTTCTTCTTCGCATTCGAAAAATACGTTCAGACCGCCGTCCTTCAATACCGCGGCTATGGCGATTAAATTTTCAAGCTTTTTATAGGTGAACTTGGAAATTTTCTGGTTGAACGATTCGAGAAACAGTCCCAGATAATTCCGCAAATGTTTTAGCTCGGCAAGAACTATTTCCGCGGCGCAGATTACCGCCGTCTTTGTCTCTTCGCCGCACTCGGTCAGGTTTACTTCGGAGAACGGGGAGCGGTATACCCCGCCGCACTCCTTTGCCGCCGCCTGCGCGGTGGTGAGCATATTTTCGTACGCGGCGAGTTTTTCCTTGGTTAAAGAATCGTAAAAGGTGCTTTCGATATTAAGAAGCTCGGGCGCGTTCTTGTTCCTTAGATAGTAGACTATACCTTCGTAAACGGATACGCCCAGTCTGCGCTTTTTGTGCAACGCGGCAAGCGGGGCGCGGAGACCGTCGCGCACTTCCTTGATTTTCGCGCCCGCGGCGGCGAACTTTTCGCCGTCCTGCTCGCAGGTGAGAGAGAGCGTCGTTTCGATATTTCTTATAATTTCGGACTTGTCAACCGACTTGCCCGAGTGGAGCTCGAGACAAAATTCGCCCACGCCTACCGCGCAAAGGCGTTTTTTTACGACCTGCAACGCCGCCTGCTTTTCAGCGACGAAAAGCACGCGCTTGCCCTTGTACATTGCGTTGGCGATTATATTGGTTATGGTCTGGCTCTTGCCCGTTCCCGGGGGACCGTGTAAGACGAAGGTCGTTCCCTTGTCAGATTCTGCCACTGCGGCGTACTGCGCGCTGTCGCAGGGCAACGGCGTCAACACGTTGCAGGGGTCGCCGTCGTCTTCGTTCACGCCCGCAAGCTTGTTGCCCGCGAGCTTGTTGGTATTTGTCATCAAGCTTGCAATGAGCGGGTTTTTGGCAAACCGTGCGGAGTTGTTCTTTACGTCCGACCACATTGCGTAGCGCGCGAAGGTGAACTGGGCGAGATATACGTCTTCGTAGACGAACCAGCCCTTCATATTGGCAGTTTTGCCGCGGAACACGGCGAGCATTTCCTTGGGGGTGAGCCCCTTGCCTTCCATTCCGCGCACGTCTATGCCGAAATCCTGTTTGAGCATTTCGAGAAGAGTCGTGTTTACTTCGTAGCCGTCGCCGACTTCGAGAACGACGCCCTGCGATTTCATTCGTTTAAGGCTGACGGGCAGAAGGGACACGGGGGCGAACTTGTCTTCCCCTTCTTCGCCACGCCACCTTAAAAAGCCGAGCGCGAGATAGAGCGTCTTTGC
This sequence comes from uncultured Christensenella sp., assembly GCA_910577555.1. Lineage (GTDB taxonomy): Bacteria > Bacillota > Clostridia > Christensenellales > Borkfalkiaceae > Coproplasma. The sequence continues at coordinate 5,934 of CAJTLF010000019.1, read as the reverse complement.
GCCCGCCTCTTCTTCTGTCTGACGGGATTTGCGGATTAGCGACCCGACCGTTTCCGCCATACTCTCGTCCGAAGATAGACAGCGGAGCTTGCCGCTCTTCATCTCTATTTCCAGAAGCTCCGCCATTTCCTTTACGGACTTGCTTTCGCCGAAATACGCCGCATCCTTTAACGGCGTTTCGTTGGGGAAAAGGGTGAACTTGCCCTTCTGCTCTATCTTTTCGCAGAAAGCGGAAAGGTCTGCGCACGTTATATGCAGGCAGTCCCGTCTGTATCTGAAATTCAGAAGATTGTTTTTGAGAGATAAGTCGAGCAGGCGGCGTTGCCAGTTCTCGTCCTTGGTGGCGTTTTTGTCGTAGACGAACTTGTCCGCGTCGATAACTTCGCGCGGTTTTTCGTCGAAGGATATTTGCCCGCCCGACAACAGCTCGTACCCGTGAGCCGTTTTTACCTTTAACGGCATGGGGAATATACCGCCTATGCGGCAACGCTTTACGTCAAGGCATATCTCGAACTCGTTTTTCTGCAAACGGGCTTTAGCGTGGCTTTCGCTGGTGGTATAGCTGGCGTTTTTGTGGGCGAACAGGTCTTCTATATCGAACACGGTAAGGTTGTTTACACCTTCCGCCGTGTACTTTTCAACGAGCTGCATATCGTCCTGCAATGAGTATGAAAAACAGCTTTCGTAAAGCCATACGCCCACGGATATGCTTGATTTACCGAGTAAAATTACGGGATTCAATTTGGTGCTTTCAAGACAGCTTGCCACGAAAAGAGCCATTTCAACGGGGCTTGCGAGCTTGTCCTGAACTATTCTTGCCGCGTCGCCCGTGCATACCGCGCCCGAAAGGTCGCAGTCGCCGTTACGCTCTATGTTGAGCCGTCTTATGGCGGCGAAAATTGCCGCGGCGGCGTTTCTTACTCCGTTCTTATCCGTTCCCGCATAGCCCGCGAACTCCGAAGAATAGCCCCAGGTTTTGAGCTGCAAACCCGCTTCGGCGAGAATTTTCTGGCAGTCGGCAAGCTTGGGACGGACGAACGCCGAGAGCATTTCGGTATTGCCCGAAAGCCCGCCCCAGTAATCTATGGGAAGGACGCGCACGTCGGCGTTCAGCTCGCATACGAGTTCGTCGCCGCAGGTGAGCTTTACCGTTACCGTACACGTTTCCGGCTCCTGCAATTCGGCAAGATATTTGGGGTTCAACACGTTTTGCGGAAGGGCTTCCACACTGCTCTCGTGCGGGATTTCTTCAACGCACACTTCGGTGGGAAGGACGAGCGGGGTCGACCCCGTTACGCTAAGCTTTACCGCAAGCGCGCTCTCCACGTCCCTGTTGAAAATTTTGAATTGGGTGAAAAGCGGCAGTCTGCAATAGTAAGTAGCGTAACTGACCGTATTTAAAAGCTCGCCTTCTATTTCCAAAGTTTCAATCTGTTTTTTGCTTTTCGCCATTTTTTACTCCTTGTAAGTTTGCACGCCGTTAAGTTATTCCCCTTTGCGCGCGCGGATAAACGGGTTTAAGTCCTTTACGGGAAGAATTATTATTGCCGTTCGCGCACGAGCGCAAGGCATTTCAACGCGCGGGTGTATGCGATATACTTTTCGTTGTCCGTCATATCGCTATCAACCACGGCTACCGCGGTAAATTCGAGCCCTTTACTTTCGTAAACGGTCATAACGTTGATTCTGGTTTTGGAGATTCTGCCCGTTTTACCCATTAAATTATAACTCTTTTTGGAAAAATTTTCAAGGGTTTGACCCGTACATATCACGGCTTTAAGCCCGTTTTTTGAATTTAGCCACGAAGTTACCGCGCGTGGCGCGATTATTTCCGTCTTTTCGCCGTCAAGCCCGACGGAGTTCATTTCTATTTTGAGATTGCGGGAGACGAACTCCACTATTTCGTTGGTGTTGCGGTAGTTTAAATTCAGCTCGTACTGCGGCAAGCCCAGCTCGTTCCAGTTGCGGAGCCCGCGGTAGTCGGTTATATTCTGCTTTAGGTCGCCGAAAACGTTGAACACCGCGCGGCCGTTTATAGACCTTAATATCTCGTATTCGCCCGCCGAAATATCCTGCGCTTCGTCCACGAACACGAACGCGTATTTGGGCGAAAGGTCGTAACCCAGCCTGAAAAGTATGCGGCAAAGCGCGTATGCGTCGCACCTTACGAGCGGCTTTGCCCCCATACCGTGTTTGACTTTCGCCCGTTTTACCGTTTCCCTGTAGAAAAATCTGAGAACTTCGAGAGTGTTTTCGCACTTGCCCACGGACACGAGATAGTTTTCGCCGCGGAGTACGTCGGCAAAGTCGTGCACGGCGAAAAAGCCGTTTCGGATACTTTCCACCCGTTCGGCAGTCTTTACTATTTCGTCCAGAAGAATTTCGCGCTTATCTATGCCGGACGCGTAGGTTAAAATTTCTTCGCCGCCTATGCGCTGTTTATAGCGTTTCAAATCGTTTATTTCGCGCTTTACCGAGTTTCCGAGCGAGCCTAAATCGGCTATCGCGGAAAGGCAGATTTTTTCCGAATACCTGCGGATATATTTGAGCGATTTATAGAACGAGAGCAGTTGCCTGTAAAAATACGCGGGCGTTTTCATCCGTTCGTCGGTGAACACGAGCGAGAGAAACTCCTTTATATCCAGCACGCAATTGAAAAGATAGCGGAATTGCTTGGTGTAGTATAGCCCGCCGCCCTGCTTTTCCTTTATTTCGCCGAGCACGCACCTGCGCACCCTTAACCCCGCGTTTTTGATTTTTTCGTAAAGCTCCGTCTGCTCCGCGCAGGACGCCGCCACCTCCGCTACCGCGGCGCGGCAGTCTTCAGACGCGAAAAGCCCGTATATGCCGTCGTAAATTTTCGAAAGCTTTTTATCGAGCTCGCGGGAAAAATCGTCCGAATAGATATAGCGGAGATAGCTCTCGTTTACCGGCGCGGAAAAATCTATTTTACCGCCGACGTCCGCGCCCGCGCCCTTTAACACCGCAAGAAAATACCCGTCGATTGTACTCGTTCGCACCCGCTCGAGTTCGAGTATCTGCGCAAGCTCGTCTATGAAAGCGTTGAACGAATCGGACGGGGTTATTACCATTACGTCGGACGGGCGGAGCTTTTCGTTGTTGTACATTACGTACGACAGGCGGTGAAGAAGTATCATCGTTTTTCCGCTGCCCGCCACGCCCTGCAACGCAAATTCGTCGCGCTCGGGCAGGGTTATAATCTCGAACTGCTTTTCCTGAATGGTTTCGATTATGTCGCGGATTTCGCGCTTTTCTTTCCTGTCCTTTAAAATTTCCTTTAAGAACGGGTCGAAGATAAGCTCTTCGTTGCGCCCCCCTATCTCTTCGGGGGAAAGGTAGTCCGAAAGCTTAAGGTACTCGTTTTTAAAGTCGAGAACCCTGCCGTTTTTAGTGCGGATTGCCCTGCGCAAAATCAGCTTGTAGGCATAGTCGTTGATTGAAAAGAAGGTCTTACTCTTCTGGTAATAACGCCGCGCGAGCGGGGCGCGCCAGTCGACTATTTCCAGCTTTTCGTCGCCGCGCTTGCCTATATAGTAGCTGTTGTAGCCCTCCCGCTCGTCCGTTACGTCCATACGGGCGAAATACGGCTCTTCGAAGAGCGGCTTGAACTCCTGCATTTTAGATTTCAGGCGGGAAACGTCCGCGTTTAATTCAAGCACCCTGCGGTATTTTTCCGCATCGTAATCCGACGACGCGGTTAAAGCATCGCGCTCGTTACGCGCGGCGGAAAGCTTTTCTTTAAGCTTGCCGAGCCTGATTACGCGCAGCATTTTCATAACCGCGTCTATGCGTCTGCTTTCGTAAGAAAATTGCTTATCCGCGTCCGCCAAGTCCAGAAAAAATCTTTTATCGGGATTTTTGTGCGGCTCGATTAAGTTTTTTAACTCGTCAAAGTCAGTCATTACAGTTAAGTATAACATACCCGCAAACAAATTGCAAGGGGTATTTTATCGGCGGGCGTGTCGAATATGGGAGTAAAAAAGACCCGCCCGCGGCTTTACGCCGCGGGCGGGAAGTGAAATTAATTTATAAACCGAGTTTTATATTCCGTATTTTACTTCGTAACGGGGTTTGCGGTTTGCGTTATTCCGGATTGCTTTGTCGCTACGCTCCGCGCAATGACGGTAACGCGTGTGCATTGTTTTTCTGGATTGCTTCGCCAAGGCTCGCAATGACAAAAAGAGCGGTAAAAACGCGGAGATGCGAGCAAGACAAGGAAACCGCGGATTTTTCGCAGGGAGCTTACTGACCGTAAGTGACCGAGAAAAAACGCAAGGCTGACGCAGTATTGCGACGCAGATACGCGTTTTTTACTCCCACTCGATGGTTGCGGGCGGTTTGGACGTTATATCATACACTATTCTGTTTGCGTGCTTAACTTCGTTTACTATGCGGGTGGAAATGGTTTCGAGTACGGAATAAGGGATACGCGCCCAGTCGGCGGTCATAGCGTCGAGCGAAGTTACGGCGCGGATTGCGATTACGTTTTCGTAAGTTCTGAAATCGCCCTGCACGCCTACCGTCTTGCTGTTGGTTATTACCGTGAAGTACTGCCAGATTTCTTCGTCAAGCCCCGCCTTTGCTATTTCGTCGCGCAATATATAGTCGCTGTCGCGCAAGGTTTCAAGCTTTTCTTCCGTTACTTCGCCCATAATTCTTATGGCAAGCCCCGGACCGGGGAAGGGCTGGCGCATTACTACCGACTTGGGCAAGCCCAGCTCGAAACCGACCTTTCTCACTTCGTCTTTGAAAAGGTCGCGGAGCGGCTCGATTATCTCTTCGAAGTCGACTACCGACGGCAAGCCGCCCACGTTGTGGTGGGATTTGATAACCGCGCTCTTGCCCTTGCCGCTTTCGATTACGTCGGGGTAAATGGTGCCCTGAACGAGAAAGTCTACCTTTCCTATCTTCTTTGCTTCCACTTCGAACGTGCGGATAAATTCTTCGCCGATGATTTTGCGCTTTTTCTCGGGGTCGGAAACGCCCTTTAACTTTTTAAGGAACGCCGCGCCCGCGTCCGCTTTTATGAGATTCATCTTCAAGCCGTCTTTGAACACGGACATAACCTCGTCGGCTTCGTACTTTCTCAAAAGCCCGTGGTCAACGAAAACGCAGGTAAGCCTGTCGCCGACGGCTTTATGAATGAGAGTTGCCGCAACGGCAGAGTCAACGCCACCAGACATTGCGCAGAGCACTTTTTTATCGCCTATCTTTTCGCGCAACGCGGTAATCTGGTTGCTTACGAAGTTGTGCATAGTCCAGTCGCCGACCGCGCCGCAAATTTCGTAAAGGAAATTGTGCAGAAGCTTCGCGCCGTACTGAGTGTGATTTACTTCGGGGTGGAACTGTACGCCGTAAATTTTCTTTTCTTCGTTGGCGAACGCCGCGTAAGGGCAGTCGCTGCTTTCCGCAATCTTTTTAAAGCCCGCGGGGAGCTTGGTTATCCTGTCCGTATGGCTCATCCAGCATACCGATTTTTCGGGAACGTCCTTGGTGAGCTTGGACGGGTAGCAGGTTACTTCCGCCTTGCCGTATTCCGAAGTGGTCGCGCTCTGCACCGTACCGCCCGTTAAAAGCACCGCGAGCTGGCAGCCGTAACAAATACCCAGAACGGGTATGCCCAAATCGAAAACGGCTTTATCTATTTTGGGGCTGTCCTTTTCGTAAACGCTGTTGGGACCGCCCGTAAAAATTATGCCTATGGGGTCGTATTCCTTGATTTTTTCCACGCTCATTTCGGACGGCAACAAATCGCAGTATACGCCGTGTTCGCGGACGCGCCTTGCTATTAACTGGTTGTACTGTCCGCCGAAGTCGAGAATAAGTACTTTCTGGTGTTTCATAAATACCCCTTGTAAAAATTTATTTAAGGCGCAAGATGCCTTACGCCTTTTTCGATTATTTGGTTTAATT
>CAJTLF010000018.1 GCA_910577555.1 uncultured Christensenella sp. | reverse complement strand
GCCCAAGGACTTGAACAAGTAGCGCAAGCAAAAACCGACGTGGATGAATTCATTCGTAGGTTGAAAATGTATTTTAATTCGCCTACGCTCACTCGCGAAATGTGTTTGGCATTATTCGATAGGCTTGTCATCGGCGGCAAAGAAGCGGTTACTGGCAAACCGCAAGAGATCCATATCTACTACAAAATTGATATAGACTCTGTACTATCCCCGTAATACCACAAACACCCTAAAATAGGCTTTATGTCCATTTGGCTTGTTAGAAGGCTATGCAGAATTCTATTCGGCAGAGCTTTCCGAAAAAGTTAAGCGCGGTATGACAGAAAATGCACTCAAAGCAAAGGCAAACGGCGTTCGCGCTCCGTTCGGTTACTATGTGGACGAACAAGACCACTACCAAATAGAAGAATCTACCGCCCCTATTGTGAAAGAGATTTACTCTCTTTATCTCGGCGGTACGAGAGTAAACGACATAGCGAAACTTCTCACTTCGCGCGGCGTTAAAAATCGCGGCTATTCTATGAATTACAACGCTGTGTTCCGCATCCTTACTAACCGCAAATACATAGGTGAATACAAGTTCGGCGATGTGGTAATTCCTAACGCGATTCCTGCGCTTATCGACGAAGAAGATTTTAACGCCGTGCAAACGAAAATGAAAGTCAATAAAAAAGCCCCTGCTATGCACAGAAGCGAGGACGACTACTTATTGACAACGCGTTTATTTTGCGGTAAATGCGGCGCAATGATGACTGGCGAAATCGGCACAAGCCATACAGATAAAAAATACCGCTACTACCGTTGCAATCAATCCAAACGACATAAGTGCGATAAGAAAACCGTCAAGAAAGATTGGATAGAAGAACTTGTTATCAACGAAATCCTTTCTCTTATTTCGAGCGACGAAGTTTTGGAAGAACTTGTTGACCGCGTTTATGAAATGCAATCGCAAGAAAGCAACACGGTTACGGTTGTGCAGAATCAACTTGAAGAGGTCGAGAAAAAGCTACGGAATTTAGCGCAAGCAATCGCACAAGGAATATTCTCGTCCACAACGAAGAGAATGCTCGATGAACTCGAAGAACAAAAAAGTAATCTTGAATCCGAACTGTTTCAAGCAAAAGTCACAAACCCCATACTTACAAAGGAACAATTATTATTTGCTTTTTCAAACCTACGAAAGATAGATATATCCACGCAAGAAGGCAAGCAACGGCTTATTGATACCTTTGTAAACAGCATCTATCTCTACGACGACCGCTTTGTAATCACTTTCAACTACAAAGGGCAAGCAAAGGCGGTAACATTTGAACAACTTAATAGTTCGCCTTTAACTTCAAAGGGGTCACCAATAAATATCTAAGTCGAACACGACTTGGATATTTTTATTTACTCGTTCATTTGCGGGCAGACTCGCGCTCGGTTATTCAAGTACCCGCCACGGAGCTATGTTGGGTTAATTTACTAACTATAAAACCGCGTTTTACTTGACTTGTGAATATAAATACATTTATAATAAAGTAGATGAATAATAATGCGGAAAGCTAAATTGCATACGCATACGATAAACTCAAATAAATTGTAAGGAGAATAGCGATGAAAGCGAAAAATATACGCCTTTATTACGGAATATTTTTAAGCGTGTTCACATGTCTTTTGGGCGTTGCTTTTATTGCGGTTACGCTCGTAATTTTTTCAGAAGGGAATTGGCAGGCAGGCGCGTATTCGCGCGATTTGGTTGCGAAAATGCTGTTTCCTTTGTCGATACCCTTTTATTTATGGATAGCGGCAATTATTACGGGATTCGTGCTTTCCGAAGTGTATCCCTATAAACAGCGTTCGGTAAATAAAATAAAGGAAAGCGTTACGCTTAAACGGCTTGCCGCAAGGTTGCCCGAAGGCAGCGGGGAAGAGTACGAAAGTGATATGCGCAAGATTACCGTTGAAAAGCGTTCGCGCTTAATTGCTTACGCTACCTGCGCGGCAATATGCTTTGCGGGCGCAATTGCAAGCGGCATATTTCTCTTGAATCCCGCTCATTTTGCGCAGAGCACGTCCGTCAACGACAGTATGCTTAAAGTATTGGCAAACGTAGGTCCTTGGGTTCTGGCGGCGTTTGCGGCGTGCGTAGGATTAACTCTCTTTGAAAAGTACAGCATGTTGCGCGAAATTACCATTTTAAAAGGACTGATTTCCAAAAATAAAGGTAATCCCGTTGTAAAATACAATTCGTCTGAAACGCGCTTTAACGCCTTTTTTGCACGCGTTAGAGAAATTTTATCTTCCAAATATTTTTTGTGGAGCGTAAGGGGCGTGCTTGCCGCGGTCGCGGTAACTTTTATAATTTTGGGCGTATTCAATCAGGGAATGCGCGACGTTCTCACCAAAGCGATAAATATCTGTATGGAGTGCATAGGACTCGGCTGATATGAAAAATTTTTTTGTTAAAGTTAAAAATTGGTTTATAAATCACAAGCCAAGCAAACGCAGATTAATTCAGGTTTACGCGGCTTTGCTTTATAACGCAAATATAAAAGGGTTTATCAACGGCACTATTTTTACGGGCGACACGAAAAACGCCTGTGTTCCGGGGCTTAACTGTTATTCCTGCCCGGGTGCGGTAGGCGCGTGTCCCTTGGGCGCTTTGCAAAACGCAATGTCGTCGTCTGGTAATACGGCTCCGTATTACGTTTTGGGCATTCTTGCTCTGTTCGGATTAACTCTGGCGCGAACAGTTTGCGGTTTTCTGTGTCCCGTAGGCTTGGGGCAGGAGCTGTTATATAAGATAAAAACGCCCAAAATCAAAAAGAACAGGGTTACGCGCGTTCTGTCGTATTTCAAATACGTATTGTTGTTTGCGCTGGTAATACTGTTGCCCATACTGTTGCACTCGCCCACGTTCTGTAAATATATTTGCCCCGCTGGTACGCTCGGCGGTGGCGTGTCGCTGTTGTTTCACCCCGAAAACGAAGACTTCTTTGCGGCTCTCGGCGGGTTGTTTACCTGGAAGTTTGCCTTGATGGTGGCAATAATAGTGCTGTGCGTATTCTGTTACCGCGCTTTTTGCAGATTTTTATGCCCGTTGGGCGCGATATACGGCTTTTTTAACAGAATCGCGTTAATGGGCGTAAGACTTGACGAATCCAAATGTACCGATTGCGGACTTTGCATAAATCATTGTAAAATGGATATCGGTAAAGTCGGCGACCACGAATGTATAGAATGCGGCGAATGTATTGCCGTTTGTCCCACGAAAGCCATAAGCTGGAAGGGTTCGAAAATATTCCTGCATCCCAATGCCGTTGCGGCGTCCGTTGCGGCTGAAGAAACGGCAGGCGGTGAAGATTTTGAAACGCTTAAGCCCGATTTACTTCAGGCAAAAACCGTAAACGAAACCGTTCCGGTATCCGATAATGACGGCGTCGTTGTTATGGGACCGTCGGGTGAAGAAAAGGCGAAGAGAAAAAGCCGTAAGGAAAAACCCCGGCTTTCCGCATATGAAAAAGTTAAACGGCGCAATAAGTGGCTTGAAATAGCCGCCTGGTCGCTTGCAAGTCTGTTTCTTGCGTTCGTACTTATTTATTATAACTTCGTGCTACCGCCTGACGAGAAAATCGTAATCGACAAAAATCAACCCTGTCCCGAATTTACGGTGCAGGCGTATAACGGAAAAGAAACTTACAGCCTTTCTGATAGTAAGGGAAAAGTGGTAGTAATAAATTTCTGGGCGACCTGGTGTACGGGTTGCGTTGCGGAACTTCCCGACTTCAACAAGTTGCAGGAAAATTACCTTGACGACGTAGTTGTGGTTGCCGTACACGGAACGGTATTCGAAGCGTCGTATGACGGAACGGAAGGCGTACAGAGATATATCGACGAAAAGAACTGGAACGACTATGCGCTGACGTTCGTGCAGGACAGCGACAATTTGGAGCTTAAGTATTCAAAGACTGACGATGAAGGCAACGTAACGGTTGAAACGAAAATCGGACAGCTGTATAAGTCGCTCGGCGGTAAAGGAGCTTGGCCGACGACGGTAATTTTGGATACCGAAGGCAAAATAGTTGAAGTTCACCAAAACACTATTTCGTACGAAAAACTTGAAGAGAAAGTTCTTCCGTTAATTAACAAATAATATCGTTAACAAGAAACCCGCCCGACAGGCGTTGCCTGTCGGGCGGGTCGTTTTTATTTTACTTCACTTTTTCAATAAGTATTTTATAAGTTACGAATTCGCCTTCGTTTAAAGACGAGAATTTGCCGTTTGAAGAGAATTCCGCACGGTAGTTATTATTTTTGTTTAAATTCTCCTGACTGAACGAGAAATAGTCGATATAAGTTGCGCTTGCTTCGGGCAACGGGTCATTCTTTTCATAGGGAACGAACTCGCCGTCTTGTAATTTAACACGCGTGGGAACTATAGATATGCCGCCCGTACTAACTACGGTACCTAAAATAACTTTGTCGCTTTCAATTTCGGAGAGTGCGGTTATCGTAAATTTATATACACCTGCATTCGCCACGCTGAACGAAATCGAGCATGCGTTGGTAGTCCATAAAATTTCCGTTTTATCGGTCGTGCCGTCGTTTATAGTTCTTTCCATAAGCTCTATTTCAACGGATTTTTCCGTTCCTATCGTAACGCTCGCTTCGTTTGTAAGCGACCTGCCCGTAACTATTGCAACGCCTGCTTTTCCGTCCGCAGTGGCAATTTCCAAAGTTTTGCCGCCTGCTACTTTAAAAGTATCGTCGTAAGTAGTGCCGTTTACGGTAGCCTTATAATTTTTACCGTCAATCTGCAAGGGATAACCGCCGATTTTGCCCGTTTCGCTTGTTTCCACGGGGTTTTTAAGATATGCGGTTTTACCTTCGTCAAGACTGAGTACGGCGGCATAATCGGCTCTCATAGCGTGCGCCGTTTTCGCGCTTGAGCCGTCCGAACTGACGGGAGCGAAAGTACAGTTAAAATTAAGAATCTTTGCGTCGGTCGTTCCTATCGAGAACGCCTTGCGGTTTGAGTAATAGACCAACACGGTATTGTAACCGCTTAAATTGAACGTGCTTTGAACGGTTACGTCGTCGCCGTCGGTAAGAGTGATTGGTACGGTCGTACAGCTCAGTTCGTAAAAGCCTTCTTTCAGACGGGCGTCGGGACGATAAAGCTGCTTATCGTTCGCGTCTTTAAGATTTACTTCAATAGTATCGTATTCAGCGCGCGTCAGTTGAAATGTAAGCGCGTAACCGTCTTTGTTTATGTCCACGGTGTAAGAAGTTTTTGGGGCGTTAAGTCCGTTAGGAATTTTGCCCGTTAAATTTACGGTAAATAGGGTGCTGTCGCTGAAATCTTTAAAATTAAACTTGGCAATTCCCGCGTCGTCAGTAGTTTCCGTAAAACTGCTTCCGTTGAAAAAGGCTTCGCCGTTGTCGGGCAAAAGTTCTATTTCCACGCCCGCAAGTCCGATACCGTCGGGGGTTAAAACAGACACTTCGTAATATCTATCCCCGAGTACCGGTGACGGTTCGCAAGCGGTAAAAATGACGCAGGCAAAAACCGCGCATATTGCCGCAACCGATAGAATTAATTTTTTAAATAATTTAGTCATATTAAAACTCCGTATTTTATTAAACCCGCATTGTCTAAATGCGGGTTTAACTTTTTATTTACGCCTTCTTTTTAAGGTTAAGCGTGATTTTGTATCCGTCGTCAGTGCTTATAAGCACGCCGCTTTCGTCGCTTTCAAGACCGGTCGTATCGATTTCGTATCCTTCTTTAGCTCCGCTTATAATCGCGATATGAAAATCATTGACTTTTCTACCGGAAATATCGAACGTTACTTTGCCGTTTTCGTCGGTAGCTTGCGGTACGCAAATGCCGCCGACTTCACAGAAGTTTACCTTAACGCCCTTAGCGGGAGAGTTGTCGTCTGCGTAAACCAAAGTAATTTCATATTTGCCGGTATCCGTGCAAGCGGTAGCAAATACCGCGGTGCAGGCAATCATACAAACTGCAAGGCAGGCAATTAAAGCCGTTTTTAAATATTTTTTCATTTTTAGCTCCTTAAATTTCTTATTGTTTTAATTGTAGCACTAAATTTTCAATTTTGCAAATATTTCAGCGATTATGCGTAATATCCGCAAGCCAGCATATAAACGGCTTTGGGCGGGTTGTTCGGGTCGGCAGACATGAAGTGGTTTGCCCAGTGAGTGTTCATATACATTTTAACGAACGTTTCAAGACTTGCATTGTATTCGTAAGTGCCGTCGTCGTTTACGAATTTTGCGTATTGTTCAACGTATTTCGAGAAATCGTAATAAGTTACTTTGTTGTTTACGGCAGGTTCGCCGTCCCAAACCGTAAGATAGGTGTTTTGTTTGTCGGGCTGTAATCCGCTGTTGCCGTCGCCATCGGGCTTATCTCCGGGCTTATCTCCGGGCTTATCTCCGGGCTTGATTGAACCCATATATTCTACGGTACTGAATGAATATTCCAAATCTGCAAAGTTTTTGGTTATGGCAACGTAAACTTTCCTTTCAACTCCGTCTACCGTTACAAACCAACCGTCGTCTTTCTTTTCTGGCGCCTTTACCGAGCCGTCGTAAGGTAACCAGTTCCATTTGCCCGACGGCGTACTCTGTTTAGTCAGATTGTCGGGGGCGGAAATTACTTTAATTTCTTTTTCCACGTGGATGGGAGTGGAGTCGCCTATTCTTTCGATTTTAACACCGATACTCGTTGAAATATTATTAGGTACGAAAATATGGTAAACGAAAGTATTGCCCACGTAATAGACGGGCACGTTTTCTTCGTAAGAGAAGTTTTTGCCGTCCGCGCCGCCGTTATCGTCGCCTATTACGAGATTGCCGTTTACGTCGGTGGTGGTGAACTTATCGCTGTCGGTTGCTGTAAGGGGAGTATCCGTAGCGTTTGAATAAGCGATTAACTTTGTGTCGTAATCGCCCGTGGCGGTAATGCGGTAAGTGCCTTGCATCGTCGGCTTGAAGTTTAATACTGCTTCATTTATATTATCGTAAGCAAGCACGTAGCTTCCCGTACCGGTAGCCGATTGGATGGCAGGCTCTTTGCTGTAAGATATCGAAAAAGGCAAAGTATATTTATCGCGCTCTGTATCTTTTGAAGATATCGAGAAAACGTATTCTGCGCCTTCAACCATAGAAAGTTCGCGGCATTGGTTTCCGCTGTTGCTTTCGCCGTCTAATCTGACCGACGCATCCTCCGTGCCGTAAGTCTGGTTGCCGTCGGCGTCCAAAAGATAAAATCTCGTAATATAGTTACCGTAGCTTTGTTTGGTTAGGTCTTCGTATTTAACGTCTTCGCCTTTGTTGTTCTTGAGCCGTTCGCCGTTTGAGTTTACGTAATAATCGCCTTTACGCGTATAATCTGTCAAGTCAAAAAGCGTTCCGTCACGGTCGTAAACGTTATTTGTGTCGAATAGATAGCCGTGAGCATTGTAAAGCAGACCCTGCTCGTTCTCGTCACGAATGAAGTTTACGGTATAGCGACCTTTTTTATTTGCCCGCAACATAAAGAACGTTTCGTCCTCACCGTAAGTCGTGCCGCTGAAAATATGGTGCTCACCGTTTACGGGCAGTCGCTGAAGCATATCGGAGTTGAGTATTGAAACCCACTTTTCAAGCGTCGTTTCGTCCATAGCGTTTTCATCGTTAAGTTCTATAACGTACGGCTCGAACATTTTTACTGTTACGGCTGAGCCGTCTCTTGTGGTTTTAATGGGCTTATGTCTGTGGAATTTATCTTCGGGCGCGTCGATTTTTACCGTATATTCTCCCGCGTTGACGGCGGGGGAAGTAAACTTGCCGTTTGCGTCCGTCTTACCCGATGCAACCGTATTTTCGCCGTCCATAAGTTTTACGTCGTAGCCGTTTGCGGGACTGTATCCGTTTTCTTCGCCGTTTGGTGCGGTTACGTTGATTTCATACTCGTATTGCTTGTAGGTAAGGGTGATGGTCTGTTTCGCCTTGTCGGGACTGGTTTTTACGGGGGTATAATCGTAACCCGTAGGTATATTGGGCAGGGTTATCCAGTATTCACCGGGGACCTTAACGCCCGTATACGCCGTGCCGTAAGCGTCGGGCGTACCCGACATATCGTCGTTAATTTCGTTGCCTTCGTCGTCCGTAAGAATAATTACGAACAATCGGTAATCGCCCATATCTTCAGCTTTAACGGGTCTGCCGTCTGGATAAAGAGCGGTAATTATATATCCGTCTTTCGCGGGGTCGCCGTAATCTTTGGGGGGGTCGGGGTCAACGGGGTCTACGCAGGCGGCGGCGAATACGCCGGTCAATGCGATAAACGCCGCAAGCGTTGCGTGAGATAATTTTTTTAATAATTTAATCATAATAATTCTCCGTTAAACGTAATTGCGCATGAATAAAACGTTGTTGGGAATGGGCTTGGTCTTGTCGGTATAATCATAATACCAGCAGGCTTTAAGCCATGCGTTCTGCTCGTCGAATTTTGCGTCGGAACCGGCTGTAATATAATAGCTCAGCATCAGTATTTTGCGCAATTGGGCGGTTACGGGCAACATTCCGTACAGCTCGTCGCTCGGGTCTTTCGCTTTTGCCTGTGCACAATACGCTCTCATAGTGTCGGTATAATCCTTGCACTCTATGGTCTCGCCGTATATCGTCACCGAATCGATAGGTTTTCCGTTTTCATCTTCAAGCGACAAGTCGAAGGGTTTCAGCTTATGGTCAATCATATTTTCGATGGGTATATTGTTGAACATACGCGATAAGCTTGTAAAGTCGCAGTAGATAAGCTTATCTCCGACGGTATCGTTATCGTAATAATATCTGTCGTTCTGTTCGTCGTAAACGGGAGTAATATAAGTGGGGACAAAGTAATTGTTGGGATTTTGGGGATTCGGGTAATAGACGCCGGCGGTAGCGGTAGTAAGGAAATCTTTATGCTGCTTGTCGGTGTAATCTATTCTGAAATTAATAAATCCAAGGTTATCAACCGAACTGAACGCCACGGAAATATAGTATTCGTGTCCCGCTTCCATATACTGGTACATCTGGAAGTTTGCGTTGATATAAGAGCTGCTGTCGGTCGTTCTGTAGAAATTATCGCTGCCGCATTCGTTAATAGGTGAAACTTCCAGATAGGAAATAGAGCCGTAAAGGTCGTCGCCGTCGTAAATTTCGGCGTCTTTACCTACCTTTATGGGTTTACCCTTGTCGTCGAGACTGTCTACGCTGCTTACGTTGTAAACGCCCGTTTTGTTGGGAACGAATTTGAAAAGGTAGCCGCGCGGCATTATTAACGTGCTGAATTCAACTTCGTTAAGGTCGTTTACGTCGGTTATGCCGGTCGTTTCCTTAGCGTCGTATGCAGTGAACGGCGCAACGCCCTTTATTATGTTGCCGTAACTTTCGCCGTCGCCGTAATGTACGAAGAACGCGCAGAACTGAAGCCAGCCGTCGGGGTTTGTGTTTGCTCCGTAGGTATCGTCGTAAATGTCCTGTAAAAGGTCTTTAAGTTCGTCCGTTACGGGAACGAGTCCCTTTATTTGCGATTTCGCTGCGAAGGTGTTGTAAGCTTTCATTAAGCTCGTGTAATCGTTTCCGTTGAAAATCATATCGCTTTTCGCTACGTACTCGGATGCGATTGAAGCGGTGTAAGTAGGCTCGAAGAAGAAGGGTACGTTTGCCTGATAGCTGCAATACAGCATGGGCTTTTCACCGGAAGAGCTTTCATATTTGCTTACGCGGTAGAATCCGTCTTCGCCTTTTTCTACAGTTTCGTAAATGTCGTAGCCGTTTCTCGAACGGTTTCTCGCGGCGAAGTAGGGAACGTTCATCGGTTCTGAATTTGCAACGAATTCATCTATGGAAACGAAACGCAGGTTTCTTATCATAGCCGAGTCGTCTATACCGCGCGTTGCGCTCACGTCGTCCGCAGAAGTTTTGGTGTAGCTGAACGCTATCGTGTGTTTGCCTGCTTCAAGCGATACGTATGCGTAACCCGTCCGCCAGTCTTTGGCTCCCGTATCTTCGTGTAATTGGTGCCCGCGCGTTCCCAGCGGGTCTACGGCAACGTGCAGATAGTCTTTATTGTTCTCGCCCGAAAGCTTGTAATCGAATGCAAGAGCGGTATTTTCGGGGAAAGTAACTTCAAGGTAAATAACCGCCTGAGTTCCTGACATTCTCGTAAAGCCGGTGCTGCCCGTGTTCGTGCTTACAATCGAATTTCCGTCGTCGGAAAGCTTCCAGGGCCAGTAGCTTTCGTTATTTGCGGCGGAGAAGGTTATATTCGTCTCGGTATGGTTTATCGCGTCGCTTATTTCCTTAGGATTATCCGTGAACGCAACGCCGTAGTCTTTGGGTTTGGCCACTTGTACCGTATCGTCTTGAACTATGCTCTGGGAATAATCTTTTTTAGTATATCTTTCAAATAAGTTAGTCCAGTATTCCTTTTCGGTTTTAGAACCTTCTTCCTTTTCGCAGATGACGCCGTAACGGTCAATCATTATGTTGGTGGGATAACCTTTAATAGGTGCGAAACGCGCTACCAAAGCGTTGGTGTCCTGCGCCATATGCCAGGGAGTGGTCCACGTGTCGTTTGCAACGAAGCTTAAAACTTTGGATTCTTCAATGTCGATAGGGTCTAACGATACGACTACCATTTTATCCTTATAATCGCGGTATGCCGAAGTAAGGGGGGGCATTTCCAGTTGGCAAGGGTTGCAGCTTTCATAGAAGAAGTTTATTAAAATAGCTTTCTTTTCTTCGCCGCCGTTCTCGAACAGTTCTGAAAGCTTTACTTCTCTTTCTTCAACGACAGTTTTTTTGTCGTCGTCGTAACGGAACGCTTTTGCAATCGTAAAATCGTAAATTACGTCGCCCGTCTTATACGTTTTGGTCGCAGGAATTTCTTCGTCCGTTATAATTGCGGACGCAACCGAAATGGTATTGCTCTGATTGGGCTTTAAAACGTAGCCGCTTTCAGCTTTATATCCTGCGGGCAGGTTGGAAAGGCGCGCGGAAAATTTGCCGCCGTCAAGATTTACCTTGACTTCGCCGTTTTCGTCGGTAACGTAGTCTTCTACGTGGTCGTCACCGCTGTAAAGGGATACGGTTACGCTCGCCAACGGACTGCCACCGAGAGAAACTACTTTTATTACGTTGCTTCCTTCAGCGGGGTCTACGCATGCCGTCATAGGGATAATCAGCGTTACCGATATCAGGCAAGCCAGAGTCGTTGCAATCAGTTTGAAAAATTTTTTCATTTACTGCTCCTTTTAACCAGTTTGGTCTAATCGTATAAAACGACGGACGAATCCGCCCGTCATTTGGTTATATTTACGCTTTTAATTATACATATAATCATTGTGAAAATCAACAAAATATTATTATATAATTATGTAAAATCGGAAATTTCACAAAAATTTCTTAATTTTTATAAGTTTATGCAAAATTTTTGTATTATACTGTAATAAATTTTATCAGGATTTCACCCGATTTTCGTTTAAATCTTCACAAAATCGTTTACTTTTTTTAATATAAAATCTATAATAGATAGGTATTGATTTTTTAACGAAAACGGATTTGGAGCAAGAACGATAAATGATTACGAAATTACTTAAAAGCGTCAGGGAATATAAAACCCCGTCTATTCTCTGTCCTGTTTTAATGGTCGGGGAAGCGGCGATGGAAATCGTTATTCCCTATTTTATGACCTTTATTATCGGCGAACTCGAAAGCCTTTCAAAGGGCTTGACCGAAAGCGTGAACGTGCAGAATATGATTATTTACTTTTCGTTAATGGTATTATGCGCAGTTTTCGCTCTTATTTGCGGCGTATGGGGAGCAAAGCTTTCCGCCCGCGCGGCAAGCGGTTTCGCACACAATTTAAGGCAGGATATGTACGACAATATCCAGAGATACTCGTTTGCAAACATCGATAAATATTCCACCGCAAGCCTTATCACGCGCATTACGACGGACGTTGCCAACGTTCAGAACGCTTATCAGATGTGTATAAGAATGCTCGTCCGTGCGCCCATTCTTTTCGTTTCCGCAATCGTTATGACCTGCCTTATAGAGCCTATCATGGCGGTAATCTTCGTCGGCGGGGCGATAATTCTCGGGCTTATAGTGTTCGTATGTATGTTCAGGGTAATCCCGCACTTTAAAATGATGTTTAAAAAGTACGACGATTTGAACTCCGTCGTGCAGGAAAATCTCACCGCAATCCGCGTGGTTAAATCTTACGTGCGCGAAGAGCAGGAGATAAAGAAGATGAACGCGGCTACCGCGGAAGTTTACAAGTACTCCGTAAAAGCCGAAAAAATTCTCACTTTCCTTATGCCTGCGGTAAGCGTCGTGATGTACGCTACTGTAATTACTATTTTTACCGTCGGTTCGAATATGTCGGTGGGCAATCTCCCCGGCAACGTAACCGCGGCGGACTTGCAGACCTTGAACGTTTACGCAATGCAGATACTTTCCGGCGTGATTATGGTTGCAATGTGCCTGAACTTTATTTCCCTGTCGCGCGGCAGTATGGAAAGAATTTGCGAAGTGCTGGACGAAAAACCCACGCTCACTGCGCCGCAAGCTGCCGTTACGGAGGTTGCGGACGGTTCGGTTTCGTTTGAAAACGTTGATTTTGCCTACGCCGAACGCCCTGCGGACGGCTTGCTTTTACCGTCGGCTGACAACGAAGACGGGGACGAGAGCGTGCTTACGGGCATAAATTTAAAAATTAATTCGGGTGAAACTGTCGGCGTAATCGGCGCGACGGGTTCGGGCAAGACGTCGCTCGTTTCGCTCATTCCCAGACTGTACGACGTAACTTCGGGCAGCGTAAAGGTGGGCGGCGTGGACGTGCGCGACTACGATATGGAAGCGTTGCGCAATAAAGTGGCTATGGTTTTGCAGAAAAACGTGCTGTTTTCTGGAACTGTTGCCGAAAATCTGAGATGGGGCGACGAAAACGCCACCGACGAAGAGCTGCGGCTCGCGGCGCGTCAGGCGTGCGCCGAAGAATTTATCGACGCGCTCCCCGGCGGTTACGAATACGATTTGGGTCAGGGCGGCGTAAACGTATCGGGCGGACAGAAACAACGCCTTTGTATTGCCCGCGCCCTTCTGAAAAAGCCCAAAGTCATTATTTTCGACGATTCTACTTCGGCTGTGGACACAAAGACGGACGCGGTTATACGCGAAAGCCTTAAAAAGCACGCGCCCGAAACGACGAAAATTATAATAGCGCAAAGAATTGCGTCCGTTCAGGATGCGGATAAAATAATCGTTCTCGACGACGGCAAGGTCTCCGCCGTAGGAAATCATGAAGAACTTCTCAAAAATAACGCCATTTACCGAGAAATCTATTTTTCGCAGTCGGGCGGTCAGGATAACGGCTTAGGGGGTGAAATAAATGAGTAATCAGACTAAAGCAATTCAGCCCATGGGCGGTAAAGGACATGGCGCAGTGCCAAATATGAAGGGTAAGGGCGCGAAAACTCCTATGAAAACAATGAAAAGACTGCTCGGTTACGCTTTTTCGCGCTATAAAGTCGCGATGTGTTTCGTAGTGCTGTTCGTTCTGCTCTCTGCGGGTACTTCTTCGCTGGGCGCGTCCTTCTTCGCTCCCATAATAACCGAGCTTATGCAGGACTCCCCGCAGATGTGGGTGGTTTACAAGAATATCATTATAATTGCGTGCATTTACGTAGTCGGCGGTCTTTCGTCTTTTGCGTACAACCGTATTATGATGTACGTTGCTCAGGGTACTTTAAAGAAGATGCGCGACGAAATGTTTGCGAAAATGCAGAATTTGCCGCTTAAATACTTCGATTCGACCACCCACGGCGACCTTATGAGCCTGTATACCAACGATATCGACACCATGCGCCAGCTTCTTTCGCAGACTATTCCGCAGTTGATATCTTCGGGACTTACCATTATTTTCATATTCTCGCTCATGGTGTTTTACAGCTTTACGCTCACGCTCGTAATTCTGTTCTTCCTTGCCGTTATGGTTCTCGTAATAAAGAGCGTAGGCGGCAAATCGGCAAAGTACTTCCTTAAACAGCAGGAGTCGATGGGTAAGCTCAACGGCTTCGTGGAAGAAATGACGGAAGGGCAAAAGGTTATAAAAGTTTTCTGCCACGAACAAAAGGCGCGCGAGCGGTTCAAGGCTCTCAACGACGAACTGAACGAAACGAGCAGTAAAGCAAACTCGTCCGCGTTCGTTCTCGGCCCCGTAACAAACAATATCGGCTATTTGCAGTACGTAATCGCGGCGGTAATCGGGTTCGTTATTATGGTAACGGGAAATCCGACCGCACTGCTTTCGGGTTATCTTTCTACCGGCAATGCGTCTATCGGTGCTTGCGCGGGTATGCTCGTTTCATTCCTTGCGTTTTCCCGACAATTCAATATGCCGTTACAGCAGGTCACCCAACAGTTTAACGCCATAGTAATGGCTCTTGCCGGCGCGGAACGCATATTCGCAATGGTTGATACCAAGCCCGAAGACAAGGGCGGGGATATAACTCTCACTTTCGGCGAATACGAGCAGGGAAAATGGGCGTGGAAAAAGCCCGTTGACGGCGGTTACGAATTCGTTCCCTTAAAGGGCGATATCCGTTTCGACAGCGTCGTGTTCGGTTATAACGAAGAAAAAACCGTTTTGAAAAATATTTCGCTTTACGCCAAGCCCGGTCAGAAAATCGCGTTCGTAGGCTCTACGGGCGCGGGAAAAACTACGATTACCAACCTTATAAACAGGTTTTACGACGTTCAGTCGGGGTCGATAACTTACGACGGACTTGATATAAAGTCCATCAATAAAGACGATTTGCGCCGCAGTCTGGGCGTGGTTTTGCAGGATACCCACCTTTTCACGGGCACGGTTATGGAAAATATCCGCTACGGCAGGCTTAACGCAACCGACGAAGAGTGCAAAAAAGCCGCCAAACTCGCCAACGCACACTCGTTTATCAAGCACTTGCCCGAAAAATACGATACGATGATAACGGGCGACGGCGCAAACCTTTCGCAAGGTCAGCGTCAGCTCTTAGCTATAGCCCGCGCCATGGTTTCGGAATGCCCCGTTCTCATTCTCGACGAAGCAACTTCGTCCATAGACACCCGTACGGAAAAACTTATCGAGCAGGGTATGGATAAACTTATGGAAGGCAGAACGGTATTCGTAATCGCCCACAGACTTTCGACCGTTCGCAACAGCCACGCGATAATGGTTCTCGAACACGGTGAAATAATCGAACGGGGCGACCACGAACAACTTATCGAACAGAAGGGCAAATATTATCAACTTTATACGGGAGCGTTTGAACTCGATTAAACCGTTATGAAAAATTTTCGTAAATTTAGTTTTTTGTTACTCGTTCCGTTCTTTATCGGAATGGCAACTATGCTCGGCGGAATTATAACCGATAACGAAACGCTGATAACCGTTGCTAAGTATATTCTGTTTCTCGGTATGCCCGTATGTATGTTCCTGTTTTTAATCATCGGGTTTATTATTCTGAGAAAGGAAAAAGCGGATAAATCCCGTTATAATCCGTATGAAGAAACCGCCGCGAAAGAAAGCCGTTCGGGTAACGGGGAAACTTCTCTCGGAGCGAACGAAAGAGCCGAAGAATTGGAAGAAATAAATGAAATCAATTCGTCGTACGGTTATGAAAGCCGTGCTAAAAGCTATGAATACCACGAACGGCATACGGAAAGAAAGCATCACTATTCAAGCGATAAAGAGAGACTTTTCGCAAAGCTGTTTTTCGGTTTTTTAATTGTAGACTTTGCTTTAATCATTATATTCGGTTTTTTGAAACTTTTCATCGGCTCTATCGTATGTTTTATTCTTTTCGTCGTACCTTTAATTGTTTTTATCGTAGTCGTAAAGAGCAGGGAAAGGTTGTCTTACAGCGGCGGAAAGATAAATGCGGACGGTTCAAACGTATTTTACGGGGGAGTAGTCAAGTTCTGCGTTATGTCAAGTTCTACGGGCAAAGAAGACGGTTACTGGTATTTAACGACGAGAATCAAAAGCGTAAATTACAAAATTTCGATAGATTACGACGGCAAAGAGTTCGTCGCATACACCCGAAAATTTTATAACGAAGGCGAAACGGTAAATTTCGTTGTTGTAAAAGGCAATCTCGTGTCCGTCGTCGAATGATAATAATAAAAAATAAAAAAATTGTCGAATAGTACAAACAGTCGAAAACATATGCTATGTTTAGGAGTAAACGGCGTATGTTTTTTGATTTTTTAAATTTACTGCTCGGAAAAATATTCTTTTTTACCGGACTTATCCAGAATAAAGGCACTTTCCCCAAACCGCTTTCGCGCGAAGAAGAAAAGAAATATCTCGCGCTTGCCCGTTCGGGCGACGCTCAGGCAAAGGAAATTTTAATTAAACACAATATGCGTCTCGTGGCGCACGTTGTAAAAAAGTATACCGGTGCGGCGGAAACGGACGACCTGCTTTCGGTGGGCTCTATAGGTCTGATAAAAGCCATAAACACCTTTCAGGACGGTAAGGGTACTCAGCTTGCAACCTACACGGCGCGCTGTATAGAAAACGAAATTTTGATGCTTTTGCGTTCGGGCAAAAAGCATAAAAACAACGTGTCTCTCACCGACCCAGTGGGTACGGATAAAGACGGCAACGAGCTTACGCTTATAGACCTTTTGTCCGAAAAGGAAGACAGTGTATTTTCTCAGGTGGAAAAGAGTATCCAGCGCGAAAAATTCGTGGCGCGGTTAAAGACCTTTCTTTCCGAAAGGGAGTTCGACATTCTTTCAATGCGATACGGGCTGGTGGACGGGGTCGCGCTTCCGCAGAGAGAAGTTGCCAAAACGCTTGGAATTTCCCGTTCGTACATATCCCGCATAGAGAAACGCGCCATAGAAAAGGCGCGGGAAAATCTCAATAAGGACGATTTTTTCACCGATTGACCTTCGTCGGAAAATAAAAACGGTTTGTCTTTGGATAAGCCGTTTTTTTGTTTGCAATATTTAAAATATAATGATAAAATTCTGTAAAAGGAGTTTAACCTATGGGTATTTACGAAGAGTTGACCGATCGCGGTCTTATTGCGCAGGTTACTGACGCGGAAGAAATAAAGGGGCTTATCAACGCGGGCAGCGCGCGTTTCTATATTGGTTTCGACCCTACCGCGGACAGCCTGCACGTGGGGCATTTTATGGCTCTATGCCTTATGAAAAGATTGCAGATGGCGGGCAACAAGCCCGTGGTTTTACTCGGCGGCGGCACAGGATATATAGGCGACCCCACGGGCAGAACGGATATGCGCTCTATGCTCACGCCCGAAGTCATACAGCACAACTGCGACTGCTTTAAAAAGCAGATGGAAAGGTTTATCGAGTTCGGGAAAGACAAGGCGATTATTGTAAACAACGCCGATTGGCTTTTGGATTTGAATTATATCGAGCTTTTGCGCGAAGTCGGAGCTTGCTTTACCGTAAACAATATGTTGCGTGCCGAGTGCTATAAACAGAGAATGGAAAAGGGGCTTTCCTTTCTCGAATTCAACTATATGATTATGCAGGCGTACGACTTCTGGTATCTCAACGAAAAGTACGGTTGCAATATGCAGTTCGGCGGCGACGACCAGTGGTCGAATATGCTTGCGGGAACGGAGCTTATACGCAAAAAGTCGGGTAAAGACGCTTACGCCATGACAATTACCCTGCTTTTGAACAGTGAAGGCAAGAAGATGGGTAAAACTGCCAAGGGCGCGGTATGGCTTGACGAAAACAAGACGAGTCCTTACGAATTTTACCAGTACTGGCGTAACGTGGACGATGCGGACGTTATGAAGTGCATAAAGATGCTCACCTTTATCCCGCTCGGACAAATCCGTGAAATGGAGAACTGGGAAGATAACCGCATAAACGAGAAAAAGGAAGTGCTTGCTTACGAGCTTACCAAGCTCGTTCACGGCGAAGAAAAGGCGTCTAAGGCGCGCGACATGGCGCGCGCGGCGTTCGGCGGCGGCGGCGAACTTCCGCAAAAGGAAGTAAGCGTGGAAAATCCCACTATAATCAACGTTTTGGTTGCGGCGGGCGTTTGCGCGTCCAACGGCGAAGCGAGACGGCTTATTCAGCAGGGCGGCGTGAGTCTTAACGACGGCAAGGTGACGGATATCAATCAACCCGTTGCCGACGGCGACGTAATTCACAAGGGCAAAAAAGTACACCTGAAAATAAATTTAAAGTGATGGAATGCGGCTTAAAGCCGCATTTTGATTATGATTATGATTGATAAATATTACTCGGTAACAGGCGAGTGCGTAACGCGGAAAATTATCGAAAAGTCGAAGTTTATAACCACTTCCCGTCACGTCGAAAGCGAAGAGCAGGCGCGTGAATTCATAACGAAAATATCGAAAAAATATTCGGATGCAACTCACAATTGCCACGCATATATCCCCGATATAACGGGAAATTTTCCGCGTTTTTCGGACGACGGCGAGCCGCAGGGAACGGCGGGAATGCCTATGCTCGAAGTCTTGAAAAATAAAAATCTGGTGCAGACGGCGGTCGTTGTAACGCGTTACTTCGGCGGCGTCAAGCTCGGCGCGGGCGGGCTGGTGCGGGCTTATTCGGGTTGTACGGCGGAAAATCTTGCCGTCGCCCGTATTGCGGAGTTTCAGGTCTGCGCGGAGAGTATGCTTTCCTGCGACTATCCGCTTGCGGACGCGCTTTTGCGCGGTATCACGGAGCATGGCGCGTCGGTTGTCAGGGTCGAGTATTCCGACCGCGTGAACGCCGTAGTTGCGGTAAAAAAGAGCGAAGAAGAAAAGTTTTTAAACGGCATTATAAACAGGCTTAACGGCAGGCTGGAAGTAAATAAAATAAGGGAATATTATTTTCCTTTCGAAATATAACTCGGGGCGGAATTATGGCGGAAATTACTTTAATAGAACCGCAGAAAAAGGATAAAGAGCGTTGCAACGTTTACGTTGACGGCGTGTTTTACTGCGGAATAAAGCTGGAAGTGGCGGTGAAATACCGCCTTAAAACGGGTATGCAGATAGAAAAGAGCCGTCTTGACGAAATTCAGCTTGAAACTGAAAAAAGTCAGGCTCTCGATAAGGCTATGAACTTTATTTCCGCCGCAATGAAAACGAAAAAGCAGGTGCGCGACTATCTCGATAAAAAGGGGTATACGCAGGCTGTTGCAGATTTCGTAATAGAAAAACTTGAATATTATAAGTTTTTGGACGATTACGCTTACTGCCGCGCGTACGTGGCGGGCGTGAGCGGAAAGGGTAAACGCGCTATCGAAAACGACCTTTTCAAACGCGGTGCGGAACGGAAAGCCGTTGAAGAAGCTCTTGCCGAAATTGAAGAAGACGCTGACGCCGCTCTCGCCGTTTTAACTAAGTATATGCGCGGTAAGGAAAGCACCAAAGAGAACCTTTACAAGGGCTTCAAATACCTTTTGTCAAAGGGCTACGGCTACGATACGGCTAAATACGCATTGTCCGGATTCGGGGTTGACGATGAAGATTATTGAACTTGAAAGCGTAAATTCGACCAACGAATATTGCAAAGAACACGCCGCGGACGGTGATTTTATCGTAATTGCGAAAAGACAGAGCGCGGGCAAAGGAACCAAGGGCAGGAGCTTTTCGTCGGACGAAGGCGGCTTATATATTTCCGTCAGCCGCAGTTATGAAGATTTTAACGCCGCCGATGCGTTTAAAATAATGATTAATACTTGCGTTGCGGTTTGTAAAACGCTTGAAAATTTCGGAATTACTCCAACCATTCGCTGGGCAAACGACGTGCTTGTGAACGGTAAAAAGATTTGCGGCACGCTGATAGAAAATACTTTTTGCGGCAATAAAATTACCCGCTCCATAGTCGGTTGCGGCATAAACGTGAACAACGAATTGCCCGAAGATTTAAAGCCCATTGCAACCACAATGAAAGAGTGCGCAGGGCGGGTATTCGATATTTCAAATGTTAAAAAACAGTTTATCCGCAACCTGAAAAAGCAATATACCGTTGAAGATTATAAGTCTTATATAAATTGGCTGGGCAGTGAAGTAACGCTCAAAGACGGGCTTGAAGAAACGCGGGTAACAGCCGTTGATATTTTGCCGGACGGCAGATTAAAAGTGAATAAGTGCGGCAATATGCTTGAAATAAGCGCGGGGGAGCTATCTTTAAGATTATGACGGACAGAGTTTTAAGCGTGGCGCAAATGCGCGCGGCGGACGAATATACTATTAATACCTTGGGTGTCCGGTCTGAAGAGCTTATGCGGAGAGCCGGCTGTGCGCTTGCCGAAGAAGTTTTTAAAATCCGCTCCGAAACGGGCGGTGAAGTGCTTATAGTATGCGGTACGGGTAATAACGGCGGCGACGGTTTCGTGTGCGCCCGCGAGCTTTTAAACCGTGGCGTTCCCGTAAAAGTTTATGCGGTTGAAGGCAATTATTCTGCCGACTGCGAACGCGAAAAAGAGAGATATAAAGGTGCTTATTCGCGTGATATATGCGGGGCAATTATCGTGGACTGTCTTTTTGGTACGGGACTTGCGCGCGAAGTTGTCGGCGAATACGCCACGGTTATAAACCAAATCAATTCCGCAAAAGCGGTAGTCGTTTCAGCAGATATTCCGAGCGGGCTAAACGGCGATAGCGGTCTTATTTCGGGCGTTGCGGTTAAAGCCGCTTTAACGGTTGCGATAGGCGAGTTCAAATTCGGTCACTTTTTAAACGACGGAATTGACTTTTGCGGCAAACTTATAAAGCGGGATATCGGCATCGTTTGTCCCGAAAAGAATTACGCGCAGGTGAATTACCCCGCATATATGGCGCAACTATTTCCCGAAAGGCGCAGAAATTCGCACAAGGGAACTTACGGTACGGCACAGCTCTATTGCGGAAGTAAAGCGTATTGCGGCGCGGCGGTGCTTTCCGCGCAAGGGGCGTTACAGTCGGGCTGCGGTTTTCTCAAGCTTGCAACGGACGAAAAACTGAAATACGCAATGGTCGTTAAATTTCCGCAGATAATTTATAACGAACGCCCCGACTTATCGGCAGAAGCTATCGTGGTGGGTTGCGGCTCGGGAGTGAGCGAAGAATTATACAATCTGATAAAAAATATTCTGGACGAATATTCAGGCAAGCTCGTGCTTGACGCCGACGCGTTAAATTCGCTTTCTAAGTACGGCGTAGCCGCGTTAAAACGAAAGAAGTGTAAAGTTATAATTACCCCGCATATCGGCGAATTTTCCCGTCTTACGGGTTTGCCTGTGGAAGAAATATTAAAAAATCCCGTAATGCACGCAAAGGAATTTGCCGAAGAATACGGCGTTACCGTTTTGCTAAAATCCGCAACGAGCGTAATCACCGACGGACGGCGCGTCGCTCTCAACGCCCGCGGAACTACGGCTCTTGCAAAGGGCGGCAGCGGCGATATCCTTGCCGGTTTTTTGTGCGGAACTCTGGCTCGCGGGCTTGACCCGTTCGAAGGCGCGGTTGCGGCAAGTATTTCGCTCGGCGTTGCGGCGGAAATCGCGTCGGAAGAAAAGGGCGATTATTGCGCCACCGCGCAGGATATAATAAAAAATCTGCATTTTGCCGTCACGCGCTTGACACGGTAAATTTTATCTGTTATATTAAATCCGTTGAAAGGGAGTAGTTATGAGGCTTGCGGCAACAGACCCCGATTTTAAAATCGTGCCGCGACCCCTTCGTGAGATAAGGAACGAGACTTTCGGCTTAAAATTATTTAAGCCGGAAGTCTTTATTTTTATATAAGAATAAACGCACGGTGCGTAGCACAAAATATAAAAAGGTGTAGTATGGCGGGAGAAATAGTTTTAAACGTATTTTTATTGCTTTTGGGTTTCGTCCTTTTGGTGAAGGGGGCGGATTTTTTCGTGGACGGCGCATCCGGAATAGCGAAAAAACTTAAAATTTCCACCTTTATAATCGGGGTCACGGTAGTCGCGCTCGGCACTTCCGCGCCCGAACTTGCCGTTACTGTGATGGACGCGTTTGCAGGTAACGGAGAGCTTATCGTCGGCAACATACTCGGCAGCAATATAATAAATATTCTGCTCATTCTGGGGCTTTCCGCCGTAATATGCAAGTTGCCCGTTGAAAAGACTACCCGCATAATAGATTTGCCATGCCTTATGCTCGCAAGCGCGCTGTTCGTGCTTTTGGGCGCGTTCGACAACGTGTTTACCTGGTGGGAGGGACTGATTCTCTTATCCATTTACGCGCTGTTTATGGTATATAATATCCTGCTTGCAAAGCGTCAGTCCAAAGTAGCGTTAGAGCAGGCGACTGCGGTTGCGGCAACCTTCGACGGCGACAATGCAACCGACCGCGCTCCCGAAACGAAGTGGCAAAAAATAAAGGCGGGGTATGAAAATTTAAAGGAAAAAGTCTGGTTTTTAATACTGCTTACCGTAATAGGTTTGGGTATGGTTGTCGGCGGGGCGCAACTCGTAGTATCTTCCGCGCAGTTTATCGCGCTCGACGTATTTAAAATAAGTCCCGAAATAGTCGCTTTGACGGTAGTCGCTTTCGGAACATCACTTCCCGAACTCGTAACTTCGGTATCCGCAGCCCGCAAGGGTGACGTGGGAATAGCCACGGGCAATATAATAGGCAGTAATATAGCTAATATTCTGCTCATAGGCGGCGTCGGCGCGCTTTGCACGGGAGCTAACGGGCTTGAATTTACTACCGAAGGCATAGTCAGCGGTTTGGTAGGTCTTGCCGCGGCAATTCTTCTCTTTGCGTCGTGCTGGGGTAAAAGTAAATCCATAACCCGCGTTGCGGGCGTAATTATGCTCGTGGCTTTAATCGCTTATTACGGTTTCCTTTTTCTCAATCTGTACGTGTTTAAATTGTATTAAAAGAGTATAAAACTCGTTTCGTCTGTCAATATTAATCGTGGGCAGTACATATAATGAATTATACCCTGCCTTGGAGAGGTTGATTATGACGATTAAGCGCGGAGAGCTTTACTACGCCGATTTGTCGCCCGTAGTGGGAAGCGAGCAGGGTGGTATAAGACCCGTTCTCGTGGTGCAGAACGACGTGGGCAATAAATATTCGCCCACCGTTATCGCGGCGGCGGTTACGAGCAAAATTAATAAAGCCAAACTGCCCACTCACATTGAACTGCCTTCTTCGGCTTACGGGCTCGTGCGCGATTCGGTTATTTTATTGGAACAGATTCGCACGCTGGATAAACGCAGGCTGAAGGAAAGGATAGGCGAACTTAACGAAACGACGATGTCGCAGGTGGATAAAGCTATTTTGATAAGCCTTGGCTTTGCAAAACAGTAATTTAATTCGGCGTCGCCCAAAAAAACGGGCGACGCTTTTTTATTCCCTTAAATTCGTCAAGGTTTTTACTGTTATCACACCCTTTTCACCCGCGCTTAATTGACAAACGCAGTGGTTTTAGGTTATTATATTATCGTATGTTAAAAGATAAGTTAAAACCCCATTTCGGCAAGCTGAGTATAATTTTGCTCGTGGCGATAGCCGTACTTATCGCTTCCGATTTGGTAACAAAATATCTTGAAGAAAAATTCGTGTGGAACGCAACCATTATTCCGAATTTTATCGAGATTAAGGCGGGAATCCGCAATCAGGGCTGCGCGTTCAGCTTTTTGGACGATAACCCCGCTATAGGTCAGCCTATTTTTATCACGCTTACCTTCGTTTTGCTTGCGGTTCTGATATTTGCGTTTATATTTTTGCCTAACCGTTTTATCGTTTTAAAAGTTGCGGTTTCTCTGCTTATTTCGGGCGCGGTGGGTAATCTCGTCGACAGAATAATGCTCTTTCAGGTACGCGACTGGTTCGGTTTGAATATTTTCGGCAGAATGGCGTTTTGCAACTTTGCCGATTTCTGGATAGTTCTCGGCGCGATTCTCGCCGTTTTAGACCTTATGTTTTTAAACGAGTTCGCGGTAATCCCGCTTACCAAAACCGCCAAGGCGGCTCAGGCGGCGAAAAAGGCGGAAGAAGAGAGCAAAAAGGAAGAAAACGCGATAAACTTAGATACGGAAAGCGGCGAAACGCAGGAACAAATTGCGGTTGAAAATGAAATAACGGAAGAAAAAGATGACGGTAAAGACGTTTGACGCGCAGGAAAATTATTCCCGCGCGGATATTTTTATAAGCGAAAATTTAAGCGGTTACACCCGCTCGTCGGTAAAAAAACTTTTCGAAGGCGGGTTCGTTAAGATTAACGGCAAAACGGTAAAAGCTTCGCAGTCCGTTACTGCGGGTGCGTCGGCGGAAGTTACTTTGCCGGATGCGGTTGAGTATACGGCAAAGCCCGAAAATATTCCGCTCGATATTGTTTATGAGGACGAAGATATTGCAGTCGTGAACAAGCCGCAGGGTATGACCGTGCATATGGGTAACGGCGTTACGGAAGGCACGCTCGTCAACGCGCTTTTATACAGGCTTGACAACCTGAGCGGAATAAACGGAGTTATCCGCCCCGGCATAGTGCATAGGATAGACAAGGACACTTCGGGACTTCTCGTCGTTGCCAAAAACGACGCGGCGCACCTGAGTTTATCGGCGCAAATAGAGAATAAATCGTGTAAACGTACTTATCTCGCGCTGTTGGAGGGGATTGTGAAGAACGACCGCGGCACGGTTACGACGTATATCGGGCGCGACCCCAAAGACAGAATAAAAATGGCTGTCGTAGAACCTGCAAAAGGTAAACTTGCGGTAACCGATTACGAAGTTTTAAAAAGATATGAAAAGGGTTTTACTCTGTGCCGTTTCGATTTGCACACGGGCAGAACTCATCAGATAAGAGTACACGCCCGTCATTTGGGCTATCCCGTAGTAGGCGACCCCGTTTACGGAATAAAAAAGCAGAAATTCAACCTTAACGGTCAACTTTTACACGCCTGGCGGTTGCAGCTTACCCACCCGCGCACGGGAGAAGTTATGTATTTTGAAGCTCCGTTGCCCGATTATTTTCAAGCCGTCCTGAATAAACTCGGTTAAACGCTTGCAAAATTATCTGTACCTTGGTATAATTTACCCGAAATAAAATTTAAGGAGATTTCTTATGTCAAATAAAAAGAAAACCACAACGACGACTACTACTTCCAACAACGATATTATCAAGTTCTGCGCATTCTGGGGACTGGTAATAGCGGCGGTTGTCGCGCTCGTGTCCTTCGTTATCTCGTTGCTTGCAAAGTGCGGCGTGCCTATGGACTGGGCAGGCAGAGTAGTCGGGGTATTAAGCACCATATCTCAGATAGCTCTTTTAATTGCCGTTATAATTCCCGCTTACAAATACGTGCGTGGCAAAAAGACGGTATACAAGGCGTTTTTCTGGGTAGCTGTAATACTGTTGGTGCTCGGACTTGTAGGAATCAACCTTGCGTTTTAAAAGATTATAAACTCCGCCGTAAGGGTATCTGTTATAGGAATTTTCTTATGGGCAAAGAAATAGCGCACTGAACTTCGTTTGCGAAGTTCAGTGCGCTATATTTTATTGATGATTATAAAGATAAATTGAAATTTAAGTAGCTGTCAGGCTTCCGTTATAAATTCCGGTATTCCATATTTCGTCAAATTCTTCTTTGGAAATAATCGTTGCATAAAAGCCATCTCCCCATACCTTTGCGTTCAATTCATCAACGGTTGGGATTGGACATGCTTCTATGACATCACAATAGGGGTCCTTATCAATCTTTACTGTCCTGTCTGCAAAGATTTCTATCTCTCTAAGCGCAAAACGGTCATCATTCAAATCGACTTCATAAAAATATACCATCGGTAAATCATCAGATTCGTATTCCATAAATAGCTGTATATACTCAATATTCCTTTTCATGACAAACACCTCACAGCAAATCCAGATTTTTTGATTCTGATAAATTATTTGGTAACAGACCACATTATTCTCTAAATAACCGTTTATTGAAGTATTATAGCATAACCGTAATAAAAAAGCAAGAACGATAAAACTACCCTGGCTTTAATACGTATGTAATATACCGTAACGCCGGAGTTTTTTTCGTGCGGTTTTTCTTTACAAATTACTTCTGTTAATTTATAATATATTTAACTATGGCAAATCCTTTGATAGCAATCGTCGGCAGACCTAACGTTGGTAAAAGCACTTTTTTCAACAAGGTTGCCGGTAAAAAAATTTCAATAACGGAAGATAGACCGGGCGTTACCCGCGACAGGCTTTATGCCGACAGCGAATGGCGCGGCAAGCCCTTTACGATGGTCGATACGGGCGGCATAGAGATGCGCTCGGAAGACGTAATGTGGCGCGAAATAAAAAAACAGGCGGAAGTTGCGATTGAGACCGCTCAGGTAATTTTATTTTTCGTTGACGGCAGGGAAGGTCTCACTTCGTCCGACTACGACGTTGCGGAAATGCTCCGCCGCAGTAAAAAACCCGTTATTCTCGTCGTAAACAAAATTGACGAATATTCCGAAGAGAAAATTTTCGAGTTCTATTCCTTGGGCTTGGGCGAACCTTACGCCGTTTCGGCAGAACACAGCACCGGTATTGGTGACGTTCTCGACGAAGCGGTAAGCTGGTTTGAAAAGGGCGACATTGAAGAAGACGACAGTATTAAAATAGCCGTCGTGGGTAAGCCCAACGCCGGCAAATCAAGCCTTGTAAACAGACTGCTTGGTTTCGAGCGTTCGATAGTAACCGATATAGCGGGAACTACGCGCGACGCTATCGATACCGCGCTCAGCTACGGCGGAAAGAATTACACCGTAATAGATACTGCGGGTATACGCAAAAAGAGCAGGGTGGACGACAGTATAGAGTATTATTCCCAGCTCCGCGCTTACGACGCCGTGCGCCGCGCCGACGTATGTTTACTCGTTGTGGACAGCTCGGAAGGGCTTACCGAACAGGATACCAAAATTATAGGGTTCGTTCACGAGCAGGGTAAACCGTCGCTCATAGTAATGAACAAGTGGGATTTGATAGAAAAGGACACCAACACCATAAACAAATTTCAGGCTAAGCTTTCCGAAGATTTGAAGTTTATGGATTATTTCAAATCGATTTACATCTCGGCAAAGACGGGTCAGCGTGCGGAAAAGATTTTTTCGTTCATAGACGAAGTATACGCTCATTCCCGTTTCCGCGTTCCCACGGGAACTTTAAACGATTTGATTTCGGATACGGTACGCGCGAACGAACCGCCTTCTTATAACGGCAGAAGATTAAAGGTTTATTATTCTTCACAGGTCGCAGTCGCTCCGCCAACCTTCGTTTTAAAGGTCAATTCAACCGACCTTCTGCACTTTTCATACGAGCGGTTTTTGGAAAACGTAATAAGAAAGAATTTTGATTTTTCGGGTACGCCCATAAAAATAATAGTAAGGGAGAACGGCGGCGAATGAAAGAAATACTTTTTTCCGACTTATGGTATTGGCTGGTGTTGTGCGCCGTAGTTTGCTATTTTATAGGCTGCTTCAATTTTGCCGTAATAATTTCGCATTTTAAAAAATCGGATATACGCAATATAGGCAGCGGTAACCCCGGCACTATGAATATGACCCGCACTTTCGGGCTTAAAATTGGCGTTATAAATTTCGTTCTGGACGCGGTAAAGGGCGGTATACCCGCAATTATCGGTTGGGCTGTATTCCGCAACTACGTTTTTGCGGGTTCTGCGATAGTCGATATTGACGGCGGAATAGTCGGCGGCGTGTTCGTAAGCGATTTTATCCGTTATTTTTGCGGCGTATTCGTAATCATGGGACACATTTTTCCCGTTACGATGAAGTTTAAGGGCGGCAAGGGTATAGCGTCGACGCTCGGTCTTTTCGTGCTTGCGTTGCCGTGCGAGCCGCAGGTTTGGGTATGGTGGTATCTTCCCATCGCGGTTCTGGGGCTCGTGCTTATATATACCTACATTGCGCTGACGGAGTGGGGCAGTATGGGTTCGCTCATAGGCGTTTCGGGTTTTACTATCTGGCAGGCGGGCATAATAGTCGCAAGATATTCGGATATGCTGTTAAATCCTTGGGTTATAAGCCTTTTAATGATTCTTTTAATGATAAATATTTTAACCTGGGGCGCGCACAGAAAGAACGTTTACAAGCTTCTTGCGGGCGAAGAACACCGCACTTCGGTAAAAAAATTAAAGAGCAAAAAGCAAAAAACGGGGTCGTAACCCCGTTTTTTAAATTATTTACAACTTTTTTTCCAATACGATTTTTTGCGGCGTAAGTCCCTTGTTTTCGTAAAAAGAAATTGCCGCGTCGTTTCCAACCCATACGTTAAGCGTAATATTGTGGCATTTTTCCGCTTTTGCAAACGCTGTGGCGTAATCGAGTAACGCCCCGCCGATACCTTTTCCGCGCAAGCTTTCGTCAACGCACAGGTCGTCGATATAAAGTGTTTTAAACCTTTTCAACACTCCGCCGCCGTTCCGTTGAATTACGCAAAAGCAGTAACACGCAACTTTGCCGGTTTCGTCCGCCGCAACGAATATCGGTCTGGAATAATCTTCAAGGATTTCCTTAATTTCGTTTGCGGAATATTTTTTAGTGTCGGGTTCGAATATGTCCGGTCGGCACTCGTAATGCACTTTGGAAACCTGATATAAAAGATTTATAATTCCGCTTATATCTTTTTCCGTCGCTCTTCTGATAATCACGATTTTGTCCTTTAACGCTTTAATCGTTAAAATTATAACGGGTAAATCGACTAAAATCAAATTAAAATCGGTACGGTTGAAAAATTGCTTGCAAAACGGGCGAAAAAAAGGTATAATACCGTTAAATAAAAATAAAGGTGCGCAATGGAGATACTTTCTTGCTGAATTAAATAACGGTAAGCCCGCGGTTTTCGTCGGGTTTGCTTTTAGCGGGAAAGTTTACTTTATATTTTGAATTTCAAGGTTATGAGATTACTTTTCTCATAACTTTTTTTTGCGTAAAAGGGGTGTTGTATGTCTTTAATCGACGTTAAAAATTTAAGTTTTTCTTATTACGGCGGCTACGGTGAAATTTTTGAAAACGCAAGTTTTCAGATTGACACCGATTGGAAACTCGGGTTGATAGGCAGAAACGGCAGGGGCAAGACTACTTTTTTGAATTTGCTTGCGGGTAAGTACGAGTATGAAGGTAAAATATCTTCGGGCGTAAAATTCGTTTATTTTCCGTTTGAAGTTAAAGATAAAACCCGTTTGACCCGTGAAGTCGTTTTTGGAATAAATACGGATGCGGAAGAGTGGCGTATTTATCGCGAGCTTTCTCTGCTTGGCGTGGACGAAGGTTTGCTTTACCGTCCGTTCGATACTCTTTCGGGCGGAGAACAGACGAAAATTTTACTTGCCGCACTGTTTTTGAACGAAAATGATTTTATGCTCATAGACGAGCCGACCAATCATCTTGACGGCGAAGCGCGGCGTGCGGTGGCGGAATATCTCCGCAGAAAAAAATCTTTTATTCTCGTTTCTCACGACAGAGATTTTCTTGACGGGTGCGTAGACCATATTCTGGCGATAAACCGAAAGAATATTGAAGTTACGAGTGGCAATTTTTCGGTGTGGTTTGAAAATTTTAAAAGGCGTCAGGCGTTTGAAACAACTCAGAACGAGCGATTGCAACGCGATATTTCAAAGCTTAAAGAAACGGCGGCTCGTACTGCGGTGTGGGCGGACAAAACTGAAAAATCCAAATACGGCAAGGCAAGCTCGGGCTTAAAGCAGGATAAGGGGTTCGTCGGGCACAAGGCGGCGAAGATGATGCAGCGTGCAAAGTCTGCCGAAAACAGATTTATGCGCGCCGCCGAACAGAAAAGTCAACTTCTGCAAAACGTGGAGACGGAAGAAAGATTAAAGCTGAATCCGCTCGAATACAGAACGGAAAAGTTGCTTTCCGTATGCGATATGCAAATTTATTACGGTGATAACGCCGTTTTCGAGCCTTTGACTTTCAGTCTGTCGCGCGGCGAACGGGTTGCACTCGACGGCGGTAACGGTAGCGGCAAATCGTCAGTTTTAAAGCTTATCGTCGGTGAAAAAATCGAACGGGTGGGTGCGGTAACCCTCGGTTCGGGTTTGAAAATATCTTTCGTTCCGCAATCGGCGGAAGGATTGAGCGGGAACCTTTCCGATTATGCAAGAGAGCGCGGTATAGACGAAAGTCTTTTTAAAGCTATTCTGTCAAAGACGGGCTTTGAAAAGTCGCAGTTCGAAGGTGATATTTCCGCTTTTTCGCAGGGGCAGAAGAAAAAAGTATTAATAGCCGCAAGCCTTTGCGAACGCGCCCATATTTATATCTGGGACGAACCGCTCAACTATATAGATATTTTCAGCCGGATACAGATAGAAAAACTCATATGCGAGTTTAAACCGACGATGCTATTCGTTGAACACGACGCGGCTTTCCGCAGAGCAGTGGCTACTAAAACGGTAAAATTAAAAAAGGCGGGCAAAAGCGCGCTTCCCATAGGGAATTAAAAAACTAAATTATTAAGAGTTATACTTTCAAGCAAGGACAAAAGCTCTCGAACGATATGTTCGAGAGCTTTTTACTACAAACCTTTTAGAAAG
>CAJTLF010000017.1 GCA_910577555.1 uncultured Christensenella sp. | reverse complement strand
GCATTCTGCGGACTCCTGGTCGCCGAGTTGGTACAAAATGCACTCGACGGCTTCTTGCACTCTTTCAAACGCAAACTTTTCTATGCTTTCTATCGAAGCGCCTTCTTTTATCAAAGCGGCTACTTCGGGAAATCTTTCGTCAAGGACGCCTTGCTCTTGATATTTTTTTATCATATCAGCAAAGCCGCCCCTATGAAATTCAAGGTGGTCGCTAATCGGCTTCAGAAAACGGAAAGAAGGAAGAACGGCAAAATATTCGTTTTCCTGTTTCAATTCCCACTTCGCCCACTCTTTTTGCAGACCGAATTTTTCCATTACGTTCAACTTTTCTTCAAAAGTCATTTCTTTATCTTTCATTTTTATTTTCCTTTCCGCAATACTAAATTACCGTTTATCTCAATTATATTATAGCAAAACCGTAATAAAAAAGCAAGGTCAATTTTAATATCCTTGCTTTAATCCCTATGAGATACACCTTAAAAAAGCCGGTTCATTTTTTATTATTTTCAACGAATTTTTTTATCGCTTCGAAAGTAGCCGACGAAACAACGTGTTCCATCTCGCACGCGTCCGCTTCCGCATCGTCCGAATTTACGCCGAGTAAAGCCAGAAACTCGCGGATAACGCAATGCCTTTCGTAAATTTCCTCCGCGTAAACCGCGCCCTTAGCCGTGAGATAAATGTGAAGCCCGTCACACTCAACTAAGCTTTCCGCCTGTAAAATTTTAACGGCTTTCTGAACGGCGGGCTGGGAAACCCCGATTTTTCTCGCTAAGTCCACGCGATGCACGAACTCGCTCTCGCGGGATAAAAGCAAGATACCTTCAAGATAATCTTCTGCTGATTGATTGCGTTTCATATCTTCATTATACTACCTGTCGCAATTTCTGTCAACAGCGTTTATTCTTCGCCCGCAAGTTTCGCTTCGCGGTCGGCTATGGTCAACGCTTCAATCATACTCTCGATATCGCCCATTATGAACTCGGTAAGGTTATACTGCGAAAGCCCTATTCTGTGGTCGGTCACGCGCCCCTGCGGGAAGTTGTAAGTGCGTATACGCTCGCTCCTGTCGCCCGTGCCGACGAGACTTTTACGGTGTTCGTCGTATGCCGAGCGGTTCTGCGAATTGTAGTAATCGTAAAGCCTTGAACGCAATACCTTAAACGCCTTGTCCTTATTTTTAAGCTGACTTCTCTCGTCCTGACAGGTAACAACTATGCCCGTGGGGAAATGGGTAATACGGATAGCCGTTTCCGTCTTGTTTACCTTCTGTCCGCCCGCGCCCGAAGAGCGGTATACGTCCAGACGTATATCTTCGTCCTTAATTTCCACTTCCACGTCTTCCGCTTCGGGAAGAACTGCCACGGTGGCGGTGGAAGTATGCACGCGCCCCTGTGATTCCGTTTCGGGCACTCGCTGGACGCGGTGCACGCCGCTCTCGAATTTGAGCTGTTTATACGCGTCCTTGCCGCTCACGTTGAATACGACTTCCTTAAGCCCGCCCAGCTCCGTCTCGTTTATATCCACTACTTCGACTTTAAGGCGGTGCCTTTCGCAATAGTTGAGATACATTCTGTAAAGCTCGTAGGCGAACAGAGCCGCTTCTTCGCCGCCCGCGCCGCCGCGTATTTCCACTATACAGTTTCTGTCGTCGTTCTTGTCCTTGGGAAGAAGTAAAATTTTAAGCTCGTCCGTCATAGCCGCAAGCTTGTCCTTGCAGTCTTCTATCTCGGCTTGCAAAAGCTCGCGCATTTCGGGGTCGGTTTCCGTCTTTAAAGCGTCTTCCGCCTGTAAGGACTGCCGCTCGCACTCGGCGTACTCGGCGTACTTTTGCGCAGTTTCCGCTATTTCCGACTGAGCCTTTGCAATCTTAGTCCACTCCGCGGTGTCGGCAATTACTGCGGGGTCGCTCATCTTTTCGGACAGCTCTTCGTAACGGGCGTATATATCCTTTAATTTCGCAATCATTTTAGACATAACTCAATTTCCATATCAAAATCAAAAAACGGCTTTACCGCCGTTTTTTAACGCTTTTTTAAAATACGATTTTTACGAAACGGTCTACGCCCGACAAGTCCTTGAGAACTATCGCGTAGTCGCGTTTGGGGAATATCTGTAAAATATCGTTTGCCTGCCCTTCCCCGCACTCCATGATAAGCATACCGTCCTTTGCAAGATAGCTCTTTACGTCGGCGGCTATGCGGCGGTAAAATTCAAGCCCGTCTTCCCCGCCGTCGAGCGCGACGCGCGGCTCGTATTCGCGCACTTCCTTTTGTATATAGGGTATTTCGCCGCTCTTTATATAGGGTGGATTGCACACGATTATATTGAATCTTCCGCGTACGTTGGTAAACATATCGCTCTGCACGAAGCTTACGCTCACGCCGTTAAGCTCCGCGTTTTCCTTTGCGAGCATAATTGCCGCGTCCGACAAATCCGCGGCGGTAACGCTTACGCCCTTATCCGCGAGAGCCTTTGCCACCGAAACGGCAATACAGCCCGAACCCGTGCACATATCCAGAATTTTATCGCCCTTTTCCGCGCTCTTTACAACGCTTTCGGCGAGAAGCTCTGTTTCGGGGCGCGGAATAAGCGCGCGCTCGTCAACCTTTATCGTACAGCCGTAAAACTCGGTGTCGCCTATTATATACCACAGCGGTCTGCCCGTAAGCCTTTCCGCTGCTATCTCGCGTATTTTCTTGCTCTCGGAAGGCTTAATCGTAGGTATATCATCAAGCTCGCTGCGTTTTGCGCCTAAAACTATGGAGAAAATCCACTCCGCGTCGCTCTCGTCGATGCCGTTTTCGGCAAACCGTTTTTTAGTTTCTTCAAGCATTTTCGCGGTTACTCCGCCCGTAACGAAAGAAGTTTCGGGAATACTCTGGTCTGCGTCCATTTCAAGCACCTTGTTAAACGCGGCTATTGCCACTTCAATCATATCTTCGTCCGGCTCGCGCGTGGTCATCGTCTTTTGTAAGAGCATACCGGGAGCTTTGAATATAGCCACGAACTTATTGTCGAATTTAGCTAAAAATTTTAAAATTTCGTACGAAACGCCCGCTATAAGCGGCAACAATACGAGTTCTATGCCCAGATTTATGAAAAACTTCGCCACGGAATTATCTACCGTGAATACGTATTGGTGGAAAGCCCAGGTTACGAGCGAAATTATAACTATATTTACGAATAAAACTATGAAAAGGAACGAAGTGCCGCACCTGTCGTGTATGCGCGAACATTCCTTGACCTTTGCGGGA
This sequence comes from uncultured Christensenella sp., assembly GCA_910577555.1. GTDB lineage: Bacteria > Bacillota > Clostridia > Christensenellales > Borkfalkiaceae > Coproplasma. The sequence goes on along the minus strand of CAJTLF010000017.1, from coordinate 30,701 downwards.
GTAAGCTCTACGCCGCGTTCGTACGCGTTTATCGTCTTATGCTCCGCGCCGTGATACTGGTAAAGCCTGCGGATATCCTTTAAAAGCAGAATAATGCCCAAATATGCGACGAATATCGCAAGCTTGAAAACTCCCAGAAGCACGAACTCGAGCCACTTGAAGTCCGCCGCGCTCTGCTCGGGGATAAGCCCCATAATTATATCGCTTAAAAATCTCGGCAAAAAGATAAATATACCCAGCGCAAGCACGACGCCCAAAAAAGTAGAAATCCACGCCAGAACGTCCATCGCACTGACTTTGAATTTTTCGGCAAGCCATTTTTGGAATTTGCCGCCTTCTTCTTCGTCGTCTCCGTAAACCGCAGCCGAACGCATGAGCGTTTTAGTACCCAAAACAAGCGAGCTTATAAGATTGACAACCCCGCGTACGAAAGGAATTTTACTTGCCCTTTTCACGCCCGCGCTCTTATTGAGACGCTTGGTTTCAATCTGTACTTCGCCGTTAGGGTCGCGTACGGCGGTTGCCATACACGTTTTGCCCATCATCATAACGCCTTCGAGAACCGCCTGACCGCCTATATACGTTCCGCACTTTTTAGTTTTTTGCTTTTTCTCTTTTTCAGCCATTGCCGCCCTATACGAAATTTTTTGCCGCGCGACGCGGTTTTTCCGCAATATTTTTTAAAGCAAACAAGCTCCAAAGGATTTTGGAGCTTGCAATTTTTTAAAGATTGTATTTTTTGTTGAACTTCTCTACTCGGCCGCCGGTATCAACCAACTTCTGTTTGCCCGTAAAGAAAGGATGGCACTTATTGCAGATATCAACCTTTAAAGTATCGACCTTTTTGGTCGTTCCCGTCGTGAACGTAGCTCCGCATGCGCACGTTACCGTAACTTCGTGGTATTCGGGATGTATCTCGGGTCTCATAACCTTCACCTACCTTGTATCTTCGTTAGCTTTACTATTATATAACAAGAATTTTTTATAGTCAATCGATTTTCCCGCAGGAAAACAATTTTTATTAAAATAACGGCGGAAATTGCCGCGGGTTATTTTTTGGCGTTTTTAGTTGCAAAAATGCGACGAATAGCGTATAATGGCAAGTAAGTTATGGATAGTTGGATTTTAAAAGCCGGCAAAACGCTTGTAAACGAGCCGCAAACCGTTCCCAATCCTTCCCCCACGCAAGTCAAAGTTAAGGTTTCGCATCTGCTTTTAACCGAATTCGACGAATTGCTTTTTAACGGAACCATTCAGACGCGTTACCCCGCAATCCCCGGAAGAGCCGCAATAGGTATAGTTACCGAAGCGGGCGAAAACTGCTACGGGGTGGAAAAAGGCACTCGCGTCTATTTTCAGCCTACGAGAGCGTGCGGAGAATGCCTTGCATGCAGGAGCGGCAAGGAAAAAGATTGCCTTTCGTACCTTTCCGCGGGGAAAGATTTCGAAGGGTTTATGCGCGATTTCGTCGTGTGCGAATATACCGAAGTTGCGCCCCTGCCCGATTCGGTGGACGATATTCACGCGCTGTGCATAGAAAACGTAGGAATTGCGGAAAATATTTACGATAAACTTAATCTTTCCGCAGGACAGAGAGTTGCCGTAATAGGCGGCGATTTCGACGGGATAATAACGGCGCAGGTACTGCTCTATCACAAGGTTATACCCATTCTGATTGACAATAACCCCGCCAATCTCGAAAGGGCGAAAAATTACGGCGTGTTCTATTCGTTTGCGGCCGACGACGACCTTATAAAGAACGTTATGGGAGCTACGGGCGGCAATATGTGCGACGCGGCGATATACTGCGCGGCTTCGCGTATGCCCGTTTCTACGGCGGCAAGGCTGGTAGGCAACGAGAAAACGCTGGTAATAAGCTGTAATTCGGCTATAAACGCAATGATTTCCGCAAACGACGTGCTTGAAAAGAACCTTACCGTAACGGGCGTTTCCAACGCGTACGGCTATACCGACGCAGTTATAAATATGCTCGTACACGGCGCGGTTGACGTAAACCGTTTCGAAAAGGAAGTGCTTACGGAGTTCGACCCTGCCGCAATACTTGCCGACAGATGCCAAAATCCCGCCGCAAAACGCAACAAGCTGACTATCTTAAAGATGATTATCTGAGTCCTGCGCAGTTATTCGTATGCGCAAATTTCCCGATATTTTACTGAAATTAAATTTTTGGATATTGATTTTAATTGCGGCGCAGGTTGCCGCAATTATTTTTTTATGCCTTTATATCCCTTCCGTTCTGCCCGTAGTCGCCGCTCTCGCGCTCATATGGTTGCTCTCCGCCATATCCGCGACTGTGCTTTTCACGCGCGCGGGCGCGCCCGAAGTCAAATGCGTATGGTTCGTGGTCATAGCCGCGGTACCCGTTGCGGGCGCTCTCGTTTATCTTTTGGCGTCGGTAAAGAGCAAACCGTGCGGCGTGCTTACCGTAAAGGGTGCGCGCGACGGTGGACTGTCCCTTGCCGCGGGAGCTTGTTGCGGCACTGCGGAAGCGGGCTACCACTCGGCAAAATATTTCAAGAGCGGCAACGAATTTTTTAATTCCGCAATAGAAACGGTTAAATCGGCTAAAACGAGCGTTTTCGTGGAGTTCTATATAATAGGGCGCGGTCACGTATACAACACCTTTTTTCAGGCTTTGAAAGCCGCGAAAGAAAACGGTGCGGAAATTAAAATTATTCTCGACGGTATGGGTTCGGCGTTCAGGCTGGGCAAAAAGGATTTTAAAAAGCTGAAAGAGCTCGGCGCAGAGATAAAAATTTTTCACAAGCTTTTGCCCTTGGCGCACTCTAAATTAAACCTGCGCGACCACCGTAAATTAATAGTAATAGACGGAAAAACGGCGTATACGGGCGGGCTTAACCTTGCCGACGAATACGTAAACGTAAACAGCCCCTACGGGTACTGGAAGGATACGGGCGTCGCAGTTTCGGGCAGTGCGGCGAAAATTTTCGAAGGAATGTTTCTGGCTATGTGGCACGGCTCTCACGAGATGCCCGCTCCCGACAGAGCCGAAAGCGAAAAACGGGTATGCCTGCCCTTTTACGACAGCCCGCCCCGCCGCTCCTTTTACGAGGACGCGCTTATCTGCGCGCTAAGCTCGGCAAAAGAGCGGGTGCATATCTTCACCCCTTACTTCTGTTTAAGCGATAAAACGGCGGCGGCGCTCGCCTTTACCGCAAGGCGGGGCGTGGACGTAAAGGTTATTATACCGCACGTACCGGATAAAAAATACGCCTTTGAAGTTTCAAAAGCGTTTGCGCACACGATGAAATATTCGGGCGTTAAAATTTACGAATACACCCCCGGATTTATGCACGCCAAAAGCGTTATCTGCGACGATAAGGTGTTCATAGGAAGTTACAATTTCGACTTCCGCTCGACCCACTTCAACTACGAAGCGGGGGTCGTTTTCGGCGACGATATCGCAGTCTGCGTGGAGCGTGATTTTCAGGAATGTCTCGCGCTTTCCGCGGAAGCTACGCACGGCAAGCTTTCGCACGCGAAGAGAATGCACCGCTTTTTGCTGAGATTTTTTTCGCCCCTTATCTGACGATTAATATCCGGCCGCCCGCGCCTAAATTGACAAACGGCGGCGGTTGGCGTATAATTAGCTTATGATTAAACTTATAGCTTCCGATTTGGACGGAACGCTCTTTAAGCCGCACGGCGTGTTGCCGGACGAAACCTTCAATCTTATTGAACGGCTTTACGAAAAAGGCATAACGTTTGCGCCCGCGAGCGGCAGGCAGCTGCCAAACCTGTTGCAGATTTTCAAGCCCGTACTCGATAAAATAGCTATCATTGCAGAAAACGGCGGCGTGGTATGGCGGGGCGGCAAAGTCATTTACAGCAATCTTATGCCGCAACGCGAAGTTGTCCGCGCGCTTGACGCGGTAAGTAAAGCGGACGGGCTTTACCCCCTTTTATCCTGCGCCGATTGCGCTTATTATCAGGACGACAACCCGAAGTTCGTGCAGACGGTTAAAAATTCTTACACCGTATGTAAAAGGGTGGAAAATCTCAAAAGTATATCCGGCGAAGTCGGCACCGTAAAAATTTCGGTCTGGGACGAATATCCGCCTTGCGCGGAACACGGCGGAATTATTCTTCCGCCAACTATTACGGGGCTAAGGACGATAGTTTCGGGCTACGACTGGCTGGATATTTCCAACCCGCAGGCGCACAAGGGAAGGGCGTTGGAAGAGCTTATGCGCGAGCTTAAAATAAACAGAGACGAATGCGAAGCCTACGGCGACCATATGAACGACTTCGAGATGCTCTCGGCGTGCGGCTCTCCGTTCGTTACCGCAAACGCCTTTGCGGGACTCAAAAAATATTTTCCTAACGAACTGCCGTCCAACGTTGAAATGGGCGTAATAAAAAGATTAAAGGAAATTTTAAAATGAAAATAATCGTAGCTTCCGATATTCACGGCTCGGCGTACTGGTGCGAAAAGCTTTTAAACGCTTACTCTGAAGAAAACGCCGGAAAATTGCTGTTGCTGGGCGATATACTGTATCACGGTCCGCGCAATCCGTTACCGGACGGTTACTCGCCTAAAAGCGTGGTCGAAATGCTCGGTCCGTTAAAGGACGAAATTATCTGCGTGCGCGGGAATTGCGACAGTGAAGTAGACCAGATGGTTTTGCCATTCAATATTTCTTCCGACTACGCCACGGTTTACTTTGACGGCTTGACTTTGCACCTTTCGCACGGTCACAGAGCCGAACCGCCTATGGGCAAAGGCGAAGTTTATCTGACGGGACATACCCACGTGCCTTTAAAGGAAAAAGGCGCGTTTATTCACCTTAATCCGGGGTCGGTTTCTCTCCCCAAAGAAAACAGCCGCCACGGATATATTCTGATAGACGGAAAGAACTTTTACTTTAAAGATTTTGACGGAAATATTTACGACGAGCTTAAAATTTAAGCCTTTTAAACGAAAAAACAGCCCTGCACACGCAGAGCTGTTTTTCGTTTTTTGTTTTCCGTTATACGGGAAGTATACGGCAAATGTGCTTGCTGAGAATCATGCAAATCAAGTCAATAATCCAGATAAGCCAACCGCCGAAAATACGGATAATACCAGCTACGATTTTGCCTTCGGAAAATCTCGTAATCATGCCGCAAATCCATGCCGTGATGGGAATGATTGCAAGAATCAAGCTTACGATGTAGCTAAGACCAAAATAATCGCCCTTTTTAGCTGCCATAATAAAAAACTCCTTTTGTTTTATTTATAAATATATTATATCATATAGCCCAAATATGTCAACAAGTTTATAAAATTTTGTTCACTTAATTTTCACAGACGATAACTTAAAATAAAAAACGGCGGAAATATCCGCCGTTTTGTTTCGAATTAAAAATAATTAAACGAGTTCGATAATCGCTTCTTCCGCTCCGTCGCCGCGACGCTGACCGAGAAGGTAAATTCTCGTGTATCCGCCGCCCTGACCGAGCTCTTCCGCGCGCTGCGCGTACTTGGGCGCGATTTCGTTGAAAAGCTTTTCCATAAGCGGGTGCTGAACGTCGCCCGTTCTTGCCTTGAAGTCGGACTTCTTTTCCGAAAAAGGCTTAACTTCCTGCAAGTCGTAAAGCTTAGCCATAATAAGACGGCGGGCAGCAAGCTTTTTCGCGCTGTCCTTTACGCTCTTTTCGGTAATTTCCTTACCCTTCTTGTCCGTCTTTTTAACTTCTATTTCAACGTTATCGTCGTATACTTTAATCGCTTTGGTTATTATTTTTTCGACGTAAGATTTCAGTTCCTTAGCCTTTGCCTTGGTGGTGGTGATTTTACCGTGCCACAACAGCTCGGACGCCTGATTTCTTAAAAGAGCCTTTCTCTGCTCTGCCGTTCTTCCCAATTTGCCGGGCATATGTTAGTCCTCCTTTTTAGATAACGAAAGTCCGTACGATTCCAGCTTTTGAATTACTTCGTCCAAAGACTTTCTGCCAAGGTTTCTCACCTTTAACATTTCGTCTTCAGTCTTTCTCGTAAGGTCTTCCACCGTGTGAATGTTTGCGCGCTTCAAGCAGTTGTAAGAACGAACCGAAAGGTCCATATCTTCGATTGCCATCGCGAGAATTTTTGCCTGCTTGTCGTCTTCGTTTTTAACGAGAATGTCAAGTCCCTTTATGGTATCGGACAAGTCAACGAAAAGCGAGATATGGTCTTGCATTATTTTAGCCGCAAGGGAAACTATTTCCTTTGCGCCGAACGCGCCGTTAGTCCAAACTTCCAAAGTAAGCTTGTCGTAGTCCGTATTCTGACCTACGCGGGTGTTTTCAACCGAATAGTTTACTTTCTTGACGGGCGTATAAATGCTGTCTACGGGAATGTAATCGACAAGCTCCGTACGGGTATGGTCGGCAGCTCTGTAGCCGCGGCCGCGCCCTATGGTAATTTCCATATCGATTTTTCCGCCTTCGTCAACCGTGCAGATATGCTGGTCGGCGTTGATAATCTCTATTTCCGCATCGTCGGAGATATCGCCCGCCTTAACCTCGCAAGGACCTTCCTTGTAAATGTGAACTACTTTCACGTAATCGCTGTCCGTTACGGTAGTTTTGATTGCAAGCGACTTTATATTTAAAATTATTTCCGTTACGTCTTCCTTGACGCCTTTAATTGCCGAAAATTCATGCTTGACACTGCCGTCGAGAAATCTTATTCCCTGTGCCGCCGCTCCGGGGAGTGCCGACAAAAGTATTCTTCTAAGGCAGTTGCCTATCGTAAGACCGAAGCCCTTTTCAAGCGGTTCAACGACGACCTTCGCATAGGAACGGTCTTCGCTTTCTTCTACTTCGAGTTTGGGCATATCCATTTCGATCATAAAACTTCCTCCTTTTTATCCGAAATTACTTGGAGTACAGCTCGACAATCATATGCTCTGCAATCTGACTGTCAATATCTTCTCTTGCGGGAACAGCCAGAACTTTTCCCTGTAATTTTTCCAAATCGAACTCAAGCCACTTGGGGGTTGCGCCCGCTTTGGCGGATTTGAGATTTTCGAAGTATTTGTTGGACGATTTAACTTCTTTTACGGTGATTACGTCGCCGACTTTGACGATAAAGGAAGGTACGTTTACTTTCTTGCCGTTTACAAGGAAGTGACCGTGGTTTACGAGCTGACGTGCCTGCGCGCGGCTTACGCCTACGCCGAGACGGTATACTACGTTGTCAAGTCTGCGTTCCAACAGCGAGAGCATATTTTCACCGGTTATGCCCTTCATTCTGTCGGCTTTTTCGTAGTACGCGCGGAACTGACCTTCCTGAACGCCGTAAATTCTCTTAACCTTCTGCTTTTCGCGCAACTGTTTGCCGTATTCGGAAACCTTCTTTCTCGCGGACGCAAGTCCGTGCGCACCGGGAGCAACGGGTCTTTTTTCGAACGGGCATTTGCCGTTGTAACATTTATCGCCTTTTAAAAACAGCTTTCCGCCTTCTCTTCTGCAAAGACGGCATTTTGCTTCTCTATAAGTTGCCATTTATCCTTCTCTCCTTATACTCTGCGGCGTTTGGGCGGTCTGCAACCGTTGTGGGGAATGGGGGATACGTCGGTAATGAGCGTGATTTCCACGTCGCAAGCCGCGATAGCGCGGATAGCCGACTCTCTGCCCGAACCGGGACCCTTTACGTAAACTTCCGCGTAGCGGAGTCCGTGCTCCTTAGCCGCCTTTACCGCGGTTTCGGTTGCCTGCTGTGCCGCGAACGGCGTGCCTTTTCTCGAGCCCTTGAAACCGAGACTGCCTGCGGACGACCAGCTCAACGCATTGCCCTGCATATCGGTAACGGTTACTAACGTATTGTTGAAGGAGCTTTGAATATGCACCTGACCCCTGTCAACTTTTTTAAGCTCTCTGCGCTTTCTCGTTGTAGTTGTTTTTTTCTGTGCTGCCATTTCTCAGTTCTCCTTATTTCGCGCCCTTCTTCTTTGCTACGGTGCGGCGGGGACCCTTTCTCGTCCTTGCGTTCGTCTTGGTGGACTGTCCGCGAACGGGCAATCCCTTTCTGTGACGGATTCCGCGGTAGCATCCTATTTCCATAAGACGCTTGATATTCAGCGATACTTCCGTGCGGAGTTCGCCTTCAACCCTAAGGTTGTGGTCTATATATTCTCTCAATTTGGATACGGTCTGCTCGTCCAAATCTTTTACGCGCGTGTCGGGGTCAACGCCCGTTTCCGCAAGAATTTTACGGCTGGTTTTAAGACCGATGCCGTAGATATAGGTGAGTCCTATTTCGACTCTCTTTTCTCTGGGTAAATCTACACCGGCAATACGTGCCATTTTGATTTATTTCTCCTTAAAATTTTTATGAAAATGTATATAAACCGCACTAAATCCCCGCTCAGTAATTTGGAATGCGAGCGGAGAATTTACACGGAATCGTATTCTCGTCATTTTCGACGGAAAAAACCTTTATGGTAAATTATACCATAAAATTTATCGTCTTGCAAGCGATTGGCGGGCAAAACGCAGTTAAAGTCTCTTTAACCCTGTCTTTGCTTGTGGCTCTTGTTCTTGGAACAGATAACCATAACTTTGCCGTTTCTTTTAATTACCTTGCATTTGTCGCACATGGGCTTTACGGAAGGTCTTACTTTCATGATAAATCTCCTAATTTTTCGTGAATTTTAATTTTTTGAACGCCAGGTTATTCTGCCTTTCGTCAAATCGTAGGGGCTTATTTCGAGTTTTACGTTGTCCCCTTCGATAATTCTTATATAGTTAAGGCGAAGCTTACCGGAAATATACGCGGTAATCACGTGACCGTTGGATAACTTAACCTTAAAAGTTGCGTTGGGCAGGCATTCTAAAACCTTGCCTTCGGCTTCTATAACGTCGTCTTTAGACATTAAGGATACTCCTGTCGATTATTTTTCGTCGCCGTCAGCTTTTGCGGCGGGTTTAGGATTATTGTAATTTTTAAGCGCAGAGTAAATTTCTGTATCGAAAACGAGCGTGCCGTCGGAAAGCTTCAAAGCTATGTTTTCCGCTTTTTCGGGCAAGAAACGCAGGTGCTTGGCGTTCTTTTTCTTGGGACTTGCAAGCCGTTTAAAGTTGCCGTCCGCAACGAAAACGCTTTCGCCGCTCACGCTGACTATTATATAGTACCTGCCTTTATCTCTGCCCTGAATACTCTGGCAAAGCCCGCCCGTTTCGGGGGTTTTTACTTTCATAATCCGACCTTTATAAAGTGAGTATTTCCACTCCGCTTTCAGTTATAAGCACTGTATTTTCGTAGTGCGCCGCAGGCTTTCCGTCCGCCGTAACTACCGTCCAGCCGTCGCCCGATTGGTCCATATTCACCTTGTAAGTACCCATGTTAATCATAGGCTCTATACATATGGTCATACCCGACCTTAAGCGCATTCCCGTGCCCTTTCTGCCGTAATTGGGAACGGCGGGGTCTTCGTGCATGAAACGTCCTATTCCGTGACCGGTCAACGCCCTTACCACTCCGTAACCGTGGCTCTCCGCGTGCGTCTGCACGGCGTAACCTATATCGTATAAAGGCACGCCCGCTTTAAGCCCTTCGATTGCCTTGAAAAAGCACTCTTCCGTAACTTTTACGAGTTTTTTCTTTTCTTCGGAAACTTCGCCTATAAGGAAAGTTCTCGCCGCGTCGCCGTGATACCCGTTCTTTTCGGCAACGATATCCACGCTTACGATATCGCCGTCGAGAATAACTCTGTCCGACGGGATACCGTGAACGACCACTTCGTTTACCGAAACGCAGGAGCTTGCGGGATAACCTTCGTAACCGAGCTCCGACGGGGTCGCCCCGCAGGAAGTGATATACCTGTAAACGAGTTCGTCCACTTCCTTCGTGGTCATTCCCGCGCGGATTTTTTTGCCTACGAAGTCAAGCGTTTCCTTGGCTATGCGGCAGCTTTCACGCATGAGCGAGATTTCCGCGTCGTTCTTTATAGTAATCATTTATCGAGTATTTTCTTAATCTGCCCGAACACTTCGTCGGGAGACATTTCGCCGCTCGTCACGGTCGCAAGCTTGCCCTGCGCCCTGTAATAGTCGATGAGCGGAGCCGTCTGCGACTTGTAAGTATCGAGACGGGTCTTTACAGTTTCGGGATTGTCGTCCGCGCGCCGGTAAAGCTCTTTACCGCACTTGGCGCAGGTAGTCGCGCCGTTGAGCGTCGAAACGTGATAGCTTTCGCCGCAGGAGCAAACGCGTCTGCCGCAAATTCTGTCCATTAACAGAGCTTCGTCAACGTCGATATTAAGGCACAAATCGATTTCAGCGAACTTATCGAGTTCGGTTGCCTGAAATACGTTGCGCGGAAACCCGTCGAGCATATATCCGTCTTTAGCGTCGTCCCAGTTAAGTCTGTCCTTTACGATATCGCAGGTAACTTCGTCGGGAACGAGCTTGCCGGCGTCGATATACGATTTGGCAAGCTTGCCTATTTCCGTGCCGCCCTTGATGTTGGCGCGGAATATATCGCCCGTGGAAATATGCAACAGATTGTAATGCGCCTGTATTTTGCTTGCCTGAGTGCCTTTGCCCGCACCGGGCGCACCGAGTAAAATGATATTCATTGCGACTACCCCGTTAATTCTTATTTCAGGAATCCCTTGTAATTCTTCATCATAAGCTGGCTTTCAAGCTGTTTGTCGAGTTCGAGAGCGACCGATACTACGATTAGTATACCCGTCGTGGAGAACACTGACAAAAGCGAAAGGTTTTCAATATTCAATCCCGCAAGCACCATTGAAAGGATTGACGGAATGAATGCAACCAGCGAAAGATAAATCGCGCCGAAAAGCGTTATTCTGTTGTTAATCTTCTTGAGATAATCGGCGGTGGGCTTACCGGGACGGATACCCTGAATAAATCCGCCGTTCTGCTGAATGGTCTTGGATACGTCTTCGGGGTTAAACTGCATCGACGCGTAGAAGAACGCGAAGCCGAAGATTAACGCGCAAAGCACTATCATATAGATGAGCTGACCGTACCACGCGCCCGAGCCGGAGAACCATTCCACTATACCGGCCTGTGCAGGGTGGTCTGCAGGAAGCGCGAAGCTTATAATCATCTGCGGGAAGGAAATGAGCGCGAACGCGAATATCAGAGGCATAACGCCCGAACCCGCTATTCTGATGGGAATGACGGACGACTGACCGCCGTACATTCTTCTGCCCTTAACCTGTTTCGCATACTGAACGGGAATCTTTCTTTCAGACAAGTCTACCGTAACTATCGCTACGAATTCGACGATAGTCAATAAAACGAACCCGAGAAGCTCCCAGAACCTTACGTATTCGCCTTTGAAACCGTCGATAAGGTTGGCGATAATGGTAAGACCCGCGGTGGAGATAATACCCGTAAAGATGATAAGCGAAATACCGTTGGATATACCGTATTCGGTAATTCTTTCGCCAATCCACATAACGAGCATTGCGCCGCCCGTATAAACTACGGTAAGGAATATGCCGGCCATTACCTGTGCGCCGACTTCGGAAACGAAGCTCGTGCCTTCTTCGAAATAACCGAAAATGGAAAGACGCAACGCGTCGCCCTGAATGCCGAAGTTTACGATAATACCTATCGCCTGAGCAACTGCAAGCGCGATAGTTACGTATCTCGTAATCTGAGCGATTTTCTTTCTGCCGTCTTCGCCCTGCTTAGACAGCCTTTCCAGAGCGGGAATACCCGCCGTTAAAAGCTGAATAATAATGGAAGCGTTGATGTACGGGCTTATGCCGAGCGCGAACAAAGTCGCGTTCATAAGCGAACCGCCCGTTATGGACGACATTATGCTAAGGAAACTGTTTGCTTCAATCGCCGTTTTGAACTGTTCGGGATTAATGCCCGGTACGGGGATATAGCAACCCAGACGGAAAGCGAGAAGAAGTAAAAGGGTAATCCAAATCTTCTTCCTTATTTCCTTCACCTTAAAACAATTTTTTATCGTTTCAAACATTATAAACCTGCTTTCCGCAAAGCCCGCAAGGAGCTACGGTATCGTTTATTTGAATTGGGCAATTAAACCGTTTCAACGGTGCCGCCCGCCTTTTCGATAGCGGCTTTCGCGCTTTCCGAAAACTTTGCAGCCTTAACGGTGAGCGCAACTTTTATCTCGCCCGTACCCAAAACCTTAAGACCTGCGGAATTTTTAACTTCCTTTGCAAGTCCGTTAAGTCTTACGTAACCGAAATCGACTACGGTGCCTGCGGGTACGTTTGCAAGCTGGCTAAGGTTGATAATGGTGTACTCGGTAGCCCACTTGTTGTGGAAACCGCGCTTGGGGATTCTTCTTGCCAAAGGCATCTGACCGCCTTCGAATCCGGGACGAACTCCGCCGCCCGAACGCGCCCACTGACCTTTATGTCCTTTACCGGAAGTTTTGCCCAAACCGGAGCCTATGCCCCTGCCGAGTCTTTTCTTTGATATTTTTGCGCCTTCTGCGGGCGATAACGTATCAATTCTCATGTCTTGCTCCTTAAACCTGCTCAACCTTTACAAGGTGAGCAACCTTTTTAATCTGTCCCATATTTGCGGGAGTTTCTTCAAAGGTCTTCGATTGGCGGATTTTGGAAAGTCCCAATGCGGCAACCGTAGCCTTTACGGACTTGATTTCGCCGTTGGTACTCTTTATTAAAGTAACTTTAACCATAATAATATCTCCCTTTATCTCAGCTCGCTCACGTCTTTGCCGCGCGCTGCCGCAATTTCTTCGGGCGACTTCAAATCGTAAAGTCCGCAAACCGCAGCTTTAACGCAGTTGATGGGGTTGGAAGTGCCGTGGGACTTGGTTCTTACGTCCTTAACGCCCGCCGCTTCCATAACCGCACGGACGGGACCGCCCGCGATAACGCCGGTACCTTCGGATGCAGGCATCATGAGAACCGAACCCCTGCCGAATGAACCGATTACACCGTGGGGGATAGTAGTTCCCGCAAGAGCGACCTTCTTCATATTCTTTTTAGCCTGAGCGTTGGCTTTTTCGATTGCTTCCGGAACTTCCTTGGACTTAGCCATTCCGAAACCTACCGAACCCTTGCCGTCGCCGACTACGACCAAAGCCGCAAAACGCATATTGCGTCCGCCCTTAACGGTCTTGGATACTCTGTTTACCTGAATGAGCTTTTTGATTAAGCCGTCGTCTTCCTGCCTTCTTCTGTTATCTCTTCTTGCAGGTCTTTCTTTCTTTTCTTCCATAATACGCTCCTTAGAAATTAAGTCCGGCTTCCCTTGCGCCGTCTGCCACTGCCTGTACGCGTCCGGTATAGATGTAACCGCCTCTGTCGAAAACGACGTTTTCGATTTTGAGAGCCTTTGCCTTTGCGGCAACTGCTTTACCTACTTCCTTTGCGGCGTCCGTCTTGTTCATCTTGGCGATTTTCGCCTTAACGTCCTTTTCCATAGTGGACGCGGAGCAAAGCGTTACTCCCTTAACGTCGTCTATAATCTGAGCGTAAATGTGGTTTAAGCTGCGGTAAACGCTGAGACGGGGGGTCTCGGAAGTACCCTTAATCTTTTTGCGCACTCTCGCGTGTCTTCTCAAACGCTCTTGGTTTTTATCTATCTTATTAATCATAATGTCTCCTTCGAGCAAGCGCGTCCCGCTTTAAGGACGGCTCTCTCCCTATCGCGCGGTTAGGCGCGCGGGATTACTTCTTGCCCTTACCTCCCGTCTTACCTTCCTTGCGCTCGATTACTTCATCCTTATAAGCGATGCCGTAACCGTGGTAAGGTTCGGGAACTCTGACGGCGCGGATATCCGCCGCAGTCTGTCCTACGAGAACTTTATCGATGCCGCTTACTACGATTTCGTTGGGACCGGGGCATTCGAGTTTCACGCCTGCGGGTTCAACGAATTCAACGGGGTGGGAAAAGCCTACGTTCATAACGAGCTTGTTGCCCTGCTTTGCAACCTTCCAGCCTACGCCGTTTACTTTAAGCGACTTGGAATAGCCCTCGGATACGCCGACTACCATGTTGTGCAACAGCGCGCGGTAAAGACCGTGCTTTGCGTCGGTGCCTGCCGCGTCCGAAGTTTTTTCCACGGTAACCACGGCTCCGTTCACTTTAATATCGATATCGCCCACGATTTTCTGGGTGAGCGTACCCTTTCCGCCCTTTACGGTAACCACGCCGTCTGCGAAGGTTACGGTAACGCCTGCGGGAAGAGCTACGGGTAATTTACCTATTCTTGACATATAAAATTACCTCCTTACCAAACGTAGCAAAGCACTTCGCCGCCTACGTTCTGAGCCTTTGCCTGCTTATCGGTCATAATACCCTTGTTGGTGGAGAGAATGGCAATGCCGAGTCCGTCCATTACTTTGGGCATATTTTCCACGTCCGCGTAAACGCGAAGTCCGGGACGGGACGCTCTTTTAAGGCTGTTGATAACGGGCTTTTGCTTGCCTGCGTATTTGAGAGTAATCAAAAGTTTACCGTTATAGCCGTCCTGCTGAAGTTCTACGCCCGAAACGTAGCCTTCGTTCAGAAGAATTTCGGCAATTGCCTTTTTCATATTTGATGCGGGGACTTCTACGGTCTCCTTATTTGCTCTGAGTGCGTTTCTCACGCGGGTGAGCATATCTGCAATAGGGTCTGTCATTTCTATTTCTCCTTACCAGCTCGATTTCTTTACGCCGGGAATCTGTCCCTTATACGCGAGATTTCTGAAACATATACGGCATACTCCGTACTTGCGCAAAACCGCGTGCGGTCTGCCGCAGATGGAGCATCTGGTATAAGCTCTCGTAGAGTATTTAGCAGGTTTCTGCTGTTTGTTAATCATTGCTTTCTTTGCCATTTTACTCTCTCCTTACTTCTTGAAAGGCATCCCGAGTGCCTTTAAAAGTTCTCTCGCTTCTTCGTCGGTCTTAGCCGTGGTTACGAAGCAAATGTCCATACCGCGGATTTTTTCGACCTGGTCGTATTGTATTTCGGGGAAGATGAGCTGTTCTTTAACGCCCATGCAGTAGTTGCCTTTTCCGTCGAAACTGTCGCGGGGTACGCCGCGGAAATCGCGGACGCGGGGAAGGGCGATAGAGATGAATTTATCGAAGAAATCGCACATCATCTTGCCGCGGAGCGTAACTTTAAGTCCGATAGGCATTCCTTCGCGGACCTTGAAGTTTGCAACCGACTTTTTCGCCTTGCAAATTACGGGCTGCTGACCCGAGATTATTTTCATTTCGTTCTGAGCTATCTGAATGGACTTTGCGTTGTCCTTAATATCGCCGAGACCGGAGCTTAAAACTATTTTTACGAGCTTAGGCACCTGCATCGGGTTCTTATAGCCGAACTTTTCGGTGAGAGCGGGAACGACTTCCTTATAGTAAGTTTCCAGTACTCTGGACTTATAAACTTTTTCCTGTTTAACTGCTTTCTTCGTAGCCATTTGCTCTCTCCTTATTCTGCCTTATCGTCCGTTGCGGTTTCGGCGGACTCTTCCTTTTTGGCGCGTTTTCTTACGCGCTTAGCGGGAGCTTCGTCCTTTTTAGCCGCTTTTTTAGCCGCTTTGCCTGCTGCAACGCCGACGAGCGTCGCTCCGCACTTGGGGCAAACTCTTACCTTCTTGCCGTCGACGATAGAGTGCTTCACTCTTACCGCCTTGTCGCAAGCCGCGCAAACTACCATTACGTTGGATACGTCGATGGGTGCGGGAATTTCGGCAATCTTGGAAACTTCGTTCGCCTTTCTCGCTTTCTGCGCCTTTTTGTGAATATTAACGCCTTCAATCGTTACCGTGCCGTGCTTGGGGGAAGTGGCGATTACTTTGCCGGTCTTGCCCGCGTATTTGCCGGAGATAACTAATACATTGTCATTCAATTTTACGTTCATAGCCTTTCTCCTTTAATTAAAGCACTTCGGGTGCAAGCGAAATTATCTTCATATAGTTCTTTTCGCGAAGCTCTCTCGCGATTGGTCCGAAGATACGCGTGCCGCGCGGTTCTTTGTTGGTGTTTATTATTACTGCCGCGTTGTCGTCGAAACGGATATACGTTCCGTCGTCGCGTCTTATGCCTTTTTTGGTGCGCACGATTACGGCTTTAACTACTTCGCCTTTCTTAACCGCGCCGCCGGGCGTTGCCGTCTTAACCGAGCAAACGATAACGTCGCCGATGTTTGCAAACTTTCTGAACGAGCCGCCAAGCACCTTTATACACATAAGCTCTTTTGCGCCGCTGTTGTCCGCAGCCTTGAGCCTTGTCTGGGGTTGTATCATAAATCTACTCCTTAAATTTGAACTTACAACTTGTCAACCGACGATAAAACCTATCACGGTTGCTCCAATCGTAGCGGATTGAGCCTTACGCACATAAGCGGGGAGAGTGCCCCGCTCTCCATTGCGCACGGTATTCAATCTTACTTTTATTTTTATTTACCGCGATATTGCCGCGCGGGCGAAATTCTTTAATAAAGAATTACTTCGCCTTTTCGATGATTTCTGCAACGCGCCAATTCTTGTCTTTCGACAGCTTGCGGGTTTCCACTATCCTTACCTTGTCGCCTTCGCCGCACTCGTTGTTTTCGTCGTGCGCCTTGAATTTCGTAGTGCGGGTAATGGTCTTTTTATACAGGGGGTGCTTGCTCTTTTCAACGACGGCTACAACAACCGTCTTGTCCATTTTATCGGATACCACAAGCCCAACTCTTTCCTTTCTGAGCGTCGTTCTTTCCATATCTTACTCCTTTAGCCCTTTATCTGCCTTGCGCGGATTACGGTGTTTACCCTTGCGATATCCTTTTTGACGAGATTGATTGCAAGGGGATTTTCAAGCTGACCGCTGGCGTGACGGAAGCGCAGGTTGAACAGTTCGGACTTAAGCTCCTGAAGTTTCTTCAAAAGCTCTTCGTCGCTCAAATTTATAATTTCCTTAGCCTTCATTAGCTTCACCGCCTTCTTCGACTACTTCTACTTCTTTCTTGACGAATTTGCACTTAACGGGGAGCTTGTGGCTTGCAAGACGCATTGCCTCGCGCGCTATATCCTCGTTTACGCCCGCCATTTCAAACATTACTCTGCCCGACTTAACGTCAGCAACCCAGTATTCAACCGAACCTTTACCGGAACCCATACGGGATTCTGCGGGGTGCTTGGTTATGGGCTTGTGGGGGAAGATGTCTATCCATACTTTACCGCCGCGCTTGATGAATCTGGTCATCGCGATACGCGCCGCTTCTATCTGTCTGGAAGTGATTCTTCCGCCTTCCAGCGATACAAGTCCGTATTCGCCGTAAGCTATTTTATTGCCTTTCTGGGCAGTACCGTGGATTTTGCCGCGGTGCTGTTTTCTTCTTTTAACTCTCTTGGGAATTAACATATTATTCTTCGCCTCCCTCGGATAATATAAGGCGTTTAGCTGCATCGAGTACTTCGCCCTTGTATATCCAGCACTTTACGCCCAGCACGCCGAACGTAGTGTGCGCTTCCGCAAAGCCGTAGTCGATGTCCGCGCGGATAGTCTGAAGGGGAATGGAACCGTCGTGGTAGCTTTCGGTACCCGCAATTTCACGCCCGTCGAGACGGCCGCTTACCGTTATTTTAACGCCCTTTACGCCTGCCTTGGAAACTTTTGCAATCTGCTGCTTGACCGCGCGTCTGTAAGATACGCGCTTTTCAAGCTGGGAAGCAACCGCTTCGGCAACGAGCTGAGCGTCGCAGTCGATTTTTTCGACCTTCTTTACGTTGATAACTATAACCTTGCCCTTGGTGAGCTTGGAAAGGTCTTTTTTGATAACTTCTATTTCCGCGCCCGCCTTACCGATAAGCACGCCGGGACGACCCGTGTAAATGCCGATTTCGATTTTGTTGGCTGCTCTTATAATGGTGATTTTGCTAATCGCCGCGTCGTAGTACTTCTTTTTCAAGAAAGTACGGATTTCGCTGTCCTCTTTGATATACGCGCCGAAATTTTTCTTATCTGCGTACCATTGAGTGTCCCAGGCGGAAATTACGCCGACTCTTAAACCGTGAGGATTAACTTTCTGACCCATAACTCTCTCCTTATACCTTCTTCGCGTCGAGTATCACCGTTACGTGGCTCGTTCTCTTCAATATTGCGTGTCCGCGCCCTTTGGAAACGGGTTGCATTCTTTTAAGGTGCGGGCCGCCGTTTGCAAACGCTTCGGCAACGAACAGGTCGCCCCTGTCCATACCCTGATTGTGTTCAGCGTTAGCCGCAGCCGAAAGGAGAACTTTTTTAACTTCTTCGCTGCCGCCCTTGTTGCAATAGGTGAGTATTCCCGCCGCTTCTTCAACGGACTTGCCGCGGATAAGCGCGAGCACCGTCCTGATTTTATAGGGGGAAATTCTCAGGTATTTGGCGGTAGCGTAAGGACGGTGGTCCTTATTGGCTTCGATTCTTTCCTGTTTTAAGTTCATATTCTTTGCCATAGCCGTTGCTCCTTACTTCTTAGCGGTTTTAGCCGCATGTCCCTTGAACGTTCTGGTGGGAGCAAACTCGCCGAGCTTGCAACCTACCATATCTTCGGTAACGTATACGGGAACGTGCTTTCTGCCGTCGTAAACCGCAATCGTATGTCCTACCATCTGGGGGAATATAGTCGTTGCGCGCGACCAAGTTTTAACGACCTTCTTTTCGCCGGCTTCGTTCATGGCAAGTATTCTGGACATGAGTCTTTCTTCGGCGTAAGGGCCTTTCTTAATGCTTCTTGACATTTTCTATTCCTCCTTAATTGATTCTCTTCAAAATGAATTTGGAAGTGGGATTCTTCTTTCTCGTCTTATAACCGAGAGCAGGCTTGCCCCAAGGCGTCATAGGACCTGCATGGCCGACGGGGCTCTTACCTTCACCACCGCCGTGAGGGTGGTCGTTCGGGTTCATAACCGAGCCGCGGACGGTGGGACGGATACCGAAGTGTCTGGTCTTGCCCGCTTTACCGATGCGCACGATTTCGTGTTCGAGATTGCCTACCTGACCGATAGTAGCCCTGCACTTGAGCGAAACGAGTCTCATTTCGCCCGAAGGCATCTTAATGGTAGCGTACGCGCCTTCTTTAGCCATAATCTGCGCGGAAATACCTGCCGAGCGGGCAATTTGCGCGCCCCTGCCGGGCTGAAGCTCTATAGCGTGAACGACGGTACCTACGGGAATATCCGCAAGGCAAAGGCAGTTACCGGACTTGATGTCCGCGCCTGCGCCCGAAATAACCTTGTCGCCTACGGTAAGACCTACGGGAGCGAGTATATATCTCTTTTCGCCGTCCGCATAAGCAAGCAGCGCGATGTGCGCCGAGCGGTTGGGGTCGTACTGTATCGACTTAACGGTTGCGGGAATGCCGTCCTTATTGCGCTTGAAATCGATTATTCTGTATTTGATTCTGTTGCCGCCGCCGATATGACGAACGGAAATTTTACCCTGATTGTTTCTGCCGCCCGTCTTACGCTTGTCGTGCAGAAGGCTTCTTTCGGGTTTGTCGCCCGTAAGCTCCGCGTAAGCGTTCACCGTCATAAAACGGCGTGCGGGGGAAGTCGGTTTATATCTCTTGATAGCCATTTTTCTTCTCCTTACGATAACGAGTTGAAGTACTCAATCGCCTTGGAGTCAGCCGTGAGCTGGACGATTGCTTTCTTGTAATCGGGAGTATAGCCTTCGCTGCGTCCCATTCTCTTCTTCTTTCCGTGGCAATTTACGGTGTTTACGCTCTTTACGCTGACGCTGAAAAGCTTTTCAACCGCCGCTTTAATCTGAGTCTTGTTAGCCGACTTTTTAACGATGAACGTGTATTTTTTATCGGCTATGCCGTCGTAACCCTTTTCGGTCAGGAGCGGTTTAAGAATTATATCTTCTGCAAACATTATTCTCCGTAGACCTCCTCTATTTTCTTGATTGCCGCTTTGGTCATTACGACCTTCGCGTTTGCCACTACTTCGTAAGTGGATATCTGCGCTACGGGCAGGGTGGAAAGCTTCTGAATGTTTCTCGCCGCGAGAATAACCTTCTCGTCCGCGTTATCCATAACCAGAACCGCCGACTTGTCAAGGTTGAGCGCGGTCTGCATAGCGACTATTTCCTTGGTCTTGCCTTCCTTTACTTCAAGGCTGTCCAACACGACGAGCTCGCCGTCTGCAACCTTTTTGGAAAGAGCGGAAAGTAAAGCTGCGATTTTCGCCTTCTTGTTCATATCCTTGGAGAAGTCGCGGCTCTTGGGAGCGAATACTACGCCGCCCTTAATCCACTGCGGAGCGCGGATTGAACCCTGACGGGCGTTACCCGTACCCTTCTGTCTCCAGGGCTTTCTGCCGCCGCCGCGCACTTCGGTGCGGGTAAGAGTGGATTTGGTACCCTGTCTTTCGTTTGCAAGACGGGTTACTACCGCCTGATGAATGAGCGGCTCGTTGTATTCTACGCCGAATACCTTGTCGCTGAGCTTCATCGTGCCGGCCTTGGTGCCGTCCATTTTATATACGTTAATATTAGGCATCTTCTGCGACCTCCTTATTTAACGGTGTCGTTAATGGTAACGACGCTGCCGTTAGGTCCGGGAACCGAACCTTTGATAAGCAGACAGTTTCTTTCAACGTCTACTTTAACTATCTCGAGATTCTGAACGGTTACGTTTTCCACACCGTACTGACCTGCAAGACGCTTGTTCTTGAAAACGCGCGAAGGCGAGCTGTTCGCACCCATAGAACCGGGTTCTCTGTGCACGGGGCCTACGCCGTGGGTTTCCTTAAGTCTGTGCTGATTCCATCTCTTGATAACGCCCGAATAGCCGTGACCTTTGGATACGCCGTGCACGTCGACCTTGTCGCCCGCAACGAACGCGTCAGCCTTGATTTCCGCGCCTACCGTGTAAGCGGCAACGTTTTCAAGACGGAATTCCTTAAGAACCTTGCAGGGCTTAACGCCCGCTTTCTTGAACTGTCCGAGTTCGGGTTTGGTGAGATTTTTTTCCTTTGCCTCGTCAAAACCGATTTTCAAAGCGGAGTAGCCGTCCTTTTCTACGGTTTTGATTTGTACTACGGGGCAGGGACCCGCTTCGATTACGGTTACGGGAATAACCTTGCCCTCCGCCGTAAATACCTGGGTCATACCCGCTTTACGGCCGATGATTGCTTTATTCATTGATAAAGTTCTCCTTAAAATATTTATTTTCAGATACCGCGCCCGACCGTCCCGCCGTTTCCGTCGCCTGCCTTGCGTAGAGTATCTATATTGACTTATTTATATATAATAGGTTAAAGCCTGAGCTTACAGCTTGATTTTGATATCTACGCCTGCGGGAAGGTGAACGGTGTCCAGAAGCTTCGCGTTGGGGGTGTAGATGTCGATAATTCTCTTATAAGTTCTCTGCTCGAACTGCTCGCGGCTGTCCTTGTACTTGTGGGGGGAACGGAGAATGGTAACGATTTCCTTCTCGGTGGGAAGGGGAATGGGTCCCGAAATCTTAGCCCCGCTCTTCTTCATCGTTTCGACTATGCGGGAAGCCGCAAGGTCAACGAGTTCGTGGTCGTACGCCGCAAGTTTGATTCTGATTTTCTGTCCTGCCATTAGTTTTACTCCTTTTTACTAACGAAAAAAAATGTATTTCGCGTCAACTTAACCGTGTGTATCGCGCTTTGTCCGTTAAAAAACACCGCAAAGCGGCGTTAAGTAATAAAGCCACGGTTAGTCGCAGGGGTCAGGCCCCCACAGTTGTCGGTGCAAATTATCTGCGACGGGAGCTTTTACCGTCGGTTTTCAGTAACTTTGCACTTCATTCCATACACATCGTTCTGACGCGCTTGTCTATTATATAATACTAAAAACCGAAAGTCAACGGATTTTCACCCGTTTTTCAACGTTTTCGGCGTGTTTTTGCCCGTTTTTTGCCCAAAACGCCTCAATTTTTGCACGATTGTGTCTTAAAGGCGTTTTAAACACAACATATTGTGATTTAAGCTCTTTTTTCGCGTTTTTATTAGGTTACGAATATTCCGATTTATAGGTATTATATTTTTTTATACCCTTTTAAAAATGAAATATAACAGTATTATTGAAATATAATTACAAAATTTTTGTGAATTTCTTGGTTTTGCACCGCAATTTTATAATCGTGCCGCACGCTTATTTCCCCTTCCGTGCCCCCAAAACAGCGTTTTATTCCCATTATTTCGCACCGCTTTCAAAAAACTTCACAGCAAATAAATTAAGCCGCGCAACCGCAACTGCGGTTGCGCGGCTTGCTTATTAAATCAGACTATAGCGTCCGCCATAGTGTAGCCTTCCAGCGAGTTTTCTCTTACCTGAATACAGATAAATCCCAATCCTTCTTCGGCAGACGCAAAAAACTGCCTTTTTGCCGACGGAGAAATACGCAGCCAGTCCCCCGCCTTTAATTCCACACTTTCGCCGTCTATTACCGCAGTTCCCTTCCCGTCCGTTATCGCGTAAATCTCTTCGTTTTTTCTGTGCGAATGCACGAACGGCACGCATGCCCCCGCAGGCAACCCGTTTACACTGATTTCCGCTCCCGAAAGGCCCAGAACGTCGTGAAGCTCGACGCGCGCGCCCTTTACTACGCTTGCTTTTTTGAATTTACTCATAGTGAATTCTCCTTTTTTATTTTTTACACGCAGTATATCAAATGCCGAACGGCAATACAAGACAGTTATTTTTTTATTATCAGATAATAATTTAGTTACTTGGTTTAGTTTTTAAACTATTGACTTTACTCCCGTACTATGTTAAAATGTCCGCAACGAAAAAAAGGAGTAAAAAATGCTCACGAAAGAAGAATTACCACACTGCCCCGTCGCAACGACCGTTCAACTGATAGGCAACAAATGGAAACTGCTGATAATCCGCGACCTTATACTCAACGGTAAGCAACGGTTCTGCGAATTTTTGAAATCAATTCCCGCAATAAGCAAAAAAGTATTGACGGACAATCTCCGTGCTCTTGAATCGGACGGACTTCTGGAAAGAGAAATTTTTGCGGAAGTTCCGCCGCGCGTAGAATACTCCCTTTCGCCGCTCGGCAAATCGTTAAAACCCATTCTCGACGCAATGGCGGTTTGGGGAACGGACTACAAAAACGGTCTGTAAACGCCTGACGCCGCGCACGATTCCGCCTTTATGCCTTTAAACGAAAATAAAATATCCTTAAACGGGGTATTTTTTTCATTTACCTATTGAAATCGCGGCTTTTAGCGGTTATAATGAAAGCAGTAATCGTCTGAAAAGACGGATAAGGGGCTTAAAAATGAATATTACTGCTAAGGACATTCGCAACGTCGCCGTTATAGGGCACAGCGGAGAAGGCAAAACCACGCTGTGCGAAGCAATGCTTTTCAACGGCGGAATGATAGACCGTATGGGCAAAACCGAAGACGGCACCACCGTTATGGACTACGACGAGCTGGAAAAGTTAAAAAAGCTTTCCGTAAACACCGCCGTGGCGTATCTTATATGGAAAGGCGTAAAGATAAATCTTCTCGATTTGCCGGGATTTTACGATTTTGAAGGCGAACGGCACGAAGGACTTGCCGCTTGCGGCGCGGCGATACTCGTTATAGGCGCGAACGGCGTACTTCCCATAGGCGCGGAAAGCGTAGTCGACTATTGCCTTAAACTCAACAAACCTCTCGTTATCTTCATTAACGGCATGGATAAAGCCAACGCCGACTATACGGGTACGGTAAACGCCCTGCGCGAAAAGTACGCGGGCAAGCTCGCACCAATACAAATACCTATAATCGCCGACGGAAAAATGACTGGCTACGTAAACTCCATACAGGAACGAGCATACAAATTTTCTACGCAAGGACCGCAGGAAATTCCCGTTCCCGCCGAGCTTAAAAAGTATATGGAAGAAATGCAGGCGAGCTTAATGGAGTCCGCCGCGGAAAACGACGAGATTTTACTCGATAAGTACTTTCAGGACGGTAAACTCAGCAAGGACGACACCGTCCACGGAATACGCAAAGGCATTCTCACAGGTAGCGTAATCCCCGTAATGGCAGGCAGCGCACTGCAAAATCGCGGCGTTATAAACCTTTTGGACGAAATCGTGCGCTATATGCCAAACGCGAACGAGCGGAGAAACGCGCTCGCCACCGACCTTTTGGCAGACGAGCTCATCAGCGTGGAGTGCGAAGAAAACGCGCCGTTCGCCGCGCAGGTTTTCAAAACGGTATACGACTCCTATTCGGGCAAAATGAATTATATAAAGGTGTTCCGCGGCAAATTAAAGGCGGGTTCAACCGTATTTAACCCCAACACCCAAACGGAAGAGCGTATCGGTCAGATTTTCATACTTCGCGGCAAAAAGACGGAAACGGTCACAGAGCTTACGGCGGGCGACGTAGGCGCGGTAAACAAACTTACGAATACGGACACCAACCACACCCTTTGCGCAATCGGCACTTCCATTCAGTTCGACCCGATAAGATTCCCCCGCCCCACCCTTTCGCTCGCGGTAAAACCGGTGAACAAGGGCGACGAAGACAAGATGTTTTCGGGCTTTAACAAGATGCGCGAAGAAGACTATACCTTCGCAGTAGAAAAAAGAGCGGACACGGGCGAACTCGTACTCAGCGGACAGGGCGAAGTTCATCTCGAAGTGCTCGCAAAAAAATTGAAGTCGCGTTACGGAATAGGCGTAACCCTTTCCGAGCCGAAAATTCCTTACCGCGAAACCATTCGCGCCGTTGCCAACGCCGAAGGCAAGCATAAAAAGCAGTCCGGCGGACACGGACAGTACGGGCATTGCAAGGTAAGATTCGAGCCGTGCGAAGAAGATTTCGTTTTCGGCGACGAAGTAGTCGGCGGAGCAGTTCCCAGACAGTACATACCCGCAGTGGAAAAGGGCTTGCGGGAGTGTATGTCTAAGGGCGTGCTGGCGGAATATCCCGTAATAGGCGTTAAAGCCGTGCTTTACGACGGAAGCTATCACGACGTGGACTCTTCCGAAATGGCGTTCAAAGCCGCCGCCGCGCTCGCGTTTAAAGACGGAATCAAAAACGCGAAGCCCGTGCTTTTGGAACCCGTCGTTAAGTTGAAGGTAGCCGTTGCGGGCGAATATTTAGGCGGCGTAATGGGCGATATATCCAAGCGCAGGGGCAGAATTTCCGAAAGCTCCACCGAAGGAAATATCACCACCGTGGTTGCCGAAGTCCCCCTTTCGGAAATTACCAAATACGCAACCGACCTTCGCGGACTAACGCGCGGTCAGGGTAAATTCTCCACCGAGTTTTTAAGGTATGAAGAAGTCCCGCCGCAAATAGCCGAAAAAGTAGTGGCAACAAAATAGATTGTAAAATAAATCCGCCCGCACGGTTACTCCGTGCGGGCGGTAATTTTTATAACGAAAATGTAAACCCTTAATAATAAGTTACCACGATTTCATCCTGAGCGGGCGGGTCGCTGCGCTCTGCTTTTTCGGCAATTAAAACGGGACCTTCCGCACGGTAAACCGAGTTGTACTCAACGGCTATTTTCGCCGTAACGGTAAGCCAGTCGCGCGTCTTAACGCCCGTAACCAAACCGTTAAGCTTAACCACAAACCCGTCGTACGCTATATCCGCTTCGCAACAAGTCATAATATGCCTGCCAAGAACTATACAGCCCTTAGGCACCTTTGCGGACACGGCGGCCATACCCTTAAACCGCACGGTTTTACCCGCGTAACCTTCGGTATTTTCGGCAAGGTCGCGGTAAAACCAGGCAAAATCCCTGTCGTCAATCTCGATAATCGGCGCGTTCACGTCAAACGGCATAGGGTCTTCTATCTCGTCGAACTCCGCTTTCCCGCCTATATATTCGTAAACTATATCCGGTCTGCGCGATATTCCCCGCACGATTTTATGAAAATCGTCCTTTGAAAACTCGCCTTTAAAGCGGTTAAACACAACCATCTGCGTCATCTGTATTTTATCGAATACCAGCTGGCGCATATTTTTATTGTAGTTTAAAAAGGTCGTCGCGTCGAAAAAAGTCATTATCTGGTTAATAACCCAGCTTTCGGGCATTGCGTCGAAAAACTGTTGCAGCATCCAGGTGCCGTTATATTCCACGACGACGCGGTCTACGTTATGCTTTTTAGTTAAATTTTCAAGGTTTTCAAAAGTAAGCTCTTCCACGCTCTCGAGCGTAACTTTGGTAACGCGGTCAACCTTGAAGCTTTCGGGCGAATATTCTTCTTCCCCTTCTTCACAGACGAGCAACAGCGTCCGCTCGCCCGAGTTCATTCTGGGGTCTTCGAGCGTTTCCTGTATGAATTTGGTCTTGCCCGATTCCAGAAAACCGAGAAAGAGATAAACGGGAATTTCTTTCTGCTCCTGCATTACTTAACCCCAAACAATTTTGCAAGACAATCTTCGCATATTCCCGAGCCAATTACGCAAAGTCTGCCCGTATACGACGCACTGCCTTCGCGCACGTCTATTTCTTCGGGAATATAGTCGAAGTGTAACCACTTGCCCGAAACCGAAGGCACTATGCCCTTTGCGCGGAGAACGACGCCGTACTTCTTCTCGTCGGAAAGAAGCTTGAGCGCGGCTTTAAGCTCCTGCTCGTCAAACTTTTTGGAAGTTTCCACACCCCAGCTTTTAAACACTTCGTCCGCGTGGTGGTGATGATGGTCGTGACCGTGTTCGTGGTTGCACTCGTGATTATGCCCGTGACAGCACTCATGCTCTTCTTCATGCTCGTGATGATGGTGTCCGCACCCGCAACCTTCGCCGCGTTCTTCGTGGTCGTGATGGCATTCGTGACCGTGGTCGTGGTGATGCCCGTGGCAACACTCGTGACCGTCTTCATGCTCGTGATGATGGTGTCCGTGGCAACAGTGATGCTCCTGTTCGCGCTCAAGCTCTTCAAGCTCGCTCGCAAGAGTTTTAGAGCGTTCCATAGCCGCAAGCAACTCCTTGCCGTCAAGCTCGCTAATGGGAGTAGTAACCAAAGTAGCATGCCCGTTGCGCGCGCGCACGAGCTCAACCGCCGCGGCAAGCTTTTCTTCGCCCGCAGTATCGGCGTGGCTGAAAATAACGCACGCCGCCGTTTCAATCTGGTCGTTGAAAAATTCGCCGAAGTTTTTCATATAAGTTCTGCACTTAACCGCGTCCACTACGGCGGTATAGCTGTTGATTACGCAGTTTTTAAGGTGCGCGCTCTCTACCGCACGGATTACGTCGGAAAGCTTGCCCACGCCCGAAGGTTCAATAAGTATTCTGTCGGGCGCGTACTCTTCATACACTTTTTCAAGAGCCTTTGCAAAATCGCCTACGAGCGAACAGCAAATACAGCCCGAATTAAGCTCGTTAATCTTAATTCCCGCGTCCTGTAAAAATCCGCCGTCAATGCCTATTTCGCCGAATTCGTTTTCAATAAGCACCAACTTTTCGCCTGCGTATGCTTCTTTTATCAGTTTTTTGATAAGCGTAGTTTTACCCGCGCCTAAAAATCCCGAAAAAATATCGATTTTAGTCATAGTAACTCCTTAAAAGTTTAAAAAATTTCAACCGTAAACTCTATCAATACGTCAATTTACGGAAAGACCCGTCCACTTTATGTAACATAATCCGCGCGTCCTGATTCTGCGCGAGCGTCTTACCGTAATCCATCGCCTCGGCTTGGGTATTGAAAAGCTTAATCGCCTTAGCCCCGCCTTCGATTTTAATCTGCCATCTGCCGTCTTCCTTGCGTTTGGAAATATGGTAAACCTTATTCTCGTAAACCTTG
Source organism: uncultured Christensenella sp. (assembly GCA_910577555.1). GTDB lineage: Bacteria > Bacillota > Clostridia > Christensenellales > Borkfalkiaceae > Coproplasma. The sequence goes on along the minus strand of CAJTLF010000017.1, from coordinate 3,003 downwards.
GGTTCGGTCTTTGCCGCGGGAGCGGGCTTCGCCACGGGCTTGACTGTAACGACAGGCTTTTCCGCCTTTTTAACGGGTACGGGTTCCTTGGCAGACTTAGTCTGTTTAGGCTGTACGGGCTTCATAGGCACCGGCTCTTTGTTGCCCGCTTTAGCCGCAGGCTTTTCTTCTTGCGCCTCTTCCGCAACTACGCGCGCGGGTTCTTCCGCAGGCTCGTCGGCAGGTTCTTCCGCTACGGGTTCGGAAACCTTCTCTTCCGCCGGCTCGTAAGACTTAGTCTCTTCCATCGCCACCGGCGGAGCGTCGTTCCTTTCGGCTTTTTTAGCCTTACTCTTCTTGACGGCTACCGCAATTATGACGATAATAACTATCAACGCCAGCAAAACAGCCGCGCCGATAATAATCCAGGTCAAATTAGCCTGTACAAATTTTAACAATTCTTCCATAAGTTAAATCCCCTTTCTTTTAATTGTATACCCAAACTTATATTTTTGCAACTAAAAACCCCGTTGCTATTTGCAACGGGGCTCAAATTATTTAATTAATATTTAACTATTTTTACTTCTTTTATGATAATGGGCGTTTTGGGAGCTTTAAAATCAACTTCCTTGCCCTTATCGGTTTCGGGCTTGTCCGTATAGTTGTCGGCGTTGTCTACTCGCACGTTTTCAACGGCAGTGTAGAAATCGCTCTTCGTGCCGCCGTGATTATCGTCTATAAAGTCGCCCACCGCATCGAGCAGCTTGTCGAACGCGTCTTCGTCGCTCACCTTTGCAAATACGGCGTAGTTAGACTTGGAATATGACGAGCTTGCACCCGTCTGCACGGCAAAAACGGAAGTCGCGCAGTTGGTCTTGTAGTCGATATTTCTCATCGGCTGGTCGTCGGTAGGTAAAACGCACACCTTGCGGTTGGTTTCCTTCTCGTAGTAGTAAATTTTAAGGCAACCAAGCTCCGCGGAAAGCGGGTCGTAAGTGATTTCCTGCTGTATATTGTTGGTAAATTCGCCGAACAGCGCAGGCACGTACTGCGTTTTGTCGATTTTCTCGGTTTCGTCGTTGTAAGCGGAATCCTTGAACACCGTGGGCGTCATAACTCCGTCCGCGTAAAGCTGTACGTAAGCGTTCTCTTTGGAATACTGTTCGAAGTATTCTCCCATCTGTCCCGCGTTCTCGCTCTTTGCGGAATAATCCTCCGCATTGTAAACGTATCCGCCCGTAAACCAGTCGTTGGAATCGTAATCGTGTACGATTATATCGTTATAAAACCCTTCGTTCGCAAGCTCGATAAAATGTCTTACGGTATGCGGACGGACCGAACGGTACAGGGTATACTTAACGGCGTATTCCGTGCCGTTAAAGGAATAAGTTATAACCGCTTCGGGGTGAGCCGTTTCTATTTTGCACGCACTCAGCGACCCGACTGCCGCCGTAACCGTGAGCGCGGAAATTAAGCAAATAACTGCTTTCTTCAGATTAATCCGTTTCATAATTATACTACTTTATTTTACTTTTAATTTTCGGGTTCGTCAAGTGATTTTTGCCCGTGATAAAAAATACTTGTCCAAAAACGGCCCGCAACACCCGTTTTCAGCCGTCAAGGCTGAAAACGCCCGTATACGGGCGAATGTATTTTTACGCGGCGGCCGGCGGCGCGGACGGTTCGCAATCTTCCTTGACGCCGCTGGCCGTCAGACTGTCCGCAACCGTTTTCACGTAAGATTCGGCGTTCATGCTTATCACTATCAACGCAATTTCAAAAAGAGCAAATCCAACGAAAAGCCCTACCGCGCCGTTAGTAATCACCACGGTAATTACCGTGGCAACCCACGCCAGAATAAAAATTATAAGATTGGTCGCAAGCAACAGCGCGGCGTTCTTCGCGTTTATCACCTTTTCCCGGCCAATCTTTTTATATCCGTGAACGGCGTACGCTTCTATAAGCGCAATAACTCCGCAGATAAACAGCCATACGAAAGTGGAAATAAACACGCTCGGTTGCCACAGCGCGAAAAGCCATAAGGTTAAGATTGCCGCCGCCGCAACGAGCAGAGTATCTATCGCGGAAACCAAAAAATATTTCCGGAACGCCCGCTTCGCCATATTCCTGCGCACGAGAAATTTGGTAAGGAAAAATCCTGCCGCAATTCCCGCAACGATAAAAAACGCAAGAATTATAAAATAAACGGCAGCCGCACCTATAAACTCTTCCACCGCCGCGTTGAGTTGCAGGGTATATACTTCCGAGCTTTGAATAAGTGCGTCAATACACGCGTTCAGCGTATCGGTCAGCCACTCTTCGCTAATCATAGTCTGTAACGCGGACAGGGGGTTATTCCAATCCAAATCGCCGACGGCTTTCACGACGCTGTCCTGCAATACGGTAAAATCGATGCTCGAACCCGCGAGTATGGTTTTAACGTTCTCGGCAAGCGTAGCGGCGGACGAAATCACACTGGGAATTAATATCGACAGCCCAATCACAACCCCGAGTGCAAGCGTACCTAACGGGGTAAAAAAGTATTTTAAATTGTAGGCAAAATTTTTAAGCCCGTGCTTTATCATAGGTGTACGCCCGCTTTAAAAATAAGTTATAAAAAGCCGACGCGCAACCGCGTCGGCTTTTCGGATATTTTGAAATTATTCCAAAACTGCGGTTGCGCCCGCTGCTTTAAGGTCGGCAAGAATCTTTTCTGCTTCTTCCTTAGCAACGTTCTCTTTAAGCACGCCGCCCTTTTCAACTGCGGACTTAGCTTCTACAAGTCCGAGACCGGTGAATGCGCGAACGACCTTGATAACGTCGATTTTCTTTGCGCCTGCGTCCTTAAGAACTACGTTGAATTCGGTCTTTTCTTCTGCTGCCGCTGCGGGAGCTGCGCCTGCTGCGGGAGCTGCCGCAACTGCTACGGGAGCTGCCGCGCTTACGCCGAATTCTTCTTCAAGTGCCTTTACAAGTTCGTTAAGTTCCAAAACGGTCATGGTTTTGATTTCTTCGATAAATTTC
>CAJTLF010000016.1 GCA_910577555.1 uncultured Christensenella sp. | reverse complement strand
CTTTCTAAAAGGTTTGTAGTAAAAAGCTCTCGAACATATCGTTCGAGAGCTTTTGTCCTTGCTTGAAAGTATAACTCTTAATAATTTAGTTTTTTAATTCCCTATGGGAAGCGCGCTTTGGCGTTGGGGGGGTATATAATGGGAAGCGTTGTGGTTGCGTAGACGGGCGGGCGGGAGTAAGAAAAAATTGCGGCATATATTGGGACAGGTTTGAATACTTTTATTTAAGGGGGTGTTTATGTCTCAATTTTGCTTTGACGACGCGGGGCAGGCTCTTAATAAATTAAAGACTTCGGCGGGCGGGCTTTCGGTTACGGAGGCGCGGACGCGGCTTGAAAAGTTCGGTAAAAACGAGTTGGACAAGGGTAAGAGCGCGGGGATTGTGAAGTTGTTTTTTTCACAGTTCAAGGACTTTATGACGCTGCTCTTAATTGCCGCCGCCGCAGTTTCGGGACTTATCGCCTTTTTATCAAAGGACAAGAACGATTTGACGGATACGTTTATAATTCTCGCGATAATTTTTCTCAACGCAATAGTTGGAACGATACAGCAATACCGCGCAGACAAAGCTATTGAAAACCTTAAAAAGCTTTCGGCGGGGACTTGCAAGGTGAGAAGGGAGCGGCGCGAGTTCGTTATACCATGCGAAGAAGTTACCGTCGGCGACGTGGTGCTTCTGGAAGAGGGGGACGTGGTGCCTGCGGACTGCCGCGTTATCGAATGCAACTCGCTCGTGTGCGACGAGTCGGCGTTGACGGGCGAAAGCTCGGGCGTGGAGAAGGACGAAAAGCGTATCCGCGGCAATAAGGTTGCCTTGGGGAATATGACGAATACGCTGTTCGGCTCCACATACGTTATCCGCGGAAATGCGGTTGCGGCGGTGACCGCCGTCGGAATGAACACGGAAATGGGGAAAATTGCCGCAATGCTGCAGGGCGAGAAGGCGGGCAGGACTCCGCTTGAAAATACGCTCGACAAGCTTGGTAAAATTATTTCCGCGTTCGTTCTTGCGGTTACGGCGATAATTTTCCTTATGGGTATTTTCGTCCGCGAAGAGAGCATTTTGAAGAATTTTATGACTTCGGTTGCAATTGCCGTTGCCGCTATTCCCGAAGGGCTTCCAGCCGTGGTTACGATAATTATGGCGATGGGAGTGCAGAAGATGAGCCGCAAAGGCGTGGTTATAAGAAAGCTGAAATCGGTGGAGACGCTGGGCAGTTGTTCGGTAATTTGCTCTGATAAGACGGGTACTCTCACGCAGAACAAGCTGAAAGTCGTTAAAGTGTTTTGCGGCGGTAAGACGGTGGACGTAGATTCGCAAAACCCCCTTTCGACGGGGCATATTGCGGGGGCAATCAAACTTTTGCAGTGTATGAGCGTCTGTACGGGCGTTAAGGGGGAAAAGGGAGCCTATCTCGGTGACCCGACGGAAATTGCCCTTAGGATATGCGCCGACGACGCTGGTTTTGCGCCTGAATTTATACGGCTTGCCGAATGTCCGTTTACTTCCGAAAGGAAAATGATGTCCGTTGCCGCGGAAATAGGCGGAGAGAGAGTTGCGTTTACGAAGGGTGCGCCCGATATACTTTTGAAAAAGTGCGCTTTTATACTGACGGAAAGCGGGGCGCAACCGTTGGGAGAAGCAGAGCGAAGGAACATAACGCGGGTAAACGACGAGCTTTCGGACGACGCGTTGCGTGTTCTGGGGTTTGCCTACGCGCCGTACGGCGGTAAAATCGACGAAAACGGCTTGATATTTATCGGTCTGTGCGGTATGATTGACGGACTTAAAGACGGGGTCGGCGACGCCGTGGAAGAGTGCCGTGGGGCGGGAATCGCTACGGTTATGATTACGGGCGACCACGTGCGTACGGCGTTTGCGATAGCTAAAAAGCTGAATATTGCGACTAATCCCGCGGAAGTTATGACGGGCGAGCAGCTGGACTCGTTACAGGGAAAGGAGCTTGACGACGCAATTGCCGGATGCAGGGTGTTTGCAAGGGTTTCTCCAAAACATAAAAAAATTATCGTTCAGGCGTTGCAACGGCGCGGGAAAGTGGTTGCGATGACGGGTGACGGCATCAACGACGCGCCGAGCATTAAGAGCGCGGATATCGGGATTGCTATGGGGATATCCGGCACCGACGTTACAAAAAGCGCGTCCGATATGGTAATTACGGACGATAATTTTACGACGATAGTTTCTGCCGTCAGGGAAGGGAGAAGAATTTCTTCAAACGTGAAAAAGACCATTCAGTTCTTTTTGTCCACCAACCTTGCGGAAGTGCTGGCTATACTTATTGCGTCGTTGGCGTTGTTTAAATTCGACTTTTTACTTTCGACGCAGTTATTGTGGCTGAACCTTATTACGGACAGTTTCCCCGTGCTTGCGCTCGGAATGGAGCGGGCGGACGACGACGTTATGGCGCACCCGCCCGAGCGTGCGGAAAAGAGCTTATTCTGCAAATCTTCGCTCGCGTTTATCGGCTTTTTCGGGGTATTTATGACTGCCGCGACCATAGGCGTTTTCGTATTTGCCCTTAATATATGGGGCAATCAAGCGGCAACTACCGTTACTTTTATGACCATTTCGTTTCTGGAGCTGTTTCAGGCGTTTAACGTACGCTCGGAGCGCGGGTCTGCGTTCAGACATTTCTTCTCGAATAAAATACTGCTTGCAACGGTGGCGGCCGGGGTTATTCTCAATGTGTTGCTGTGCGTTACGCCGTTATCGGCGGCGTTCGGGCTGGTGAAGCTCGATGCGGCGCAGTGGGGGCTGGCGTTTGGTGCGGGGCTTGCTGTTTTGCCCGTGGGCGAGCTTTATAAGCTGGGTTTGAGATTTTTTACGAAGAGAAAACTGCGTTATTTGCGGCATAGTATGGGGTTAAAGGCTAAAAACCGCGTTTAATGGAATAAGCTCCTTCGGTTTGAAGGAGCTTATTTATTATTTTTATATCAAATTGCTTGCAAACGCGCGGGCAAGGTGTTATAATATAAAAACTTCGGGGGCATAGCTCAGTTGGTCAGAGCGTTTGCTTGACATGCAAAAGGTCGATGGTTCGAGCCCATTTGTTCCCACCAAAACAAAACTTCGCCGTGTGTGCGGCGCAATTTCGGGGATATAGCACAGTTGGTAGCGCGATACGTTCGCAACGTATAGGTCAGGGGTTCGAATCCCCTTATCTCCACCAAAAGCGACCCGAAACGAACTTTGTTTGTTTCGGGTTTAATTTATTAGGGAGAATTGATATTATGGGGAAATTTTTCGGTAGCAAAATTTTTGTTTTTATCAGCACATTTTTTACGTTTGCAATCGGTATGATTGCAGGTTGGCTGTTGGGTTATCAGCCTGTCGTAAGTGGGGTTGTAAGCGGATGGAGTAATTCTTGGGGCGGAAGTACCAGTGGAAAGACAAGCACGGAATACGTTTTTCAAATTAAAACTGCGTGCGGATATTGGCTTTTGGCTCTATTGATTTCACTCGTGGTTTTGTTTTTGTGCATAACAATAAGAAAATTATATATAAATCACAAAATAAGTGCGGATAATGAATATAGCAATTCGTTTTAGATTGATTTATCTTCGCTTAGTTCAAAAAGTGAAATGCTGCGGGATTGTTTCAATAATTAAGTAGGCGTCCGTTGTCGTTCCACTCGCCGTACGTTATGCCCAGCCTTGTATTTTCAATGAACTTTTGTAAACGGCTATAAAACAGCTTCGACTGATTTTCTTTATTTGTATCGTATCAATCCTTACTCTCTGATATAGAGACGGGAAGCTTAAAAAATTATTCCATACGATGTTATCTGCCCGCAGTGCGTCTAAAATTTCGCCGTCGATTACGAAACCCGACGGGGACGTATCGGGCAAAACGCTTCATCCCGCATCGGTCATAAGTCCCAGCTTTTCCGGTCTGCGGCAGCGTTCTTTGTTTAGTTCGGACCATAACGAGTTTTTCTTTCGCGGCGTTAATCTTTGTGCGGTTACTCCGTTTTCAAGCCGTTTTTCCGTGCTGTCTATCCAACCGAAGCACAGGGCTTCTTCTACGGCGTCAACGTACCGGAAGGTGTCGTCGTTTTGCGGTCTGCCGCGCTTTACTACAATCCGGCACTCGTTTTCGGTTTTATGGTTTTCAATTAACCATGCGCGCAATTGGTTGCGGTTTTTTGCGTTCAATAAATTTTCAGGCAGTATAAATACATTAACAAAGTGTCAAAATTAAATCAATCCTATTGCGCGACTGATTATGCGCTTTAAAACAGTTAAAAAAATGACCGGTGTATGATATTATATTTTTATGGGTTGGTTTAATTATTACGGGCTTGCCGTAATGGCGGTTGTCATGATTCCGAATATAATTTACGCCGTAAAAAATAAGGGCAACGTTGCCGAAACTTATAATAACAAGCTCGCAACGGTTGCCGAGCAGGTCGGCAGATACGGCTGTTTCGCTTTTATGATATTCAATATTCCGTACTCGTACTTTAATTTTTGGTTCGATTACGCGATAATAGTTTATCTGGCGGTAAACGGCGGGCTGTGTCTTGCTTATCTGATATTTTGGATAATTTGCCGGAATAAAAGCGGTAAATTAAGAGCGTTAGCTCTTTCCGTAATTCCTTCCTGCATTTTTATATTCAGCGGTGTTATGCTTTTAAATATTCCGCTTATATGCTTTGCGGTGATTTTTGCCGTGAGCCATATTTTAATAAGTTATAAAAACGCCGTATAAAAATAGATTTCAGTTCGTATTTCGACGCCCGCCGCGGGTACCCGCGGCGGGCGTATCGTTTTTTGTCGGTGAAAAATTTTATTGGTTTACGGTAATATCATTTTGTATTAATTTTGTGGACGAATTGCAATAATAGGAACAAACTGCAATATTTTTGTGTTTGATTTGCAATTGCTTTTTGGGAAAACGCAATCTATAATATGAATATAAAATTGAAAAATTTATCATAATAAACAGGGGCGTCCCTGTTTGCCATTGCATGGCTGCAATGGCAAAATAAATTTATCGGTTTTTAATCGGGGGAAGGTATGGTTATGTTGAAAGATTATTTAAAGGATAAAGCCGTCGGGTTCTGGTTTACCTGTGCCCTGACGGTTTTGTCGCTTATAACCGCCGCGGTATACGCGGGCTGTTATGCAGGCACGGACGATATGAGTTGGACAGCGTTCGCGCTTATTTTGCTTGCGGGATTGAGCGGCGCGGCACTCGTCGGGACGAAGCAATTCAAATACGCGCCTTACGCTTTGGCGGTATTGATTTTTTTATCCTTACTGTTCTTTATTTACGGCATATATTACTACGTATCGGTGGTAATGGTAGGTATAGACCTTGATTCTTTCGACGCCCGTTTTATAGTAAATCTTATTTTGTATTTACTATTATTCGGTTTGAGTATAGCCAACCTGTTTTTAACTCAGATAAAGGTAAAGGGGGCGGAAAATGAACAAGAAGGTTAAATTATCCGTTAAGATAGCTACGGTAACGAGTTCGGTTTTATTCGGCTTTGCAATGTGCGCAACTGCAATTGCGAACGAGAACGTTACGGCTATAAACAATTTTTTAAAAGTAAGCAATTTTAATTATTACGAACCCGCAGACGCTCCCGTGCAGGATACCGAGTATTTCAAGAGCAAATACGATAAGCTGGCAGACCTGATTGCCGACGGAAAGGCGGCGGCGCAGGATATAGAAGCCGAAGGCGCGGTTTTGTTGAAGAACGACAATAACTGTCTGCCTTTGAAGCCTGCGGACGGTGAAAATAAGATAAGTCTTTTGGGTATCTCTTCGGTTGACCCCGCTTACGGCGGAAAGGGGTCTGCGCAGACGCGCAATCCGCAACCGCCCGTAACTCCCGAACAGGGATTCAAGCAGGCGGGATTTTCGGTTAATCCCGACCTTATCTCGTTTTATTCCGCGCCCACTTCGCAAAAATACAAGCGTACAGGCAATTCGAGTATAAACGACGCGCCCTGGGACGACGTTATCGCCGCTTTGGGTGACAGTAAAATAGCCGCTTACGGCGACGCGGCGATATTCACCATTTCCCGCGTAGGCGGTGAAGGCAACGATATGGCTAAGACGGGTACGGACGGCGGCGACGGCAATTATCTTAGATTATCCGATACGGAAACGAGCGTTTTGCGCGGGCTTGCCAATCTTAAAGAACAGGGCAAGATTAAAAAAGTAATCGTGCTTTTAAACTCTGCGAACCAAGTTGAGAGCGAATTTATTTACGACGACGCGTATTCTATCGACGCGGCTCTGTGGATTGGTTGCGTGGGTATAACGGGCTTTAACGCCGTCGGCGATATAATCGCGGGCAAAGTTAACCCTTCGGGACATCTTACCGATACGTTCTGGCTCAGGCACGAATACAACCCCACTTATTATAATTTCGGCGATTACCGCTACGAAAACGCGGAAAACTTCAATTTGCCCGTTTCGGGTAAAAGCACCGATAAAAAGTACACGGGTTATGTGGTTTATCAGGAAGGCATATACCTTGGTTACCGCTATACCGAAACCCGATATTTCGACTACGTGACGGACAGGAAAAAGACGGGTGATTTCGATTATTCCGAAGTGGTTTCGCATCCCTTCGGTTACGGCGGCTCTTATACTCAGTTCGAGTATTCCGATTACGCCGTTACGGAGAATGCGGACGGCAACTATACCGTTTCGGTTACGGTAAAGAACGTGGGCGGAGTTGCGGGTAAGGACGCGGTTCAGATTTACGTTCAGAAACCCTTCGATAATTACGATATCGAGCGCGGCATAGAGAAGTCCGCCGTGGACCTTGTGGGGTTTGCAAAGACGAAGGAGCTTGCTCCGAACGAATCGCAACCCGTAAATATTACGGTTGATAAACGCGAGTTTGCCGTTTACGACGCAAACGACGCCAAGACTTATATTCTGACGCAGGGCGAATATCTGGTAGCCGCGGGTAGCGACGCGCACGATGCTGTAAACAATATACTTGCATATAAAGGAAAGACCGTGGCAAATACCGCGGGCAGAATGGACGCGGACGGCGATAAAACCTTGGTAAAAGGGTTTAATCTCGAACTCGATAAGGCGACCTATTCAAAGACGGAGAACGGCGATATAACCAACCTGTTCGACTTTGCGGACGTGAATAAGTACTTTACGAGCGGAGAAAATTCCGTAAAATACGTTACGCGTACGGACTGGGCGGGCAGTGTGCCTACCGTGAACGCAAGTCTTAAAATGACGCAAAAGCTTGCCGACGATATGATTAAGCAGGATAACGCCGCCGATATTCCGACGGATAAGAAGGAATATCCCGCTTACGGCAAGAATAACGGCAAAAAGCTGATTGACTTGCGAGTGGACGAGAACGGCGACCCCATTCCTTACGACCACGAAGAGTGGAATAAGCTTTTAGACCAGCTTACCTGGGACGAAACGGTTGAGCTGCTTAACGTGGGTTTGCAGAGTACGCGCGGAGTGCCTTCGATAATAAAGCCGCAGACGGTGGAACAGAACGGACCTACGGGGCTGACGCAGACTTACGGCAATAATAAGTTGGGACTTGCGGCACGGAAAAACGACCCCGATAAGGATAAGACCGCTCCTTATTATCCCTGCATAGGCATAGTCGGTTCGACTTTCAGTACCGAGCTTGCGGAAAGGTTCGGCGACCTTCTGGGCGAAGACGCTATCTGGGCGGGTTACGCAGGATTTTACGGCGTAGGGCTTAACACGCACCGCAGTCCTTACGGCGGCAGACTTTACGAGTATTACGGCGAAGACGGGTACCTTACGGGCGTTATGGCGGCAACGCAGGTTGCGGCTTTGCAGGCTCACGGCTGTAACGCTTATATAAAACACTTTGCTCTCAACGAACAGGAGACGCAACGTTCGGGCGTCGGGGTTTGGCTTAACGAACAGACCTTGCGCGAAATTTACCTTAAACCGTTTGCTATGGCGGTTACGGACGGCGGCGCAATGAACGCCATGGCGGCGTTTAACCGTATGGGCGCCGTTCACTGCCCTGCGAATAAGGCTTTATTGACCGACTTCCTGCGCGGCGAACTGGGAATGAAGGGGTTGGTCGTATCTGATATGTACGGTATTGGATATAAAGCGCAACAAATGCCCATATTCTTAATGGCGGGGTGCGATATCCCCGACGGAGAGCTTGACAAGAGCGCGCCCTATAAGAACTTCAGAAAAGGGCACGGAGAAGTGGCGTGGCAGATGAGAGAAGCGGCGCACCGCGTGCTTTACGCTACGGTACAGAGCAACGCGATGAACAGCTTTTCCGTTTACACGGTAGTAGAAAAAGTCGCAACTGATTGGCAGATTGCCGAAATAACGCTCGATTGCCTGTTCGGGCTGGCATTCGCGGCGAGCGCGGTCGGGGCGGTGATTGTTATCTTAAAGGACAAAAAATCCAAAAACAATCTTTAAGGTAATTTAAAATAAAAGGAGAAAAAAAGATGAGAAAATTATTCAAAAAAGTTTTGCCCTTAATGGCTTTGGTTGTTGCGCTTTGCTGCGGCATTGCAATGATGACGGCTTGTTCCGAACCCGACGTGGTTTATGAAGGCGTAGTTACTATCGGTACTCTTGATATCGATTGTACTCTTACTCTTAAAGGTGACGGAAAATGCGAATACGTGGCGAATTATGAAGGCGAAGACCCGTTCCCCGGTTTCAGCAATACGATAGAAAGTATGAAGCGTACCGGAACGTGGGAGCTTAAGGATAACGTTTACGCGGTTACCTTTGTTGAAAAGCCGAGCGATAAAAATTTGTATCCCAAAGTTACTCTTAAATCGGAATATAATGAAACAACTAAAACTTATACGATTAAGTATGACGTGCCGAGTGAATTCGGTTCTAAGCCTATGACTTTGGAATACAAGGCTGAAAAATAATTATTAACTGAATGAATACAGGCAATAGGGCGGATACCGAAGTTTTTCAGGCGGTATCCGCCTTTAATTGTACGATTTGCTTATCTTTTGTGCTTGACAATAATTGCCGTATTAAGTAATATAATAGCAAAGAACGGATTGGTTAATCCGTCTTGTCTACGATAAGACGCCTTACGCCTTTTCAAGGCGTAAGGAAATACCTTTAATAAGGAGCGTATATTGAAAAAGAAGATTAATCAAAGCAATTTGGGCGGTAATTCGGAGCAGGCGTCCGTTAAAGCGGTTAAGGTGAACAAGCGGCTTTTAGCCATACTCGTCCCCGTGATTTCAGTGATAGTTATTCTCGCTATCGTTTTGCCGGTGGTTCTTTTGGGTAACTCGGGCAACGCGTACTTTACCGTTCCCGAAAGCAAATTGCCCACTGAAGAGAAGTTTGCTCTAACCAAATACAATTACGACGAGCTTGACGACGTGCAGGTTACGTTGCGCGCGGACATTTTAAACGTGAAAAAACGCGGCTTGCCCAGATATGAAACCACTCTTTTGGGCGACGATTTTTCGTTGGTTTACGATACTGATAAAAAAGAGATGAGCGCGCAATTCGGTACGGTCTCCCCGAGCGCTAACTTGAAAACGGCGCAAATTCATTTTTCGCAGTATCCTTCGCCGAGTAATGAAATTTCAGCGAATAAGTTTGCCGATGAAGCCGCGGCGGCGGAAGTTTCGCCGGCGGCGTACTTTACTTATTACAAATATATGCTTATGACGCAGGGGCAGAATCTTGCCCATGAAGCGATGAGACGCTCCAAAGCGTCTTACCGCGCACCGGGCGATGAAACCGAACGCGGCGACGAGTCGCTTTCGGGCTGGCTTAAAAAGCACCCTTCCGCAGACGCCCAGTACGGCGCGGTTCTGGGAGAGAACAACGCCGTTGAAAAGGAGATAACGCTCGACCCGCTTTACCGCGGACAGCACGCGGCAGGACTTTATTTACCTGCGGGCGAAGTAGCTAAGGTAAAAATAGAAGGCTTGAAGCCCGGTGAAAAAGTAATTATAAATCTCGGCGAACACAATACGCTTGCCTGGCGCGGCGGTATTCCCAAAGAAGCCGAAACGGTTATTGCCAACGAAACGGGCGGATTTAATACCGTAAAATTCCCCAACAGCACGAGCGACACTTTCTTTAAAAAGGCGGATTTAATTACCGCGCTCGGTAAATTCTACGATTACAATACTACCGCGACGCCCTTTTTGCAGAGCCAGTGGGCGAGACAGAACTGGCGTGCGCCCTGGCTTGGTGCGTCGTTTACGCTGGATAAAGACGGGGAGTACGAAATAGGCTTTGCGTTCGGCGGCATCATACATATCCACCCTTCAAACTGTTATTCTGCCGCTAAGCTTACCTTTACGGGCGCGGTGGAGACGCCTCATTATATTCTCGGCGTAACCACACCCGAATACTTCGACGAATATCTGCGCGACGCCCCCGGCGTTATCGGCGTAATAGACACCGAAAACGGTCAGCTTATAGGACCTACGGGCGTGATGGGTACGACCCAGTATATGCGCCAGATAAAGAAGGACGAAGTTGATAAGCTCGCAATGCTGTGGCATTCGTTCTTTTCGGTAAACGAATCGTTTACGGGCGGCGTGTATAACAGATATAACAAAGTAATGTTCGACTGGCACGTGCCTGCGGGTGCGGCGGTCGCGCTCGGCGGACACACTTACGCCTGTCCCACGAGTTGGTTTAACAACGCCACCAATTACCGCGGACTTCTGCGAACGGGGCAGTGGGGTATACTGCACGAAGTGGGGCATAACCACGGGGCGGCTTACGGCGTAATATGGGGCTTCGGAGCGGGGCGCGACGGCGAAGTGAGAAACAACGCGCTTACTCTGCTTTCGTACATAAGCTCGTGTGATATAGGAACGCATATAAGGAGCGGCGGAGAAGCCGAACACGGCGAGTATGCCAATCCTTACAGCGTACTTACGGAAACGCTTCGGTTCAAGGGCAAGAAGGGAGATTACGACGACGGTTCTTACGGGTATTTCCAGTGTCTTGGAATGTACGCCAACATAATGCACTCGTTCGGAGCGGAAAAATATTACGAGTTGCTTTATACTTACAAATCCGTTTCATCTTACTCTTCCAATAAGCGCGCCGACTTTGCGTACCGCTGTTCGTTGATATACGGAATGAATTTTATAAATTATTTCAATAATTTCTACTGTGCGAATATCACCGAAGAGATGTTAGACGCGGAGCAGCTCGGATATATGAAATCGCTGCCCAACTACGAGCCTATATCGAATTTCTATGCGGGAACGATAGACGGAGTCAAGACGGCGGGCGATTACGAAGTTGCCTTCGGCAACGATTTGACGTTCGATTTGAAGAGTACTACGATAAGCTCTCTCGATACGGAAGACGGGAAGGGATTTGAAATAATTTCCGTTGAACAGCCCGAGCACGGCAAGATTACCGAACTCGGCGACGGGAAATGGAGTTACTCGTTCGATAAGGAATATACGGGAGTTTTCGACGAGTTTTCGTTCAGCGTTAAGCTTTCCGACGGGGTAATCCATAAGTTTACTATCACTTTAAGAATTTCTTACAACGGCGCGGGAGTGAGCGTTTACAAGGGTATTGAAGACCCCGGAGTGGGCGGCGCGGCACTGATGGATGCAATGGAAGCCCAGACGGCGAGAGAGCCCGATGAAAAGGCTAATTCCACGTTTGCGGGCGTGCCGAATTTCAGCGCGACCGAATGGCAGGTGAAAAAGTCTGATTTCTGGTGGAAAGCACCCGAGACGGGAACGCTTTCGCTTGCGATAAGCGGAAACAACGGTTTGTGTCTGTACTTCGGCGAAACTTTTGAAACGCTGGAAAGAACCAATCTCGCATATACGGGCGGTGCGCAGTATAATCACGCTTTCGAAGTCAACGTTGAAAAGGATAAATATTACGCCGTTCGTATAATGAACGTCAACCGCGGCGGTCGCGGCGGCGCGACCGTAGGGTTGAAAAAGGAAAACGGTAGATATACGGCAATACCTGCGGAACAGATTTTCCACCCCGATTATCCGCTTGGGCAAGTAGCCGAAAAGTACGTTTTCGAGCCGGTATATTACGTATCTAAGAAGGACAATATCAAGCTTTCCACCACGGGTACGGACAAGAGCGAGTGGAGCGTTATTTCCGCTCCCGAAAACATTCAGGACGGCAGATTTTACGAAGAAGAGATGATTGACCCCGATACGCACGAAGTTATCGGAACGATGACTTACGATAAATGGGATTGGCTTATCGACGGGCAGACGAACACTATATTCCACACCGCGTGGAAGGGCGCGGGAGTGAAACCGCCTTCTGACGCCGCTCCCGACGTATTTATCATAGACACCGCGCGCGAACAGCCGTTCAACTATTTTACAATAACTACGAGACATACGCATAACGACGACGCGCGAATAAAGAAATACAGATTGTCGGTTTCTACGGATAACGAGAATTATACGACCGTTTCGGAAGGGGAAGAGCTGGCTTACAAGGTTACGAGCGGAACTAAGGTTGCAAATCTTAAATTCGGCGAAGTGAACGGGCGTTACTGGAAACTTGAAGTGTTCTCGACTTCCGGGAAAAATTACACTATCGTTTCCGAGTTGGACGCGGGCGTTCAGTCTAATACGCAAAAAGTAGTGCCGCCGACGAGTAAAATGTTTTTTACCACGGGCGGTTGGGTAAATTCTTCTACTATTGACACCGAGCCGAACGGATATATGATTTCCACCGGAAAGAACGAGAAGATGGTCGTTAAATTCGTAGGTGAGAGTATCGCGCTTTACGCGGCGACGGGGTCGGGTTACGGCACTGCCGACGTTTACGTGGACGGTGTTAAGAGCGGCAGTATTAATCTTAACAGTCATACGGACGAAGCGAGAAAGCTCGTATTTGTAAAAGAGAGTTTGGAAATAAAGGAGCACACAGTGGAAATAATTACAACTTCTGCCGATAAGGTTATGCTTAACGTAATAGGTATTCCCTATACCGCAAGTTTGGTAAACGCACCCAATATTTACGCCGAACGCGCGCTTACAATTTCGCTCGTCGTGTTCGTGCTGTTGTTTGCCGCGGTGTTCGCGCTTATTATGGTGCTTATCTTCGTGCCTAAGTTCAGAAGCTGGGCGTTCGGGAATAAGCTGATTGAAAAGCTGGATAACCGTCCCGCAAGACCCAAGAAAACGGTGTCGGCGAAAACTGAAACGGCTGAACCCGCTGCAAAAGAGACTACCGTTACCAAAACGAAAACTACGGTTACGAGAACTACCGTAACGAAAAAACCCGCTGAAAGCGGAAAGAGTGAACCCGTTAAGGCGCAACCCGTCAAGACGGAAGAAAAGCACACCGTAGTTAAAAAGCCTGCGGATAAAAATTCCGGCAAGAAACAATAAGTAATCTGAAACAACCCGCCGACGGCATAAGCCGTCGGCGGGTTTTGCTTGGCGGTATGAAAAATTGTAAAAAAGTCCGTCCAGTCAACGGCGAACAGTAAGCGGAGTATTGAAACGCTTATCGGCGGAGCGAACGGGTGCGGGGAATGAACTCCAATCATAAAAATACGCAGTGCGTAAGCCGTTCGGTTGAGTTGACATACGCGTTGTCTTGTGGTATTATATAACCAATTTAAAGGGACAGTTCGTTTGCGCCATCCTGTCGTTAAACAAAACCAGGGCATCTGAATGGGAGTAGTCTTTTTAGGTGCAGTCGTTTCTTTACGGCTGTATTTTTTTGCAAAGGTAGAGATATGTATTATTTAAAAACTTCGGCTTGTTTTGACAGCGCGCACTTTCTTCACGGCTATAACGGCAAGTGCGCAAATATCCACGGTCATCACTGGATTGTAGAAGTGAAGATAAGCGGCGGTAAATTGCAAGGGAGCGGCGAAAAGCGCAGTATGCTGCTGGATTTCGGTGATTTTAAGCGGGCGGTAAAAGAGCTTGCGGAAGGCTTTGACCATACGCTTATTTACGAAAAAAACACGCTTAAACCTGCGACAGTCGCCGCGCTTAAGGACGAAGGGTTTTCGTTGGTCGAAACCGATTTCAGACCCACTGCCGAAAACTTTGCCGCGTACATATACGCCGACCTTAACAAAAAGGGTATGCCCGTTTTCAGCGTGAAAGTATACGAATCACCCGAAAATTGCGCGGTGTACGGTGAGTGATATGTGCCGTTTTAAAGTTGCCGAAACGTTCGTAAGCATAAACGGCGAAGGTCCGCGCGCGGGCGAGCTTGCCGTGTTTCTTCGGTTTTGCGGCTGCAATCTTAATTGCGGCTATTGCGATACGCGTTGGGCAAATACCGCCGACGCTAAATATCAATTTGCTTCTGCGGAAGAGCTGGTTGCATACGTGAAATCAACGGGTGTGAAAAACGTTACCCTGACGGGCGGCGAGCCGCTTTTGCAGGCGGATATCGCGCATCTTATAGAATCGTTGGGTGCATCGGGCGCGGAAGTCGAAATAGAAACTAACGGCAGCGTGCCGTTGAAAAATATCGTTTCCCTTTCGCCCCGTCCCGCCGTTACCGCCGATTATAAGCTTCCTTCGAGCGGAATGGAAAAATATATGCTGACTGAAAACTTTTCCTGCCTTACGGTGCGGGACGCGGTCAAGTTCGTAGTCGGGGATAAGAGAGATTTGTTGCGCGCGGAAGAGATTATAAGCGGGTATAAGCTTACTGACAGGTGCCGCGTTTATTTCAGTCCGGTGTTCGGAAAAATCGAGCCCGAAGAAATAGCGGAGTTTATGAAAGAGCGTAAGCTTAACGGCGTACGACTGCAATTACAGTTGCATAAAATTATCTGGGAACCCGATATGCGCGGAGTATAGGAGAAATTATGGATATTAAAGAAATAGAAAAACATATCCGTGGGTTATTGGTCGCCATAGGCGAAGACCCCGACAGGGAAGGTCTGCGCGAGACGCCCGCCCGCGTGGCGCGAATGTACGAAGAAGCGTTTGAAGGTATAAAATACACCAACCGCGAAATTGCCGAAATGTTCGGAAAAACTTTCGAAGTTCCGTCCGACGGCAATTCGGGCGGTGCGGTGGTCATAAAGGATATAAGCGTTTTCAGCTATTGCGAGCATCATATGGCGCTTATGTACGATATGAAAGTCGACGTGGCGTACGTGCCTCGCGGAAGAGTTTTGGGGCTGAGCAAAATTGCGCGCATCTGCGATATGGCGGCAAAGCGGCTGCAATTGCAGGAGCGTCTGGGGCGGGACATTGCCGAGATAATTTCGCTTGCGGCTATATCGCCCGACGTCGGCGTAAGGATAGAAGGCTGCCACAGCTGTATGACTTCGCGCGGGATAAAAAACGTATCGTCAAAGACGGTTACCAAAACTTACTTCGGCGCGTTCAAGGACGACGTTTCCCTGCAAAATCTTTTGGGGGACAGGGTATGAAAGCACTTGTTTTATTAAGCGGCGGCGTTGACAGCGCAACCTGTCTCGGGCTGGCGGTTAAAAAATACGGCGCGGCGGAAGTTTTCGCCCTTTCCGTTTACTACGGTCAGACCCACGGTAAGGAGCTTAACGCCGCGCAAAAAGTTGCCGACTATTACGGCGTTGCCTTAAAGCGGCTTGACCTTTCGGTCATATTCGAAGGTTCGGACTGTTCGCTCTTGGCGGATTCGCCCAACGATATACCCCTGCAAAGCTATGCCGAACAGCTTTCGGTAACGGGCGGCAAACCCGTTTCAACATACGTTCCGTTCAGGAACGGGCTGTTTCTTTCGGCGGCGGCAAGCGTTGCACTGTCGCACGGGTGCGAAGTGATATATTACGGCGCTCACAGCGACGACGCCGCGGGCAACGCCTACCCAGATTGTAGCGAAAAGTTCAATGCCGCGATGGGCGAAGCTATCTATACCGGCAGCGGCGGACAGCTTGAAATTATTGCGCCGTTCATAAACTTAAACAAATCTCATGTTGTAAAAATGGGGCTTGAGCTCGGCGTTCCGTATAAATATACCTGGAGCTGTTATTCGGGCGGCGAAAAGCCTTGCGGCGTATGCGCTACCTGCCGTGACCGCGCCGCGGCGTTTAAAGTCAACGGAATAGAAGACCCCGCAATAAAAGGAGAATAATATGCCAAGAGAAAAACAGAACGAAGGTATTACCCTGCTCGGGAACAATAATACCGAATACCCGCAGACTTACGACCCGTCAGTTTTGGAAACGTTTGCAAACAAACACCCGGGAAGGGATTATTTCGTAAAGTTCAACTGTCCCGAATTCACAAGCCTTTGCCCCATTACGGGCCAGCCCGATTTTGCCACGGTCTATATTTCTTACGTGCCGCGCGAAAAGATGGTTGAAAGCAAGTCTTTAAAGCTGTATCTTTTCGGGTTCAGAAACCGCGGCGATTTCCACGAAGACTGCGTTAACATAATTATGAACGACCTTATTGATTTGATGGACCCCGCGTATATCGAAGTATGGGGAAAGTTTCTGCCGCGCGGCGGTATTTCCATAGACCCCTACTGTAACTACGGGGAAAAGGGTACCAAGTGGGAACAGGTAGCCTGGGACAGACTTTCGCACCACGATATGTATCCCGAAAAAATCGACAACAGATAACAAAAAAGCGGACATGACGTCCGCTTTTTTTAAAGCACGCTCCTTTTGCGTGTGTCTTGGTGGTGCGCCGATAGAAACCTAAATTGAAAATTTATATAAATCATACTTATTTGTGTTCTCAAAACGATTTAAACTCAATAAAAAGAGTGGCAAAAAAGAAAATATCGCCTGCCGAAAAGATAGCAAGCGTACATATTGATTTTGATAAGGATAATGTTTTACCGGAGCTGAACGACGGAGATTTGGGGGAAATAGGTTTAAAACAAAATAAACCCGTATTGTTGAAAAAGAGCGTTATTGATAGAAACAGAACGGAGCATTCGGATTTAACCGACGAAGATTTTCAAAACGTAATTGCGAATGCTTTATATTCGCCGTCCGAAATATTTAAAGCAAACAGAGAAAAGCCTTATTATACGTTTGTTAAACCCATGAAAATATCTAAGAGAAATGGTTTAGACGAGTACGGAATTGTTTTATTGGACGTTGATGAGAAGAAAGATAATTTTGAAATAGTGCATTGGCATTGGATAAATGCGGAAAACATCGAAAAATTGAAAAAATAAAAAAAGTATTTGTGGAGGGGCTGCTATTTCCTCATCGAACTAAATCGGCAGTCGAAGCAGATTCTCTGCAGTTCACAAATACTTTACACTTATATTATACACCAAAGCACAAAAAAGTCAATACGTAAGGAGCAAAGTTTATGCAAAATATCACAATAAAAAAATAAAGCAATAAAAAAGTGATGCCCCCCGTGCCTGGGTGCCCAACTCCGGCAGGCACGCCTCGGTCGGGTTAAAAGCATCACTTCTATTATAAGTATACTCCAAAACACAAAAAAGTCAATACGTAGGGAGCAAAGTTTATGCAAAATAATCAAAACTTTAATCGTCCATATTCGGACGAATATTTATTTTTCAACGAAATAAGCGGGCGTTCGGGCTTTGAAAAATGGCGCAATGAAAAGTAAAAAAAGGTCGTACGGTAGTAAAAAATCAACGCTGTACGACCCTTTTTTAATTGGTAGAATTAAATAAAAGTTAGTTAAATAAATAAATTTGACTATTTAACCTAAAAACGAAGTTTGTGCCTAAAATGTGCCGCGCTGTCATAAAACACAATATATTGCGGCAAAAACAATAACAGTACCACAATTAATCGTGGTACTGTTATCTGGCGCGGAAGGCGAGATTTGAACTCGCGCTGCAGTTTCCCGCACTACTCCCTTAGCAGGGGAGCCCCTTGAGCCACTTGGGTACTTCCGCACTGATTTCCGAACGGCTCGGGTTCGGAATAAATCTCATTCAAAAGCTAAATCAATATACCATATTTTTATGCGTTTGTCAAAGCATTATTGAACTCTTTTTCTAATTTCACTTAACAATTTTTGCGTCGGGCTTGCATAAATCGCGGCGTTGTGGTAGAATAATTAAAAGCGACGGCGATAAGGTATCGCCCACGGTTTTATAAAGGGGTAAAATATGAAAATAGTTTTTTTTGGCGATTCGATTACCGACTGCGAAAGAGACAGGGCGGACGAAAAATCTCTTGGCAACGGGTTCGTGAAAATTCTGGCGGATAAGCTCCGCCCCATATATCCGGACACGGATATCGAATTGATTAATAAAGGTATGAAGGGCGACGAGATTTGCGACCTTCTTGCGCGTGTCGATAACGACGTCTTAGCTTTAAAACCCGACGCCGTAGTAATTATGATAGGTATTAACGATACCGTCCACGGCTTTACTATTGACAAAGAGCTGGACTTGAAGGCTATTGAAAATAACCTGAAAGAGCTTATCAAAAAGCTGAAAAAGCAGGGAATAGTAGTTATCTTTCTCGAGCCGTTTCTTTTGCCTGCACCCGATAAGCTGAGAATGAGAAAACTGTTCGGACAGGAGCTTGCGGTTATTAACAGGGTCGCGTTGAAGTATGCGGACGAGTTCGTTGCGTACGACCAGATGTTTAACGGGCTTACGGAATCCATTCCGTATACCGAGTATTCGCTTGACGGCGTGCACCCCACGCATCGCGGCTCGCGCCTTATTGCCGACCAAGCCATTAAAGCCATAAGAAAGCACCTTTTATAAGTTGCATACCGAATATGCCTTAAATAACGCCCGCGGCGAGCTTTAAAAGCTCGCCGCGGGCGTAGGTTTTTTATTTATTCTTTTTAATTTCGTAATACTTTGCAAGCCCGCCCGAAGAGGTTTCCTTGTAGTTGTTGAGCAAATCCTTGCCCGTATTATACATGGTTTTTACAATAATATCAAAGCTTATCTTTCTGCTGTCCGCTAAGAAGTTTGCGAGAGAAAGTGCGTTAATTGCGCGCATTGCGGCTACGGCGTTGCGCTCTATACAGGGTATCTGCACCAAGCCTGCAATGGGGTCGCAGGTAAGTCCTAAGTGGTGTTCCATAGCGACTTCGGCGGCGTATTCTATCTGGTCGAGCCCCATATCGAACAGCTCGGCGAGCGCGCCCGCCGCCATTGAGCAGGCCGAGCCGATTTCCGCCTGACAGCCGCACTCTGCGCCGCTTATGGACGCGTTTTTCTTTATAAGATTGCCTATAATTCCGCCCGTTGCGAGTGCACGGACTATCTGCTCGTCTGAAAACTTTCTCTCGTCCTGCATATATTTGAGAACGGACGGCACTACGCCGCACGCCCCGCAGGTGGGGGCGGTAACTATAATTCCGCCCGCGGCGTTCTGTTCGCCAGTTGCGAACGCGTACGAGCATACGAGTCTGTTTTCACGCGTCTGCGCCGATTCGTCTATATGCCGTTGGTTGTACAGCTTCTGAGCGCGGCGTTGCGTTCCCAAAATCCCCGGCAATACTCCGTCGCAGGTCAGACCTTCGTGAATGGTCTGCTTCATTCTCGCCCATACGTCGGCGAGAAAATCGAGTATCTGCCCGCCTTCGAACAGCTCTACGAACTGCCACAGCCTTAAATTGTTCGTGCGGCAGAATTCCGCTATTTCGGAAAAGGTATTTAAGGGATATATTGCGTCCGATTGATATTTTTCGTATTTTTCGGGCGGTTCGCCGTCGAATACCACCGAGCCGCCGCCCACGCTGTAAATTCTGCGGGTGGCTATAAGCTTGCCGCCCGAATATACTGCAACGTCCATAGTGTTGGGGTGGACGGGGCAATCCGTCTTTTCGTCGTGAACTACCGTACACCTGACGGGGTGAGCCGTCTGTATAATAACTTTATCGGTGCCGTGTCCCGCACCCGTGAGCGCGAGAGAGCCGTAAAGCGTAACCGCAAGCTTATCCGCGTCGGGATAGAGCGAGCGTATTATCTTTATTGCGCGTTCCGGTCCCATAGTGTGCGAGCTGGAAGGTCCCCTGCCGGTTTTGTAAATTTCTCTTATCGACTGCATAACAACCCTTCTTTTCTTTCGGTTTTATTTTATAATAAGGCGGGGAAATTGTCAATATAAAAATTAGCATTAAAAAAATACGCCGTTTTTTGTTTAACCTTTAAAATAAAGTTTTATATTATAAGTGTAGACAAAAAGCGAGATTAACTGTGATGGCAAAGAAGAAAGATAATTTAAAAGAAGAAAGTACTGCGGACGAAGAAATTCTGAAAGGTAACGCCGGGAGCGGCACGGAAACGGCGAAAGAGCCTACCGAGCTGGAAAAGGCGTTGGCGCAGGCGGAAGATTACAAGCGGAAGTGGTATTCGGTATCCGCCGAGTACGACAATTACCGCAAACGAAACCAGACGGCTGTGTCGCAGGCGTATGCGAACGGCGCGGCGGAAACCGTTTTGAAGCTTCTGCCCGTTGCCGATAACTTCGGTTACGCGTACGAATCGGCAAGCGACGAAAAGACCAGGTCCGGCATAGACAAGGTTGTCAAAAGCTTCAACACGATACTTTCGTCGGTGGGCGTGGAGTTAATTCCCGTAGCCGTCGGAGACAAGTTTGACGAAAGCATTATGGAGGCCGTTCTCGATTTTCCTTGTGAAGAAGGGGAACAGCCGAATACCGTCAAACAGATTTTAAAGAAGGGTTACAAAGCGGGCGACAAGGTGATACGTTACTGTCAGGTTGCCGTAACCGTGGAAAATTAAAGAGTACTTATTTCATAGTTTAAGGAGAAATATCATGGGAAAAGTAATAGGAATAGATTTAGGAACTACTAACTCGTGCGTTGCCGTTATGGAAGGCGGCGAACCCGTAGTTATCGCCAACAGCGAAGGCAACAGAACTACCCCTTCGGTAGTGTCATTTAAAAATGACGGCAGCCGTATAGTCGGTCAGGCGGCAAAGCGTCTTGCCGTTGCGTCGCCCGATAAGACGGTTATTTCCATAAAGCGTCATATGGGTGAAGCTTATAAAGTAAATATAGAAAAGGGCTATTCGCCGCAGGAAATTTCCGCAATGGTTTTATCCAAACTCAAAGCCGACGCGGAGAGCTATCTCGGCTGTAAAATTAACGATGCGGTTATTACATGCCCCGCATACTTCAACGACAGCCAGCGTCAGGCAACCAAGGATGCGGGTAAAATAGCGGGCTTGAACGTTCTGCGTATCATAAACGAGCCTACCGCGGCCGCTTTGGCATACGGTCTCGATAAGCAGGAAGGCAGCCAGAAGGTTATGATTTACGACCTTGGCGGCGGTACTTTCGACGTTTCTATTCTTGAAATAGGCGACGGCGTGTTCGAAGTGCTTGCAACCAACGGCGATACCCATCTCGGTGGCGACGATTTCGACAATAAGATTATAGATTATCTCGTAGATACTTTCAAGAAGGATACGGGCGTTGACCTTTCAAAGGATAAAAAGGCGTTGCAGAGATTGAAGGAAGCGGCTGAAAAGGCTAAGATAGAGCTTTCGGGTATGTCGTCTACCAACGTAAACCTTCCTTTCATTACCGTTGTCGACGGCGAACCCCAGCATCTCGACATAGATATTTCCAAGCAGAAGTTCGACTTGCTCACTTCCGACCTTGTAGAGCGCACGGTAGAGCCTATGCGCAAGGCCATGAGCGACGCGGGACTTTCCTACGGGGATATTTCCAAAGTTATTTTGGTGGGCGGTTCCACGCGTATTCCCGCGGTAATCGAAAAGGTGAAGTCGGTTACGGGTAAAGAGCCGTTCAAGGGCATTAACCCCGACGAGTGCGTTGCGATAGGCGCGGCAATTCAGGGAGGCGTTTTGTCGGGCGAAGTCAAAGACGTTTTACTTCTCGACGTAATGCCGCTTACTTTGGGTATTGAAACTCTGGGCGGCGTATCCACTCCGCTTATCGAGAGAAATACCACCATACCCGTTAAAAAGAGCCAGATTTTCTCCACCGCGGCAGACAATCAGCCGGGAGTTGAGATAAACGTTTTACAGGGCGAAAGAAAGTTTGCACGCGACAACAAGTCGCTCGGCAAATTTATGCTCAGCGATATACCGCCCGCACCCCGCGGCGTGCCGCAGATTGAAGTTACCTTTGACGTGGACGCGAACGGCATTGTAAACGTTACCGCAAAAGATTTGGGAACGGGCAAGAGTACCAATATTACTATTACCGCGTCGACCAATCTTTCGGAAGAAGATATCGACAAGGCCGTTAAGGACGCGGAGAAGTATGCGGAAGAAGATAAAAAGCGCAAGGAAGCTATTGACAATAAAAACACGCTCGAGAGCATGATTGACAACCTTGAAAAGACCGTTAAGGACGCGGGCGACAAGCTTTCCGACGACGATAAAAAGGTCGTGGAAGACGCCGTTGCAAAGGCTAAGACCGAACTCGAATCCAATGATAACGACAGGATAAAGAATGCAATCGAAACGCTTTCAAAGGATATTCAGCCCGTAATAGCTAAAATTTATCAGCAGGCGGGCGGCGCACAGGGCGGAAATCCCGACGGCGGCGACGGGGACACCGAGTTCAATCAGCACAAGTAATTTACCGGAAAGTAAGTTTTAACTTTCAATATTCAAACGCTTTATTTCTGCCTTGAAGAGTAAAATTTACTCTTCAAGGCAAAATGTATTTACAAAAAGGATTGCTTTTTATGGCGGATAAAAAGAACTATTACGACGTTTTGGGCGTATCCAAAACCGCGTCGCAGGATGAGATAAAGTCGGCGTACCGCAAGCTTGCAAAGCAGTATCACCCCGACTTTCACCCCGGCGACGCTGCGGCGGCGGAAAAGTTTAAGGAAATAAACGAAGCCAACGAAACCCTTTCCGACGAGAACAAGCGCAAGCAATACGATTTCGAGCTGGAGCACCCCGGCATGGGCGGCGGCAATCCGTTCGGCGGCGGGTTCAGCGGCGGATTCGGCGGAATGGGCGGGTTCGAAGATATAATCAACTCGGTTTTCGGTGGCGGGTTCGGCGGAGCGGCGGAGCGCGGCAAACCGCGCGGCGCGGACATTCAGCAAACCGTTAGGCTTTCCTTTCTCGACGCAATCAAGGGCTGTTCCAAAACCATCAGCTATATGCGCAACGAGCCTTGCAAAGTATGTAACGGTACGGGCGCAAAAGGCGGCAACGCTTACCAGACCTGCTCGCGTTGCGGCGGAAGCGGGCGCGTAAAGTTCCAGCAGGATACCATTTTCGGCAGAACAATACAGGTGGGTGCATGTCCCGATTGCGGCGGTACGGGCAAAAAAATTCTCGACAGATGTCCCGACTGTAAGGGCAAGGGATATCAGCGCAGTGAAACGAAGTTTACGATAAATATTCCCGCGGGCGTGGATAACGACAGCAGTATAAGAAAGCGCGGTTACGGTCAGGCTGCGGGCAACGGCGGCGAGAGCGGAGATTTGTACGTCTATTTCCAGATAGAGCCGCACAAGCTGTTGCACCGTCAGGACAGGGATTTGTACGTAACGGTGCCTATTTCCTATAAAACCGCAGTTTCGGGCGGAAAAATTCAGGTGCCTGCCATAGACGATACTTTGGAGCTTACAGTTCCCGAATGCACTCCGTCGGGTACGAGATTCTGTATGCGCGGCAAGGGCGTTAAAACGGTGCACGGCACGGGCAACTTATACGTGACGGTGGAAATCGATATTCCTTCTAAACTTTCGCGCGAGCAGTTCAAGCGGCTTGACGAGTATGAGCAGAGCGTTTCCTTGCGTTCGTGCGATAAAATGAATAAATTCGCAGCGGATATTTCCGCGTTGTACGGCAAAAAGGTGGATAAGCAGTAACGCGTGAAACGACGGCGTATAATTAAATATCTATGAATAAACGGCAAGCTGACGCTTGCCGTTTTTATCGTAAAGATTAGTTTATGTGGATAACTTGGCAGATATGACCGTTTTTAAATAAAAAACACTCGTTTATCCACAAAAAGTTGTCAACATTTTTTTGTTGAAACAGCTCAAAAAGGAATATATGCAAAAAAGTTATCCACATTTTATTGACAACGGTTAAAAACTGACTCAATTTGCGCGGTTTTTCGACAAATAATACCAAAAATCGTATAAAAGTTATCCACAAACGAATAAATAATACTTTTATTCTTCGCCGTATACCGCGCGTTTATACTGAATTCACAAGAGTTACGCCTTAACTCTCAGATTGCAGCACCGAAGGCGTTTTCGGTTACGGGAGCGTTCGCTGTGAATTTTATTGCGGGAATTTCACTTTTTTTTCGGGTAAAAGGTTTGACTTTATTATATATTGCGGATATAATACTATAACTTAACCCAAAAAATAGACGGGAGGACAGAGTTATGCGCATCGGGCTTGGCGAACATTTTACACTGAAAAAACTGTTTATATTCGTTTTGCCTTCCATAATTATGATGGTGTTCACGAGCATTTATTCGGTCGTGGACGGTCTTTTCGTATCGAATTTCGCGGGTGAAGAAGCGGTTGCCGCTATAAACCTTATTTATCCGCTGTTTATGGTGTTCGGGTCAATAGGTTTTATGATTGGCGCGGGCGGAAGCGCGCTCGTTTCCAAAACGCTGGGTGAAGGGGACAAGGAAAAGGCAAATAAGTATTTTTCTATGCTCGTATACATAACCGCCGGAATAGGTATCGTGATTGCCGTTGCGGGTCAGCTCGTCGTTGAACCCGTTGCTCGGCTTTTGGGTGCGGAATCGGGCAAGGTGTTCGAGTACTGCGTGCTTTACGGCAGAATTCTGCTCGGAACCCAGCCGTGCTTTATAATACAGAATATTTTCCAGAGCTTTTTCGTAACTGCCGAAAAACCGAGACTGGGTTTGATTGCGACTGCGTCGGCGGGCGTTCTGAACATAATTTTGGACGCGATTTTCGTTGCGGGTTGCGGTTGGGGGCTTCTCGGCGCGGCGGTTGCTACCGCGGTAAGCCAGATTTACGGCGCGATTTTTCCGCTCGTCTATTTCTTTTCAAAAAACGACAGCCTTTTGCGCTTAACCAAAACTAAATTTTACGGTAAGGCGTTTTTAAAGGCTTGCACGAACGGCTCTTCCGAGTTCTTTTCGAACGTTTCTTCCGCGGTAGTCGTTATACTCTATAACTTCCAGATTCAAGCAATACTCGGCGACGAGCTCGGTAAATCGGGCGTCGCGGCTTACGGTTCTATAATGTACGTTGCAATGATTTTCTTTGCAATGTTTATGGGTTACGCCGTAGGAAGTGCCCCGCTGATGGGTTATAACTACGGTGCGCGCAACAGAGCCGAAATGAAAAATCTGTTTAAAAAGAGCGTTATTATTATGGCGGTGGCCGGACTTGCTATGTTCGGCGTTTCCGAAGGGCTCGCCTATCCGTTTATGAAAATGTTCGGGTACAGTGAACAGGTTTTTGAAATGGCTCTGCGCGGGTTCAGAATATATTCGGTGGTATTTTTAACGGTGGGGATTAATATGTACGGCTCCGCACTGTTTACCTCCTTGAATAACGGCTTGGTTTCCGCGCTCATTTCGTTCCTGCGGTCGGTGGCTTTTCAGGTTACTGCGGTTATGGTACTGCCCATATTTATCGGACTTGACGGGGTATGGTCTGCGGCAATCGTTGCGGAAATACTTTCGTTAATAGTGACGGGCGCGTTCGTGATAGCGTATCACAAGAAATACGGATATTACGGCAAGGAATTGCCCGTTTCGGTTGAAAGCACTTAAAAAATACAGAATTTATAAAATCCCCGCGGGACTGCGTTCTGCCCGCGGGGATTTTTGATTTTACAATACTTTTGATAAAAAATCTTTAAGTCTTTCGTTCTGCGGCGCGCCGAATATCTGCTCGGGCGTGCCTTGTTCCATTATTTTTCCGCCGTCCATAAACAGTACGCGGGTGGCGACTTCGCGGGCAAATCCCATTTCGTGGGTGACTATTACCATGGTCATACCTTCGTCGGCAAGCTCTTTTATGAGCTCGAGTACTTCGCCTACCATTTCGGGGTCGAGCGCGGAAGTGGGTTCGTCGAATAAAATGACGCGCGGGTTCATTGCAAGTGCGCGGATTATGGCTATTCTCTGACGCTGCCCGCCAGAAAGGGTGGAAGGGTAAACCTTTGCCTTGCTTTCAAGCCCTATCCGTTTTAAAAGCCGCATTGCGTTGTTTTCCGCGTCGGCAATTATCTGCTTTTTCGTCGTCTGTATAGGCGGAATAGGCAGTTTATCTTCTTTCTTTTTAAACAGGTTTAAAAATTTCAGTTTTAAATTATTGCGTTTGGCTTTGTTCAGTTCTTTAACGCCTATATGCACGGGAGCGAGCGTTACGTTTTTAATAACGCTCATGTTGTTGAAAAGGTTGAATTGCTGGAATACCATTCCGACGTGTCTGCG
This sequence comes from uncultured Christensenella sp., assembly GCA_910577555.1. GTDB lineage: Bacteria > Bacillota > Clostridia > Christensenellales > Borkfalkiaceae > Coproplasma. The sequence continues at coordinate 11,105 of CAJTLF010000016.1, read as the reverse complement.
CTGGACGTTAATATCCACTTTCAAGTCGCAAAGGTTGTTGCCTTCGAAAAAAACGTAACCGTCGGTCGGGTCTTCAAGAACGTTAAGGCAGCGCAAAAACGTGGATTTGCCGCTGCCCGAAGGGCCTATTACCGCCACTTTTTCGCCCTGATAAATTTTATCCGAAATGTCGTTTAATACCTTTAAATCGCCGTATTCCTTGGTAAGGTGCTGAACTTCGATTAATGCGTCGGGGTCGAAGGGCTCGACGGGAGTTTGCCGCTTGTTCTGGAATTTGGGCTTATAAACTTTTTCCTTTTTTTCAGCGTTTTTCACTCTTTCTGAGTCTCCTTTCGATAAGTTTTATTGCGAGCGTCAAGAGATAGACTATTGCAAGATAGAAGATGGCTACAACGACCATCGGGGCGAAATAAGTCGCCAGATTTTGACCCGAACCTATAACTTTAGCGGCTTGCGTCAAATCGTACATACCTATCATGCTTACGATTGACGTTTCTTTTATCAAGGCAATAAGTTCGTTGCCGATTGCGGGAATAACGTTCTTCATACCCTGCGGAATAACTATTTTAAGCATAGTATAGCCGGTTGACATACCGAGTGCGCGGCTCGCTTCCGACTGCCCCTTATCTACGGACATAAGTCCTGCGCGTATGTTTTCCGAAACGTAAGCTCCGCTGTTAATGCCAAACGATAAAATTGCGATTATTTCCATAGGGAAACCGCGTATCGCAAATATGACGAACGCCATTATAAAAAGTTGTAAAGCCATTGGCGTGCCGCGCACTAAAGTTACGTAAACGTTGCATATGATTTTCGGAACTGTTGCCCATTTGCTGGTTGCGGGTTGAATTTTTATCATTGCAACCAAAGTTCCGAGTAACAAACCTATAACGGCGGCACCCACGGAAACGATTAAGGTCGTTTGCAAACCCGTCCATAGCATATTCAGATATTTCGTATCGCCGAATATGGTTATAAAGTTTTCAAAAAAACCTGCAAGTAATTTTAAATTCATAATTTTCCGTAAAATATAAACGGGAACTGCCGTACGGCAGTTCCTTTAATAATTGCTTAAATCAGGCAAGACCAAGGTGCTTTGCCACGAGTTTCTGAACTCCTACCGAACCCAATTCTTTTAAAACTTCGTTAATTGCGTTAAGAAGCTCGTCGTTGCCCTTAGTAACGCAGATTGCGTAGTCTTCTTCGGTTGCCGTTTCGGCATCGTAGTAGAGAGCGTAGCAATGGAGATTTTCGTTATGGGAAACCATATATTTAGCGGGGAGTTCGTCGATAACGACTGCGTCAATGGTGCCGAGAGCGTCAATCGCAATCTGAGCGTTGTCGTAACGCGTTACGGTAGCTCCCGTTCCGTAGAGCGTACCGGTAAAGTCGTAGTCATCGGATTCTTCCGTTGCGTTTATTTCGTCGGTTACGTAAATGTCACCCGTCGTATCCGTCTGAACGCCGATTTTCATTCCTGCAAGACTTTCCCAAAGAACGTACTCACCGCCGCCCGTTGTAGTTCCGCTTACGGAAAGAGTGTCACCGGCAAAAACCACGTATTGCTTTGCCGTGTAATAGGGGGTGGAGAAAGCTACTTTTTCGGCTCTTTCTTCCGTAATCGTAATTCCCGCCGCGCCGCAATCGTATCTTTTTCCGCTTTGAACGTTGTCTATTATCGGTCCGAACTCCGTATTTTCAAATATTACTTTTTTGCCGAGCTTTTCGCCGACCATATTCATTATATCGATATCTACGCCCTTAATTTCATCTCCGTCGTAGTATTCGAACGGCGCGAAAAACGCGTTCGTGTTTACGTAAATGGTATTTCCTGCGTCGCATGCGGTCGTAGAAATTGCGCATACGGCGGTGAGAGCCATTGCTGCAATAGCCGCGAATAATTTTTTCATCGTAATTCTCCTGAAAAATAAGTTTTTATTTTGTGAGTTTAATTATATTCCGTGAATAAAAATAAATCAAGAGTTTTTATATAGAAATTATTTTTATTCATTTTTGTGAATAATAACTCATAAATATGTGAAGTACGCACATAAGCGCGAAATATGGAATTTAAATGATAATTTTGTAAAAAAGGTAACATTTTTTGTTTACCGCTTGCAAACGGCGGGGCGTTATGATATAATTACGCTTATGGAAGAAATTTTACAGGCAATCACTTCGGCGGAGCAAAAAGCCGCCCGAATAAAAGCCGATGCGCTTGAAAAAGCGGCGAAAATTGCCGCGGATGCGGAAGCTGCGGCAAGCGGGATAGCCGGGCAAAACGAAGAAGAGTGCCGCGCTTTGCGCGATAAGGCTATAAAGGACGCGGAAAATCTGGCAAAAGATAACTACGCCGCGGCAATCAAAAAAAAGACGGCGGAGTGCGCCGCTTTTGCCGATAACGCTATTAATAAGTCGGAAAATATTTCAAAAGAAATAGTAAGGAGAATTTTGCGTGGCGGTTGCTGAAATGCAAAAACTCAATCTCGTTGCAATGTCTTACGACCGCGACGGGGTGCTTGACGCGTTGCAAAGGACGGGCGCGGCGGAAATAAAGGAACACCGCGATTTACCGGATACCCTTGCGTTCGGCGAAAGCGGCGACGAATTGCAAAAATATCTCGCCAAAACCGAAGGCGCGCTTGAAATATTGACTGCTGAGATTGGGGTTTACAATAGCGAAAATAAAATTAAATCAGACGAGCTTAAGGACGGCTTTGCCGTAGCTTATTCCGATTTCATATCCGCGTGGAAATTGAAGGACGAAATGGACGGGCTTGCGGAAAAGATTTATTCGCTTTCAAACGAGCGCAGAACGCTTTCGAATAAATCTTTGAAAACCGAACGGGCTATTTCGGCGGCGCAAATTTATTCTTTATTGGAATTGCCCTTTTCCGCTTTCGGCGATACCTCCAACGCAAAAGTAAGGCTGGGCGTATTGCCCGCAACCGCGCTGGACGAGCTTTCTTCGGCGGTAGCGCGGAACGAGCTGTTCGATTTTAAAGTTATTTCAAACGACGGGGGAAACGCGCTCGTCATATTCGTATTTCACCGCTCGGAGGACGGCGACGCCGTTCTCTCGCAGCTCGGGTTTTCGGCTTGTCCTTATAAGGACGGTACGGGCGCACAGCTTTACGCGCAACTGAACGAAGAGTTAAGGGAAGACAGGGCGCGTGCGGACGATATAGGCGAAGAACTGCGTTCGCTCGGAAACAGCGTCAAAACTTTGAAAGTGTACTGCGATTGGGTGCGGTTCAGTCTCGAAAAACAGGTTCAGTCACAGAAAATGCGCAGGACGGACAAGACCTTTCTTTTGGAAGCGTACGTGCCAAAAGATGCAAAAGAGAGCGTGTGCGCCGCTCTCGAAGAGACTACGGACGCGGTTTACTACGAATTTTCCGAACCCGACGGCGACGAGATGCCGCCTACTCTTTATAAAAATAACGAAGTCGTTAAAAACTTCGAAACCATTACCGACACCTATTCTCCCGTGAACGCGAAGGAGTTCGACCCCAACGGAGTAATGGCTTTTTTCTACAGTTTGTTTCTCGGCTTTATAATGGGCGACGTGGGGTACGGACTTATTATGCTTTTGGGCGGAGGTTTCGTTTATTGGAAAAAACGGGGCGACGACGGCGGGCTAAAAAGGCTTTCGGGAGTGTTCGCGGTCGGCGGTATTTTCGCTATATTATGGGGTGTACTGTTTAATTCGGTATTCGGAATAGGCGTATTCCCGTTTACCGTAATGCCCAACGCAAAGGACGACACGTGGGGGCTTATGGGTATTCAGGTGCCTGCGGTACTCCTTATCAGTCTCGAAATAGGCGTTGTGCATCTTCTGGTAGGTTACGTATGTAAGGCAATTCAGTGTATGCGCCGCGGACAGTTCTGGGACGGAATACTCGACGGCTTGGTCTGGGTGGTGTTCTCTCTGGGCGTAGGCTTGGCGATAGCGGGCTTTATAGACGAGCTTGCCGCGCCTTATCTCGCGTATATAGGCGGGGTAATGGCGGGCGTCGCGCTGGTTATTGCCATATTCACCGCGGGAAGAAAGGAAAAGCTTCTCGGCAAATTCACGAAGGGGTTCGGCACGGCTTACGGCGTTATTAACTACGCTTCGGATATTCTCAGCTATGCAAGGCTTTACGGGCTTATGCTCTCGGGTGCGGTAATTGCGCAGATTATTTCGGGCTACGCGGTTACGGGTATGGACGGCGGCGTCGGTTTTCTTGCAAGCGGCAATCCCGCACTGATAATACTCGGCGTCGTTCTTCTCGTAGTGGGGCACGCGTTTAACTTGGCGATAGGGCTTTTAGGCGCGTATATACACGATGCAAGACTGCAATACGTGGAATTTTACGGCAGATTCTACGAAGGCGAAGGGGAGTTGTTTGCTCCGCTCGGAAGTAATCACAAATTTATCAAATTAGAAAATTCCGCCGTTAAAGCGGGCGGTTCGACAAAACATTTTTAAACTTTAAGGAGATTTTTATGACGATTGGTTCGGTTATAGGCGTAATGGGTATTGCGGTGTGCGTGCTTTTGTGCGGCATAGGTTCGGCTTTGGGACTTTACAAAACGGGCAGCTCCGCCGCGGGAGTACTCGGCGAAAACCCAAAAAAATTCGGTAAAGTACTCGTTCTCGTGCTTTTGCCCGCAACGCAGGGTATTTACGGCTTTATTATCGGCATTATAGCGTCGGGAAATATTGCCGCGCTTGAAACTGCCGAGCAGGGCTGGGCGTTGTTCGGAGCCGTGTTGCCAATGGCGATTTCGGGACTTGTGACAGGTATTTTTCAGGGCAAGTCGGCGGCAAACTGTATTTACGCGGTAGGCAAGCAGGATTCGCTTGGCGGTAAATTGATTATTTATCCCGCGATGATAGAGTTCTACGCGATTTTGGGACTTATTATTTCCATTATGGTTATAGGCGCAGTAGCTTAAAATGAGTAAGGAAAGTATCGTACAAAGAATAATATCCGATGCGGAAGCGGAAGCGGAGAAGATAGTTTCCGACGCGGAACGCCGTGCGGAAGAGATTGTTGCCGCCGCAAAAGAGCGGGCGCGCAGAAATTCCGACGGCACGCGGTTGGAAGCGGAAAAACGAGCCAAAGCGATTGCGGACGGAAAAGCGGCGACGGCACGGCTCGATTGCGCTAAGTTAGAGCTTGCGGCAAAGCGCAAGGTTTTAGACGAAGTGTATTCGCGTGCGCTGGACGGGCTTATAAATCTCGGTGAAAAGGACTCGCTTTGCATTGCCGAGCGGGTTTTGAAAGAATACGCCGACGACGGCGACGAGATTTTGTTCGACGTAAGCTATAAACATACGGCGGCGGTAGCCAAGCTTCCTATAATTTCCGAAAAGTCGCTTAAAATTGCGAAGAGTAAGGGAATGTTGGGCGGCGGATTTATTTTAAAGGGCAAGTCGTGCGATAAGGACGTATCTTACGGCGCGATGCTTGCCGCGGACAGGGAAGAGCGCGTGGCGGAAATTGCGGCGCAACTCTTTTCCAAAGGCTGATATATGGCAAAAGATTTAGCATACTTAAACGGAGTAATAGCGGTCAAAGAGACTTATCTTCTCGGCAGTAAGCTTTTAAAGTTTTGCGAAGCTTCTGCGGACGAAGTTTTTCGCAGTCTTTCGGAGTGCGGCTTCGGCAGAAACGCGGCGCGTTCCGCGTTCGAATATGAGAGCCTGCTTGCCGCGGACGAACGCGATTTGGACGAATTCGTGCGGGAATATGCGCCGACTTCGGCAGAAAAGACGTACTTTTTAGCTCCGCGCGACTTCCATAACGCAAAAGCCGTTATCAAGGCGAAATATTCGGGCGGCGACGCGGACAAGATGGTTGCGCCGCAAGGGCTTATCGCCCTGGAAGAACTAACCCGTTGCGTTGAAGAGAATAATTTTAACGGGTTGCCCGATTGTTTAAAAAAAGCTTGCGAAGACGCGGTTGCCTTGCTTTCGGACGAGAATAAAACTGCGGTCGGCGCGGATATAGGCGTTATATTCGAACGGGCGAAATATAAATATCTGACTGACGCTTGCAAACGCAATAAGCTTTTAAAAAGCTTTGCGGTGCAAAGGGCGGATATGACGGATATTATTTCGGCGTTTCGCGCAAAGACCCCCGAATATGCTCTGGATAACGCGATTATGGCGGGTAAGGTTACCCGTGAACAGCTGCTGGAAATAAGTAACGGCGACGGTAACAGGGCAATATCCGCTTTTGAAAATTCGCCTTATAAAGAGTTCGTTAAGGTATGCGTTGAAGAAAAGCAGAGCGGACGCTCGTTTGCCCGTGCGGAGAGGATAAGGGATTCCGTCGAAACGGAAAGCTTGGTCGGGCGCAGATTTGAATTGAAAGCCAAAGAGCCGTTCGTGTACTACGTATTAAGGCGTATGGCGGAAAATTCGAATTTAAGAATTATATTTGTCTGTTTGCTCGCGGGCGTTGAAGAGAACGCGATAAAGGCGCGGTTGCGCGCGGTTTAGCGGGGGTATATATGCAGGGTAAAATGGCAATCGTCGGCGACGGCGAAAGCATTACGGTATTCAAAGCGGCGGGAGTTGCGGCGTTTCCCGCGGAAAATTCCGACGCCGCAAAGGAGCTTGTAAGAAAGCTCGCAAAGGAATACGCTATTATTTTTATTACCGAAGAATTTTCAAGACTGCTCGAGTCCTTTCTGAAAAGGTTCGACGAAGAGCCTTATCCGGTGGTTTTAAGCGTTCCGTCGCAAAAGGGAACTACGGGTTACGGCGACGAGCTTATTAAAAAGGCGATGGAGCGGGCGTTGGGCGTAGATATATTGTTTTAAACGGTTTGGAGTTTATTTATGGGAAAAACGGTTAAAATTTCGGGGCCTTTGATTATTGCCGAAGGCATGGCGGACTGCAAGATGTACGACGTTGTCCGCGTTTCGGATAAGGGGCTTATAGGCGAAATTATAGAACTGCGCGGCGACAAAGCGTCAGTGCAGGTTTACGAAGAAACGGCGGGGCTGGGTCCGGGTGAAGACGTAATATCTACGGGCGAGCCGCTCTCCGTTGAGCTCGCACCCGGACTTATTTCGGGTATATTCGACGGGATACAGCGTCCGCTTACCACCCTTTACGAAAATTACGGCGCGAGAATATCCCGCGGGGTCAAGGTAAACAATCTCGACCGCGAAAAGAAATGGTCGTTCGTTCCGAAGGTTAAAAAGGGCGATACGGTAGTCGAAGGCGACGTGCTTGGAACGGTTAAGGAAACAGAGCTTATTGAGCATAGAATTTTAGTACCCAACGGCGTAAACGGCAAAGTGGCGTCCATACAAAAGGGCGACTTTACCATTACGGACGAAATTGCCGTTATCGAGACGGACGGCGGTAAAAAATCCGTCGCGATGTTGAGAAAGTGGCCCGTGCGTAAGGGCAGACCTTACCGCGAAAAGCTCTCTCCCAACACTCCAATGGTGACGGGACAGCGCGTGGTTGATACTCTTTTCCCCATAGCACGCGGCGGCGTCGCGTCCGTTCCCGGACCTTTCGGAAGCGGTAAAACGGTCGTCCAGCACCAGCTCGCAAAGTGGGCGGATGCAGATATTATAGTATATATAGGTTGCGGCGAGCGCGGCAACGAGATGACCGACGTATTGAACGAGTTCCCCGAGCTGAAAGACCCGAAATCGGGCGAACCCATTATGAAGCGCACGGTGCTTATCGCCAACACTTCGGATATGCCCGTTGCGGCGCGTGAAGCGTCTATTTACACTGGTATAACTATCGCCGAATATTTCCGCGACCAGGGCTATAACGTGGCAATAATGGCGGATTCCACTTCGCGTTGGGCGGAAGCGTTGCGCGAAATGAGCGGCAGACTTGAAGAAATGCCGGGCGACGAAGGTTATCCCGCCTACCTTTCCAGCCGACTTGCGGAGTTTTACGAGCGGGCGGGCATAGTTAAGATTTTGGGCAGTGAAGAAAGAACGGGGTCGGTTACGGCAATCGGCGCGGTATCTCCCCCGGGCGGTGATTTGAGCGAACCCGTTTCCCAGGCTACCCTTCGTATAGTAAAAGTGTTCTGGGGGCTTTCTGCGTCGCTCGCGTATAAACGCCATTTCCCCGCAATAGACTGGCTTATCAGTTATTCGCTTTATGCCGATAAAATGAAGGAATGGTTCGACGAGAATGCAGGCGCGGATTTTATCGAGTATCGCCAGTTCGTTATGACCGTTTTGCAGGAAGAGGCGGCTCTGGACGAGATAGTAAGGCTGGTCGGCGTGGACGCGCTGTCGTCAAAGGACAGGCTGACTATGGAAACGGCGAAGATAATCCGCGAAGACTATCTGCACCAGAACGCGTTCGACGACGTGGATACCTATACTTCGCTTAAAAAACAGTACTTAATGTTGAAGTTAATCTGCGAATTCGACGCGCGCGCAAGGGAAGCGGTTGAAAATTATGCGGATATGAACGCGATTCTTTCCTGCTCGTGCAAGGAAAAGATAGGTCGTGCAAAATATATTACCGAAGACAAGCTCGATGAATTCGACGGGATTTTGAAATTAATCAATACCGAACTGAAAACGCTTGCAAGGGGGGACGGCGATGTTTAAGGAATATAAGACCATACGCGAAGTCGTCGGCCCGCTGATGTTAGTTGAAGGGGTTGAAGGGGTAAAATACGACGAACTCGTAGACGTGGTGTGTGCTAACGGCGAAATACGCCACGGCAAAGTGCTTGAAATTAACCGCGACAAGGCGGTAGTGCAGTTGTTTGAAAATTCCCAGGGCTTGCATATATCTTCCGCTAAGGCGAGATTTACGGGTCACGGACAGCAGCTTGCGGTTTCAAGGGATATGTTGGGGCGGGTGTTCGACGGTATGGGTAACCCCCGCGACGGCGGCGCTCCCGTTATTCCCGATAAAATGATGGATATTAACGGCGAGCCTATAAATCCCGCCGCACGCGACTATCCCGACGAATTTATTCAGACGGGCGTATCCGCAATCGACGGGCTGAACACGCTCGTGCGCGGACAGAAGTTGCCCGTATTCTCGATGAGCGGTTTGCCGCACGCCGAGCTTGCCGCGCAGATTGCAAGGCAGGCTAAGGTTAAGGGCAGCGACGGAAAATTTGCTGTCGTGTTCGCCGCCATAGGTATTACGTTTGAAGAAGCGCAGTACTTCGTGGACGATTTCAAACGCACGGGCGCGATAGAAAGAACGGTACTGTTTACCAACCTTGCTAACGACCCCGCGGTAGAGCGTATCGCAACTCCGCGAATGGCGTTGACCTGCGCGGAATATCTCGCGTTCGAGTGCGGTATGCACGTACTCGTAATAATGACGGATATAACCAACTACGCTGAAGCATTGCGCGAAGTTTCGGCGGCGCGGCGCGAAGTCCCCGGCAGACGCGGATATCCCGGTTATCTTTATACCAATCTTGCGTCGCTTTACGAGCGCGCCGGCAGAATACGCGGTTCGGAAGGCTCTATAACGCAAATACCCATTCTTACGATGCCCGAAGACGACAAGACGCACCCCATACCCGACCTTACGGGTTACATTACCGAAGGGCAGATTATTCTTTCGCGCGACCTGTATAAAAAGGGTATTAATCCGCCGATAGACGTGTTGCCGTCCCTTTCCCGTCTCAAAGATAAGGGCATAGGCAAGGGCAAGACGCGCGAGGACCACGCAGATACGATGAACCAGCTGTTTTCTGCGTATGCGAGCGGAAAGGAGAGCAAGGAGCTTTCTGCAATTTTGGGTGAAGCGGCTCTTTCCGATACCGATAAACTGTACGCGAAGTTTGCGGAACAGTTTGAAAAGGTTTACGTTAATCAGGGTTTCAATACCGACAGAACGGTTGAAGAAACTCTGGATTTGGGTTGGGAGCTTCTTAAAATTCTGCCCAAAAGCGAACTTAAAAGAATCAAGCAGATTTATATCGACAAGTATATGAAATAAATTTAAGGGTAGTATGGCACGCTTAAACGTAAACCCCACCCGTATGGAGCTGAAAAAGTTAAAGGTCAGGCTGGATACGGCAAAAAGGGGGCATAAATTATTAAAAGATAAATCGGACGAAATGGTGCGCCGTTTTTCCGTAATAATAAAGGAAAACAAGCGACTGCGCGACGAAGTGGAACGCGAGCTTTCGGAAACTTTAAAACAGTTTTCTATCGCCCGTTCGGTTACGCCCGCCTATCAGGCTGAAACTGCTTTTTCAATGCCGTCCGTAGCCGTCGTTGCCGAGTGCGATACCGGCAGTATTATGAGCGTTCCCGTTCCCGTTGTAAGCATCGTGGAGCAAAGGCGGTTTGAAGGATTGCCCTACGCATATGCCGAAATTACGGGTGAAGCGGACTGTTCCGTAGAGCGCGCCGCGGCGTTAATTCCTAAAATGGTAAAGCTTGCGGAAGTGGAAAAAACGGCGCGGTTGCTTGCGGCGGAAATAGAGCGCAACAAACGGCGAGTGAACGCGTTGGAATACGTTATGATACCGCAGCTTGAAGAAACTATAAAGTATATTAAATCGAAGTTGGACGAGAATGAGCGCGCCGCCGTTATAAGGCTTATGAAAGTCAAGAGCAAGGCGTAACCGTGCGTTGTTTAAGCCATATATCAATAGCAATTATGCGACGAAGAAATAAGCGCGGCTTTAAGCCGCGCTTATTAAATTCATATTTAGACATATAAATTGAAATTTAACTTTTGATTACTCCTACTGTTTCTTTTTAAGATTACCTTTGCTTATGGCGGTTAAAATTACTATCGTATAAAACACTATCAGCAAGCCGCAACTTAACAAGATTGAATACCAATCAGTAAACGAATACAATACTTCAACATATCTATCCAAGGGTGTAAGGGATGCGGCTAACCCTATTGAGTAGAGCATACCTATTATGCAACTTATTAACACCCACTTTTTCTTAAAATGCGCCAAAATGTAACAGTAGAATTTTGCCGCACACATCCAAATTCCAAACACCAAAATAGCGTGCGTTACTCTTTCAAGCAACCGTCCTTTCAAAACGCAAGCGAATAATATGCTAAAAACAATAATACCTATCAGCGGCGATAAATCTATTATGAGTGATAGGGGCTTGGT
>CAJTLF010000015.1 GCA_910577555.1 uncultured Christensenella sp. | reverse complement strand
GCGTTACTCACCCGTCCGCCATGTAGTAAACTACATTCGACTTGCATGTGTTAAGCACGCCGCCAGCGTTCATCCTGAGCCAGAATCAAACTCTTAAGTTTAATTGTATAAAACCGAACGCTTTCGCGTTCGTGGCTCTATCTCGACTATTTATAGTCATTATCTATGCTGACTTTGCTTTGTGGTACTATTTGTACTTCAAAGTTAATTGACAGAAACTTTTTTAAAAAATTCGTTTCCTTCTATTCAATTTTTAAACTGCGTTAGCCGACGCAAAGTCGGTTGCTCATCGGTGAGCTTGTCTATAATAGCATATCTATTATGACCGTGTCAAGCAAATTTTAAAACTTTTTTAAAAAATTTTAATTTACTTTTTTCGTCTTATTCTGACGGATTTTGGCGGTTAAGCCTATCTCGCCGACAGCTTTTCTAAGATAACATACGGAATAATTAAAGTCAACGCTTTTTTTGTAAATTTTTACAAATTTTTTAACGAGAAAATTCATTTCATTTTGAGATAATTTTTTTCACAAAACGCGCTTTTGCGGCTTAAAACCGCGCTTAAAGGCGGCAAACGCTTGCAAATTTACCCGACTTATATTATTATATATATATGTATAAGAATTTGCGCATAATTTTCTGTCTGCTTGCCGTCATCTGCGCGGCAGTCACCGTTTTTATATTCATTTACTTCGGCTGGTGGGGCTTCGTTCCGCTGGGCGCGGGCTGTGCGTTCGCCGCTCTTATGTTCGTATGCAAAAATGAACAGGTAAAACAGGAACGCAAAAACAACCCGCCTCCGCCCGAAGGCGACTTTATTACGGGCAAGGTTAAAAAGGACTGACGGGTTTTGCCGTTACCTTTACTTTACAAAAAAATCCCCTTCCGCTTTTCCGCGGAAGGGGATTTGGTTTACTTAATTACAGTATTCTCTGACCCTGAATGAAATAACTCCAACGCTTGGAAGAAATCTGCTCTATCTTGGCGTAATCGCTTGCCGTGTGCAAAATCCAGTTGTCGCCGAGAAATAGCGCAACGTGCCCTACCCGTTCCACGCCGACGTTGTCCTTACGCGTTTCGTTGGTGAAAAACATAAGGTCGCCGCGTTTGAGTTGGGATTTGGTAACCGTTTTGCCCTGATAAATCTGGGTGCGCGTGGTGAGCTGAAGATTTACTCCCGCACCCTTATAGAATATATACTGCATCAGCGACGAGCAGTCGAACGCGCTCGTTTTAAATCCGCTTAACAGTTTGCCGTTGCCGTCGTGGTAACGGGTAGCCCCGTATACGTAGGTAGTACCCAAAAGCTTAGTACCTTCCGCGATTACGGCTTCCACGCGCCCGTCGTCGCTGGCGAGCATTTCTATCTCTTTACAGTATTTAGAAGATATGTAAGCCGAACCGTTTTTATAGCCCGTTTTGTACCACCCGTCCGTTTGCCCGTTCAGCGCGTACATGGTGGACTTTTCCGCCGCACCTTTCACGCCGTAGTTTGTACCCGCACCCGAACGGATATTTACTCCGTCGGCAGTTACGTTTAAATAAGTAACCGTTTTGGGCTTGGGCGGTTGGGGAATTACGGGTTTCTCTTCAGGCGAAGGGGGCGTCTCTTCGGGAAGAACGGGAGTTTCGGGAAGATTTTCGTCCGGAGCAAAAATTCCCGTATCGCCGCCCGTAACGCCGTTTTCGTTTTCAGGCGCAACGCAACCGCTTAAACTCACCGCCGCGGCGATAGCCGCAACCGTCGCAATGACCACTTTCGTCTTTTTCATCAGTAAACTCCTTTGCATTAATAACTTTGCAAATTTATTATATCAAAAAGTATTCACCATACGCAACGCAAAAATTTTTCCATTACAGGGAGCGGCTGCCATACGCTGTTTCAAGTGATGAACTTGCCTTAGCCCCTTGCTTTGCGGCTATTATTATGATATAATATGGAAAAGGAGAACGGCTTATGAAATTCAGATTAAGAAAACCGCTTGCTATATTGAGCTGTGCCGCGGCGGGCGTAATTACCCTTTCGGCGTGCAATTTCGGTTCTACTCTGCTTGGAAAACCGCAGAAGGTCGTTCCCGCAAGTCACGGCGAGCTTATTGCGGACGAGTTTGTTGCGTTCACGCAGAAGGAAGAAACCTTTGCCGCAAAGCTTGCCGCCTGTACTTACGAAAACTACGACGGCGGGGAAAATTTTACAGTATCGCCGATAAGCGTTTACACCGCGCTTTCGCTTGCCGCGGAGTGTGCCGCGGGAGACACGCGCGACGAAATACTTTCGGCTCTCAGCGTGACACATACCGAACTGAAAAAGAATATATCCACCCTTTACCGCTCGTTGGCGAACGATGTGCGGGACGGCTTGACCCTTCTGGATATGACCAACTCGATATGGGTTGACGAAAGTACGCAAGTAAACAAGTCCTGCATTGACGCGCTTTCAAACGATTATTACTGCTATTCGTACTCGGCAAATTTCAAAAAGGACAACGCCGCGGCAAACGGCGCCGTGCGCCGTTTCGTCAAAAACAGGACGCGCGGACTGATAGACAAGGAGTACGGACTTAGCGACGAGACCGCGTTTGCAATAATAAACACGCTGTATTTAAAGGACCTTTGGAATTTAACGGGCAACGACCTGCCTTTTACCGACGAAGAGTACGGCTTTACCAACGCGGACGGTTCGGTTACCCAAACCAAATTGTTGACGGGATATTACAACGGCGGAAAAGTTTACGAAACGGACGAATACTCGGCGTTTTACACGAAAACCTTGGGCAACTACAAGCTGAAATTTATTCTCCCCAACGACGGATATACGGTTGACGATATTTTCACCGCCGAAAATATTGCGACCGTGAACGGACTGACCGATTACGGGAACAGCGCCTCCGAGAGCGGTACATATTACGCGACGCGCTGTTTCTTCCCCGAATTCAAGTGCGGTTACGACGGGGATTTGGCGGGTATTCTTAAAGAGAAGTTCGGAATCGAAAGACTGTTCAAAAACCCCGCAAACGAAAGCGACGCGTGCGACTTTTCCACGCTGACAAGCTCGCCCGCATACTGTACTGCGGTTTACCACACGACAGAGCTTGCCGTGGACAAAAAGGGAATTGAAGGCGCGGCGGGAACGATTATGCCCGGCGGGGGCGGCGCACCGCAGCCTACGGAGAAATACGATTTCGTAATAGACCGAGCGTTCGGGTTTATTATTACCGATTCGAGAAATATAACGCTTTTCTCGGGCGTGGTGAATAAAATTTAAAAAAATAAAAGCGGGTATCCTTTTTTTGGGTACCCGCTTTTGAATTTCGGTTATTCAACGCCTTCGTTCAATTTTTCGAGCAGTTTGTTGAGGTCGTTGCCGTGAACCATTACCGCCTGTTCGATAGTTTCGTTATGGGCGAGCGCGCAACCTAAGCAGTGCATACCCACAGCCTGTAAAATTTCCGCGCTGTTCGGATTGATTTTAAGGCAATCTGCGATTAAAGTATCCTTGGTTATTTTAGCCATAATATTTCTCCGTTTATTTTTATTACGATTAGTATATCACCCTTTGCGCGATTTTACAATCGTTTTTTACGCTTTTTTATACGCGGCGGGCATATTGGCCGCAAGACCACGCCTTACGCCATTTATTGCCATTGACAAAACGGCGCGCATTTATTATAATATGGTTACTATGAGCGTTAAACGAATGACGGACGCGGCGTTAAAGACGCTGACGGGGATTACCCTTGCTTTGGCTTTGATACTTACTTTTACCGTTTCCGACTATTACATATTCAACCGAATATCCTTTCTTGACGGGGAAAACACCTTTAACGTTTTTTTCGTAATAAGCCAGTGGGTGAAAAAAGCGGGATACCTTTTACTGCCGCTTGCGGTATTTTACAACAAACGCTCATGTGCGGATATTGCGAAGTATATTCTGCCCGTATTTATCGTGGTGAGCACGGCGACTTTCGGCAACTTTTTCGATATCACGATGCTGACGGAGAGTGCGTCGCCCGCGGACAAGGTTTACGCGAGCATTAACGAATTTATACCCAAAGCGGCGAATATGGCTCTGTTCTTTACAGCCTGCGCGACCGAACTGCTCGCCTGTGTTTTATTGTTCGTGCGAGACGGATTTAAGGTGAGCGGGAAGAATTTTATCTACCTGCCGTTCGCCATTATCGCGGTTACGCCCTTAAATATCTTTGAAAACTTTTTCGATATAAACGATTTTTCGCGCAACGATTTTTTATGGTTTAAAAACTTTACGCTGTGGCACTTCCTTGCGCTTGCGATATTAATCGGGCTTACGGTAGGCTCGTACTATTTTTTAAGGAAAAAGGACGGAGATAAGCAACGCGATTTTCTTGCGGCGGCGGCGATAGTTTTACTCATACAGTACCACAGCAAGGACAGTATGGTTATGGGCGACGGATACAACGTATACGACACCGTGTTTGCGTGCATACCCCTGTTTATCTGCAATATAGGCGTATATATAGCGAGCTTTTCGGTGTTGTTGCGCAAAAAGCTTCTGTACTCTATTTCCTTTTTCGTACACGCGGCGGGCGCGCTGACCGTGTTTATCTACTTCGGCAAGGACGAAATGTCCAACTACGGCATATTCTGCTCCTATTCCATTTTGTATTTCTGCCTTACCCACTGCATACTGTTCGCCCTTTCCGTACTGCCGTCCGCGCTGGGGCATTACAAATTCAAGCCCAAGGACTGCGTTATTCCGCTTATATATTACTGTTTAGTAATAATTTTAGCGACGGTTGCGAGCGGCGTTATCTCGTCCGCGTCTATGAATTTCGAGTACGACGGCTATAAGTTACAGGAAGGCGAGTGGCTTAAACCGAACTATGCGTTTACGCAGATTAATCCCCTGCCCATACCCTTCGACTATATTCCCTTTAAGATATGGAACTGCGAGTTCTACCTTTCGTATTTAATCGCGCTGTACGCCGTTTACGTGGGCTTGTTCTGGGCATTCACGGGCGGATATTACGCGTTTATTGCAATCAGACGGCGCATATTGCGGGGGGTACGCGTTTCAGAGCCTATTCCCGAAACGGTTGCGGAAGCCGCCGCGACCGAAGAAGAAAACGACGGAAACGAATAAATTTACAAGTTAAAAGCGGTTGCGCAATTTATGCGCAACCGCTTTTATTATCGTATTTAAGTTCAGAAGTGGGAATGGTAAGTCATTACCGAGTTGGCTATGTTGTGCATATGGTCGCCTATGCGCTCCATATTGATTGCAAGCTGTAAGTATATCGCGCCCGCTTCGGGAGTGCATCTGCTCTCGTTTGCACGGCGCAGATGCGCGTCCTGCATTTTACAGCACACTTCGTCGGTCGCGCTCTCTTCGCGTTCTACGTCGGCGATATATTTAAGGTCTATATCGGCGAAAACCTTGTTTACGAAACCGTAAAGCTCGGTGATATGTCCGTCCATTTCCAAAATTTCGCTCTTGGCGTGGTCGGAAAATACCGCCTTTTCTTCCTTCATTTTCGCGGCGTATTCGACTATGTTTTCGGCGTAGTCGCCTATACGTTCGATATCGCTTGCAACGTGATAGAACGAAGATACTTTTTTCTCGTCCGTTTCCGCCAAATCCAAAAGCGAAAGCTTTACCAAGAAAGAAGATACGTAGCTGTTGTAATCGTTTATGTGCTTTTCGGTCTTTGCAAATTCTTCCTGCGCGGACAAGTCGCCCGTGAGCAACATATTCAGCGCGCGCTTGTAGTTATCGAACGCCAGCTTGTGCATAAAGGTAAGCTCTTTACGAACCTGACCCACGGCTATCGCGGGAGTGCGCAGAAGGCGTTTATCGAGCATTTCGTGTTCGTCCGAGCCCGCGGGCGCACCCTTCTTTTCGGGAACGATAAGGCAGGCGAGCTTGACGAGATATTTGATAAAGGGCAGTAACAGCGCGGTCGTCAACACGTTGAAAACCATATGGAAAATTGCTACCTGCCACGATACGTTGGTAATGAAAGAGTTCAAAAAGTCGGCTATATATCCGCTTGTAAACGCGAGCGGGATTATGAATACGATACTGCCTATAAGGTTAAACAGCAGGTGTACTATCGCCGTGCGGCGGGCGTTTACGCTGGTGCCGAGCGACGAGAAAAGAGCGGTTACGCATGTGCCTACGTTCGTGCCGAGAATAATAAATATTGCCATCGGCAACGATATTAAACCGCTTGCCGTAAGCGAAATTACTATTGCGGTAACGGTGGACGACGACTGCACGACGCCCGTGAATACCGCGCCCAAAAGGAACAACACGATAATTTCCCAGGTAAGAACGTCTTTACCGTAGCCTATCGATATAAACACACCGTTTACCACCCGTTCTATTTCGGGGTCGGCAAGCATCTGTTTGATAGATACGGACATAACGTCCATACCGACGAATATCAAGCCTAAACCCTGTAAAATGAAGCCGATGCGTTTGATTTTATCCTTTTTGCCGAGCATCGACATCAATACGCCGACGAAGGACACGAACGCGAACAGCGCGGTAATTTTAAATTCCGTACCCGTAGTGGAAATTGCGGTAATGAACGCCGTGACCGTAGTGCCGATATTCGCGCCCATTATCACGGAAACGGCTTGCGTGAGCGTCATAAGCCCGACGTTTACGAAGCCGACAATCATAACGGTCGTAGCCGAAGACGACTGCACTATCGCGGTGACCGCCGCACCCGTCGCCACGCCTAAAAATCGGTTTTTGGTGGCTTTACCCATCAGACGGCGCATCGATTTGCCCGCCGCAGTTTCGAGATTGGCGCCCATCATATTCATACCTATGATAAACGCCGCAACGCCGCCGAACAAAAGCAACATACAGTTAATTATAGTAATTATTTCCGAACCGCCGAGTGCAAGAAGGGATATTCTCATATTTAATATATACTCTCTGGTAGAATTAGCGGAAAGCCCGCCCGCATTTATTTTATCAAGATTACCCGTAAATTGTCAAATGAAATTTGATATCCTATTATTATTGCTTTTTCGTCCCGTATGATTTAAAATAAAGGCGTTGCGGCTACTGCCGCGGAAGGAAAAATATATGTTCAATATAGTACTCGTAGAACCCGAAATTCCGCAAAATACGGGAAATATCGTGAGAACGTGCGCGGCTACGGGGTGCAGACTGCACCTTATACGCCCCTTGGGCTTCGAAGTTTCGGATAAATATTTAAAGCGCGCTGGCTTGGATTACTGGAAAGACGCCGAAATTTTTTATTACGACAGCTTTGACGAGCTGAAAAGCTTAAACGCGGGAGCAAGCTTTTACTACTTTACGACCAAAGCGCGCAAAAGCTACGCGCAGGTTGATTATAACGCGGGGGATTTTCTCGTGTTCGGCAAGGAAACGAAGGGGCTGCCCGAAGAGCTTTTGAAGGAAAACGAGAGCGGCTGCGTGCGCATACCAATGCTGGGCGAAACGCGGAGCTTAAACCTTTCAAACTCGGTTGCGATAGCCGTTTACGAAGGCTTGCGGCAGAACGGGTTCGACGGGTTTAATTTCAAAGGCGAGCTGCACCGCCTGAAATGGTAAGAGCAAAATAACGCGCAACCCCTTTACATTTACGGAAGTTTATATTATAATACGGATATGAAGTACGATAAAATCGTGGTTGCCAGCGGCAACGAAGGCAAGATTGCCGAAATTAAAGCGATATTCAAGGACGCGGAAATCGTATCCATGCGCGAGCTCGGTTTCGACGAAGAAATCGAAGAGACGGGAAAAACGTTCAAGGAAAACGCCAAAATAAAGGCTTACGCCGTTGCAAAGGCTTTGAATCTGCCCGCTCTATCCGACGATTCGGGGCTGTGCGTGGATAGCCTTTTCGGCGCGCCCGGCATATATTCGGCGAGATTTTCGGGCGAAGGCGACGAAGGCAACAGAAAACTGCTTTTAAAAAGGCTGGAGCACGTGAGCGACAGGCGGGCATACTTCGAAAGCGCGGTTTGCCTTTGCACTCCCGACGGGAAGACAACGTTCGGCGAAGGGAGAACGCACGGCAAAATTCTTTGGGAAGAGATTGGCACGAACGGGTTCGGTTACGACTGCCTTTTCTATTCGGACGACTTGAAAAAGAGCTTCGGGCTTGCCACGGACGAAGAGAAAAACTCGGTATCGCACCGTTACCGCGCGCTGTGCGATTTAAGGAATAAGCTGTGACTAAAATCGTAGTAATTTCCGATTCGCACGGGAATATTGCCGCGTTAAGCAAAATATACGGAGTGCTGGACGAGTGCGATACGATTATCCATTTAGGCGACACTTCGGGCGACGGCTCGCGTATAAGAGCGGACTTCCCGAACAAAACTATACTTATAAACGGCAACTGCGACCCTATGAAGTTAGGCGATGACGAGCGGGTTATACAGGTTGAAAACGTGCGCATATTCGCCACGCACGGGCATTTATACTCGGTTAAAACGACTTTGACGCGGCTTGCGGCGCGGGCGAAGGAGCTTGGCTGTACGGTGGCGCTGTACGGACATACGCACCGCGGAAGAGAAGACGTGATTGACGGCGTTACGCTGATTAACCCCGGAAACTTTTCGAGATATTCGCAGAACGGGTACTGCTACCTTACCGTAAACGGGGAAAAAGCCGTTTGCAAAATAGTTGAAATTTAGTTTATTTAAGGCATATGCGGGGGTCAAACCCGTAAAACGAAAGGAACAAACGCATGAAATTCAAACGCACGTTTCACGTATTCGTAGATAATTTTTCGATAATTTACAAGCAACTGCTGTTCAGACTTATAGTCACGCTGATTGCGGGCGTTATAAGCGCGCTGTGCATTTATCCGTTCATACGCGAGCTTATAAACAGCAGCCAGCTGAACGAGCTTCTGGAAGGCGCGACCGGGTTTATACAGAACCTGTTGAACGGCGACGTGACGCAGCTGGGGCAGTTCTCGCAGAAGGTTCAGGACGCTTACGCCGATTTTATAGCGTTGCTCGAAACTAAGCTGACGCAGTTTATTTTAAGCCTGTTACTGCTCGTACTCGTTCACGCCGTTTCCAAATGGTTTACGGGTATTGCAAACTACGCCACCGCCGCGCTCATAAACGACCGAATGGCGTTGAGAGCCAAACAGCCCTTTTTGGGAACTATGATAAGCACGCTGAAGGAGTCGACGGTGTATAACGCGATTTACGTACCCCTTTCCATTTTATACGATTTGGCGGTGGGCGTTGCAATATTCTTCCTGCTCTTCTTCCTTTTAAGCAGCGTAATACCTTTCCTTATAAGCGTGTTCCTGTTCGTACTTATAATACTTGTTTCGGTAGTTATAAAGATGACTTTTACGAGCGACTGGCTGCCCGCGCTCATACGCGGCAAGAAGGGACAGCTCGGCGCGTTTAAATACACTTTCGTGCAAAAGGGTAAAAAGCCGATGAACGTTGCGAGCAACTTCACCGTTCTCGTACTGATAATTTTCGCCGTAAATTCCGCCGCGCTCTTCCTTACCTTCGGCACGGGACTGCTGATAACCATACCGTCGAGTTACGTAATATTAATCTGCTTCGAGTTCGTGAATTATTACGACCGCGAAGGCGTGAAATATTTCCTTGACGACAACACGATAGTTTGCACCGCGAAGGAACAACCCGCCTCGAGAGAGAGTTTTTTCCGCGGAGAATGATTAAAACTTAAAAATTTTTAAAAATAAACGTATTATTTTCACTCTCCCCCTTTACAAGGGGGATATTTTTTTGTATAATCTTATATATGTGGAAGTATACATAGCTATATACCCGCAAAAAGGAGAACGAGATGAATTATAAGAAAGTTTACGCGAGCTGGCTTGCGGACAAACGCCTGAACGCAGAAGCGCGCGAAGAACTTGAAAATATTAAGAATGATAACGGCGAGATAGAGTACCGTTTCGGCGCGGGACTGGAGTTCGGCACGGCAGGCATGCGCGGCATTATAGGCTACGGCACCAATATGATGAACGTGTACACCGTCAAGCGCGCAACGCAGGGTCTTGCCGAATTTATTAAACAGCTCGGCGCGGACGCGGTGAAGCGCGGCGTGGCGATATCGTACGATACGAGAAGAAAGAGCGAAGAGTTTGCGGACGCCGCCGCGGAAGTGCTTGCGGCGAACGGGATTACCGCGTATAAATTCGACGAAGTACACCCCGTGCCCATGCTTTCGTTTGCCGTAAGGGAATTAAAGACGATAGCGGGCATTATGATTACCGCGTCTCACAACCCCAAGCAGTACAACGGCTATAAGGTTTACGGCGAAGACGGTGCGCAGATGAGCCCCGAAGACACCGCCGCGGTAGTCAAATATATCGACGCGACGGAAGATTATCTTGGCGCGCCTTCCCCCACTTTGGAGCAGGCAAAGCGGCTTATAAAGCCCGTCCCCGCAAAAGTGGACAAAAAATATTATAAAGAGCTTAAAAAGCTCGCCCTTTCCAAAAAAGCCGTTAAAAAGTGCGGAAAGGATTTAAAGCTCGTTTACACTCCCGTTCACGGCTCGGGATATATACCCGTGACGACCATACTTAAAAAGATAGGCATAAACGCCACGGTAGTACCCGAGCAGACGGCGAAGGACACCGAATTTTCGACCGTGGAAGTACCTAACCCCGAATTTAAAGAAACGCTTGCGATGGGTATTGCGCTTGCGCAGAAAACGGGCGCGACCGTGGTTTTCGGCACCGACCCCGACAGCGACAGGCTGGGCGTTGCGGTAAAGAACAGGGACGGCGAGTTCGAAGCCCTTTCCGGAAATCAGGTGGGCATACTACTGCTCGACTACATTCTTACGAGACTTAAAGAAGACGGAACTTTACCCGCGAATGCGGCGGTGGTAAAATCGTTCGTAACGACGGGAATGGCAAAGCCCATATGCCAGAAGTTCGGCGTGGAGCTGTTCGAGACGCCCGTCGGGTTTAAATTCATAGGCGAAAAAATAAAGCTGTGGGAAAAGGATAAATCTTATACCTACGTGTTCGGGTTCGAAGAGAGCTGCGGATATCTGCGCGGAACACACGCGAGAGATAAGGACGCCGTGGTTGCGTCTATGCTCTGCGCCGAAATGGTTTGCTACTACGCATACGTAGGCAAGACCGTTTACCAGCGTTTACAGGAAATTTACAGTGAATACGGCTACGTTTCAGATTGCAACGTTTCGATACCCTTTAAGGGACTGAACGCGATGAAAGAGATGAACGCCGTAGTTGATTCCCTTAAAACCAACCCCGTAAAGGAATTCGATATTTACAAGGTTGCGTCCATAAGGGATTACTCGAAAAATTTAAAGACGGACGCGCAGACGGGCGCAGTTTCGGAAATAGGCTCTCCCCTTACCAACTGCGTTTACTACGAACTGGTAACGGGCAGTTTTATCTGCGTGAGACCTTCCGGCACCGAACCCAAGCTTAAAATTTACTATTCGGTAAAAGCCAACAACAAGGCGGACGCGGAAGACGCGCTTGCAAAAATGCAGGCGGCGGTGGAAAAGTTGCTGAAAGCGTGAAAATAAAGTGATAAAACGATAAAATATCGACCGCCCGCACTTTTTACCGCGGGCGGTCATTGCATTTTTCACGCTACCGTATTATAATGATAAAAAACGGCAATATTACCGTTAAGGCAATTTACTTATGAATGCGATTGAAATTTTTATAAAATCAATAGCAGACTGGACTGTGGACGTTCCCACTTTTTACGGCTGGTTCCATCTTGTTTGGCTGGGCATAACCGCAGTTTCCTGCGCCGTAGTATTTGCCATGCACGGAAAAATTTCGCAGAAGGCAGTCGATATTACGCTGATAGTCTGGGGAACGGCGCTTATTCTGCTTGAAATAATAAAACAGCTTCTCTGCTCGTTCCATTACGACGGACAGACGGTTACCTGGAGTTACGGCTGGTGGGTGTTCCCTTTCCAGTTCTGCTCCTGCCCGCTTTATCTTGCGTTGCCCGCGGGCATAATAAGGAAAGGAAAGGTTAAAGATGCACTTTTATCATTCCTTGCATCTTACGCGCTGTTCGGCGGGTTGGTCGCGCTTGTATACCCCGCGAATATGTTCACAACTTCGGGCTTTTTAAGTATGCACACGATGCTTTGGCACTCGAGTATGGTAGTAATCTGCACTATGCTGTTTGCGTCGGGAGCGGTTAAGCCTACATTTAAAAAGCTGCTGAGCGCGACGGTGATATTTATTATACTTGCGACGATTGCCGTAATTTTAAACGTTATCGTGAGCAACTGCACGGATATAAGCGGCTTTAATATGTTCTTTATAAGCCCTTACGAATCGTGGGACGTACCTATAGTTAAGCTCATATTCGATAACGTTCCCTATCCCGTTTATCTCATGCTTTACCTTTTGGGATTTTTTGCCGCGGCGGGACTGGTATTCCTTACGGCTCACGGCATAGCTAAAATTTATCGGGGCAAAGAGATATGCGAACCGAACGAAGAAAATGTAAATCAGACAAAAATTAAATGACGGTAAAATATCAAGAGCCGCGGGGATATCCCCGCGGCTCTTTTCATAGGAGAAAAGAACGCACCCGCGATTAATATTTATCCGCGGGAATTTTAAATTAAATTTCGTAATTTTTCCAAGAACACTTCGGCGCAACGGGAAAACGCTTCGTGCTTTTTCCAGGCAATTTCAAGATGGGAAATTAAATCGGGGTACAGCGGACGGAAACAAAGGTCGCTGTCGCCTGTGGTGTTTATAATTTTATCGAGAGTAACCGCATAACCCAAGCCTTCCTTTACGAGTAGCGACGTGTTGTACAGAAGGTTGCCCGTTCCGACGACATTCAACTCTTCAACGGGCTTATTAAACCACTCGGTTACGCCGCTTTTACCGAGCGTCTGCCTTGATAGCAAAAGCTGTTTATCCCATAAATCTTCGGGGGATATTTTTTCTTTTTGTGAAAGCGGGCTGTCCTTACGCATAAGCACACCCCAGGTATCCGAGAGCGGCAACCGCAAGCTGTCGTACCGCGACAAATCGCGCACGCCGATGAAGACCCCGAAATCGATAAGCCCCTTATCCAGCCTTTCGGCAATAGTCGCGCTGTCGCCGCTGAAAATATGAAAGCGCACGGCGGGGTGTTCGTCCCTTACAGCACGCGCCGCTTTTGCTATAATCTGCATTGCGTAGCTTTCGCCGCCGCCGATATAAATATCGCCGCAAATTTCAGTTTTAGGTGCGTTAAGCTCGTTAAAGGTCTTATCGTGCAGTTCGAGAATTTCTTCCGCGCGCTTGCGCAACAACATACCCGCAGGAGTCAACGAAACTTTTCTGTTACCCCTTATAAAGAGCTTTTGCTTATTATGCCCGTCAATTATGACAAGATATAAATTATAAGTATTTGACATATCAGGCGAATGATTATAGAATTATTATATATATGGAAATCAAACAGACGGCGGGCGCGACGCTTTGAACGATTTCGACCGTTTGCGCGCTTGTGAGCAAGGGACTTTGCATACGCGCACGGAATGGGCAGAACCCGTTACCGACGAAGAATATAATAAGCTTTAAGGGAGATTGATTTTATGTTAGGAAGCTTTACTTACTGCAATCCGACCAAACTGTATTTCGGTAAGGACGCACTCGACGGACTTAACGAAGAACTGCCAAAATACGGCAAGCGCGTGCTTTTGGTTTACGGCGGCGGCTCTATAAAGAAAAACGGGATTTACGGGAAAGTAGTTGAAATTTTAAAGGCGAACGGCAAGGAAATTTACGAAGACGCGGGCGTTATGCCAAACCCAACCCACGAAAAGCTTAACGAAGGAGTTGCGCTGGCAAGGGCGGCAAAAGCAGATTTGATACTCGCCGTCGGCGGCGGCTCGGTATGCGACTATGCAAAAGCCGTGTCCGTTTCGGTAAACTGCGACGACGACCCTTGGGAAAAGTACTTTATCAACTTTGACGAGCCCACTTGCGAAATTGTTCCCGTGGGTTGCGTTCTGACTATGGTCGGAACGGGCAGTGAAATGAACGGCGGCTCGGTTATTACCAACCACAAGCAAAAGCTAAAAATAGGTCACGTGTTCGGTGAAAATGTTTTTCCCAAATTCTCTGTAATGAACCCCGAATTTACCTATTCACTGCCCGAATATCAGATGGTTTCGGGTATTTACGATATTATGTGCCATATACTCGAGCAGTATTTTTCGGGTACTGACGACAATACCAGCGACTACGTTATGGAAGGGCTGTTGCGCTCGCTTATTCACAGCGCGGATATTGCCGTTGAAAACCCCGCCGACTACGAAGCGCGAAGCAACATTATGTGGACGGCGACCTGGGCGCTCAACACCTTCGTTGCGAAGGGCAAGGCTACCGATTGGATGGTACATATGCTCGGGCAGGCGGTTGCGGCGCATACGGACGCGACGCACGGAATGACGCTTGCCGCCGTTTCCATGCCGTATTACCGCTATATATTGCCGTACGGAACGGAAAAGTTCGCCCGCTATGCGGTAGCCGTTTGGGGAGTAAATCACGAAGGAAAAACGCAGACGCAGACGGCTTACGAAGGCTTGGAGCGTATGGAAAGCTGGATGAAGAAAATCGGGCTGGTTATGAATATTACCGAACTGGGCGCAACGCCCGAGATGCTCGACGGCATAGTAAACAGCACTAAAATTATGACGGGCGGGTATAAGGTTCTTGACGGCAAGGATATACGCGCGATACTCAAAGCGAGCTATTAATAAGGTGGTTTTATGAAAAAGAAAGTTTTTATAGTTTCGTCAACGCCGAGAAAGAACGGCAATTCGGATATACTTGCGGACGAATTTGCGCGCGGCGCACGCGACGCGGGACATACCGTTACCAAGGTGAATATACGCGATTTAAGCCTTAAATTCTGCATAGGCTGTATGTCCTGCCACCGTAGCGGGAAATGCGTTTTAAACGATGAAATGAACGGGCTTTACGAAAAAGTGCGTTCCGCCGACACGCTGGTGTTCGCCACGCCCGTTTACTACTACGCAGTTTGCGGACAGTTAAAGACCTTTCTCGACAGATTGAACCCCTTATATGGCAGAGATAACGCGTTTAAGGAAGTATATCTGCTTGCCACGGCGGCGGACGGTGCGCAGTCTGCAATGGACGGTGCGGTAAAGGATATTCAGGGCTGGATTGACTGTTTCGACGGCGTTAAGCTGAAAGGAGTTTTGCGCGGCGTGGGGCTGACCGACGCAGGCGAAGCCGAAAGCTCGGCTTATGCCGCAACTGCTTACGAAACGGGTAGAAATATTTAAATTAAAAAGCGATAGCCGCGGCATATTGCCGCGGCTATCGCTTTATTTACGAAAAATATTAATCTTCTTCGAAATGGTCGTGTTCTTCCGACGGGTCGGGGAACTGCGCCTTGTCGTACGATATCCCGTTTTTGTCGTAATAGTCCTTAATCGCCGCGCGTATCGCTTCTTCCGCAAGCACGGAGCAATGAAGCTTGTGCGCGGGCAAGCCGTCCAACGCTTCGGCAACCGCCTTGTTGGTGAGTTCGAGCGCCTTTGAAAGGGGCTTACCCTTTATAAGCTCGGTTGCCATAGACGACGACGCGATTGCACTGCCGCAACCGAAGGTGTTAAACTTTACGTCGACTATGATATCGTTTTCTATTTTGAGATATATCTTCATTATATCCCCGCACTTGGCGTTGCCGACTTCGCCTACTCCGTCCGCGTCGTCAATCTTGCCCACGTTGCGCGGGTTGCGGAAATGGTCCATAACTTTTTCGCTGTAAAGAGCCATAATTTTCTCCTTGAAATTTTCTTACCGTTTTATATTAAATGGGGGCGTTTACCCTTTTGCAAATCTTCCCATACGGGCGACATACCGCGCAGGTATTCAACTACCTTAGGCACTTCCGAAAGGATTATATCCACGTCGCCGTCGTCGTTTCCGTCCGAAAGGCTGAGCCTTAAAGAGCCGTGCGCCACTTCGTGCGGAAGTCCTAAAGCGAGCAACACGTGCGACGGGTCTAACGACCCCGAAGTACAAGCCGAACCCGACGACGCGCATATGCCCTTTTCATCGAGTAACAGCAACAGACTTTCCCCTTCTATACCTTCGAAACAGATATTTACGTTGTTGGGCAACCTGCTTTTCAAATCCCCGTTCAATTTAGAATGGGGTATTTTCAACAGCCCGTCGATAAGCCTGTCCCTTAGCTTAATAAGCTTTTCGTTAGTCGCCTGCATATTTGCGCAAGCGTAATTTAACGCCGCCGCCATAGACGCAATGCCCGCAAGATTTTCCGTTCCCGCGCGTCTGCCGCGCTCCTGTGCGCCGCCTTCGACGAAAGTTCTCAGCGGTATCCCGCGCCTTACGAACAGCGCGCCAACGCCCTTTGCGCCGTGGAATTTATGCGCCGAAAGGGAAAGCATATCGATATTCTGCGCCTTTACGTCTACGGGGATATGTCCCACAGCCTGCACCGCGTCGGTATGGAAAGTCACGCCGCGCTCACGGCAGACCGCGCCTATCTGCGCAATAGGCAGAATTGTGCCTATCTCGTTATTTGCAAACATAACGGTCACGAGCGCGGTGTCGGGACGGATTGCCGCCGCCACCTGCTCCGCGGTTATAAGCCCGTTTGCGTCAACGCCGAGATAAGTTACTTCATAGCCCTGCTTTTCGAGTTTTTTCAAGGTATGCAGTACGGCGTGATGCTCGAACGCGGTGGTTACGATATGTTTTTTGCCCTTTAACGCGCCGTTAAAAGCCGCAGAATTTATTGCCTGATTGTCCGATTCGCTTCCGCCCGAAGTAAAGTAAATTTCCCGCGGGTCGCAGTTGAGACAGCCCGCAATTTCCGCGCGGAACTTCTCGAGCCGCTCCTTTGCAATCTGCCCCACCGTATGCAACGACGACGGGTTTCCGTATACTTCCTTTAAATAGGGCGTCATAGCCGCGACGGCAACGTCGTTCATAGCCGTAGTTGCGGCGTTATCCACGTAAACAGTTTTCATTTTAATTCCTACTCAATAAGTATGATTTAATTATAAAATTAAATTCCTATTTTGTCAATAGGAATTAACGCGTTTTAAATTAAATCTTTCAAGGTTTTTGAATTTAAAAAATTCATTATAACTTCGTCCAGCTCTTTAAACAGCGGCAAGGTCATACAGTTGCAGGCGTTTTCACAGCCCGTAACCAGACAGCTTACGGGCGCGAGCGAGCCTTCTCCCGCCAGAAGTATATCCGCAACGGAGTACTCTTCCGCTGGCTTGGCAAGCTTATATCCGCCGCTTTTGCCGCGCGCGCTGACGACGAAACCCGACGACGAAAGCTGTGCCGCGGAAATTTCGAGATATTTTACCGATTCCTTTTGCCTTTCCGCAATATCCGCCAGAGAAATATACCCTTCGCCTTCGCGTTGCGCCAAATCAATCATTATTTTAAGGGCGTTTCTGCCCTTCGTGGTTATATACATATAAACTCCGTTTAACCGCCGTACTCAATCATTTTTTCTATACAGCCCACGGCGGCGGCTCGCACGCTCTCTTTCAAGACAATCTCTTCGCCGCCCGTTCCCATAACGCAGTTCAATACGTCGGGCAGGGTGGTTATTTTCATATCGCGGCAGATTAGCTCCTTTGAAAGGGGATAAAATTTCTTATGCGGACACTTGTATTGCAGGTGTTCGACTATAGCGTTTTCCGTGCCGATTATAAACTCTTCCGCGCCCGATTTTTGCGCAAAGTCCATGATACCTGCGGTCGAACCGACGAAATCGGCAAGCGCGACCACTTCGGGACTGCACTCCGGATGAACCAGAAACAGGGCGTTCGGACGGGCGTTTTTAACAGCCGACGCTTCTTCCTTAGTGATTCCCGAATGGACGGGACAGCCGCCGTTTACAAGTATGAAATTCTTTTCGGGAACGTTGTTTTTTACGAAAGTTCCTAAATTTATATCGGGAATGAATATAATATTTTTCTGCGGGATTGCCTTGCATATTTTTACCGCGCTTGACGAAGTTACGCACACGTCAGCAACCGTTTTAAGCTCCGCGGTGGTGTTTACGTATGCGACTACCGCGTGGTCGGGATACTCTCTTTTGAGCTGCAGAATATAGTCCTTACCGAACTGCTCCGCCATGGGACAGCCCGCCGACGGGTTGGAGAGTATAACTTTTTTGTGCGGCGAAAGCATTTTCACCGTTTCCGCCATAAACCTTACCCCGCACATAACAACCGTGTTCTGCGGCACGGTTTTCGCCTTTATCGCAAGCGCGTAGCTGTCGCCCGAAAAGTCGGCTATTTCGCATATATCTTCGGGCATATAGCTGTGCGCGAGTATGCAAACGCCGCGCTCGCGCTTTAATTTTAAAATTTTTTGCTGTAAATCTTTTACCATAAATTATTTGCTTTTCGCGCCTTTAAACTCTTCGGGAACGCGCTAATCGCTCGCGATAGTTTTTTTACGCGTTTTTTTAATTCCGCTTTTAACGGCTTTTTCCTTTTTCTTCTCTTCTTCGGTATCTTCCTTGTACGGTACTTCGAAAATCACGCTTTCGTAAGGGCGCAAATTGAAAGTAATCTTGTATTTTCTGCCGTCGCAAAGCTCTTCCGTGGTCTGTAATTCGAGCGGGCTATTCTCCGAATAGGTAGTGAATATACGCTTGTAAACACCTTCAACGGGTGCGCCCACGCCCATATCCCACCGCTCTACGGGTGCGAAGTTGCACACGAACACGAGCGCATTGTTATAGTTCCACGGGTTGCGCCTTATAAAAGTGAATATGTTGCGGTTGAAGTCTCCGCTGTTTATCCACTCGAAGGTGGTCGGTCCGCCGCAGTCGTTGTGCAGAACGGAACGGTCGCGGTATATGTGCAACAGCGTGCGGTAGCAATTCATCACGTCGCGGTGGCTCTCGTCGTCGCACAGCCACCAGTCAAGCCCGGTTTTGAAGTTCCATTCACTCTCCTGCGCGAAGTCCTGACCCATAAACAACAGCTTTTTGCCGGGGTGACCCATCATCATCGTGTACGCCGTTTTAAGGCTGCCGAGCTTGTCGAGTTTATTTCCCACGAACTTATTTATCATACTGCCCTTGCCGTACACCACTTCGTCGTGCGACAGCACGAGCATATAATTTTCGTCGAAGATATACTCGAGCGTGTGCGTCATAAGCCAGTGATGGTAAGGTCTGTAAATGGGGTCTTTATTGTAGTATTTAATGGAATCGTTCATCCAGCCCATATTCCATTTCAAGCCGAAACCGAGACCGCCGTCTTTGGCGGGTTTGGTTATACCTGCTATTATGGAGCTGTCTTCCGCGATAAGGAATGCGGAAGTGCGTTGGCGCAACTCGCTGTTAAGATGTTTGAAGAACTCGAAGCTTTCAAGATTTTCGTTGCCGCCGTACTCGTTGGGGCGGTATTGCTCTCTGCCGAAGCTGTTGTACAGCATTGCCGCAACCGCGTCCACGCGCAACGCGTCAACGTGGTATTTTTCAACCCAGAAGAAAGCGGACGCCATAAGGAAATTTGAAACTTCCTTTTTACCCAAATCGAACGCCTTCGTTCCCCATTCGGGGTATTCGGCGCGCAACGGGTCGGCGTATTCGTAAAGGGGCGTTCCGTCGAAATTTGCGAGTGCACAATCGTCCTTGGGGAAGTGCGCGGGGACCCAGTCGAGAATTACCCCTATCCCGTGCGAGTGCATATAGTCGACGAAGTACATAAAGTCCTGCGGCGAGCCGTAACGCGCGGTGGGAGCGAAGTAGCCCGTTACCTGATAGCCCCAGCTGGGGTCGAAGGGATACTCGCAGATACCCATAAGCTCCACGTGGGTATAACCCATATAGTTCACGTACTCGGCAAGCTCGTGCGCCAGCCTGCGATAACCGAAATACTGGTCCTCGTCCCACTTGGACAAATCCTTTTTCCAACTGCCGAGATGCACTTCGTAAACAGCCATAGGCTTTTCGAGAAAGTTTTCCCTGCTCTTTTCCCTGCGCCACTCGCCGTCGTTCCACGCGTAGTCGTCGAGATTGGTGACGATAGACGCGTTTGCGGGGCGCAGCTCGGACGCAAACCCGTAGGGGTCTATCTTGTAAACTTCACTGCCGTCGGCGCGGACTACGAGATATTTATACTTTACCCCTTCGCACATGCCGGGAACGAAAAGCTCCCAGATAGCGTCGTCCACCTTTTGCATTATATCCCGCCACGGCGTCCAGCCGTTGCCGTCGGATACCACGCACACCGCCCGCGCGTTTGGCGCCCAAAGCACGAACCGGACGCCGCGCACGCCGTTTTCAACGCGGATATGCGCGCCCATTTTGTTATACAGCTCGTAATGCGTTCCGTGGTGGAACAGATACCTGTCCAAATCCCCAAAAAACTTTTCCATTTTATTCCCCTTATCCTTTTTTATAGTAATACACCGCCGCGCACTTTTCGGGCATCGTTACGAAAAGTCTGCCGTACTTTACGGGGCTTTTTTCTGCGTATTCGGTATATCCCCAGCCGCCGCAAGCAAATTTGAGCGTCATTTCCGCGCCGTCGTGCGGCAGACCTATTTCCCAAACGGGAACGCTGAGCGCAAGCTCGCCGTCCGTACAGTTCACTATCACGACGCAGCTCTCGCTATCGTCGAACCTGCCGTAAGCGATATACCCTATGCCCGCATCCAGCTTTTTAAGACTGCCCGTTTTAAGGCAGGGTATCTTTTTGCGTAACGCTATCGCCGCGCGGTGAAAATCTATCAGTTGTTTGTCTTCGTTTCCCCAAGGGTAAGTGCGGCGGCTGTCGGGGTCGGTCCAGCCGACCTGTCCCGCTTCGTCCGCGTAATATACTCCGGGCGACCCCACCCAGGTCATCTGTATAACCACGGCGAGCTGTAAAACCCGCTTATCCACTCCGTCGCCCGCCGCATGCGGTCCGCGAGTTTTCGTAGTTCCTGCCGTGCGGTTGGTCCGTGTTAAAAACCGCGAATGGTCGTGGTTTGAAAGCTGGTTCAAAGCCGAGTCCAGCGCGGGGCGGGGAAACTTCGCCATACTCTTAAACATAGCGTCGAAAAATTGATTGCCGTCCCACAGCTTGCCGTAATCGAAGTACTCGCTGTGCTTTTCCATACCCGTCAGAAAGAAAGTAACGGGCTCCATAAACGCGTCGTAATTCATTACCGAATCCCACTCGCCCGCGTCCAGCCATTTTTCGGGCGAGCCGTAATGCTCGGCAAACACGAACGCCTGCGGGTTTGCACGGCGCACCCGTTCGCGGAACTTCGCCCAGAATTTATGGTTGTATTTTTCGCTATGCCCCAAATCCGCGGCCACGTCAAGCCGCCAACCGTCCACGCAATAGGGCGCGGAAACCCACTTTGCGCCTAAATTAAGAATATATTCTTCAAGCTCCGCGCTCTTTTCGTAATTGAGCTTGGGCAGGGTTTTATAACCCCACCAGCCCTCGTACTCGCTGCCCGCTTCGTTTTTATCGAATTTGAAATAACTGCGGTACGGGCTGTTTTCGGAATGGAACGCGCCCGTTTGGTAGCCGTCTTTATTGAGATATATACCTTCCCTGTCCAGCCATTTATTGAACGAGCCGCAGTGGTTGAAAACGCCGTCTATAACGACCTTCATTCCGCGGGAATGTATCTCCTTTACGAGTTCGGCAAAATATTCGTTTGATTTTTCAAGATTGTTTTTGGAAATAGTGCGCTTTATATATTTGGGCGCAAAGCCGTTGTGCTTTTCCCAATGCTGTAACTCGTGGTCGCAATCTTCGCATATAACGGCAAGGTGCGGGTCGATATAGTCGTAATCCTGCGTATCGTATTTATGGTTGGACGGGGAAACGAAAAGGGGATTGAAATAGATTGCTTCAACGCCCAAATCCTGCAAATAGTCCAGCTTTTGCCTTACACCCTGCAAGTCTCCGCCGTAAAAACAGCGCACGTCGAGCTCGTCGGGGAATTTATACCATTCCCTTATACGGCGGGAATGCCCGCCCGTATAATAATATTCGTTGTCGCACACGTCGTTTTGGGGATTGCCGTTACAGAACCTGTCGGGAAAAATCTGATAAAATACTACCCCCTTTGCCCAATCGGGTACGGAAAAGTCGGGGTTGAAAGAAAAATCGAATTCGGGCTGACCGTTTTCCACGCACCCCAAGCGGTTATAACAGGCAATATCGTCGTCGTCGCGCACGACGAAGTGATAATTAATTTGTTTTTTTGTGCATTTAAAGGAAAATTTGTAGTAGTCGAAAGTATGGTCCGTCTTGAACTTGGTCATCTTGTGGCTTACTCCGTTTATAACCGTTTCCGCCTTTAAAACGTCGTTGGCAAGCGTACGCAAAATCAAAGTTACCGTTTCCCCGGACTTAGGCTCGTAAGGTATTTTATACGATGCCGTTTCGTCCGCAAACAGCGCGTTTCTGTTTATCATAAATTAAGTATATCACGCCGTACATTTAAAGTCAATACGCCCGAAAATAAAAAACCGCGGAGCGCAACTTTACTCCGCGGTTTATTTTGGGTTTTGATTATTTGTAAATATTATTGCCGCCGTCGTCGCTCTTGCCTACGAACGCACCACCCATATCGTTAGTAACGCTTGCCACTCTTTCGCGGCTGTGTTTTTTTTAGACTGCCCGGCGGACGATATACTCGAAATAAAACTCAAATAGGCGTTTTTACCATATTTTATACGTTGACAACCTTGCTCACTTATGTTATCATTCATTTATAGTTTAACCGTATAATAAATACTAATGGAAAAGCGAGAAAAAATGAAGAAAAGCAACCGCAAAAAAGCCGCGACGGAAAGCGGCGTGGAAGAGAGCGAAATCAGCGGAACCGCCGCAACCGAAAGCACTGAAATTTCCGAAGAAACCGCCGCCGCGAACGGGGCGGTTATAGGCGTAAACGCGCAGACGGCAGTTGCGGACGAAAAAACTCTTTCTAAGAGCGAAAAGCGCAAACGCGTTGCCCTTAACTGGATTTTAATGGCCGTAGGCATAATTATGATGTCTGCGAGCGTTTACTTTTTCCAGACCCCCAACGACCTTACTCTGGGCGGCATAGCCGGTATTGCAATCGTTTTGAACAAGCTCATTTACAATGCGTCGCCCGACGTGGCGGCAATTCTCACGCAGGGCGTTATTATGGCTATAATAAACGTTCTGTTGCTCGTTCTGGGGCTTATAATTTTAGGCAAACAATGCACGGTTAAGACCATTTTCTGCTCGCTTTTATATACGGGCATAATCTGGCTTTTGGAATACTTCAACGTAATTTCATACCTTACCCCCGTGAACGAAGCGGGCGTACACGCGTCAACACTTACCGACCAGCCGCTTTTGGAGCTCGTTTACGCGATACTTCTCTTCGGCGTAGGCGGCGCGCTTATTTTCAACTGCGGAGCGTCGTCGGGCGGCACTGACATAATCGCGCTCATTCTCAAAAAGTTTACGAGATTAAACGTAGGCATGGCGTTGATGCTCATCGATTTTTTAATCGTGTGCATTTCGTTCTACACATTCGACGTGGAATCCGCACTGTTCTCCATGCTCGGCTTGTTTACGAAGTCCTTCCTTTTGGACAGCGTAATCGAAAATATAAGCAAGACCAAATACATTACCATAATCACGCCCAATCCCGAAATAGTTTCGGACTATATTTTAAATGTTATTAACCACGGCTACACCATGTACGACGCGGAAGGGGGCTACACGCACGCGAAAAAGAAAGTGCTCGTAACCGTGTGCAAGCGCAGTGAAGCGCTTAAACTCAAGCTTTACATACACAAAGCCGACCCCGCCGCTTTCGTTATCATAACGGACGCGAACGAAATTTTAGGCAAAGGTTTCGGCGGAACGGTTTAACCGACGCCGTTAAAGAACGATTATGAAAAAGCAGGAACGCCAACCGCTTACCCCGCAGGAAAAGCGCAAAAAGATAAAAGACACCGTACTATATTGGGTTATACTAAACTTCGGTATACTCCTTATAGCGGTGGGCGTTTTCTTTTTTAAAGGCCCTAATAACTTTGCAACGGGCGGCGTGAGCGGCATTGCGATTATAATAAGTAAGTTCGTAACCCCGCTCGTACCATTTCTGACGCAGTCCGTATTGATGATGATTATAAACGCCGCTCTCATCATAATCGGCTTTATTTTCCTTGGCAAAGGCTGTACATTCAAAACCGTTTACTGCTCGCTTTTATACACCTTTGAAATGTGGGTTTTCGAGCAGATTTTGGGCGCAAACGGCATAGTTCTCGGCAACGGCAATACGCTTACCAACCAGACCTTTCTCGAATTTATATTCGCGATGCTCTTAACGGGCATAGGCAGTGCGATACTGTTTAACTGCAGTGCGTCGTCCGGCGGCACGGATATTATCGCGCTCATCGTAAAAAAGTTTACCAAAATCAATATCGGCAAGGCGTTGTTCTTTACAGACCTTCTCATTGCGTCGTCAACCTTTTTCATATTCGGAATAACCACGGGGTTCTATTCCCTTTTGGGGCTTTTGTTCAAGGCGTTCCTTGTAGACAGCGTAATCGAGAGCATAGGCAAGAGTAAATACGTAACGATAATAACCTCCCACCCCGACGCAATAGCCCCGTTTATTCTGGAAGGCATACACAGAAGCTTCACTTCGCATAAGGCGACGGGCGGATACACGGGCGAAGAAAAGACGGTGCTTTTAACCGTTTGCAACCGCGCCGAAGCGATTAAGCTTAAAATTCAGATTCACAGGGTAGACCCCACCGCGTTCGTAATTTTAACGGACACGAACGAAATTTTGGGCAAGGGCTTCCGCAGTACGCTTTAATTAAAATAAATAAAAAACCAACCGCGCCGCGACTTTTTAAGTCGCGGCGCGGTTCTATCGTTCTATTATCAAAAATCGGCGTATTCCTGCAATACGGCGGCGGATATGCTGGGTTTTAATTTATCGAAAGCCCTTTCAAACATATCCCGCGTGAGCGGTATGGGCGTACGCGACCCCGTCTCCTGCAGCTTTTCCAGAGCAAGACGGCAGGCTTCTTCTATTATTCCGCAGATATCAGCGGCGGAATAGTAAAACCCGCGCACCGTCTTGCCGCCAACTTCGGCGGTGCAATATCTCTCGGTAAGCCCGACTATATCTTCGCAAGTAATATCGGCAAGCTCGATACCCTTCAGCTTACCTTCTATTATGGCGCGCTTTGCCGTAACGTCGGGCGGAGTTACGTGTACGCGGTGGGAAAACCTTTTAAACCTTAAATAAGCGGGGTCGATAACGTCGGGGCGGTTGGTCGCCGCAATGATAATTCTCTTTGAACCGTTCACGCCGAAACCGTTTATTCTCTGCAACAGCTCGGTAGTTACCGCCGCCTTATAGTCCTTTGTATCGCTCGTGCGCTTGGAAAAAATGGATTCGCATTCGTCCACGAATAAAATCGCGCCGTCGGGGCATGCGTCTATTTCGTCGAAAATCTGCCTTACCGCCGCTTCCGACTCGCCCACGTAAGACTTGAATATATCCGCGGGGGTAATTACGAACAGCGGCAGCTTCAAAGCGTTTGCGATTGCTTCCGCAAACATAGTTTTGCCCGTGCCCGGCGCGCCGTACATAAGCATACCCAGCCCGCCTTCTATCTTGTAATACTTGATAACTTCGGGATTCTGCGCTATAAATATAAAGCTCTTTACAATCTTTTTGACTTCGTCAAGCCCTTTCACGTCGTCGAAGGTAGTTTCGGGTATCTTGCTGTTGATTGCCGACCCGTACTCCGCCGCCCTGTCCGAAAGCTTTTTAGCATCTTTTTTGTACTTTTCTATCTTATCGATATCAGTGTGACGGGTGGAAAGCTTTTGCGCCAACTGCGACGCGCGCAGATATTCGGTACGCAGCTTCTGCTTGTCCTCCGAACTTAAATCGCGCTTGTCCTTTCTGCCGTTCAGAATCGCGCGGATTTTATCCACGCTCCCGGCATACTGTTTTTCGATATCTTCCACGGATTTCCCGTCCGCCTTTGCAAAGGGCGACGCGCCCTTTTTGCCCAATCCTGACATACGCCCGCTCCTTAAATATCGCTAATATCAACCGTACCGTCGCCGCTCTTCGTCGGCGCGCTCGGCGCGGCGGGAGCAGAGCTTGCGGGCGAATCGGTATTTTCTTCCGCTTTCGCGCGTACGAGCTCGTCCACGAGCGTTTCCGCCGCAGACGGCGTCGTTCTTGCCGCGGGGTTATATTTAAGCTCGCGCTTTCTCTGCTTTTCTGCGTTCTTCTGCATCATAATCTGCATCTTTATGCTCGACTTCTTCAACGAGTTGACGATAGCCTGTGCCATTTCCTGATTGCCCACCAGCGTATCGCAAATCTGTTTCATTCTGCCGGCGTTGTTGCGAATTGCCTTTTGAAGCTTTCTCTTTCTCTTCCAGCGTGCAAAGAAACCGTGTTTAGTCGTGAGCGTGCCGTCAATCTGCAACTCGTTGGTCAGCAAAATATCGTCCATACAGCCGATTGCTTCGGTTATACAGCCCATAGCCGTACCCACGTCGTGAGTAAGGTTGATGGCGTCCTCCATCTGCAACGCAACGTCGAGAAAGGTGAGCATTATCTGCGAACGGTAGTCTTCCTTGCCGTACTTTATTATAAACTCCGCCGCGCGGTTAGCAAGCTTGTCTTTCTTGGCTTTGAAGGTAGCTTTCGACGCTTCGATTGCCTTTTCGCGGCGTTTTTCTTCCTGTCTGCGCCTTACTTCGTCCAACCTTGCGTTAATCTGCTCTTCTTCCGCGTCGATAGGGTCTTTCTCTTTCAAATCGCTCTTTGCCATAATTTTTTATCTCCCTTTTTATTTAAAAAGTTTATCCCACGCTTCGTCGCCCAGCCGCGTGCAATCGCCCTGAAACGCATAAGCGTCCTGTTCCTTTATATGAACGCGGTACAAATCCGAAGCGGTGTTTCCGTCGTATATGCCCGCCGTGTCCGCCCAGCTCTTTAACCGCCCTTCGGTTATTCCCAGATTTTCAAAATACCACTCGTCCCAGCCCTTTTCCATAAGAACGCTCTGCAAGCCGTGAAAGCTTTCGTGGACCACCGCGTTTCTCAGCCACTCGAACTGACGGCAACAATCGTATCTGAAAGACAGCCTTCTGCCGCGGGCCGAACACAGTGCGCCCGCCGTAGGGTTTTCCAGAGCGTCGCTCACAACCACTTCGGGCGTAAACGGTATCCGCATTAGTTTGTAAATAAGCTTTACCGCCGCCGTTATGCCGTTCTCTACCGTACTTGGGCTGAAATCGCCGTTAAAGTCGCAGAGTAGTCTGGCGACCATTCCGCACTTTGCAAACACGGTATATCCGCTTGAAAGCACGGCGTTTACCCAGTCCCGTTTTTCATACGGCACGCCGTATAAACCGTCGCTCTCACTTTCTAAACGGGCTTTGCCGCCCACGGGGAACGCTCCCCAGCCGCCGTCGATAAACTTTTGCTGTTCGTCGATATATTCCAGATACTCCCGCGCACAGCGTTCGTTTTCGTCCGAAACGCCCTTGCCCGCGGCAAACCAATCTCTGCCCGCCGCGTGCGCCGCAACCATTTTATTCAGCCCCGTAAAACCCGTAAACGGCATTTCACGCAGTTTATCGCAATCGCTTTCGCCGCGTATCATTCCCTTTCGCGCCAGCTCTTCGCATACGTCCGCAAAAGGCGGCACGGTAAGGTAAGTATACGCAAGCCCGCCCGCAGAATACTTTTCTTCTGCGGCTATCTCTTGCAACAGCGAAAATACGCCGCACGTACTATCTGAAATAAAACATTTAATTCCGCGCCCGCCCGAAAGCAGAGCGTTAGTATACAGCTTTTTGCGTCTGCGTCCCGAAAGTCCGTCCGAATTTAAAATCAACAGGCTTTTGACCCGTCCGTTTACGAATATGAACAGCTCGTCTATAAATTCTTCCGTCGTTCCGTCAAGACGCGCCGCGTCCAGCTCGTAAAGCGTTTCCGCTCCCGCGGCGTGAACGGCGTATAACCGGCTTTCTTCGGCAAACGGCGAAAATATCACTTCCGTCCCGGCTTTCCCGCTTTCGGGTTCGGGCAACGGATAGTATTCGCACAGCAGATATTTGCCCGAAACTTCTTTTATAAGATGTCCTACTTTGGATTCAACTTCGTATATCCGACGCCTTTCAAGCCGTTCGGTAAAATCCTTTTTAAGCCGCGCAATATCGGCTTTTATATCGTTAAACTTTACCGCCCCGCCGAAAGGATTGCAAAATCCGTCGTCGTCTTCGTTAAATTTTTCAAGCGCGCGCAAAGCGTTCGCCGCGCCGCCTTCCGCAAAACCGTTTTCAAACCCGTCCGCCGCTACAGCAAAAGCTTTAAGCCCGTCCACGATTTCCCGCGCCTTTTCCATCGCGGCGCAGGTGTTTTTATAACCCTTCTTAAACGCGTCGGCGTAGCTTTCCGCAATAAACGAACGGAGCGCGTCGTACTTCTTTTTATCGAACGAAGACAACAGCCGCAACAGCCCGTATTTTAAACTCAGCCTGTAATACATCGCCCGGGCGTTCTTAAGATTTGCGTCGGTAAGATAGCCGTCGGAAATCATTTTTTCCAACGCGCCCAGTTCTTTTTTTAATTTAACCGCGTCGACAGAATTGCAGTAGACCGAGTTTATGCGGTCAAGTTCGTCCCTATAGCTCATTATAAGTCGTCGTCTTCAAGGTGAACGATACGCGTCACTTCGCTCTCTTCCGTCTCTTTTTCTGCGATATCTTCCTGCCCTTCGAGTTCCTTCAACAAGTCGCCCAGCTCGCTGTCAAGCCCGTTTGCGGTGACTTCGCGCTCTTCTTCCGCAAAAATCTCGTCCTCGAGAATTTCGGACATAATCTCCTGCTCTTCGCCAAGAGCGTCCGCGCTCTGCGAATAGGTCTTTCTCAGTTCGTCCACTCTCACGCGTATCTGAAGAATGCTCTCGCGCGCTTCTTCCATATCCTTCATTCTGCCCGTCATTATGCCTACGAGCGAATTGAAATCGACGTGGTTTATCACCCTTGCAAGGAACACAAGGTCGCTCTTGTTATCCGTAAGCGTGTCGCAGATATGCTTTATATGTAACGCAATTTCGCGTCGGTTTGAGATATCTCTTTCCTTTCTTGCAAGCCTGCCGCCGCCTTCAAGGCTCTTTATCTCGCTTTCGATAAGGTCTTTTTCCTGCCTTACTTCGGCGATTGCCCTGTTGGCTTTTTCGGTATCGCCCGTGTTTTTGAACTCGATTGCGATATCCCGCTTTCTCTTTTCAAGGTCCGCGATTTTTCCCTTCAATTCGGCGACCTTTGCCTTATCCGCGTTAAGCTCCTGCCGCATATTTTCCACTTGCCCGAGCTGTGACTGTATGCGGGCGTTGAACGCGCCCAAAGTTTCCAGCCCGCCGCGGCTGTCCGCAATTATGGATATTTCGTCCCTTACGTACTTGGGCGGCTGTTTTAACTTATCCTTTTTGTTGGGAATAACGGCAATCTTGCCCCAGTCCTTAGCCACCGTCTTGGCTTCGTCCAGATATTTGAGCGATTTGCCCGTAAGCATAAAACGGGCGGCGTCTTCCCGCCAGCTTTTCAAAAGCCCGGCAATTTTTTCCGCGTTCTCTCCCGCGGCGGTACTGCCCACGTCCATTACGCCCGACAAAATAAGCGCGAGCGCGGCGAGCTTTTCCTTGCTCTTTTCAAGGTATTCAATCTGCCTGTCGTCCACCGTGGTAAAAATTTCGCCTTCGGTTTTGAGCGAAACTATGGTTTCTATCGCTTCTGCGGAAGATTCTATATACTCGTTCAACGCTTTTCTCGCGTCCGTCTTTACGGGATACGCCGTTTCGCGTATATTTTCTATTGCTCTGTTTTTCTGCAATTCGAGTTTGGCAAGCTCCCTTACGTCGCCGTTTTTAACAGCCGTAAGGTTAGTAACCACGTCGGAAAGCTTATCGAGCGCAGACTTTAATTGCCCGTCGAACCCCGCGTTCATTCCCAAAAAGCAGATTTTTTCCATTTCTAAAATTGCTTGCTCGGCTACCGCCTGCGGTCCTTCGAAAAATCCGTGAGTGGATAAAAACGTCGTATTGAAATTTTTGTTTAAAGAAACGCCGTTTCTCGCCGCCACCGCAATAATAGTTTCTATTTTACCGTTCATTATTTTTCACCCGTTTCCACGTTTTTTTGTACTGTTTTAATAAGGTCGCCCAAGGCGTGAACCGCGCTCTCCGCATGAGATTTATGCACGAGAATATCGTCGTCCGAAAATACGTAGTCCAGACTCTCCCGCCCCCTGCATATTATCGAAACAAGCTCGTTTACCCGCGCGAAATCGGTGACCGCGTCACCCTTTTCAAGCGACCTTTTTATCGACGCTACGCTACCCGCCGAAAGATATTTTTTACCGTTCGGGTTGAAGAAGTACAGCGCGTAATCGCCGTCGTCAGCCACAAGGTCGCGCTCGCTCTTTATTGCGCGCGGCACGCCGTTTTTAAGATTTATAAGATAAACGGAAACCTTTTCGGCGATATGAATAAGCCTTGATTTATCCGAACGCTTGCCCGTATCCTTAATTGCCGCAAGGCTCGAAAACTCCGCGCCGTTCAGAAGGCACAGACCGAAAAGCGGCGAATGGTCTTTGGAAAAACAGCCGTTGAGAATACCGATTACACGCTCCGCCCTGTCGGTCGATTGCGCGGTATACTCAAACTCAGCCCCGCCTTCGCAAAGTCCCATTTCGCACAGCGCGGAAAACTCCGACCGATAGTCGTATCTCTCGTGCCGTTTCATTTTCGGGGGCGCGTTTTTCAAGAGATTCAAATAAAGCTTTGCGGCGTTTTTCTTTACCTTCAAGCCGCCGTCCGAATACTCGCCGTTGACCTTAGACCCCCGCATATCGTTTATTTTTCCGCTCCACACTGCGCGGTAATATTCGTAAGCCTGTTTGAACGCCTCCGTTTCGTCAATGGGGAAATATCCGCAGTCGTAAAGATAGCCCAGCCTTAACATAGCCTTTGGGTGTCCCGACTGCGCGGCTTCTTTGCACAGCTCCATTGCGTCCGACAATAACCTGAGATATTCGGCTCTATTCTCTTTGGGCGTTTTCAACGCACGGAGATAGCTTATTTCCGAAATGGTAAAGGCGTTGTCGTTTTCGTCCGTTACTATCAGCTTTATATCGGATAGCGCAAGTTCGCCGTGGCAATAGGGACAAGCCCATTCGCCGTTATAAAGCTCCAGAGGTCTTTCGAAATATTTTTTACATTTAGCGCATTCCATTAACGACCACCCCCCGCTACGGTATATCTGCCGTTTACAACGGTTATATCGTAATTATCGAGTACGTTCACCGTTGCGGTTATTTCGCTGCCGTTACGCACGGGCGTCACGATTAACCCCGTACTATGCTGCGTTTCACCGTTTACGAAGCCCGTAATCGTATAACTTAATTCGGGTTGTGAAGAACCCGTCTGCGTCTTATCGTCCATGCGCACGGTAAGCTTAGCCTTGTTTATGCGCATAGTTACGGTTGCGTTTTCCAGCTCGTAATCCCCCGTACCGTAGCCGTTTCCGTCGGCAATTCTCGCAACGAGAATATGTTCGCCCGCCGAAGTCGCGTCCGTAGCGCAGTCAACGGTGAATTCCAACGCGCCGTCACCGCCCACGCCGGTTGCCGAAGGCTTTCTCATCTGCGCTTTACCGCTATAAGTAAGATTATCTTGCGACCATATAACTATCGCCTTTGCAGGCTTTATGGTATACGTCACTATCTGACTGTTTACGGTGTAGTTGTCGTTATTAACTTTGGTAACGGTATAGGTATGGGTTCCCGCGTGCTTCATCGCACCCGTACCCGTAAATATAAGCAACAGATTTTCGTCCTTACCCACACCGAAAGCGGTCACCGAAGGGATTTGCTCGTAGCCGTTGTAAGTCAGCGTCAAACCGTATTGGGCGGGGGATATAAGGCGTTTTTCGACCTTAACCGTATACCCGTCGCCAGACGCTATCTCATAGTTTTTATCTTTAATCACGGCGTTCAGCGAATATTCGCCCGCGTCGCAAACGGTCTTGATTGAAGGTTCGGCAACCAGAAGACGCACGCTACCCGCCAGCTCGCCCTTCGTGCATACGGCTTTGATTTTTATCTCGTGGTCAAACCCGTCGTAAACGAATTGCCCCCGCAATATGCCGCCGTCATCGGTATTATTCCCGCCTTCCACAGACCAGCTCAAATCCAGCGGCTGTTTATGAATTATGCAAGTGGCGGTGTCGTTGCCTTCTATGTAATAGTTTTGGGAAACGGTATCCCTTCCAAGGGTGTGTTTTATATAATAAGTGCCTGCGTCGGGTTTCGCGCCGTAACCGCTTTCGATTTCGGGAGAATCGTCGCCCAAATTACCGTTTATAATTACGTTATACCTAACGTTATATCCGTCGTAATATTTTTCGGTATGGGCAAACTCGAGCGTTATGGGAGCTTTTGCGATAGTCAGAACGCGCCTGTCCTGTCCGTCCGCGCAAGTATACTTATACCCGTCGCTCCCCTGCAAGGAAATTTCCAGATTATAAGTTCCCGCATTTTTTACCGTCCACTCGTCGCTTTCGAGCGTCACGCCGTCGCCGTTGATAATTCCGCCAACAATTCGGCAGGTCGCCGTCTTATCCTGAGCAGTATAAACCAAATCGTCGTCGGGCGGCAAAGTCCATTCCAAATTAAGCGGGCGCTTGTCAACAATCACGGGAACGGTTGCTTCGGCTGCGGATAAAAG
The DNA here is from genome assembly GCA_910577555.1 of uncultured Christensenella sp. GTDB lineage: Bacteria > Bacillota > Clostridia > Christensenellales > Borkfalkiaceae > Coproplasma. The sequence goes on along the minus strand of CAJTLF010000015.1, from coordinate 9,441 downwards.
CGACGTTTCTTCCGACGACGCGGTAACCCTCACCTTATAATTCCCGCTGCTTTCGTATGGAATATTGCTTATGCGGTAATCCCGCGAACTGCCCGAAGGCTGCAACTGATTGGGGTCGTACCAACGGTAAGTTAAAACGCTATTTTCGGTAGGACCTACGGCGTCAACCGTCAAGGTTATATCGTTGCCGTATATTACTTTATTGTCGGGCGCGTCGCTACCCGCGGTAATCACGGGCGCGTTCAACTCCCACATAGGCGACACGGTTATATCTCTCACGTTATCGCTGAATTTGTTTAGAGTACTTTCAAGCGTACCCGTAAGAACGCGCCTGTCGTTATACTCCCAGCTCACCGAAAAGCCCTTGCGTATAAAACGGCGCAGAATATCGTCTGAATTTTTCGCGGTGGTATACTTACAGCTTTCCTTCACCGTGTCTATCTGGGAAAAGGGGAAATTATCCGTCAAAGAATATTTCGAGTCGTTGGTGTTGCCGGGGAATACTCGGAACACCTTTTCGATATTCACGGCAGCGGTAAGGCTCTCGTTTACGGGCGTACCCTTTAAAAGCTTGCCCCCGTCCGTGGTGAAATCGGAAAGTATGTAACCCGAATTTTCATAACTCCATTTCAAATCCCCGTCGTGGAAATCGTCGGAGTGGATATAGTAAGGTATATCGGTAAGATAGCCCTGATTGAGCGACTGCCCTTTTTTGCCTATCCAGCTGGGCAACGCCCGTCTGCCTAACGTTTCGTAAGTTTCGTTATCGTAACTGAAGGTTACGTAAATTTCGTCCTTTTCAAGCCCCATAGGCACGGTGGCGTTTGCATATGAGAGCGCAACCGACGAATCGTATTCGTATACTCCGTAGAAATTCTTTTTGAACGCGTCCAGATTTTCCTTGGGTACGTGAACGGCGATATTATCCGCCCCATGTAAAAAGTCCGTAAATTCCACCGTAGGTTCACAGTACAGATATACGTCTGTTACGCCGTCCGATAAAAGCATTTGCGCGTTTACGGAAACTATCTTTTTGCCGTTGAACTCCGCGGGAACGGAAATTACGCTCCCATTTTCGTTCACGGCGGAAAGAACGCGGTAACCGTCCTTTTCTTCGTCGTACTCGTAAACGAGCGGACGGACGGCAAGCCCGCCCTGACCGAACACGCCCGAGCTTATTATCGCAACGCCGTAAGCCCCTACGGTTGCCACGCACGCCGCGGCGGCAATCACCGCCACTACCGTCTGAAACAGTCTGCCCGAGCTTATGCGCTTAGCCGCGTAAATATATGTTATAATAACGCACGCAACCGCCAGCGCGTGAACTCCAATCCACAGCCCCGCGGCAACGTCCGTAAACACAGAAACTTTCGCAAATATCACGAAAGCCATATACGCCGTAAAGAATATTGCGGCAAGCACGCAGTACACCGTAACGTGCAACACGGTGTATTTAAAACGGCAGTTCGAAATGCAGACCTGCACCAAAAACACCGCGTCTATTATCGCGAACAAGACGGGATATGTCATATACGCCGAGCCTATCCCCTGTACCGCCAAAAGAATTATAACAGCCAAATCCGCCAGAAGCACGGCGGCAAGGCACACGAGCAGGAATATTTTCGATATGCCCGAAAGAGCAGAAGTTATTTTCATATTTTTCATAACAGCCCACCCTTTATTACTTTGCGCGGCTTATCTATATAGCCGCTTTTCTTCAGGTTCAGTTTGTCGAAAACGTATCTGTCCGTACCAAGCTCGAACAAAATCATACTGCCGTCTTCCTTGCAATATTTTTTCGAGAACGCGTGCGATAGCCGCACGCCAAGACTCAGCATTCCGCCGTATTTTCTGTAAAGCTTTTTAGCTTCCGCTGAATGGTCTATACCCGAACAGAAACCGCAAAGCTGATTTTTTGGAATGGCGGAAACGCCGAACTCCCTGCCGCAACAGCGGCACTTCACCGTGGGCGTATCCACGAGCGCGAGCTTATCGTAACAAAAGCTAAGTCCGCGCGTGTATTTACCCGTTTCAATCTCTTCCGAGAAAATATCCTTATACACTACTTCGGGATATCGGCAACCCTTGCACTTGCGCACACCGTCGCTAAGCTCTACCGTCTGCGCCCTGCAAACCGTTCTTCCGCAATCGGGGTTGCGCGTATTTTCAGTACACGATACCCTGAAAAGGTGGTTTGCGATTTCGCCGTGTTCTCTGATAAGTTGAATATCTTCGGAAATAAGCCCTAAGTTATCGCTTGAAAAATCGAGTACACTGTTACAGTTTTCGGGCACTTCGCCGTCGATAAACTTAATCACGTTTCCGTCTATGAGAACGGTCTGTTCCGCACAGTTTGCACAGGTCAGGGTCACGAACCCGTTAAGCCCGAGTATGAGCTTCATAACCCGCTTGCCGCGCAGAGAAATATCGTAAACGGACTTTTCCCACTCCACATGCGAAACGCCCAGAACCTTTACGTTGGTGCATTCGAGTTCCTTTATCTCGCTGGTAGCAAGCTGCGCCAGCATTTTTCCGATTTCCGCCTTATACTTTTCGTTAAAGGACACGAACCGCGAGAACTTACCGCCCGCAATAGCCTTTTCAAGCCCCGTAAATACTCTGCCTACGAGCTTCACGTCGATAACTCCGTCGTCGCCCTTTCCGCTCTCTGCGGGAACCGCGCCGGTAACGAACTCGTCAATTCTTGCCGCTTCCGCCGAAGTGATTGGCGCGAGCCTGCCGTCGTCGCCTTCGCGGAAATATATTTTCGCAAGCAACGGCGCGCTCTCGCCGCCGCCGTTTATTTCCAGCCGCATTGATACGGCGTAATAATTTTCAGGCTCGGTCTTGCGCATATCGGATATTACGAACTGCCCGCCGTTAGCAAACGCGCGGTCTAAAAATCCCGTTCTGAACTTTTCCTTAACCCTTTTCTCGCCGGCAATATCCGCCCTGCTCTTTGTCTGTCTGAACTCGATAAGCGAATAATTCTTGTGATAATCCGCCGCAACGTCCATTATAAGCTGTTTCCAGTCCGCGTTGCCGCTGTCGAACTTAGCCCCGCGCAGTTGGGCGAACCAGCTCGCGCCGTCCGCACCGAAATTGAGCGCGCGCTCTTCACCTTCGCCCGAGCCGTTCACCCCGCTCTCGTTCTCGCGGTATTCGAACGTATTAGTGGGCGTGACAATCTCATTCGGGCGCACCTTTTTTATATGTACTTCTTCGGAGAGAAATCCGCCTTCGTAAAGGGCGCGTACGCTCTCGAACTCCGCGGCGTACTCGCGGCCGATAATAATCTTAGCCATAGCGTTACCTTTCTTCCTTGCCCGCATCCTGCTCGAGTATGCGCCTTACTTCCGAAACTTTGTCCGCTTCCTTGCCAATCGTACGGCAGAAGCTTTCGCCGCCGTCGTGGCTGAACTTCCAAAGCTCGTTTATAAAAGTTGCAAAAGTTCTTGCAACTATAGGTCTCAGCTTCCCGCGCGGACGCTTGTTGCGGCAGGACGGCATAGGGCAATACGCTTCCCACTTGTCGTCGAAATCGAGCGAGTGCGGCGCGGGCGAGCAACCGGCGTATTCGCAGTCGCCGCAGTTGGATATCTGGTCTTTACCCGTACCCGAAATTTTACAGCTGTCCCAGCACGCCGCGTTGTCGCAGAGCGCGCATATCTTCATAAGCTCGGCTTCCGATATGTTGGGCTTTGCATTATACTGTATAAGTGCGTTGCACTTGCCCTTAAGTCTTTTATCCGTCAAAAATCTCTTGCAGTGCGAAACGGCGCAAATCTTACGGCAGTAAACCGACCTGTCGCCCTTTTCGCCCGAATTGCACATTCTTCCCTTTTCCCCGTCGGCTACGTGGGCTATACAGGTATAGCCTTCCGAAACGGAGCGGGTAAGCACAGTGCCGCAGCTGTCGCACTTGAAATCGTAAACGGTAATCTCCGACATTTCCATACCCTTGCCGTCGATACTCAGTCCGCGGCAGGCGTCGGTTGCGTCGCAAATCAAATCGTGCGAGCGGTTTCTCTTCTTCTCTTCGTAATCGGCGCGCGTCATAAGCTTCACGCGCGAACACTGGCGGCATCTCAACGCCACCATCTGGTCGGAGTTACTTCCCGCAAGTATAGTAGCGTCGCCGCTGTTGCTCGATAAAAGCCCTATCGCAGAAAAATACGATAGCGCAAACCCTTCAAGGGCGTTCATATCGGCAAGCGAGTAGACGAAAACTTCGCTCTTTTGTCCCAGCCTGAATATACGACCTATTCTCTGGTCCATAGCCAGCGGGTCGGGAGTAACCTGATAATTTATGATTATGTTCGATTCCTGTAAGTTTGCGCCTTCGGTAAACTTAGCGTCCTTAACTACGAGAATTGCGTCCTCGCGCGAATTGAACCTGCGCTCTATATCCCGCACCGCCGACGCGGCGTCACCCACTATCACCCTGTCTTTAAATTCGGGGTCGGCAAGCAGAGCGTCGCAAAACTCGTCGTACGCCCGCTCGCTTTTGGGCAGCTCGTAGTCGAAGAAAACGAGAACTCTCAAGCCTTCGTGGCGGCGGAGAATACTCTTCGCACACTCGTACTTATAGCCGAGCTTATCGCTTGAATATCTTACGGGCAGAACGCACGTATTCGCCGCAATGCCCGCGGGGCAGGATGCCAATCTGTCCGCGTAATAGCTCACATAGCCGCTCTTGTTGAAAATTTCGCCCGATTTGGGGTCGGCGTCGTTGAACGCGCTCAGAATATGGTTGATTAAATCCGAATAAGCCTGCTCGAATTTCAGATTTCCCCGCGCGTGTTCGACGTATTCGTCCAAATAAGCCGCGCCGCCCTTCGAATGAACATTGGGGAATTTACGCGGCGATAAATCGGTGAAATCCACCCGAATCTTCTCGCCATCAAGCCCCGTAATTTCCACTTCGTTTACCGGTACGGAAAGGGGATAAAAGAAGTAGTTGAAAATCTTCTTCGATTTGGAAAGCTTGTTGGGCTGTCTAATCATTATCGAGCGCAGAACGCCGTTATGGTAGGCGTTCGCAACGCTCTTTTCAACCGCCTGCGAAATATCTTCGTTGCCCCGTTCGTTCAAAAACGCATCGGCAATCATGCACTTGTCGTACTCCGACTTTGCGGCAAACTCTTCTTCGATGCCGTTGTCTATGAGATATCTCGAAAATTCAAGCGAATAGTTGCCCGTAACTTCGAGATACTTAACACGCCTTATAAATTCCGTCACGTTGGACGCGCCGCGGCATATGTACTCTTTGTAGTAATTTTTTTCTTCGCGGTACTGTTTGGTGCGGTCCTTGTCGTCCTTTTCGTCGAAATCCGAAGGGTTGCCGCCCTTACAGCGCACGAAATACCACAGCCTGAACATATTCTCAAGGTTGCCCGAGTGCGGCGTTGCGGTAAGCAAAAGGCAGTAAGTAGCTTCCGCCTTCTTCTTCGTCTGCATCATCTCGGATAAAAGCCGCATCGCTCCCGCATACTTGCCCGCTTCTTCGCTGAGATGGTGCGCTTCGTCCACCACTATTACGTCTACGAGAAAGTTTTCGGGATACCGCCACTGCGAAAAAATATCCACGTCCACTATTATCGGGCGTTTGGGACGGATAAACCCGCCTTCGCGCGTAACCCCCGCTTCGCCCAGAACTTCGTCCAGCGCGGGATATTCGTGTATCAGATTGCCGTTTTTATCTACCTGTTTGCGCACCTGCAAAAGCAAATCCCTGCCAAGCCCGAACTTGTTTTCGAGTACGTTTACCCAGTTGTCGAAAACCTGGTCGGGCGCGACTACGAGCAGAGATTTCACTTTACCGCGTACGGCAAGCTCGCTTAAAATAACTCCCGCTTCGAACGTTTTACCGCTGCCCACCACGTCTGCAAGCAAGCCGAAGCCGCGCAAATCGCGCAAGAACTTTTCGGCGGCGCGCTCCTGATGGGTTAAAATTACGCTTCCGTCAATGGAGTGTATAGTCCTGTCGTAATTTATGCCGTACTTGTGCTTAGCCGATTTTTTGTACGCGGTACGGTCTATCATAAGCTTTCTGAAATCGTCCTGACTGTCGAGCGATTCCACGAACTTTTCGGCTCTGGCAACCTCCTGCGTGAACTGTTTTCTTCCGTGCAGGTTACTGCGCTGTTCTTCCGAACCGAATGCGCCGTCGGTAAAATTTATCTCATATTTCTCTTCTTTCATAACCCGCTCTCCCGTCAGTTAAAGGTCATTTCGCCTATATCGAAATCGAAAGTCACGTCCCGCTTGTAAACGAGCTCGCTGTCTCCCGCGCGCTTTAACAGCACGCCGTTTCTTCTCACGTCCCAAAGGTAAATTATTCTCACCCGCTCGTTTCCGTTACGCACCGCGTCGTTAATGCAGTACGGCCGCGACCGCCCTTCGCCGTCTATATCCACACCGATAAAGGCGTAAACGCGTTCCACCAGCCTTACGCGGGTGTTCTTATAGTAGTAGTAAATAAGCCCGCTGTTTTCCGTTCCGTCGGCGTTGGCAATCTTTTTAAGGTTTGCAAACTGCGCAAGCTCGCCCATCATTCGGGCGTTCATGGGGTCGCAAACGAGATAATGCTCGCCGAGCGTCGTCGTCACGTAACTGATATTGGCGGCGTTCTCCCGCCTTGATATATCCTTTCTCGTAAGCGTAGTACTCATAATCTGCATGGGCGCGGAATTTTTACTGTTATACGCGGTGGTCAGCCCCTTGCTCTGAACGCTTCCCGATTTGGGGTCGTACGGCTTGGGTATTACGAACTTGGCGCCGTCGGGCGGGAGCACGTCACCCTTGTTTACCAGAATTTCAAGGTAAGGCACGTCGCCTTCGTATAAAAACAGTCTCAGCCCGTACGAAAGGGCAAGCACCGTCTGCACTTCAAGCCCCTTCAACGCAACTATCGCGCACCCGAGTGCGGGCGCGTATAGCGCGTCTTCGTACGCTAAAATATTGAATCCGTCGTTCTCCCTTTCTTTCCCGTCGTTCTCGAAAGTGAGCGTTTCAATGCCGTAAACGGCATATATATGCCTGCGAATGAACTCCACAAGCCCGTAAGTTTCCACCGGTCCGCCCGTCAAAAATATCTTTTTTATCCCGCGGTTTACGGGTCTTTCAATCTCCCGCGTGATATAATCGAGCAACCTGCCGGCAACGCCGTCACCGCCGTTAAGCCCCAGACAGTCGCAGAAATCTTCGCGCGTAAGGTTGCGCTGTATGTACAAATCGCGGGCAACGCAAACGGGTACGCCGTTTCTGAATACTCCCCGCTCGTACGACGGCATTCCGAAAATTACCTTTGCCGTCTTTATATCCTTCATAAAGAGATATTGCTTGGAATTGAGCGAGCCTTCCGCCATATAGCCGTCTTCGCCGCTCGAAGGTCTGCCCATACTCTCGCGGCGGCTTATGCCGCTCTCGAGAAAGTGCGCAACCGCGTCGTCAACGTCGTTGCCCCCTATATATTCGGGGTCGTTGTGTCCGTCCGCGCCGTCCACCGCAAGCCCTTTCGCAAACAGCCCCGCCTTTACGACGGATATTCTGTCTTCGCCTATATTGAATATGAGCGCGCTCTCGTTCAGCTTGATTCTGTCGGTAATTCTCGCGTATACGCAAAGAGCCTTAGTCATACTGAGCGAAGTTTTTGGCGGCGTCCCGAATCCCGTTTCGGTAAGTCTTTCCAGCTCGGCAATATAGCTTTTGCCGACGTGTTGGGGGTATACTACGGCGGGAATCAGAACGAAGTCGTCTTTTTTGCACCGAGCCGCCAGCTCGGCAACTCTGCCGTACGCCACCTTGTATACGTATTTGAAAAACTGCTCGCACACCGTGGCGGGAGTAAAGCCTTCCGCCTGAAATGTAGCTCCGTCCCGTACGGTTTTCTCGAAATCTATTGACGCCCTGCGCCTTGCGGGGAAATAGAATTTAGGAAAGTCGTTACCTTCGAGATAGTATCTGAAATTGCGCTCGGCAACGACGGGGTTGCCCCGTTTTGACGCAAGCGACAAAAGTCTCTTTATTTTGACCACGCTCATAAAAGACTTGTCGCCCACGCTCTCCACTTCTTCGCCGAACAGCCACTTCTTTTCGTCGAAATCGTAATACGCGACCGCGGGAATAGCGGTAGCCGAAGCCGCGCTACAAACTATTTTGCCCGTCTTTAGTCCGCCGTCGTCATAAGCGTATGAAATTTTTACCGTATCGCTGCCAAGGTCTATGCCCGCGTATACGTCGAATTCGCTAATCGCCATAATTTACCGCGTTTTGTTAATTGTCTTGATTATATCACTAATCTTTTATATTGTCAAATTCTCGCAAAAATAACGAAAAAAAAGGCGCGTGACCGCGCCTTATAGCTTTTGATTATTCAGTTGAGTGAAAATTAGCCTTTTTTAACGAGCGCAACGGCTTTTGCGGTCTTTTCCTTAATCTCTTCGGGAGTGCCGCTCATCATCCAGCTGCCGCCGCATGCGAGAATTTTGTCGCAGGCGAGATATTCAAGGATATTATCGGCCGAAATTCCGCCCGTGGGCATAATTTTAAGGTAAGGGAACGCCGCACAAATCGCCTTAATCGTCTTTAACCCGCCGTAGTTAGACGCGGGGAAGAATTTGAGCGTGGTAAGCCCCTTCGCTACCGCCGCCATAACTTCGGTAGGCGTCACAACGCCGGGAAGATAGAGCATACCGTGCGCCTTACAGCAGTCCGCCACTTCTTCGGAAAAGCCGGGGGAAACTATAAATTTAGAACCCGCCGCAATAGCCTTTTCACACTGCTCGGCGTTAATTACCGTACCCGCCCCGATAAGCGCGTCGGGATAAGTTTTCACGGCAAGCGCAATGGCTTCCGCAGCACAGGGAGTGCGGAAAGTAATCTCCGCGCAGGGCAACCCGCCGTCGATTAACGCCTGCATTTTGGGCAAAGTCTCTTCAACGGAATTGAGTACCACTACGGGAACTATTTTCATTTGCCCGATTTTTTCTATAATATGTTGTTGCGTCATAATTTTACTCCGATTTTTTAATTCACCGCCATTATACAACTTTAATTTCAATTTTGCAATACTTTTAATAAATATTGCGTTTTTATTTTTAAATTAAATTTTCCCGTGTTTGCGATTTTTGGAAAGTTTTGTCGAAAAGCGACTTTCTAAAATTCAACGGTAAACTTACTGCCCTCGCCGAGCGTGCTTTCGACGCTTATTTTCCATCCCGACTTTTGGCATATCTTTTTGGCAACGGCAAGTCCCAAACCAAAGCCGCCGTTTTTACCGTTGTGCGATTTGTCAACCGTGAAAAAGCGAGAAAATACCTTGCTCATATTTTCTTCCGCAATGCCTATTCCCGTATCTTCAACAGTCAGCCCTTGATAGTTGAGCGTAACCGTTATACTGCCGCCGTCCTTATTGTATTTAATGGCGTTTCGCACGAG
>CAJTLF010000014.1 GCA_910577555.1 uncultured Christensenella sp. | reverse complement strand
GACCTGAGCGGATTGAATTTGCGCGATTATATTTATGTTTGCCCTTTTAAATCGCGCAAAGAAAGGCAGAGCCTTTCAAATCACGGATTATTTAATTCGCAGAATAGCCAAGAAATTCGTGAACTACAATTATTCACTGCGCAAGCAAAGTCACGCCTTTGCGCCGGCGCACCCAATTTGCGAAAGCCTTCGGCTCACTGGAAGGGAATGCCCGCAATTATATTTTCGTTTGCCCTTAAAAATTGCGGGCAGGGAAACTTAGTCTCCCAAAATCACGGAATTTCGCAGGCGCAGAATAGCCAAGAAATTCGTGAACTCCCATACACGCGTTTTTAATCCTTATTGGTCTTTAAAATCTGCATAAACACTTCCGACGGCACTTCCACGTTGCCAATCTGGCGCATACGCTTTTTACCTTCTTTCTGCTTTTCAAGAAGCTTTTTCTTTCGCGTTATGTCGCCGCCGTAGCATTTAGCAAGCACGTCCTTTCTTACCGCTTTAACCGTTTCGCGGGCGATAATCTTGCCCCCTATCGCCGCCTGTACGGGTATTTCGAACAGCTGGCGGGGTATTGCTCCCTTTAAGTTTTCGCACAGCATTCTGCCGCGCGTATACGCCGAATCTTCGTGAACTATCATCGACAGCGCGTCGCAAACTTCGCCGTTAAGCATAATGTCCAGCTTTACCAGCTTGCTCCGCTCGTAGCCTATAAGCTCGTAGTCAAAGCTCGCATACCCGCGCGTGCGCGACTTGATTGCATCGAAAAAGTCGAAGATTATCTCGTTGAGCGGCAGATTATATTCAAGGCGAACCCTGCTCTTGTCAAGGTACGTCATTTGCAGAAACACCCCGCGCTTTTCACGGCACAAATCCATTATCTGCCCAAGGTAATCGGGCGGAGAATATACGTCGCACTTGACGATAGGCTCTTCCATATGCTCGATTTCGCTGAGCGGCGGCAGGTGCGACGGGTTATCGACGAATATCTCTTCCCCGTCCGTCTTGACTACCCTGTAGCTGACCGACGGCGCGGTGGTGATTATTTCAAGCCCGAACTCCCTTTCTATGCGCTCCTGTATGATTTCCATATGCAACAGCCCTAAAAAGCCGCAACGGAAGCCGAACCCGAGCGCGACCGAGCTGTCCGGCTCGAAAACGAGCGACGCATCGTTTAACTGAAGCTTTAAAATAGCGTCCTTCAAGTCGTTGAACTTGCTGCCGTCAAGCGGGTAAATTCCGCAGAACACCACGGGCTGAACCTGCTTGTAGCCGTCCAAAGGTCGGGCGGCGGGGTTGTCGGCGTTTACCACAGTATCGCCAACCGCTACGTCCTGAATTGATTTTATCGACGCGGCGATATAGCCTACGTCGCCCGCGGAAAGCCCGTTTTTGGGGGTAAGGTTGGGGGCGAACACGCCCGTTTCAACCACTTCGTAAATCTTGTCCGAGCGGAACGTTTTAATTCTGTCGCCCGCCTTTACCGCTCCGTCCTTAATTCGCACGAACAGAATTACGCCCTTATAGTTGTCGTAATAGCTGTCGAAAATAAGCGCTTTAAGCGGCAAGCTCTCGTCGCACTCGGGCGCGGGAAAGGTATTTACTATCGCTTCGAGAACGTCGTCTATGCCCAGCCCTTCCTTTGCGGAGATGAGCGGAGCTTGTGACGCGTCCAGCCCGATTACTTCTTCGATTTCCTTTTTTACTTCGTCGGGACGGGCGGACGGCAGGTCTATTTTGTTGATTACGGGCAGAATTTCAAGGTTGTTTTCAAGCGCGAGATAAACGTTTGCAAGCGTCTGCGCCTCCACGCCCTGCGACGCGTCCACGATTAAAATCGCCCCTTCGCACGCGGCGAGAGAACGCGAAACCTCGTAAGTGAAGTCCACGTGACCGGGGGTGTCGATAAGGTTGAACTCGTACTCCTGCCCGTCCTTTGCTTTGTAAAACATTCTCACGGGAGTGAGTTTTATGGTAATTCCGCGCTCGCGCTCTATGTCCATAGAGTCTAAAAGCTGCGCTTCCATATCCCTTTCGGAAACCTGACCCGTGCGCTCCATAAGACGGTCGGCAAGGGTTGATTTGCCGTGGTCGATATGCGCTATTATACAAAAGTTGCGTATATTGCTCTTTTTGCCCATACTTCTCTCTTAGATAAATTTATTCACTTAAATTATATAAAATTTACGGCGAATAATCAAGTTAAACTAAATAAAAGATAGGTAAAATTATCGTGATAATTAAATTGCGGGTGCGGACTTTTAAAAAGTCCGCACCCGCACCCGATTAAATATTTTCCTGCTCGTCAACTATAAAAGCGTTTTGTAATTGCATACCTATTTTTACGCCTGCATTCAGCACCGAAATGCCAACGAAATAGTAAATTTCGTCTTTCCAATCTCCTTGCATTAAAGCAAAGCTTGCGAGTAACTTTTTTCCGTTATCGTCGAGCAAATTTGCTATTTGCTCCTGTAATTTTTCCAACTCTGCTTTATTGCCGTATTCGTCTTCTTTTTCAATTTTATCTTTTACGGCGTTAACGTACGTTGGAATTATAAGATTGTATAGTAGAGAATATTGCATTTTTCAACTCCTTTCTTTTTTTGATTATACTTTATAAAATACTTTTTGTAAGCCGACTACGCGAATTGCGTATAAAGCGGTTTATCTTGGGGATTCTTCGCCAAAGGCTAAGAATGACAAGTACGATTTAATTATACCTTATAAAAATTTAAACTGTTTAAAACTAACCGTTAGTTAGCGAAAAATTTAAAAAAGCAGATTATTAATAAAAAGCCCCCGACGGCGTGCCGTCGGGGGCTTTTATACTTAACTCTATTCAAATTCAATTTTACTAAACTCTATTCAATTACCATTTTATTTAACTTTATCCAAATTCAAATTTATTCAACGGTAAGCCGTTCCAAAAGCTCGTCGCCGGAAATTACCGCGCCGCCGCCTATTACCGAAGTGAGCTGCGGCTCTTCGGGAACGTTTACGGGAATATTCAGCTTTTTCTCTAAATACTCCGCAAGCCCGTCCAGCTTGATAAGCCCGCCCGACAGGTACACCCCGCCGTGCATTACCCCCGACGCGACTTCGGGCGGCAGTTTGTTGAGTACGAGATTTACGTACTCGATTATCTTATCCACGTAAGTGGTGATAACCTTGTAAATCTGCGACGAGTTCACAGCGATTGATGCGGGCGCGCCGCTCTTCACGTCGCGACCTTCCACGACGTTTATTTTATTGTCGTCGTCTAAAAGACTGCCCACCGTGTTTTTCAGCTTTTCGGCGGTGAGCGCACCTATTTTCAGGTTGTAATTGTCCGCAAGCTCGTCTATAAGATGCACGTCGATATTGCCGCCGCCGAGATTTACGCTAAGCCCCGAAATTATTCCGTCCTGCGAAATTACCGCAACGTTGGTCAGCGAATGACCTATATCCAGCGAGAACATGGGCGTGCTTTCGCTTATCGCCACGTTATGCCCCAGCACTGCCGCGAACGGGGTAAAGGTAAAATATACCGCGCCCAAGCCGCAATCTTCCGCCACGCGGCGGTACTTTTGCTTAATCTCGTCCGAAACGCCGCACGGAAGAATGAACACCGCTTCCGTACGCCTTGCCTTTTTGCGGGGAATTTCTATTTTTTCAAGAAAGTAAGCCAGCAGCTCAGCCGCAAGATTTTCGTAAATTATATCCCCTTCGAAAACGGGGTTTAAAATATGGGTATTTACCGCCGCTCTGCCCGAAAGCGCGCGAGCCTTATCGCCGAACGCCTTTACGAGAAGTTGGGTTTCGCCGTGGTCCTGATACTTTTCAACGGCGATGCAGGTTGCTTCGGTAAGCACCACGCCGCAACCGGGCATATATATTTTAGTAACCCACGCGCCCAAATCGATGGATAATCTCTTCATAAGTCTGCGCACACTCCGTCGAGAAGTTTTTTCGTAAGCGTAACGGGCAAGCCCACCACGTTGGTGTAGCTGCCGAAATATTCCTTTACCACGCCCCCGTCCTGTATGCCGTAACTGCCCGCCTTGTCCAAAGGCGAGCCGCCCGCCACGTAATTTTTTATGAACTCTTCGGAAAGGGCGTTGAATTTAACTTCCGTTTTATCGTACCCGATAAGCTTTTTGAATTTGTTTTGCACGCACACGCCCGTTATCACGAAGTGCGTTTTACCGGACAACGCCTTTAAGGTTTTAACGGCGTCCGCCGCGTCCGCGGGCTTGCCCAAAATTTCGCCGTTGAACACTACTACGGTATCGCAACCGATTACCGTTTTATCGCCGTTTGCGGCAAAAACTTCGTCGCACTTGCTCTCCGCCAGAGCGCAAGCCGTCTGTTCGGGGAACAGCGAAATATTTACTTTTTCTTCCGATTCTGCGGGGATAATTTCAAATTCGTTCAGAATCTGACCCAACAGCTCCCTTCTGCGCGGCGACGCGCTTGCAAGTACGAATTTCATAAGTTAATTAAAATTTTATTCTTCCGTTCCCGTAACTTCGTTTTCTTCAACCGTTTGAACGGCGGGAGTTTCCGCAACCGCGGTCTTATTTGCGATAACGCGCTGGGCTATAGAGAGAGTTGCCGCCACGAAAGAGAGCACGAACGCCGCAATGGGTATGCCGTAGCCCAGTTCCATTTTATCCGCAGTGTTTGAATTGAAATAGCCTATTGCTTCCAAAAACTGATTGCCCGCAACGATATGGAAAATCATCGACGCCATAGCGCACGCGCAAGCCCATATAAATTCTTTTACGGGCGGGTTGTCGGTATCGCCTTTCGCAATACCTTTTACCGATTTGATTATCGCAACGAGCAGTACGATTACCGTTAAAATAAGGAAAACGAACGCAAACGTGCTTAAAGCGGCAACTACGGGCGCGTTGAGTATCGTCTTGAAACCGCTCCCGCCTTTGTCCATACACATAAATCCGATAGTAGAGAACAGTGAAAGAACGCCCGCTTTCGCTTCGCCTTCGCCGGATATGGTTATTGCAGGCGCGGAAACCAAGCCCGCGATTATTACCGCAAGAACCAGACCGCCTACGCACAGCGCGCATTTTGCGGCGACGTTGCCGCTTAAAAGACGGCTGCCGTTATTAAAGAGCTTTGCCGCCAGCCATATGAAAGCCGCTACCGAACACAGAACCACGCCCGCAACGGTGGCGGAATTGAGTCCGAGCTCTACGCCAAACCCCAACGAGTCTGAATTGGCGGAATTTAAAACCATTATTGCGATTATGCAGAAAATATACGCGCCGAACGCACCGAGCGCAAAGCCTTCTCCGCTCTTCGTTTCTCTGCCCATAAGCGTTTTTACCGTGCGGACTATCGCGGTTACCGAAAGCACGAAAACGAGTAAAAGAGTTACCGACGAGATAATCGTGCCGAACACGAGCGGCAACAGCATGCTTGCCTTAAAATAATCGGTCAACGGATTCATCGTAGTCGATTCCGCGCTTTTGATTATTGCTTCGTAATTTTTATATCCTTTATCGAAGTAATAGAAGATATCGAGACTATCTTTTGCGGACGAACCCGAAACGGAAACGGACGCCTGCACGCCCGTAAAGAATACGAATATGAGCGAAAGCAACGCGATTACCGCAACGGCTAACGTTGCCACGGTAGACGCTATTTTACTATAATTGATTTTAGAATACTGCACGGTTGTCGTTACCACAGTTTCCTGAACTACGGGTTCGGCGGGAGAAGGTTGCGGAGTATACGAGCCGTCCGCCTTAGCCCCGCAATGTATGCAGAACTCGGAGTCTTCTTCGATTTG
This sequence comes from uncultured Christensenella sp., assembly GCA_910577555.1. Classification (GTDB taxonomy): domain Bacteria; phylum Bacillota; class Clostridia; order Christensenellales; family Borkfalkiaceae; genus Coproplasma. The sequence continues at coordinate 41,582 of CAJTLF010000014.1, read as the reverse complement.
GTTTTTGCAATTGGGGCAGAGCTTCATTCCGTCCATTCGTTTTCCGCAGTACTTGCAGAACACCGCGTTTTCGGCGTTTTCGCGCCCGCAACTTTTACAATTCATATTTCCACTCCCGTAAATAATTATAATGCCGCTTTTTAACGCGGCATAACTTTTTTATTGACTTTATAAAATTTCCAGATTTTTATGGAAGGCTTTTCTAAACTCGGTAGACGCCGCCATAGCGTTTTTAATTTCCAGCGTCGCGTCCCCTTCGACTTCCGTTTTCATAATCACGGAATCGCCGAGTATGTCGCAGTTTATGCTCTTGATAGTGCCTGCGCCCGCCCTGTCCAGACTCTCGGCTATTCTGAGCATAACGCCCAGCTTTTTAACCACTTCCAAATCTTCTTCGTTGACTATGTCGCGGTATCTCGCCCAGTCGTAAGCGTTTACGTCCTCCTTGTTGTGGCAACAAGCGGTGAACGCCGCCATTACGATTTCCCTGTGAGTTACGCCGTAAAGCGTGGCGTTTAAAACGGTGTACCAGCTGTGACGCTGATGGTTGTAATACTTTATTCTCTTGCCGCAGTCGTGCAGCATAGACGCGACCTTTAATATTTTAAGGTACTGTCTGGGGAATTTGTGCAGAACTCTCAACTGCTTGAAAAGCTGTATGCTGAGATTTACCACGTGCTCGACGTGCGTCTCTTCGCACTCGTAATACTTGACGAGAGTGGTAAGCGAGTAGTTGAGTACGTCCGCAATGGGCTTTTCAATGGTCATAGGCAACGCCTGATTGAACATTATGCCCTCGCGCAGTCCCGCGCCCGAAAGGGTGAACTGCTCCACGCCCATATATTTTATAAACGAATTTATTACCGCGAGCGCGGCGGGAAGTATGTCCGCGCGTTCGGTGGAAAGTCCCTTTATCTTCTTCTTTTTGTCAAGGTCCAGAACCTTAATCATATCGTAGACGGGAATGAAATCCTCAGTCTGCATCTTGTAGTTATGCACGGTATCCAAGGGATACTTATGCACCATTTTGGTTATTTTGAAAAGATTTCTGAACGAGCCGCCCACGCCTATCATCTGCGCGTCGGGGTCGACCTCCTTAAGCCACTCCACTTTTTCAAGCTGTCCGGTGAAGAACTCTTCTATCTTCAAAGCCTGCTCTTCCGGCTTTACGCCTTCGCCCGAGAACATGCCCGTAAGCGTGACCGCGCCGAACGGAAGCGTTACGTAGTTGAGCAGATTCCTGCGGTTGTAGTAGATGATTTTAGTCGAGCCGCCGCCTATTTCAAGCACGATACCCTTGGGAATATCCATCGTGTTTATTACGCCGCGGTATACGTAAATCGCTTCTTCTTCGGCGGTAAGCACGCGAATTTTGATGCCGCAGGTAGCCTGAATTTCGTCAAGGAAGCTACGCTGGTTTTTTGCCCTTCTCACCGCTTCCGTAGCCACGGCGATTATGCGGGTTACGCCGCTTACGTCGCACAGCTTTCTGAACATCTTTAAAGTTTTAATCGTTTCGGCTACGCGCGCGGGTTTTAAAAAGCCGTCGCGCTCCATATCCTGACCGAGCCTTACGCTCTCTTTAAGCTCGTCCACAACCATAAAATAGCCGTCGGCAAATAAATTAACTATTACGAGTCTCGCCGAATTCGAGCCTAAATCTATAATACCGATTTTTTCCAAAACTTTCACCTTCCTTGCACTTTTAAGTGCGTGTGGAGTTAACAAATATTTTACTTGCCAATTATACCATATTAAATATTATTTGTACAGTTTTTTTAAAAAATTTTATGCAAAATGCACAATAAAAATTTACCGTAAATGGCATATTTATGCGTGATTGTTATATTTTTTCATATAATGAAAACGCGTAAAGCCATAAAAAAGGGCAACCGCGCGGCCGCCCTTCGGTTTTATTTATAAATATTTAACCGCCACCCCGCAGTCGGGGCAGACAAATCCGGGTGCGATTTCCTTTAACGGAATTAAAACGAAATCTCTTTTGCGGTATTCGGGGTGGGGAATTATAAGGTCGCTTTCGCGGATAATTTCACCGCCGAAAAAGATTATATCTATATCGAGAGTCCTGTCCCCCCAACGCTCCTTGCGCACCCGCCCGCAGGCGTTTTCCACGCGGTGTATTTCTTTTAAAAGCCGTTGCGGGGTGAGATAAGTTTCTATCTCCGCCGCGCAGTTTAAAAATCCGTTTTTCGCAACGCCGCCGTACGGCTCGGTTTCAAGATAAGAAGAAACCTTTTTAACCTTTATTCCCGCAGTCCTTGAAAGCAATTCCAAGCCGTCGTCCAGATATTTCTTTTTATCCCCCATAGACGAACCGAGCGAAAGATAAGCCACCGTCCGCTTTACGGTTACGGTTACCCCCACGCTTTCAAACTCGCGCTTTACGGGGGCTTTGGGTTTCCATACGGTGAGCGTAACGCAATGGGCGGCAAACCCGTCCAAAATAGCGTAGGCGCAGGTATATGCCAGAGTTTCGATTAAATTAAAGGAGCTTTCAAGCGTAATTTGCGCCACCCTTTCGCACACTGCCGAGTAGTTTACCGTGCCGCCCAAGTCGTCTTTTTCGAACCCGCCGTAAAAGTCGCAACCTATGTCTATATCGAAAATAAAGGGCTGTGCGTTTACCTTTTCGCTCTCCCGCACGCCGTGCCGCGCGTCTATTTTAAGCCCGCGTATCTTTACCGTATCCAAACTTTTCCGCTCCGCATTTTGTCGTATTCTTCGGCTATGGCGTCGGCGTTTTCCTTAACGTCGTGAACGCGCACGAACAGCACGCCCTTTCTCGCCGCAAGGCGGGTAGCCTCCACCGTCTGCGGCAGTCTGTCCTCCACGTTGCCGCCGAAAAGAGATTTACGGCTCGCCCCCAAAAGCAGGGGATAGCCAAGACTTGAAAGCCGTTCGTAACCGTTTAAAAGCTCCGAATTCTGCTCTCGGTTTTTGGCAAAGCCTATGCCGCCGTCAAGAATTATTTTATTTTCGTCTATACCCGCGTCAAGAGCAAGACGGACGCCGTCTTTCAAAAATTCGTCGATTGGACGCCATATATCCCCCGACAACGGCGTTTTCGAGTTGTGCATAATGCACGCCGCCGCACCGTAAGCGGCTACCGTTTTCGCCATATTGCCGTCGTAAGTCAAGCCCCACACGTCGTTAATCATATCCGCGCCCATGGAAAGAGCCGTCTTTGCGCTCTCCGAATAGTAAGTATCGACGGATACGGGAATTTCAAACCTTTCCTTTATCAGCATAAGCGGGCGGGCGAAGCGGTTTATCTCCTGCTCCGCCGAAACTTCGGTATAGCCGGGGCGCGTGGACTGCGCGCCTATATCTATTACCGCCGCCCCGTCCTTAACCGCCTTTTCCACGGCAAAAAGCACGTCGTCCGCGTCGTGACGGCTGCCGTGCCAGAAGCTGTCGGGCGTCACGTTTATAATCGCCATTACGAAAGTGTAGTCTTTGAATTCTCTGTTGCCTATTATCATAAGTTTAATCTCTCACGCGTTCAGCCGTAAAGCAAATCTTATATAGCCTTTACAACCCTTTCTCTATCCGCTTTAAGCTCTCCTTTAACAGCGTAAAAGAACCGCATATAACCGTAGGCGCGTCACCGCCGCAAGCTTTAAGGTATTCCAGCGCGTCCGCCACGCCGCTCTTTACCTTAACTTTATTAAAATAACTCACGCACGCCCGCGCAATTTCCCTTATATCCATCGCCCGCGGGCTGTCCGGCTTTACCGCAACCGCTTCGCTCACAAGCCCCGAAAGCTGTGAAAGACAGCCGTCAATATCCTTGTCCGAAAGACAGCCGTAAACGAGCTTTACCTTCACCCCGAGCGACTTTATGTATTCCGCGAGCGGCTTAAACGCCTGCGGATTGTGCGCCCCGTCTAAAATATATACGCCGCTTTTCGTAGTTATTTTCTGCAATCTACCTTCGGGATATGCGGCTTTGACCCCCGAATATATCGCACTTTCGTCTATTTTCAACGCCCGCGCAACCGCAATCGCCGTCGCCGCGTTATACCTTTGCGCGTCGCCGACCGCAGTTATTTCAAAACCTTCCGAAAGGCTCTTTTCGGCAAAAGTTACGCCAAGCTTTTCAAAATATTCCCTTGCCGCGCCGCTCACGCAACCGCTTACCACGGCGGGACAGTTTTTAATTATACCCGCCTTGTGGCGGCATATATCGGTTATTTTATCGCCGAGAATTGCGGTATGTTCAAAACATATCGAAGTTATTACGGCAATTTCCTTTTTCCGTATCGCGTTGGTAGCGTCTTCAAGCCCGCCAAGCCCGCACTCCACCACCGCGTATTCACAGCCCGCAAGCGCGAACGCGTGCAACGCCCCCGCCGTCTCCGTCTCGAACCGTGTGGCGTTAAGCCCCGCCCCCGCGCGCAGAGCGTCGCCGAACGCCTTGACGAACAACTCTTCGCCAAGCTCCTGCCCGTCAATACGGAACTGCCCGAAATAGCCGAACACTTCGGGCGAAGTGAAAACGCCCGTCTTTTTGCCGGCGGCAATTAAAATACGCGAAATAAATTCGGCAACGGAGCCCTTGCCGTTACTGCCCGCGATATGTATTATTTTAAGTTTTTCGTCGGGCGATGAAAGCCCGTCCAACAGCGCGCGGGTGCGTTTAAGACCAAAGTCCATTCCGCGGACGGCAAGCCCGTCCAACGCGCTTAAAACGCCTTGAATTTCCATAACGATACGCAAACTATAATAGCATAAACGCACGCATAAATCAAGAATATTGTAAATTATTTTGCCAATACTCTTTTTATGGCTCTTATTTTCATTCGCACGACCATAATATTCGTCGTGCTGTTACTCGTAATGCGGCTTATGGGCAAAAGCCAGATTGGCGAAATGCAGCCCTTTGAATTCGTTATAAGTCTTGTAATAGCCGAGCTCGCCTGCATACCCATGGCGGACAGCTCCATTCCCATTCTGTACGGAATTATCGCGATAGTCGCAATATTCATACTTCACCAGATAGTATGGCTTACCGAGCTGTGGTTCAAGCCCGTTAAAAACGTGGTGAGCGGAAAGCCGTCCGTCGTGATAAACAAAAACGGAATCGACGAGTTTCAGTTAAAGAAAAACAATCTCGACGTGGACGATTTGATTGAGAGTATGCGCGTCGCGGGATATTTCAATCTCGACGACGTATATTACGGGCTTTACGAAGCCAACGGCTCTTTCTCGGCTCTGGCTAAGGAAGAGACCGCGTCCAACTCCCTTTCGCTCACGCTTATAGACCGCGGCAAGGCGGACAAGAAAAATCTCGCCAGATGCGGTATCGCGGGCGAGAAGCTAAACAGTATTTTAAGGGAAAACGACGCCAAGTTAAAGGAAGTAGTCGCAATGACCGTAAACGGCGAAGGCAGGGTATACTTCCAGAAACGGGGCGAAAAGTATAAAATTTTACAGGTGCAGGTGAACGGACAATGGTAAAGGCTATATCTTACACCGTGGTGGCTTTCGCACTGTGCGTAGGGCTTTTCATATTTACAGACCTGTATCTCACCAGACAGTTCGGCGAGTTTTCAACCGCTCTCGACGCGCTGTATACCAAGATAGAAGACGAAACGGCGACCGTGGAAGACGGAAACGCCGTGCGCGCGCTGTGGTCGGATAAAAAGGAAAAACTGCATATATTTATCCCGCACAACGATATTTCATATATAGACTATTGGCTGGGCGAGTGCTGCGGACTTTTGAAAAACGGAAACTATGAGCTTGCGATAGGCAAAATAGAAGTTTTAAAGGAAATCGCGAAAAATCTGCCCGACGCCTACACCGTAAGACTTGAGAATATATTCTGAGATTGATTCACGATTATTTAATTCTATTCTGCGAATTAAATAATCCGTGATTTGAAAGGCTCTGCCTTTCTTTGCGCGATTTAAAAGGGCAAACATAAATATAATCGCGCAAATTCAATCCGCTCAGGTCGCAAGCGACAAATTGAGTGCGCGGGCGCAAAGGCGTGACTTTGCTTGCGCAGTGAATAATTGTAGTTCACGATTTTTTAATTCTATTCTGCGAATTCCCGTCATTGCGAGGAGCGTAGCGACAAAGCAATCCACCCGAACGATACGGCAACCCAACGGGACGGAACGACTATCGCTCAACGTGACAAAAAACCAAAAAGCCTACTCGTACTCGCCGTAATCTCTCCTGTCGCCGCGCGGCGGAAATTGCGGCGGCGGGGGCGGACAGAACGGTCGTTCCGTCGGACAATGCTCGGGCGGACAGGGCGGCGGGCAAGGCGGACGGTCGGGCTTTTCTTCCTTGCCGTATTTAACGAGTACCGCGTCCGCGCCTATTTTCACAACGCAGTTTATGGGCAAAAATATTTCCTGACGGGAAAACTTAAAACCCTTACTTCCCGTAACGGTAAATCCCGTCACCTTGTTTTCGGGAAAGGTAAAGGTCAAATCGCAAACTCTGCCGAGATGCTTGCCGTCTATCAGGTTTATTACGTCCTTTTGTTTCAGGGCGATAAACGTAACTTCCATAATATTACGATATGCCCGAAACGGCAAAAAAATTCCCCCGCGGCAAACGCCGCGGGGGCTTATATTATACAATTAACTTCAAGCTCACAGCAAACCCGCAAACGCAACGCTTTCCGCAGGCGGCGGTACGGGCCAATCCAAAGCGGTGATATACTTGAACAGCTCGTCAAGCCTGAACGCACTGCCGCCGAGCGAATAATACAAATCGTCCGCGGTTGTTCCGCCTACCCAGCCCACTATCTTAAGCGCGAGCAGAGCTATACATACGCCTATAATCAGAAACAAAACCGCGCCAAGCGTTCTGTTCACAATCTTGATTACTATATTTTCGCTCTCGAAAATAGCCTTTATGATAAGCACTAAAATTATGCGCAACAGCTGTACGGCGACGAACATAATCACGTAATAAATGATTACGTCCATATGCACCTTGTCAAGGAACTCTATTCCCGCCCAGCTTTCGCGCAATTTAGCAAGCAAATCGGCAACGAAAGGCACGTCGAGAAACACCGTGCCGACGAGCGCACAGATTACCACGCCTATTATAAACCCGAAAATGCCGCCCGTAAAGAACTTAAGCCCCTTACCGAACCCGACGAGCGCGCCCAAGCCGAGACTTGCGACTACTACGCCTATGGCAACCCAGTCCGCGACAATCATAAAATTTCTCCTTTGGTAAAGCAGACTCCGCGCCTTTTTGGCGCACCGCCTTGCCATTCGTTTATTCTATTATATCACGGCGTCGGGAAAAAGTAAACCGTTTTTTAAAATTTCATCTCCGACGCGGAAAGCGAAAGCCTTTATTAAAGCTAAATTACTTTTCCGCGTAAACTATTCCCGCCGCGTCCACGCCTATGTGCGTGCCGATAACGGGGCATATATTGCCCTTTTCCGTGTATTGTATACCGAGCTTACCGGCAAGCGCGTCGCTGTTTTTATCGTTCTGCGTATAGATTAAATACACGGGGTAATCGTAATCGATTTTATTCTTATCCACTGCGGAAACCACGCTGCCGATTGCTTTATTCATTCCGAACTGCTTGCCAATCATTTCCACCTTACCGTCCACGGAAAAGGTAATCACGGGCTTGATTTTCAATACCGCGCCGATTATCGCGGTAACGGTAGACAGCCTGCCGCCCTTGCGCAGATTTTCAAGCGTGTCAAGGCACGCGTAAATTTTGAGTTTGGGTCTGAGCTCCTTCAAAGCGTCTATAATCTCGTAAACCTTAGCCCCCGCGTTCGCCATTTTAAGCGCGTGCAGAACGCACAGCTTGAGCATGACGGTAGTGCAACAGCAGTCGTGCGCGTACACTCTGTCGTGCCTTTCGGCAACCGTCTTACAACGCTCGTATGAGCCGCTGAGCGCAGACGCAAGCGGCAATAAAAGAACTTCGTCCGCGCCGTTTTCAAACGCTTCCATTACCGAACCTTCAACCTGTTCTTCGGTAAGCTGGGAAGTATGCGGGAACTCTCCGCCCGTCTGCATTTTTTCATAAAACTCTTCACAGCTTATATCAATACCGTCGCGGAACTCCTGCGTGCCGAACGAAATGGTAAGCGGCATAAGCCCTATACCCAGAGCCTTGCTCTCTTCGGGCGTGATATTGCTTGACGAATCGGTAATAATTTTAATCATCTGTTTTCTCCTTTTCAATCGTTTGAACGAATTTTTTAAACAACCCGTCCGTGACGGAAAGCTCTTCCGCGCTCATCGTTTTCGAAAGCACTTTAAAAATGTAATTTCCGTAGGCGTTTTTTTCGTGATAATATTTTTTGAATTTGTCCGTAACTTCAAGCTTGAAGGTGCGTCTGTCGTCCGTGGGCGTCTTGGTTACGTACCCCTTTTCTATGAGCTGGCGCACCTTGTACGCCGCGTGCGACGAAGTAATCGAGAGCGCGTCGGCAAATTCGCTGACCGTGGGACTGCCCATAAGCGCAATCGTTTCCACCGAGAAGAACTCGGTTACGGTAAGCGAGCCTTCCCGCTCGCCCATAACGCTGAAAATGTATTTGTAGAGCCGCAGTCTGAAATCGCGGTATATTCTTTCAAAGTTTTGCTCTATTTCGTAATTATCCATACGCTCCGCCGCTTTTAATTTTTGCCTGTTTTTTAGCTAAATATTTTGAGATAATTATACTACCTTTAATACTTTAAGTCAACCGTTTTTATAAAAAAGTATAAAACCGCACCCCTTGCCGTTATGCACCCCATTCCCGTCATTGCGCGGAGCGTAGCGACAAAGCAATCCGGAAAAACGCCCCGCGGCTTTCGCCGCGGGGCGCATCTTCACTGCATTGTATCAGGTTTACTGATTTTCAACTTTATTAAACGAACAAGGATTTTCAAAAGTGTTTTCATTATCATCTACACTAATCGAAAGTCCGGTAATCACTTTGTTAGCAACGGTAATGAAGCTATTTTCGTTGGTGGTATCGGGATAAATACCGCAATCACCGTTTGCCGAAACTAATGCAAAAGCAATTGCATATTTACCTTCGCCCTTATCCGTCAACTCGTACGTACAAGTTCCTGTATATGTGTTCGTTTCACCGCGGAAGCCCTGGGTTACGCGCGTAACACTCACTTTACCGTCTGCAAGAAATTCAACGGTCATAACCACAGGTTCATCGCCATCGTCGGCACTTTGTCCGTCTTTGTAATATTCATACTTCCAAACGGTACCCGTAAGCAAATCTTTAATTTCCGCAAGGGCATCAACCTTTTTCAGTGTAACGTGCTGTACGTTGCCATCCGCATCAACCAAATCATGCTCGAACTTAGTTATTTTACTACCGTCTATCAATACAAAGCTGTTTACTGAAAGCTCAGGGTCGACACCGTTAAATCCAAATCTACCGGTAAACGTAATACTATACTTAACGCTACTGACTTTTGTCAGATAATAACCGAAAGACTCATCCATATAACCCGTCTTTTTAACGGATATATTTTTATCATCGTTGAAGATTATCGTCATATTACCGTAAGACCAGTTAGTTCCAACAAGTAAATTGACTACTTCTTCAACCGAGGAAACGGCTAAACTCATCGTGTTGTCAAATACGGTTAGCGAAGTAATTTTCTCATCTTCAAAAGTCAATTCGGATTGTCCGCTGCTCTCCAAATCAAACCATCCGGCATTCCAAGGATTGAACATGCTGTTACTATCAAATTTGATAGTATAAGTATTATTTTCACCGGTTGCCAACGTATACTTAAACGCTATTATCGGCGAATTTCCATCAACCGTTTGTTTATTCAAATCGGTCGTAGCAACGCCTGTAGCACCGTCGCCCGCAAATACTAAATAGACTCCGTTTGCCGTCCATATTGTATTGGAAAGAACCGATTGAGGCGTTACGGCAGGTGTGCCTACGTAGATGTTGTAGAATTCCATTCCACCCATAGTATAAGCAAGTTTAAGATTATACTTTGCGGTAAAAGACAATGTATAATCTTTTTGGTCTACACCGTCGGTTTTTTCAATGGTGAACGATTTAGTCGCTTCATCGTAAGTATAACTATAGGTAGCCGTTCCCGTACCGTCCTTTATGGTCAAGGTACTATCGTCAACAAACGTTATAACGTTTTCATCGAATTTATAAGTATCGGAGAACAATTTTTCTTTATCGGGTGCAGCATTAACTATAACCTTTGCCGAAGCTTTAACGTTTTCGTTTGCCAAGGAAGTAAACAAGAAATTGTACTCGCCTGCGGCTTCGGCGGCAAAACACCACAATTCCTTACCGTCCACAATCTCTTTTTCCAACGGATTGCCGTTTAACGTGACGGAATGACTGTTATCAGTCAAAGCATCGTTATCCGTTAAAGGAGTATTTGCGTTGAAGTAAACCTTTTCCCCAACGTATACGGTCGTTTCGCCACCCGTGACGAATTCGTGTTTATCTGACATATCATCGTAAGCGTATATTTCAGGCGTCAACGAAGAAGGCGTGGCAGGATTTACGCGAATGGTAAAAGGTATTTCCTGATTACCGAATTTCACTTTAAGATTCAAATCGCCGACTTTCTTTTTACTGATAAACGAAAATCCGCTGTTATCCATCTTATAACCAATGCTGGGAAGACCGGTAGCCATAAAATCAAGCAACGTTTCTTTGCCGTCTTCTACGAAATAAACTTTAAAATCAACTATAGACGCCAAATCTTTAGGCTCTACGTCGGTGATTGTGAAATTCGTCAATACGTTCGAAGTAGTTTCAAGAACGGTAGAGCCGTCGGGATTTACTACGACAGGACTATCCCCACCCGTATATGTGAGCGTTAAATTCTCAATCGTTTCGAAATCACCGAAATCGTAAGGGCTTTTAATCTTATCTTCTTCGTTTTCAACGTAAGTAACCGACGCATTATACCAGTTATCCGTTGTAGTAGCCTTTCCGGGCGCCACGTAAAATTCACCCGTGTCATAGCCCTTTATAGGGTTTCTCGCGGCGGCGGCTTCGGGAACGTACTCATACAGCGCACCGTCGGGCGCGGAGTTTTCGTCCGCACGGCTTGAACTGTAAGAATAAGTATATTTCTTTATATTGATATTCACATCGCGCATACGCCCGTTATCGTCGAGAGTGAACTCCACTTTAACCGAGCTGACGATATCCGTATAATTTTTTATCTTTTCGTCCTGCGAATTGGATTTATCCTGAATAAAATAATTGAAACCGAAACTATATACAGTTTGCTGTTTTTCTTCGGCAGCAGGGGCGGCAGGCTTACTGCTCTTAAGCTGTCCGGTATAAGAGCCTTGCGAAAAATTGCTGCTCATAGGGTCGTCTTTAAGAGAGTATAATCCGTGAACCATACTGTCCAATCCGTAAAAAGTCTTACGCAATTCAGTTATATAAACGGCAACGCCGTCTAACCGCTCGTCGTAAGAGTGGTCCATAAGCTCGGGTTTTTCCCCGCCGTATTCGCGCACGCCGTGCACGGGGTTTTGCCCATCGTTATAATAGTAATATTTAACGTTGTCAAGTCTGTCGTCAAGATAGGTAAACCCGTCGCCGAACTCGTACGAATAAGGGGTTTGAGCCTTGTTGTTGCCTACTTCGATTATATTCAATCCGTCAACCTTCCCCACTTCGCTCCTGTGCGAACTTACGATACGGTCTATATTATAGGGTTCACCCATAGCATTGAGCGACACATAACTGTCTTCAACGAATATTTCATCGAAAATCTCGTCCACGGACTTCGTAGCAGGAATTTCAACGTTTTCAAAAACCAAGGTTTCCCCGCTGGTATGCGTAAACGTATAATTACCCTTGCCGCACGTGGTTTCGGTCGGCTCTTCGAGAACCTGTACCGAAATAGACGAACTTCCCGAACCGAGCGCAGGAATATAAATAAGATTATAATCGTCTTTATCTTCGGGGTGCAACGTACACTGCTTTTTCGCAAATCCGCCCTGTGTAATGGTGGGCGTATAGTATTTTGTTACGGTCTCGTTTTTTCCGGTACTCTCATTTTTTTCCGTAACTTGGTAACTGCATAAAGTAAGTTCACCGGTATAAAAATGGTCTAAACTCTGTGTGAACTTAATGGTTTCGTCATTTTTAAAATCAAAAGTAAACTCACCGCTTTCAGTACGCTCTTCAGACTGTACGTAATGTTCAGAGTTGTCGTGCCTGTCAAGTTTAGGCAAATCCACTTCTTTAATATGAGATACGTCGGCGGAACAGGTTTTAATTACTTTACCTGCGTCCGTAGTAGTAGGCAACGTAATAAACCACGAGCCATAACTGTGAGCGTCGGGGTCTATCGCAATCGAACGGTTCATTATCTGCCCGTCGGCGGCACAGGTACCCGTTTCCATACCCTGCTGAGTACAGGTAGGAGCTTTTGTTACCTGCCAGTCGGTAAAGTTATGCGTGTGTTCAGGCTCTTCGTTGCAGGCCGTAAGTGAGATTACGGACGTCGCACTCATCGTGATAGCGGCGACGGCTATCATCAGCTTCTTGTTTTTCATATCTTTACTCCTTAAAGATTAAATCCTGTAAACGTTAATTCCGTTATCCCGATAACGGAATTAAAGGGATATCCCTTTATCATTTTAATTATATTAACATAGTTTTATTAACATTGCAACTGTTTTTATGCAATAATTAAATAAAAATTCATAAATTATTGAATATTTTTTTAAAATTTGTTATATTTGCATAATTATACCATATTATACCACGTATAAACTTTTGTAATATTCTATAAAACTACGCCCGCGCTTTTAAAAAGCGCGGGCGTAAAACCACTTTAATTATTTTATAATATTACGCGTAAAATCCGCAGGCAAACATCCACTGCGAGCGTTCGCTTGCGCTCAGTCCTACTCCTTCCGCAAGACCGCCGCCGTCAAAGAACAGTCTTTGACTGGTAGCGTAGCCCTGCAAAAATCTCTGCAGCTCTTTGGTTACGGGATAAACTCCGTCCGAGTTTACGAAATCGTAATAACCTTTAACGCCTTTATATTCCGCAAACTGCTCCGATATACCGGGAAACGCATCAAAACCGTCCTTCGGCACGTCGTGCGAAGCAATATTTTCGTACCCTTCGATAAACACCTTATAGTTTATAAAATGGTTATCCATATCGTCGTACGGCGACTCTATATCGGGATAAAAATTCTGCGAATATTTCTCGTAATTGTCGTCTACGGTAAGAGCTTTGTTACCGTGGTACTCAACGCTAATAAACGAGTCCTCACCTTCGGGCGTTACGAACACGCTCGGAGACCTTGAAATCATAGCGCACACCACGGGACCTGTAGGCTTGCCGTTCTTATCCACCACGTGATAGTACCCGTCGTCTTCGTTAAACGCTACGGTATCGCCGTTAAGGTATCCGCTGAACGCCACGAAAGTACTGCCCTGGCTCTTCATAAGCGCGTCCTTCTCGGCTTTAAAAGCCGCAAAATTCTCGTCGGTTACGTCCTTGAATTCTTCGGGAATAATTATGGGAGCCTTTTCGCTATCGAACGAAAAGTCGTCCACGCGCTTTACCAGAAACTCTATCGTTACGGGATAATCGCCGCGCGTTTCCGCCGTAACGCCGAATATTAATATATTACCAATGTTAGTCGAGTCGAAATCGTGAGTTTCGTCGAAATTCACGGTATAAGTCGAGCTTGCACCCGAACCGTCTATATAATCGCCGTAATATCTCTTGCCGGATTCCGTGCCGCTGCATTCGCGATATCTGGGATTAATCAGATTTTCGTGTATGTCGACGAGCGATTTAACCGTGTAAGTACCCGAATACTTGGGTTTATAGTAATAATAGGCAGTAACGTTTTCGCGCGCTACCTGCAAGCGGTAAGCCCCTTCGGCAAGAATTTGCTTGGCCGTATCGACGGTGCTGCCGTCCTGCCCCGCCACGTTTCTTATGGTTATAACGCGGTAAATTTCCACTTCGATATTGCGGTTTAAAATCCCCGCGTAATTTGCGTTGGGGTCGTAGGTATATTTATCGGGTAAACCCTGCAAAGTAACAAGATAATCCCCGTCAAGTCCCGAAACTCTCGCCTTGCCGTCTTTATCGAATTTCGCGTTTACCGGCTGGGAAAAGCCCGAAACGTCCGTCCAGTAAACGGTCACGCCTTCCAGTTCTTCAAACGGTTTCCCGTCGCAAACCAAAGTAACGGTAAAATCCCTGTCCTTACCCGTGGTACTGCCGCCGCCTTCGGGCGGTTTAGGCTTATCCGAACCAGTTCCGCCGTTTCCGCCGGGCGGAACGTAAGTCCCGCCGCACCCCGCCGCAATACACACAGCAACAGCGAGAACGACTATCAGAAGATTAACGATTAGCCGTTTTAAATTTTTCATAACCGTTTCTCCTTCCCGTTACTTTTATTCTTTCCCACTTTAAAGAACAGATTTTTTATATCCGCCCACTTGAGCTTACGCACCGTTACGTCCGCAACGAACAGCACCGCGCACGCAATCATTATGGGCATTATAAGCGAATATACGTAAGTACCCACTTCGTCGGGGTCGTTTTCTATTGTCAGCTTTCCGTCTTCGCTTACTTTTCCGTTGCCGCCGACCATCTTGTAAAGGTCGCTCGCATCGAAGTTTGCAAACGCGTCGTATTCCGATTTGTAAGAGATATTTATCGCCGTTTCCATGGAGTAAGGAGTTTCGCCGTTATTGCAGTAATAATTTACCTTTACGCTATACTTCCCAAGCTCGGAAACGTCTATATCCAGATAGAACCCTTCCTTGTTCGCGCTCATTTCAAACGTCTGCAACTCACCGTCGCCGTTAACTACTTCGGCAGTGGCGCGCGCGTTCTGATACGCAATCAGCGGAGAAAGCTGTAACCTTGCAAACGAACCCTGCGTCTTGGTTTCCAGAGTGTACGGCACCGAAATTTTCTCCGACGGTATATTACTCTTCAGAACGTTCTTTACGAACTGGTTCTTGTTCTTCCAGTTGTCGCTGCCCGTCTTTACGAGACTGCTGGTATAGGTAGAAACCCTGCCGCCGCTGCTGAAATCGCGGAAGGCGTAAAGCGGAGCGGTAACGTATTTTTCCACTTCGGGCTTGTAGTATTCCGCGTTGAATACGGTAATGGACCCGCCCTTTGCGCGGCTGTTGACCAAGCCGTTTACGTAATCTTCTTCGCCTTCGGGCTCGCAGTTTTCGTAAACGTCGTCGTTGCGTCTGTTGCGCGCCACCCGCGCCCTTGCGTTAATCACAAGGTCCATCTGCGAATCTTTAATTTCGGTGAACATTACGTCCTGCAAATCCTTTGGTGAAATAGCGTAGAAGTAATCGCCCTTGCATATACCCGCATATCCCTGCAATTTCTTTGCCGTTTCGTCTTCGCGCGAGCCGCCGCCACCGCGCCCCACGTCTAATACGGAAAGCTTGATATTACTAACGGCCATATCTTTAACGACGTTTTCAATCTTATCGTTTTCACCTTCGAAAGAGTATGAAAGTCCGTCCGTAATAAGCATAACCTGCCTTTCGCTGAACCTTGCCGCAAGCGGTTTCATTTCTTCGTAAGCCCTGTCAAGTCCCTTCCAGATAACAGTACCCTGCAAACCGCCCAAATTGTCAATGGCGTCGCTTATCGTCTGGGTTTTGGCGGCGGAAGTCAAATCCATAGCAAGTCTTACGTCGCCGTTGAATTCGACCAAAAGCACCTGGTCGTCGGGGTTAAGGAAGCTTACAAGCTGTTTTGCCGCCTGCTTAGCCATAATAAGACGGCTGTTGAAATCCATACTGCGCGAAGTGTCTACGACGAGAGTATAAAGCTTGGGGTCGTTGTCGTTACGTCCGTACTGAACGGGCAATAATTCGTCGAGCTTAGCCAACACGGGGTCGTTGCCCGTCTGTATCTTCAAATCCCCTACGGTTATAAGATTTTTACCGAGTACCGTAACCACCTTTTCAAGCGAATCGACGAAGGTCGCGCCGCTCTTCAGCTTGGATATATCCACGTCAGCAAGCACTATCTCGTCGTAAGCGGAAAGCTGTTCCACGGTAACGGGTATTTTATTTTCGGCGTCCCTGCCGAGCACGAAGCTCGTAAAGTTACATTCTTCGCCGTAAAGTCCGCGGATATAACTTTCGTTGCCCACGTTCTCCGTAAGCAGCATTACGCTCACTTCGCCCGAAACCTGTTGCGTAAACGAATACGAGTTGTTGTACGAGCAGACGTCGTCGCCCGTTTCCAGCCCTTCGAGCTTTATCTGATAGTCGTAAACGTTCTCTTCGTCCGCGGGAAGATTGAACGAAACGGAGTTCGGACCCACCGCAAGATTAACGAGCTTTCTTTCAAGCGCCACACCGTCGCGGTAAAGAGTTATAGGTTGATTGCTGACGGAGTAACTGCTGTATACGTATGCGGTAACTCTGTTTTCGTCGTTATTCAAAAAAGTATTTTTAGTAAATTCGGCGTTTGAAATCTGAATTTCCTTAACCTTAGCCGCGCCGTCGTCAGTCCCGTAAAGGTCTATGTTGTCGTCAAGATAAATTGCGTCTATCTTCACGCCCTTGAGCGCAAGCTCGTCCGCCACGCTCTTTAAACTGTTTCCGTCGCGCAAGTCTGACTGTCTGCCGTCGGTAACCAGCACCACGCGCTTTATCGCGTCGGCTGAAAACTTATCCGCGGCATACCGTAAAGCCGTAACTATATCCGTTTCGGATTCGTCCACCCTGTCGGGATTATTTTCGTTTAGAGCCGTTCTCACGCTCTCTATTTTTCCGCCAAGCTCGGTGACGGTAACAGGCGTCTTTGCAAAGCATATAAGCCCCATTTCGGAATTGCGCGGCAGATTGCCCTGCAAGTCCTTTATATACCCGTCTACCGTATCAAGATTGCGGTGCGCCGAATATGATACGTCCGCAACCACGAACACCTGAGTTTTCGTAACCACGGCGACTACCGAAGTCCCCGCAGCCGCAAAAGCTATTAATACAGCCATCAGAATATGCAATACCAGCGACGCGATATTGTGACCGTTGCGGTTATCCGAACGTACGGCAATCGCAAACGGCACGCTCACGAGCGCGATTATGGGTATTGCAATAAACAACAGCCATACGTTATCGAAGTTGATACTGTTCATAACAATACACCACCCAATCCGCGGCGAGTAAAACCGCGATTAATATAAACCAAACGAGTAAATCGTCGTAGATACCGTCCTTCATCTTGAACTCCGGCTCGCCCGTTATCACGAACTCGTCGGTCGCCGCAACGGGGTCGCGCTCGGATAAGGGCAACGCCGAATGCAGATAGAAATCTCTTTCCACCCCACCTTCGGTAACGGTAAGCCTGTAAACGCCCACTTCGGTAAGCAAAAGCTCCGCAACTTCACTGCCCGTGTTCAGATAACTCACCTTGCCCTGCGGACTGCTCACCCTTATGGAATCGCAGTTCGCCGCAACGTTGAGCGTAACCGACTCCCCCGCGAAATAAGTCGTTCTTTCAAACACGCTGGGGAAAGTATAATTCAGATAATTTCCTATTAAAATCGCAAAATCGGGCAACGACGGCAACGACGACTTGTGAATATCGAAAGCCGTAACCACTTCTCTCACGCCGTCCGTACTCGTACCCGCAAACACCACGGGGTCGCCGTTAAGCGTGAGCAGGGTTGAAAACCTGCGCGTAAACCCGCACTTAACGTATTCCTTGACGAGAATATCGTTCACAGGCAGATTTTTTTTCAGAATCTCGAGAGCCGAATCGTTCCACGGGCTGTAAGTAAGGCGCATACCCTCTTCGAATACCACGGGGTCGGAATCCTTGATATTGAACCCCATTCCCTTCGCGTTGCTCTTGGGGTTAAACAGCCATACCGCGCCGTCACGGGGGAGCTCTTCTATCTCCGCGCCGTCGAAAACGTATAAATCGTAACCGCTGTACGCCGCGCTGTATTCCGCAGGCTTAATAACCGTAGTTGAAATATTCGTCCTTACCGAAAGCGCATTATTGAGCATTCCGGGATAGTCGCTCACCAACAATACGGAGTAGTTGTTCTCAGCTTCGGGGCTGTACACCGTCACCGAGTTGTCAAGCCCGAGCGCGTCGCCGTCCGTAACGTCAGCCTGAACGTAGTTAAAGGACGACGCGTCGAATTCTTCGCGGAACAAGCCTTCGGGATAGGTAAGCCCTTCCGCCGCCGCAACGTTCACACCGACGCTCTCTTCAAGCAAGGTTTCCCCGTCAACGTAAACCTTTAAATTCAAATCAACCGTATCCACGCCGTGGTAAGAAACTACCTTTCCGGTAACGACCGTCTTGTCGCCCGTAACCTTTGCTTCAACAGATTCCAGCGCGAAATTTTTCGCCGCAGTGTTTTTAATCACGTTCACTATCTGAACGTTTTCGTAGGTGATAACGTTTTTATCGGTAAAAAGATAATTCTTCGCCGAACGGGAAACGTTGTCGAAATACTGCTGGGCGTAATCAATCGCCCCCGCATATCCCGTATCGAGATACTTTTCGTCAAGCTCGTTTATCTTCTTTATAGCGTACTTTTTGTCAGTTATCTGCTCGAACACCACTTCCGTAGTATCGCCCGCGCATACGAGCGTGTACGAGCTACCCACGAGCGAACCGTTTATAAGCGAAGATATCTCGTCCTTTGCAACCGCGAAGCGGGTGCGCGAGCCTTCGGTTATGTTCATACTGCCCGAGCCGTCGAGAATAAACACGTATTCGTAAGCCGAATCAGGCACCGTAAACACCGGCTGTGCAACGGCTACGGAAACGAAAAGCACCGTAAGTATCTGCAGAATAAGGCTTATTATGCCCACTAACTTGTTTATGGGGTTGCGCCGTTTTAAAAACTTTTCGCTCAGCGTCCAGATATAAGTGGACGAAATAACCTGTTCGGTATACTTGTTCTTGATTATATAAATTATTATGAGTACGGGGATTCCTATCAGACCGAGCAATCCCAAGGGAAAAGCAAGACTCATTTCAATACCCCCATGTTCACTAATTTATCGAAGAAAATTTTATAAACGGATTCTTCCGAAGGCACGAGCATATATTCCGCACCCCTTGCCCCGCAGTAGCCGCTTATCCGCCCCGTAACGTATTCGAGCGCAAGCTTATAAGCCTTTAAAATGTCCTTGTTAATATTTTTGCGGTAAGACTTGCCGCCGTCCTCCGAATCGAAGAAGTGCATCTTCCCGCTCGCGTGCGGTTTAAGCTCTTCGTTAGAAAGAATCTGCACGCACAGAACGTCTCTCTTCTTTGCGACGAGATAGTCTATCGCGCCTTCGTAGTCGTTGTCCGTAAGGAAGTCGGAAATGATAACGGAAAGCCCGTCGCCGTAGCCTACGGTAGACGGGATAATGCTGTCCGAAATAAAGCTGTCGCCGTCGAAAACGATATCGTTCAGCTTGTTCACCGAGCTCGTGAACGCGTCCTTGCCCAAAAGGTTTACGGCAATCTCTTCGCACTTCCTGTCGCGGATAGCGTAGATTGAAACCTTATCCATCTCGTTAATGGAAAGGTAGGCGAAAGCCGCAGCCATTTTCAACGCCTGCTCGTGCTTTTTGCCCTTACCGAACGCCATCGACTTTGATGCGTCTATGTAAATGCGGGTGTGCATCTGTCTTTCGTCTGCGTAAAGCTTAAGGTAAAGGTTTTCCGTACGGGCGTAGGCGTTCCAGTCAATCTTGGTTACGTCGTCGCCCGCCATATATTCGCGGAAATCCGAAAAATCGCACGAAGAGCCGTAGGACTTGCTCTGGTGATTACCGCCGAACAGCCCCGCCACGTTATTTTTAATAAGCATCTGCAACTTTTCAAGCTGTTGCAAAAACTCTTCGTTAATAGCAAAATTACTCATTGTCGTCCGTTTTATTATTCATTCGCCCGACGGCGTTATACCTTCGGGCGGGCTTTGCGCTTTCGCGCCGTTATTTACTCAGCTTTTTGTTTTCGGCAACGAGCTTGGTTATTACGTCGTCAACGGTAAGCTTGTCGTTTACCGCGCTGTAATTGATTTTCAGTCTGTGCCTTAAAACGGGGTGGGCAAGCGCGTCTATATCTTCGTATGAAACGTTGTAATTTCCGTGCATCAACGCCCTTACCTTCGCGCAGGTTATAAGAGCCTGAGCCGCACGGGGCGACGCGCCCACGCGGATATATTTCTGCGCCGTCTCCGAAGTCTTTTCAATTTCGGGGTGGGTGTTGGAAACGAGATTTACGGCGTAATTCATCACTTCGTCAATGATAGGCACGTGCTTGGCGACTTCGCGCATTTCGAGAATGGTCTTGCCGTCCACTACGGGCTCCGCGCTCTCGTCCAAGGTAAGCTGCGTCATATTGACAATGTCCACCAGCTCGCCCGCGGTGGGGAACTGCATTAAAAGCTTAAACATAAAGCGGTCCATCTGCGCTTCGGGCAGGGGATAAGTGCCGTCCTGCTCGATAGGGTTCTGGGTCGCAAGCACGAAGAAAGGCTCGTCTAATTTATAAGTGTTTTTGGCAACGGTAACCTTATGCTCCTGCATAACTTCGAGCATCGAAGACTGCGTCTTGGGCGTAGCGCGGTTGATTTCGTCCGCAAGCACGAGATTCGCGAAAATAGGACCGCGGCGGAACGACGCGTTCATCTTGCCCGAATCGTCCTTTTCGATTACGTTCGTACCCGTTACGTCCGAAGGCATAAGGTCGGGAGTGAACTGTATACGGGAAAACGGCAGGCTTAAAACTCTTCCGAGCGAGCGCACCAGACGGGTCTTTCCTACGCCGGGAACGCCTTCGAGCAGCACGTTGCCGCCCGCGATAATCGCGGTGATAACGCCGTCGACTATCTCTTCCTGTCCCACGACGTCCTTTTTAATCTCGCTCTTGATTTTCTCAATCGCCGCGCTGAACGCCTTAACCTTTTCCGCGTCCGATTTAGCCGCGGCAGCCTTCTTTACTTCCGTTTCCATATTCTGCTCCTTTTGTTCGTTGTCGTTTGCTTTTTTCATAATAATTAAAACCTTTTAAGTTTATTTTTTAATTCTCTTCGTTGCCGTCGCCGTCGGGCTTTTGCAATCCGCTGCCCATCGCGCTGAAATAAGCGAGTATATACTCCCTTACGCTCTCGGGCAAATCAGCTTTATCCAGTTGCTCGAGCATCGCCGCACGGAATTCCGCGTGGTGGGGACCGTATTCGACTATCTCTCCCTTTTCGGGGTGATAAACGTTTTCGTTCGTGCCGTAAATATCCTTTTGGTCGCCTTCGCCGCCCTGGTTCGGGTCGTCTTCTTCGTCATTCGGCTGAGAATCGAGTTCGGCAACGCCGCTTCTCAGTCTGGGCAAATCGGTCTGTTTAAGTCCGAAAATCTGTACGAGCCGCTGGCGGACGTATTCGTTCATAATGCAGTTATACGCCTGCGGGGCAAGCGCGTCGTAAAGCTCGTCGGGCAAAGCGTTCACCGCCTTTTTAATTTCACCCTGCAAATACTTGTCTTCGTAAGTTTCGGACTGCTCCGACACGACCGTCAGCTTTGCCACGAACGATTTCAACGCTACGGCAATCAGGTCGTCGTCCTTTATATGCACGTTCACCGCCGCGTTTGAAATCGCATCGTTAAGACTATCAATCTTTTCTTTCAGCCCGTCCGCTTTCGTAATCGCGTATATTTTCAGTATCTCTTCCATTTTCGGCTCGACTTTGTTTCTCACCGAAGTTTCCATATTTTTCTCCGCGTCCGTCACGCTCTCCATCGTAAAGAACGGCACCGTTGAAGACCTGTAAAAAGTAACCCCGTCGGTAATCGCGTTGGCAAGCTCGGTCAAATCTTCGGTTGCGGAAAGATAATAGGCAATATCGTCGAACGAGTTCGCCGTGTAAAGCACGCCGTCAATAAACGAAACGGTCGAAACGACGGCGGTTTTCATCTGTCTTTGGTATTCCGCCTGTTCGAGCGCGGAATAAAGCGCGTCGAGCGCGGTAACGGTCGCGCTCTTGTCGTTCTCCGTCAGGTGCGAGCTCTCCACGTCCGACTTCAGAGAAAGCAACGCCGCCTTCTGGTTGTCGGTAAAGGTGAAAGGTTCGTCGTAAGGTCCGGGATTATCGGAAGCGTTCGCGGGCAATACGAGAGAAGTTACGAACACCGCCAGCGCAATTACCATGGCAACGGCGTACTGCCATAACTTTTTAAAATCGGGCTTGCTCTTGGGCAACGCCGCAAGCTTGGCTTCGGCGTCACTGCGCTGCAATTCGTACAAATCCCCTTCGCGCCCGTAAAAGGCGACCATCGTCTGCGTCTTTTCGTTTAACCGGTGTTCGGCGTCCAGCTTTGCGGCAACCTTTTTATCTGTGGGGCGCAAAAGAAAGAAAGCCCCCGCGCCCGCAAGAGCGGCAGCCGCAACGCCTATGAGAATATAGTAAGCGAAATGTATTTCAACCTGCCCGAGCTTTAACCCGAGCAAAACCGCGCCCGCGGCAAAGGTACCCGCCGCAAGCCCGCACACCGCGCTCTTTATTATCGCCGCCGTCAAACGGCTCTTTTTAATACGCTCGAAATTCTTATCCATTTTCATTCAAATCCGTTTTTATTCAAAAATATTTGAATTTTTATACATTTATAAATTTTAATCGTTGCTTTAAGTGATTTTTTATACATTTTATCACATTATATAATATATGACAACTAAAAATAACCTGTTTTCACGCATAAATTTATAAAAATTTTCCCAAACGAAAACGGGCGGATACGCTTCCGCCCGTTCTTCAAACGCCTTTTTACGATATACAGGATTTAATTCTTTTAAGCGCGGTTTTCTCTAAACGGGAAACCTGCGCCTGCGAAATGCCCACTTCGCGGCTTATTTCGGTCTGCGTCTTTCCTTCGAAATAGCGCAGGAACAAAATCTTCTTCTCCCTGCTCTCCAGCTTTGCCAGCGCGTCGTAAAGCGCGGCTTTTTCCGTCCAGGTCTCGTCGTTGTTCTTCTCGTCGAAAATCTGGTCCATTAGAAGAAGAGTGTCGCCCGCCTTGTTGAACACGGGCTCGTAAAGTGAAACGGGGTCGGAAATGGCGTCCAGCGCGTACGCCACTTCGGAAACGGCAATCTTCATTTCGTTTGCGATTTTGTCGTAAGTCACGTCGTCGTCGTCAATCTCCAGCCGCTCCCTTACCTTCAGTATCTGATAGGCGGTATCGCGTATGGAGCGGGAAACGCGCAAGGAGTTCCCGTCACGCAGATATCTCTTTATTTCGCCCAGAATCATAGGCACGGCATAGGTGGAAAACTTAACCCCCACCGTAACGTCAAAATTATCTATGGCTTTAATAAGCCCCACGCACCCCGCCTGAAACACGTCGTCCGCGTTGGCTCTCTTTGCCCAGAACCGCCTTACGAGCGACAGCACCAGACGCATATTTCCAACGATAAACTTTTCCCGCGCGGCGTTGTCGCCCGCCTTTAACCTGAGCATGAGTTCTTCCTGTTCCTTTGCGGAAAGCAAAGGCAGTCCCGACGTATCCACGCCGCAAATAACGACTTTTTGCAACATAATAAAATCTCCTTTTCGTTATGTACAAAAGCCGTTCCCCCGCACATATACCGCGGTCAACTGATTTTTTTGGAAATCTCCTTTTTCAGCTTGGCGATAATTTTTTTCTCGAGACGGGAAATATAGCTCTGCGAAATACCCAGCGTATCGGCAACGTCCTTCTGCGTCATGCCTTCGCCGCCGTCCAGCCCGAACCGCATATTCATAATTCTCTGCTCGCGTTGCGAAAGCTTGGATAACGACGCCTTTAAAAGCTCGCGCTCCACCCCGCCTTCTATGTCCGAGTAAACGGTGTCCGCATCCGTTCCCATCACGTCGGATAACAACAGCTCGTTGCCTTCCCAGTCGGTGTTAAGCGGCTCGTCGAAGCTCACCTCCTGCCGAAGTCTCGCCGTGCGTCTCAGATACATCAGAATCTCGTTCTCTATACAGCGCGACGCATAAGTCGCAAGCTTAATGTTCTTGTCCGACTTAAACGAGTTAATAGCCTTTATCAGCCCTATAGTTCCCACCGAAACAAGGTCGTCGCCGTCCGCGCCCGAGCCCTCGAACTTTTTGGCTATGTACACTACGAGCCGCAGATTATGCTCCACCAGCTCGGCTTTCGCCCGCTCGTCCCCACTCTCTAAAAGAGACAGCTTACTGCTCTCTTCCTCCTGCGAAAGCGGCAGCGGCAACGCCTCCGTGCCGCATATGTAATCCAACGTGTTTATCCCGAAAGTCTGCTGTAAAAAGCGTTTTAATTTTTCAAACATTTCCGTCTCCTTGTTTACTCGTATTGCGTAACGGCGTCGCCGCTCACTCCAACAAATCGCAGTGCAACACGGCGCGGCTTATGGCGTTGGGGCTTATCCCAACCTTAACCGCCTTAATTTCCCGCACGCGTCCGCCGAAATCTATTTCAATCCTGTCCGCGGTAAACACCTTCATTACCTTGCTCCCCGCAACAGTATGTATTTTTACGCCGTCTTTTATTCGGCTTTCGTCCGTCAATTTTGCGGCTACCGCTTCGGGAATGACGCTCACGGGCTGCCCCGCATGGTAAACCTTGTTCCCGCTGTCGAAAAATCCGCCTATCTCCGCGCTCGATTGCCCCGCATATATGCGGCAAACAACGGCGTTTTTCTCGTGCTTGGTAAACTTTAACGCAAGCCGCCGCGCTCCCAGAATAAGCAACAGCGCACAGAACAGCGGTATGCCTATGGGCACGGACGAGAGAAGATATCCCGTCCCGCCCGCGTATTCCAAACCCGCAAGCGAGAATACGGCAATGAGCGCGCCGCCCAGAAAAGCGGTGAACGCGGTAAACCAGCCCGCATACTTCAAGTACTGCTTAACCCCGCCGAACCTGCCCGCGCAAAGACATATCGCAAGCCCCGAAACTATCTTGATTATCACCGCCCATACCGCCCCGAAATCCATAAGCGGAACGACGACTGCAACCGCCGCGCCCAAAGCCGCGCCTACGCCCGTTCTCAGATATCCCGCGCGGTTTTTTGAAACTACCTTTGCCGCGTACAGCAAAGTGAAGTCCATACAGAAATTTTCAAGGACGGCAAGCTCCACGTAAACCTGCATCGTAAAAAGTATTATATATGTCCCGCACGCCCGAAAAATAAAAAAAACCGACGAAATATGTCGGTTTTTGTCGTTAAATTCAATTCCGCCCGTTCACACGTTCCTGCCCGTCAGCTCGTCAAGAGTAACTTCGAAATAGTCGGCAAGCTCTATAAGCTGTGCAATCGACGGCTCGCTGTAACCCGTCTCCCAGTGAGAAACGGTCTTTACGGTAGTATTCAGCGTATCGGCAAGTTGCTTCTGCCCAACTCCCCTTATTACCCGCAGATTTTTAAGGCTTTCCGGAAAATTCATAATCAAGACTACGATAAATATATCAAAATTTGAGAATTTTGCTTGACATTCTCAATTTTTGAGATTATAATTACTTTAATTTTAACAGGAGGTACTCTATGTACAATTTTTCTACCGAAGATAAGGAAGTATTGAAAACGCTTGCAAAACGCCGCAATATTTACACGATAATATTCGTCGTATTGCTTATAGTCGGCGGCAACGTGCGGGGTAATTCCCGTAGTCGGCTGGTATTTATCCATGGCGATGCTCGTTCTCTGGGGAGTTTTTGCGGGTATGGGAATGCTCTGCATAAACTATTACCGTTTCGTAAAGAGCGGCGGCAGAAAACAGGGCGGCGGCATCTGGTGGATACTGCTGTTCATATTCGGAATGATAATAATTCCCGTTCTCACGGTATTTATATGCAACCGTATAAAGCCGCTCGGCGAAAAGGTAACGGGACTGGTATTCTATGATTGAGCAGAAAACCGAGCGCGTCCACCCCGGGCAGGTCGATTTGGTCACCGAAATTTACACGGGCTTCGGCTGGACGCTCACATATTCGGACGAAGTATATGACGAAAACACCGAAATAGTCGGCGTGGACGTAAAGGCTTACGGCGACGGTATCGTTGGCAGCTTTATGAAGGGCTTTACGGGTAACGACGGCACGGTAAACGTGCGGCGGAGAAGAAATATAACCAACTACGCCGTACTCACCTTTTCGCGCGACACCGGAATGGCAAATTACGAAGAGCTTAAAGAGCTTGAACGGCAGTATTACGGCTATCTCGACTGCGCGGACGAACCGCGCAAACCCGTAAAAAGAACGGTTATTTCGGCAATATTATGGGGTCTGATTATAGTTTCGGTAATTATGGCGATATTCGATACGAGCATAAAGGCCGAGCTTTGGGAAATAATAGTCTGCGTTGCCGTTCCCTTGGTGACGCTGCCGCTCGTAATTTTAAGTTGGGTAAATTATAAAAAGAAATACGCCGCTTACGAAAACTGCATCGCGGTTTTAAGCGATATATTAAATCAGGCGTACGAAATATCAAACACGGCCGACTCTCATATATAAATAAACCCCGCGCCCGCCAAACAAGGCAAGCGCGGGGTTATTTATACGAAATTGAGCGTTTCGAGTATCTCTTCCACCTTTTCACAGCTATCCGCTTTAAAAAGCTTTTCGCGGCAAGCCGCGGCGTCGGGCGTACCCTTCAGATAAAATCCAATCATCTTTCGCATAAACACGCACGCGAACCTTTCGCCGTAAATTTCCCGCGTTTTATGCAATTGCCCCCGCACTATGTCCTTTATATCGGGTATTTCCTTTCCCGTAATCTCGGCAAAAACCCAGGGGCGGTACATCGCCCCGCGCGCCACGGCAACCCCGTCCGCGCCCGTCTTTTCCAAAAGCTCGTCCGCATCCGCCGCGCAGAAAATCCCGCCGTTTGCAATGACGGGTATATCCACCGCCCGCTTTGCCGCCGCAATCTCTTCGAAATCAACCGCTCCCGAATACATCTTATCCCGCGTCCGCCCGTGTATACAGATTAAATCGGCGCCCGCGCCCGCGCACACACGTGCAAATTCGGCGGTAATTTTACGGCTCTCATCCAGCCCCGTGCGGAACTTTACGGAAACGAGCTTTCCGCTCTTCTTGCACTCCGAAACTATGCGCCCTACGAGCGGCAAATCGTTCATCAGCGCACTGCCTTCCCCGTTCTTGTAAATCTTAGGCACGGGACAGCCCATATTAATATCTATCAAATCAAACTTCGCCAGCGCGTCGCTCTCGCACGCACGCCGCATATATTCGGGGTCGTTCCCGAAAATCTGCGCGGCCTTAATCCCGCGGTAATCTTCGCTAACGTATAAAAGCTGTTCTGTCTTTTCACTGCCGTAGCACAACCCCTTCGCGCTCACCATCTCGGTAAAGGTCAGCCCCGCGCCCAATTTCTCACACACGGTGCGGAAAACTCCGTTGGTATACCCCGCAAGCGGCGCGAGAAACACGTTGTTTACGGTCTTTAAATTGCCTATCTTAACTTCTCTTAACTGCATCTTTCGCCAGCATCCAGTAATAATCCTTGCGCGAGTCGTCCATATCTTCCACTCTCTCGCCATTCTCGTTTGCAAGCCTTTCGAACTCGACGAACCTTTTGATAAACTTGTCCGTCGCGCCCTGCAACACTTCTTCGCAGTCAACGCCCGCAAGCCTGCACACGTTCACCGCCGAAAACAGCACGTCGCCCGCCTCTTCGGCAATAGCCCCGCCGTCCTGCCTGACGCACGCGTCCAAAAGCTCGCCAATCTCTTCCCCCAACTTTTCCGCGGCGGATACGGGCGACAAAAAGTCCATTCCGCTCTTTGCCGAACGCTTTCCCACCTTCTGCGCGCGCATACACGCGGGCATATTTTTGGGTACGGCAAGCACCGTGTCAGAAACGGTCTCCTGTCCCTTCTCCGTCTTTTTGTTTTTCTCCCACACGCCCAGAGCTTCCCTATCGTCCTTCGCCCCGTCCTTCCCGAACACGTGCGAGTGCCTGAAAATCAGCTTTTTAATTACGCGCGTAATTGCGTCCGTTCCCGTAAACTCGCCCTTCTCTTCGGACAAAACGGAATGGAACGCCGCCTGCATCAGCACGTCGCCCGTCTCTTCTTCCACGCCGTCCGCGTCGTCCCGCTCGATGGCGTCCACCAGCTCGTACGCTTCTTCAATCATATTTTTTCTTATGGTAGCCGAAGTCTGCACCCTGTCCCAGGGACATCCGTCGGGCTTTCGCAAAAGCCTTATCATCTGCTCCAAATCGGAGTAATCGTAACGCTCGCGCTTTAAAAAATCCCGCTCTTGAACGGTAACCGCGCAAGTCCCGTCGTAATCCTTCTGCCTGTCAATTTCGTAAATTTTAATGCGCGAAACCCTTCCGCACCGCACGAAAAAGCAGTCGCTCTCTTCGCCGAAAATATCCGAAAGCTTTTCCTTTACCAAGCCCGCGATATATTCGCAATCGATATCGAAAACGCACGCCGCGCGGCAGCTTTTCAGGCTCTCAACGCCGTACGCCGAAACGCGCGTAAGCTCCCCGCAGGTAATGCCCGTAAGGTTGCACGCGTAAGCCGATTTGGAAACGGAATCGAAAATTTCGCACCCCTTCAGCTTTTTAAGTATAATTTTGCAGGACTCGTCCTCGCTCACAGAGCCGTCCACACAGTAGCAGACGCTCCCGTCCTTAGCCGCGTCCGTCACGCAAGCCGCCAGCTTTTTATTTAAAGTATCGAAATTCCTGCTCTTTTCGTAAACGCAGTCAAGCGTCGTCGGGGCGAAATCCTTAAGATTTTCAAACCCCGCGCACCGCTCCGTTCTCACTATAACCTTGTCGCAGTTTTCAAGCGCGCGGCGCGCCCCCTGCGTTAAGTCGTCCCTTGAAA
This sequence comes from uncultured Christensenella sp., assembly GCA_910577555.1. Classification (GTDB taxonomy): domain Bacteria; phylum Bacillota; class Clostridia; order Christensenellales; family Borkfalkiaceae; genus Coproplasma. The sequence continues at coordinate 12,739 of CAJTLF010000014.1, read as the reverse complement.
CCCCCAATCCAATCAGCGTTATTTTCATTGCTCTTATCCTTTCCGCGCGGCTTTTTGCCCGCCATTATAATATAACAGAAATTCATAACCATTGCAACAAAATACGCGCAGTTTGCCGACCACGCCGCCCCGCTAATCGAAAGGTTAGTAAACGCAATCAGCCCCGCCGTAAGCCCCACGCGCAGAAACGCCGTCGTCCACTGCGTCACCGTACTGCGCACGGGATAGCCCATTGCCGTAAGACACGCCGACGAAGTCTGCACTAACGACTGCGTTACCGAAGACACGGCAAGTATCTTTATAAGGCTTATCAACAGCTCCTTTTCTTCCCCCTGCAACGAGCCGAATATAAGTCTCGTCGCCAGCGGCGCAAGAAAGTAAAGCCCCACCGCCGCGGGCAGAGAAACGGCAAGGGTTATCGCAAGCGATTTAAACGCCTTTTTCTTCGCGCCCGCCATATCCCCGCTCTCGGCAAGGGGCGAAATCTGCGGCACGCTCGAAGCCGCCAATCCGTAGGTAATGGAAACGGGCAGGTTGATTATGGTTATCGCACAGCCCGAAAACACCCCGTAAAGCGCGGTCGCGTTCTCCGCCCCCGCCCGCAAAAGGCGCACGGCGATAATGCTCTCGAACAGTTGCGAAACGGGCAGAGCTATAGCCGTAAGCGTGAGCGGCACGGTAAAGCGCAGTATGGACTTCACGGGAACGGACTGCACGCGGTAAAGGGGCGGCTTGCTTCTCTTTTTGAAATACCACAAGAGCGCGACCCCCGTCGAAATTATCTCGCTTATGGTAACCGCCAACAGAGTGGACGCAACGGCAAGCGGCAGATTGCCGCGGAACAAATAGGAAAACGCCACGCCGAACGCCACCTTTATCACCTGCTCCATAATTTCGGTGGTAGCCGTGGGCAGCATATTGCCCTTGCCCTGAAAATAGCCGCGCACCACCGACAACAGCGAAACGAAGAATACGGATGGGCATAAAAGCTGGCAACACAGCTTAATCGCGGGTTCGGTCTGCAACGCGGCAAGCGGGGCGGACAGCACGAACATTATCAGCATACCTATAACGCCCACCGCCCCGTAAAGACGGAAAGCCTGCCTTTCCGCGCCCGCGCCCCGCCCCGACGAGATGAGCCGCGAAATCCCCGTGGGAATACCGGACGCCGAAACGGTGAGCAGAATGCAGTAAAGGGGATACACCATCTGGTAAATGCCCATTCCTTCCCCGCCGAGTATGTTGGTGAGCGGAATGCGGTACACCGCCCCCAACAGCTTGGAAACGAACCCGCCCACGGATATTATAATCGCCCCCGCCAGAAAGGACTGTTTTTGTTTAGACATAAAAAAACCTCACGCTTATTATGTGAGATTTAAGGTTTATTATTTATTTTATTTCAAGTAGTCCGCCATATCCGGCGTTGAGCATTTTTTAAGTAAAACAAGCCCGTCGGAATAACAATAGCCGCGCCGCTCTTTACGACCGTTATTTTATACGCGGTTTAAATTTTAAAAACGCGCCTTATCCGCCTGCGCCGTCGGCGGATAAGGCGCGTTTGATTTTTCTTAACTAAACCCTTACTCGAACTGCCCCGCAAGAATATTAGCGGAAAGCTGAGCCAGCTTGCACGCGGCGGGCTCTATTTTCGCACCCTTCTCGCACGAAACCAACGCCACCGCGCCAAGGCAGTCGCCGTTGCACACGATAGGCACGATTATCTGCGCGGTAACCTCCGCGCTCTGCCCGTCGCAGATAGGCACCACGTCGCCCCCTTCGGAAAGGTTGGCGATATAGCTCTTTCTGTCGCGCAAAATCTTTTCCATGTTATGCGAAAGATTTTTCCCGTCAAACTCGCGCTGTCCGCGTCCCGACGCGTGTAAAACGCCGTCGGTGTCGCAAATTACGGCAACGTGACCCGAAAGGTCGGAAAGCGACTTCGCCGTCCCTTCCGAAAACTTCTCGAGCGACGCAATGGGCGAATACTTTTTAAGCATCAGCTCGTCGCGGTCTGTAAATATCTCCAACGGGTCGCCCGACTTTAATCTCAGCGTACTCCTAATTTCTTTGGGAATAACCACTCTTCCCAACTCGTCAATTCTACGCACAATCCCCGTAGCTTTCATTTTTTCTCCTTATAAGGCAAAATTTGCCCGTAAAAATATTATGTGAAAGTAAAATTTTGTTATACGCGAAAAAATCAAACACCCACCCCTTTGTCGCCCCGCACTCTCTCGCTATCATTCTACCACTCCCATTTTGTCATTCTGCGTGAGCGCGTAGCGCGATACTTTTCGCACCTTTCTCTCCCGTCATTGCGCGGAGCGTAGCGACAAAGCAATCCAGAAAAACACAGTCAAAGCAATCCCCCCAAACCAACCCGCAACGCCACAAAAAAAACGGACGGTTTAGGGTAATTCCCATACCATAGGGAATTTAATAAAACGCAAATAAAAAGGTTTAGGCATAGCGTTAAGCTGTTTATATACCTGCCCCCAGTTCCCAAGAAATCCGAACGGTATCCGTTTTTCTATTCTGATTGTTTTCATAAATTTTCCTTATTAAATTCGTATTGCGAGTGTTGACTTTTTTTGAGTTTTGAGTATAATATAAGCAGACACTGATAAGGTTGCTTGGTGGCTCCTGGACATTGTTCATGCCACCGTTTCAGCTAATCGGTGTCTTTTTCTATTATCAAATCTTTGCATTCGGGTGTCAAAACTCTATGTACTTAAGGTTGTCAAAGAGCAACAAGTTAAAAGAAATGGAATTGCCTTGACTAATTATGTAATGGAAAAACAAGTAAGATAAATTTCAATTTGACGTGCAGTGAAGTCAGTCAAGCTGTTCGGCAATAAAGATACGCGGCCGCGGCGACACGCCGCTAAATTTCAATTTAGCTTACTTAATTACAAGCAGAAAGAACTCCCGAACAAATTGTTCGAGAGTTCTTTCTTGTTATTCGTTTTTCATTACCTACGGGAACTACGCTTTCCCGTCCGCTCTTTTTTAAATTACACGTTGGATTTCAACGATTTTTTCTGCTTTTTAAAAGTCTGGTTAGCCTGGTCAATCATTTCCTTTACTGCGGGCTTAGGCTCGTAATACCCGCGCGAACTCATCTGCGTAAAAATAAGATACTGGTTTTCGGCAACGCTTAAAAGGTTAGCCGAAAAGTTTTTTCTCAAAGACTTGGTGCTGCCTTCGAACAGCGCGGTCGTATACAACGACATAAGCTGTTTTTCGCTCTCTAAAATATCCTGTAAAGAATCTCTCTCGTTAAGAGTAACGTCGCTCTTCGTCAGTTTCATTTCCCGCCTCCTATAAGGTTTAACAGCGCGTTATAGCGCATTTCATGCTCGTCAGCAATCTTTGACATACACTCCGCAAGCTCCATATCCGTAAGGGTCTTGGAATAAGCTCTCGCCTTTTTGCAAACGAGACCTTCCGCAGTCAACGCGTCGGAAACGAGTTCAAGTTCTTTAGCCGTAATGTTCTGCATAAAAAATACCTCCCGCGCAAATTATCGCCACACGGAAAGTATTTAATACCTTATTATTCAATTTTCCCGTACCTTCCGCCCGCCAACGCCGAACCCTTTCACCCGTTGGGGTAAATAACACGGTAATAGGGGTCGTCGGAAAAATCCCTTTCCCCGGTATACTCCCCGCCCAGCGACTCAATCGCGTATTTCAATTCCTGAAATTCGGGAAAGGTTATCCCGTCGTCGTCAATCCTTTCAAGTAAATACTTCAACGCCCGCTCGTCGCCGTACGTCGCAAGATATCCCGCGTAAGCCGGTAAATCTTCTGTCTCCGTCCTGAACGCTTTCAGTAAAATATTGAAAACCCCGTCGCTCTTTCGGTTCACTTTCGAAAGTATTTCAAGCATATGTCGGGGGTAAATTCCCTTTTCGTAGTAATTCACCGCATCGTCCGCCACTGCGTCCGCGCACTCGCCCAAAAGCTCGGCGCACCTGTCACGAAACTCCCCGTCGTCGCAGGAAACGAGCATTTTCAGATATTCGGGCGCAATCTCCGCGTCCGCGCCAATCATTTCCAACGCAAAGTCGCGCTCCGCGGCAGTACCGCAAAGCAAGGGCGACAGTAGCTTTTTCCCGCACCCGCGCTCAACCGCTTCCCTTAAAAATCCCGAAACGGGAACACCCTGTTTAAGGTGCGCCCTTAAAATTTTTATAAGCTCCCCGCCGCTCATCTCCGCGTAATACTCCCGCGGAGTCTTTCCTATACTTTTCAAAGGCGTATCGCCGAATTTCCCGTAAAGCGCGGGGATAATATCTTCCCACTCGCTCTCGCCGTACTTACCCGCGCGCTTCGCCATATAATCTTTCAGCTTTTCGTCGAACAAGCCGTCGAAATCGTAAAGTTTCATATTAAGCCGCCCAGAATTTTATTCACCCGCTTATCGTTCACGCCGAAAAACGAGTTAATCTCTTCACCGTTAATTTCCGCCGCACGCACCCCCGAAAGACGGTAAATCGCCGCCCCCAGCGCGTCCGCGTCGTCCGCATATTTCAGGTTTCCGTCGTTTTCGAGCTTAGCGTAAATTTTCTCCGCCGCAAGCGCGAACGACTCCGAATACCCGTCGTCAAGTATGGAAAAATGCGCGAACAGCTTCGCGTAAGCGGCTAAAAACCGCTTTTTCTTCAACCTGCCAATATTGAGCTTTTGCGTGGTTACACGCCTGTATATGTTGCAGATAACCACTCCGTAACAGTCCGGCTCGTTCATTTCGGCAAGCAAGCAGAGCGCGTCCACCTTAATCTTATCGTCCACAGACGGATTCAAAAGCACGTCGCGCACTTCTTCGAGCATCTTCGCCTTAATCGCCACCGAAATAGCCAAAGCCTGCAATTCCGAGTTGTTGAAGTCGTGCTCGTCGAAACACCATTTAAAGGTTGCGGTAAGGTCAACCTGCCCGTTAAGCTTTCTCACTTCCGCGGCGGAAAGCTGTGAAAACGCCGCAAGCAATTTTAACGAAGACTCTCTCACTTCGGACGGCAATCTGTAAAAATATGTCAGCTTGTGCCGTTTGCCCGCCCTGACCATACTCCGCGCAAGGTTGGAGTAATACCGCGCGGTAACCGCGTCGGGATAAACGGTGGTAAGCACGTCGAACGCTTCGCGGCTCTCCACGTCCAGCCCCGCGTTGAACGCCGCCACCGCCTTGAAATAAAGCACGTTCAAATCGTAATCGAACTCGTGCGGCAACCGCATAAAGGTCTCGTAAGCTTCCAGATGCATCTCGTTTTCACAGCACACGGTAGCAATTTTATAAATGTCTTCGGCTTCGGTAACGTTCAACGCCAGCAGCTTGTCGGCAAGCGCGCGCGACTCTTCCCGCTTACCCTGCTCGGTCATAACGGCGGCAAGCGTAGTCATCGCCTGCACGTTCTCGGGGTTGTTTTCAAGAACGGCACGGCACTCGTTTTCGGCTTCTTCCGCTCTGTCGGCAATGACCTTACACATAGCAATGTGATTGCGCGCCGAAAGGTAAACGGGGTTGCCTTCGCAAATCTTTTCGAATTCTTCAATCGCCTTTTCGTATTCGCCCGCCTTCATAAGGGAGATGCCTTCGGAAATAATCCCCGAGCAATCGGCAATCTCGGGCGGGTAGGCAAATTTCAGGTGATTTCCCGCGTCCGCCGCAAGAAATTCGTTAACTATGCTCTCGCGCGTCTCGGCGTCAAGCCCGTCCGTTTCGAGCAGCAGTTTATTGTAGTAATACGCGGCGGCGTGTTCGTCGCCTAAATTCATAAACCCGACGGCAAGCCCTTCGTAACAGTCGGAATTGTCAAGGTGCGATGAAATGTCCAGAAACCGAAACCAGCCGTACACGCTCTTCCAGTAAAGGTTCAAATCGTCGTAAATTTCCGCGTAAAGCTCAAGCGAATCTTCGTAGTTGCCCCAGGTCTCCGCATTCTTATTGAGCATCTTCAACGCTCTCAGATACTCGTGGTTGTCCACAAGCTCCGCCGCGAGCGTAATTAACCTGACGTCGGACAGGTCGATTGAAGTCGTCTTAGCCATCGTTTGCAAATAACTCCCTTACGTCCTTCTCGCCGAACTTGTAATCGGTGTTGCAGTAATGGCAATGCACCGAAACTTCGCCGTCCTCTTCGATAATTTTCAGAAGGTCGGCAAGACTTACGGACTTAATAACTCTCTCTATTTTTTTGCGCGAACAATTGCACTTATATTCGGGAAAAGTCTCGTAAACGGATTTTTCCTTAGTTTCCCCGCCGAAATACTCCCTTAAAATACCTTCCGCGCCAAATTTTTCCAGCTCGTCGGTAATTTTAACGAAGTTCTGCATAGTCTCTTCGGCTTTATCCATATTGTATTCGGTAGTTCCGGGCAACAGCTGCATAACCACGCCGCCCGCAGTAACGCACCTGCCGTTTTTAACCTTAACGCCTATGGCAACGGCGGTAGGTATCTGCTCGCTTATATGGTAGTATTGCATAAGGTTTTCGGAAACGGACGCGCTTTTCAGCTCGCAAGTCCCCACGAACGGACGGTAAAACCCGTCGTCCTTAACCACGGTCATATAACCGCCCTTAAGCCCGTACTCCCCGCCTTCGATATACCCGCGTATATGCCCTTCGGAATCGCCCGAAACGCTCGCCGTGGCGCTGCCGTCGCCCGATTTTACCGTAATGGAAACCGCGCCTCTCTCGCTTTTCAGACAGCCCGCCATGTACGCGCACGCGGTAAGCAGCCCGCCCAGCGTCTCCGCCGCGGTATCGTCCAAATTATGTACCTTAATAGCGTCGTTCACCATCTCGGTCGTTTCAAGCACCGAAAGCGAAACCTGCATATCGTAAATTAATGACTTAAATAACTTGTTCACTATAATATACCCCCGTTTTTTCCCCGTCGTTTATACTTTTACAAATTTTTTTAAAAAATTTTTTCTCTCCCCGTCATTGCGAGGAGCGCAGCGACGAAGCAATCCAAAAGAACAACGCACAAAACCGTCCAACCCGCACCGCTACCTTTTGACGCAAATAAAATTAATTCTCTCCGACTTATCGTTTCCGCCCAAAACGCCTTCAACGGTAACCGAAAACCCCGCCGCAAGCAAAGCCGCAACCACCGCGTTCTCTTCGTGTATAAACTGCGTCTGGCTCTCGTCCCGTCTCTCGTAAAGCCCGTCCGCCCGACGGACAAAAACGGTTATATCCAACTCCACTCTGTCGCCGCAAAGCTTGGTAAACCACACGCAGGTAGCCCCGTCCCTGTCGTCCGCGAACGCGTTATCCCCCAATATATGCCTTAATTTATGCGAAGAGCTTATGTCGAATATTAACGCCCCGCCCCTTTTCAACAGCCCGTACAGTCTTTTGAATAGGGCGGTAAGCCCGTTCTGCGGCAGGTAATTGACGCAATCGTTGGCGGCGATTATAAAGTCGGGCTTGAAATTGAGCGATAATTTTGCAATATCCCCCAATATATACTGCGACTTCAGCCCGTTTTTGCGCGAAAGCTCCACCGCCGCGTTCAGCATTTCGGGCGAGATATCCACGCCCGTCATCCCGTAACCCGCTCTTTCGAACGCACGGGTAAAATAACCGTTCCCGCACCCCGCGTCCACGCCCCGCGCGCAGGGCTTGATACCCAGCGAATTTATCCTTTCAATTAAATACTGCGACCATTTATCATAGCCGCAGTCGTCGTTAAAATATTCAAAAACCCCGCCCAAAGCGGAATATATCCCGCTCATTTCAAAAGGTTCTCGCTACTTACCACTTTTTTCTTCTTGCCCTTCTTGTCCGTTACGGGCTGCAACGCCTTCTCGCGCTCGGCAAACAGCTTGTTGTATTCCACGAACGCGGGGTCGTTTTCATGCTCTTTCTCGTATGCGGCTATTTCGGCAACGAGCTTTTCACGCCCCGCGGCAACCGCGGCAACGTCTCCGCGCGTAAATGTCTTGCCCAGCTCCGCAACGCCCGCATCGCCCAAGGGCTTAATAGGTCTTGCAATCAGCTCGCTCCTGCCCGCCGCAAGCAGCTCTCTCGCCCGCCTTTCGGGGTCGTCGTCCGTCTCCGCGGCTTTCTTTTCCTTCGTAGCCTGCACGCTCTCCTGCTCGATAGTCGGCGTCACGAACCCGTCGAACGCCCACTGCGTAAACGCATTCCATATAAACAGAATAAGCGAAAAACCTATAATGATAAAGGCAATAAGCCCAATCGTACCGAAGAACCCGCCAATCAGCATCAGCCAGACGGGAACTAAGGAAATACCCGCCATAATCACCGTCTGCAACGGCGTGCCGAGCATCATAACGAACGCGTTTTTAAATACCTGAGTAAATTTTATTTTATAGCTCGTCCCCACGGCGAACAGCCAGGCACAGTAAACGCATACGAGTACGGTCGCGATAATAACGAACACGACCGCCGTAATCGCACCCGCCGCGTTCCCGCCCTGCGCAATGACCAGCTTCATCCAGTCCCAGGTCATAAGCGACGCGTAGATAAAGGTGAGCGCTACGGTAACGGGCAAAGCGGCGTTGAAGTAACAAGCCTTAATTCCGCGGAAAAACCCTTTAAAGGTAAACTTGCCGTGCGTGTTCAAAAGCTTACGGATTGAGTAAGTTGCGCCCGCCAGCCCTACCGACGCGATAAATCCCGCCGCGATAAGCATAGCGTAGAACGCCGCGTCCACCGAAAGAATAATCTGTTCGGCAAGCCCGCGCGTATCGGGATAAAAGGGATATGAAACGCTCGGGTTTAGCGGATAAACGCTGCCCAGAGTGAGTATATATGAGTTTCTCACGAGTACGATTGCAACCATGGGCGCAACGGTGACCAGTATTAAAAGATTGATGAGAATAAGCTTTAACGCCGACGCCTTAAATACCGCCCAGGCGTCGCTCCAACGCCCTTGGGGAAGGGAGTCGCGCTTATAATCCAAAGCAATTTCCTTGCCTTCGAGATTGTCTGTTTTCAGTGCCATAATCTACCTTAAAAAACGACTTTCCCGTATTTTACCATAAACAGAAAAAATTATCAACTGTTTTACCCCCTTACACTCCAAACACTTTCTCTCTTGTCATTCCCCACCCACCCGTCATTGCGCACTCTTCTCCCCGTCATTGCGAGGAGCGTAGCGACGAAGCAATCCAAAAGAACACAAAACAACACTGCGCCCCTTGTCATTCTGAGCCTTACAAAAAAACCCGTCAGAAAGACGGGTTGGGAATAGCAAGCATAATCGCGTTTATAATCAATCCCGCAATCACCGCAAGGACGTACATCGCCACCACTATAAGAATATTCCGCTTTAACCGCTTGGGGTTTTTAAACAGCACCACCAGCCCCAGCCCCGCGTTAGAGCAAAGCCCGCAAACCAGACTTCCGAAAGTAATCGCCCCGCTCGTGTACGCCCCCGTCAGAATGACGCTCGACGCGCAGTTGGGAATAAGCCCGATAAGCGCGGTAATAAGGGGCTGGACGTACGCCCCGCCCTGCAACGCGTTTTCGGCAATCACGCCTTCCCCGCCCGCCAAATCGATAATGTATCCGAACACGAGATTTACGATAAGCAGATACAGCCATATTTTAAGCGAGTGAATAAGCGGGCTTATGAAAAAAGTTTTAAAGTCGGAGTTCTCGCCAAGCAACCCCCGCCCGTCGTGTTCGTCACAGCAAAAGTGCGCGGGAACTTCCTGCGTCGCCACGCTCTCCAACCTTTCTTTGGGCAGAATAAAGTTGGTAAGGTAACCAACCGCCACCGAGTAAACCAGCTTGATAAATATAAGCGGCATCACCGCACCCGCCGCGGAAACGTCCGAAATGAGCAAAATCAACGCCTCGTCCGAAGTGGCGATAAACACCGCCATAATCGTACCCGTGCGTATAAAGCCCCTGTCGTACAGCTTAGCCGCCATAACGGAAAAACCGCATTGCGGAATAAGCCCCGTAGCCGAGCCGATGAGCGGAGCAAGGTTTCCCTGTAATATTTTTTGGTTTTGGGTGAGATGCGTGCGGTGCTCCAGAATTTCTATCAGTACGTATATAAGGAACAGAAAGGGGAACACCTTTAAAGTATCCCACAGCGCGTCGAGTATTATCTCCATAAAAATACCGTTATTTCAAGCATATTCCCGCACCGATTGCGGAAATTAAGTAAATTATCGCCTTAAAAACCCGTTTTTAAACGCGTTCGCGCAAATTTAAACCCCCGCGGTTTACGGGGGCTTTTTAAAATTATTTTCTTTTGTTTTGAGCTTTAGCCACTTTCGAGCCGTAATAAATACTCTCTTCTTCCACGAACCCCAACGGCTTAAAATGAGTATCGGGCAAACCGCTCTCCGCGTATCCCGCATCGCGGGCAAGCAGAGTAAGGCGCGTTTCGGCGTCGAATATATGCAGCCTGTCCTTATCCAAAGAAAGGCAAACTTCCGCACCTGCCGCGTACTCCTTGTCGGCGGCGAAAGTAAAGGATATATCGGGGGCAATCTCGCATTCGGCGTAGTTTGCGCCGTTTTCGGCTTTGACTACTTTCCCCTTGATTTCGCCGTCGCCCGACTTAGCGTCCTCCGGTCTTATTCCGAGAGTAACGCGCTTTCCGCTACCGGCGTATGCGGCGATATTTTCAAACCGCTTTACTATACTTTCGGGCAAAGCAATCTCCCCGCCCTTGAATTGCGCAAGGTATCCGTTTTCACCCGCAACTATCTCCGCATCGCGAATAAAGTTAATCGTGGGCGCACCTACCAAAAACGCCACGTACTCGTTGGCGGGATAATCGTATAAGTTCGCGGGCGTGTCGGACTGTTGCAAAAATCCGTTTTTCATAACGGCTATGCGCGTGCCCATAGTCATCGCCTCGTTCACGTTCTTGGTCGCGTAAACGAAGGTCGCTTTCATTCTCGCCTGCAAATTTATTATAACGCTTAAAAGCTCCCGTCTCAGCTTGTCGTCCAAGCCCGATAGGGGGTCGTCAAGCAGATAAACGCGCGGCTCGCGCACTATCGCCCTGCCCAGCGCAACGCGTTGCTTCTGTGCGGAAGTAAGCGTCTTGGGCTTGCGGTACAAAACTTCGTCCAGCCCGAGAACTGCCGAAACTACCTTAACTCTCTCGTTCACCAGTGCGGCGGGAGCCTTGCGCATTTTAAGACTGTAAGCAAGGTTGTCGAAAACGTTCATCGTAGGATAAATTGTCGCGCTCTTGAAAACCATCGCGATATCCCTGTCCTTGGGGTCGCTGTCGGTAACGTCCTTACCGTCTATAAAAACTTTGCCGTCGCTCTCGGTATCAAGCCCCGCAGTCAACCTTAAAACGGTAGACTTGCCGCTGTTCTCCCCGCCTAAAATCACCAAAAATTCGCCGTCGCGGACTTCGAGATTTACGTCGTATAACGCCCTTTCCCCTGAAGGGAATACTTTATCGAGATTGCTCAGTTTTAAACTTGCCATAACGCTCTCCGGAAATTATATAGTCAATAATACCACAATTCAGAAAAAAGGTCAATCGAAATGAAGTGCGCTATCCCGAAAAACGCTTGATAAAACGCGCCCGAAGTGTTACAATCGTGTTATGAATAAAGTGGACTACGACGGCAGGTTTTTAAAGTCAGCGCAGGAAAACGCAGGCAAACGCGTCTTACTGCACTGCTGCTGCGCCCCCTGCTCGTCGGCGTGCCTTGAACGGCTAAAGGAATATTTCAAAGTAACCGTGCTGTTCTACAACCCCAATATAGACGAGCCCGAATATTCCAAGCGCAAGGAAGAGCTTAAAAGGTTTATTTCCCAAACGGGCTGGGCGGATTTTATCGACTGCGACGGGGAACAGAGCGAATTTTATTCTGCGGTAAAGGGACTTGAAAGCTGTCCGGAAGGCGGCGAGCGGTGTTTAAAATGCTTCGAGCTTCGGCTTAAAAAGACGGCGGAGCTTGCAAAAGAGCATAATTTCGACTTCTTCACTACCACACTTACGGTAAGCCCGCTTAAAAATGCAACGGCTATTAACGAAACAGGCGAAAGGCTGGGCGGCGAAAAATGGCTGTATTCGGACTTTAAAAAGCGCGGCGGCTATCTCCGCAGCTGCAACCTTTCAAAGGAATACTCGCTGTACCGCCAGAACTACTGCGGCTGCATCTTCTCCCGCCGCCCCTGATTCCCCTTTTGTCGCCCTGCGTGAGCTCCCGTCATCGCGAGCAAAGCGAAGCAATCCAGAAAAACACCCTTTTGTCGCCCTGCGTGAACTCCCGTCATCGCGAGCGTACCCCCCCGTCATTGCGAGAAGCGTAGCGACGAAGCAATCCAAAAAACACAAAACGGAACAAATCGCACCAAATACACGCAACCACTTCCCAAAACTCACGGAATTTCGCAGGCGCATAATAGCCGAGAAATTCGTGAACTACAATTATTCACTGCGCAAGCAAAGTCACGCCTTTGCGCCGGCGCACCCAATTTGCGAAAGCCTTCGGCTCACCGGAAGGGAATGCCCGCAATTGTATATTTCTTTGCCCTTAAAAATTGCGGGCAGGGAAACTTAGTTTCCCAAACTCACGGAATTTCGCAGGCGCAGAATAGCCGAGAAATTCGTGAATTACAATTATTCACTGCGCAAGCAAAGTCACGCCTTTGCGCCGGCGCACCCAATTTGCGAAAACTTTCGGCTCACTGGAAGGGAATGCCCGCAATTATATATTTCTTTGCCCTTAAAAATTGCGGGCAGGGAAACTTAGTTTCCCAAAACTCACG
>CAJTLF010000013.1 GCA_910577555.1 uncultured Christensenella sp. | reverse complement strand
CTGCCTGACCTTTGCACGCCATTACCATAGTGATAGCTGCGGTCAGAGTGGTCTTGCCGTGGTCAACGTGGCCGATTGTGCCGATGTTAACGTGGGGCTTGCTGTTGTCGTACTTAGCCTTTGCCATTTTTGTTACTCCTGTTTTTTATTTTTTTATAAAAATGATAACTTCCGCCTTGAAACCGGAGAGATTCTTCGCTGACGCTATGAATGACGCTCCGGAAAGGCGTCGCAGCTATCTATCATTATTGCTGCATTTTTTACGCGCACTTTTTTCACGCTGACTTTATTATATATTAAAAATACAAAAAAGACAATTAAAAAGACGCGAATTTTTTGAAATATTTTGCGGTTTCGTATCGGTGTAGAGCGGTTTTACCCTTGAGATTCTTCGCTGTCGCTTTGCGTGCTTCTGGATTGCTTCGCTAACGCTCGCAATGACGGGAAAGGGTTTCACAGTGTGGTGCTATTAACCAATGGGGTCCTTCGACTGCGCTCAGGACGACATTTGGGAAATTAATTCCTTTTAGCTCTTTCGCCGATGACTTTTTCGGATACCGACTTAGGCACTTCTGCGTAGTGGTCGAACTGCATGGTGAACTGTCCGCGGCCCTGAGTTCTCGAACGAAGGTCGGTTGCGTAACCGAACATCTCCGAAAGGGGAACTTCTGCGTCTACTACCTTTGCGCCCGCTCTGTCGTCCGTGGACACTATCGTGCCGCGGCGTGCGGTTACGTTGCCCATGATATCGCCGAAATAGTCGTCCGGAGTGACGACTTCGACTTTCATTATGGGTTCGAGCAGGACGGCTTTCGCCTTTGCCATACCGTCTTTAAAGCCCATGGAGCCTGCAATCTGGAACGCCATTTCCGAAGAGTCGACTTCGTGATAGCTGCCGTCGTAGACCTGAATTTTGAAGTCTACCACTTCGTAGCCCGCAAGGAAACCGTTTCTTGCCGCGCCGCGGATACCCTTATCGATTGCGGGGATATATTCCTTGGGAATAGAGCCGCCGACCGTAAGGTCTTCGAACACGTAGCCCGAGCCGGGTTCGCCGGGAATCATATGGAGCTTGCAGTGACCGTACTGACCTTTACCGCCCGACTGACGCTTGTACATACCTTCGCAATCGACTGCCTGACGGATGGTTTCGCGGTAAGCAACCTGAGGTGCGCCGACGTTTGCTTCTACCTTGAACTCTCTTAAAAGTCTGTCTACGATGATGTCAAGGTGAAGCTCGCCCATGCCCGCGATAATGGTCTGACCCGTTTCCTGGTCGGTATACGTTTTGAAGGTGGGGTCTTCTTCGGCGAGCTTTACGAGAGCCATGGTCATCTTTTCCTGTCCCGCTTTGGTTTTGGGTTCAATCGAAAGCTGGATAACGGGGTCGGAGAAAGTCATTTGCTCAAGCACTATGGGGTGCTTTTCGTCGCAGAGCGTGTCGCCCGTAGCCGTATCCTTAAGACCGACTATGGCGCAGATATCGCCAGAATATATTTTGGGGATTTCGGTACGGGTGTTGGCGTGCATCTGTACGAGACGGCCTACCCTTTCCTTTTTGCCCTTAGTGGAGTTGTAGCAGTAAGAGCCGGATTCGAGAACGCCCGAATATGCTCTGAAATATGCAAGACGGCCTACGAAGGGGTCGGTTGCGATTTTGAACGCAAGACCTGCGAAGGGAGCGTCGTCCGACGTTTCTCTCTCTTCTTCAGCACCTGTATCGGGGTTTACGCCCTTGACGTGAGCTACGTCTACGGGGGAAGGAAGGTAGTCTATAACCGCGTCCAAAAGCATCTGAACGCCCTTGTTCTTATAGGAAGAACCGCAGAGAACGGGGGTGCATTTCATGGCTATGGTAGCCTTTCTTAAGCCCTTTCTTATCTCTTCGGGGGTAAGCTCCATTGTTTCAAGGAACTTTTCCATAAGCTCGTCGTCGCCTTCGGCAGCCGCTTCCATTACAGCCATGTGGGCTTCTTCGGCTTCGGCGAGCATGTCCGCGGGGATTTCGTCGCGGTGGTACTGCTTGCCGTCTTCGCTGTCGTAAATTTCGGCGTTCATTTCAATAAGGTCTACGATACCCTTGAAGGTTTCTTCCTTACCGATGGGAAGCTCGATGGGAACGGGGTTGGCGGAAAGTCTTTCGCGCATCATTTCGACCGCTCTTTTGAAGTTCGCGCCGTTGATGTCCATTTTATTTACGTAAGCTATACGGGGAACTTTGTACTTATCTGCCTGACGCCATACCGTTTCTGACTGGGGTTCTACGCCGCCCTTCGCGCAGAAGGTTGCGACCGCGCCGTCGAGTACACGGAGCGAACGCTCTACTTCTACCGTGAAGTCAACGTGCCCCGGAGTGTCGATAATGTTTATTCTGCACTCGTCCTTTTTGGACTGACCCGACCTTGTCCAATGGCAGGTGGTTGCGGCGGAAGTGATGGTTATACCCCTTTCCTGTTCCTGAACCATCCAGTCCATGGTTGCCGAGCCGTCGTGCGTTTCGCCGATTTTATGATTTATACCTGTGTAGTACAGAATACGCTCGGTCGTGGTGGTTTTACCTGCGTCGATATGCGCCATTATACCGATGTTTCTGGTGTGCAATAAATCGTATTCTCTTGCCATAAGTCACCTATTAAAAACGGAAGTGCGCGAACGCCTTGTTCGCTTCTGCCATTCTGTGCGTATCTTCCTTTTTCTTAACCGCGCCGCCTGCGTTGTTGTAAGCGTCTATAAGTTCCGCCGCGAGCTTTGCGCTCATTTCGCGCTCGCTGCGCTTACGGGTTGCTATTACGAGCCAGCGGATTGCAAGAGTCTGACGCCTTTCGGGTCTGATTTCGATGGGCACCTGATAGTTGGCGCCGCCTACTCTCCTTGCCTTTACTTCCAGAACGGGCATAATGTTGTTCATTGCCTGTTCGAAGATTTCCATTGCGTCTTTGCCGAGCTTTTCGCTCATAATATTGAAAGCGTCGTAAACGATGTTCTGTGCCGTTCCGCGCTTGCCGTCGTACATAATCTGGTTGACCAGTTTGGTTACAACCTTGGAATTATACACGGGGTCGGGTAATACGTCCCTTTTGGGAACGCCGCCTCTTCTGGGCATAGTGTTGTCCTCCTTTTTGATTTTTAAGGGTGTTACCTTAAATAAGCTGATGCTTGCCCCTTTTTCGGGGTAGCATACCTTCTCCACGGCGTTTGCCGTGAATACTGCCTACTTTTATTCGGTAAGGGTGAAATAATCCCGAAAACAAGTAGGGGTTCACGAAATTCCGACTTTACGTCTTTAAATTACGCGAGAGAGTCGATTACTTTTTGGGGCGTTTTGCGCCGTAACGGGAACGAGCCTGCATACGCTTGGAAACGCCTGCCGTATCGAGCGCGCCACGGATGATGTGGTAACGAACGCCGGGCAAATCCTTAACTCTTCCGCCGCGGATAAGAACCGATGAGTGTTCCTGCAGGTTGTGACCTTCGCCGGGAATGTATACGGTACCTTCCTGCTTGTTGGTCAAACGAACCCTTGCAATCTTTCTTATAGCAGAGTTGGGCTTTTTGGGAGTGGTGGTCGTAACCGAAAGGCACACGCCGCGCTTTTGCGGGCAGTTGTCCAGAATGGGCGACTTGCTCTTATAAACCTGTCTTTCTCTGCCGTTTCTTATGAGCTGGTTAATCGTAGGCATAAGTTTTACCTCCTTGTTTTAGTGGAATTTTCACCCCGCCGCATACCCTTAAACGCCGCGGAGTTTTTGGCATAATAATATAAGCACGCCGTTATAGCGTGCCTAATGATTTTAACAGACGGTATTTTGATTGTCAATCGTTTTGACGGTATTTTTTTACTATATAATAATAAAGTAGCCTTGCGGGGGCGAAATTGCCCGGTTTTCCGCCCGAAAACGCGCTAATTGAGCGAAACTTCGGCAAGGTGGGAATATTTTTCGTAAGCCGTGCGGCGCAATTCTTCTATATCGTATTCGCCCGAAAAGGCGTCGTCCGAAATGGCTTTAGCCGTGATTACCGTATCTACGGGGAAACGCAGATTTTTTATTTCGTTCATAAGTCTGCCGCTCTGGCGGGTGCCTATAAACTCGCCGCCGCCGCGCAGGCGCAAATCTTCTTCGGCTATTTTGAATCCGTCCGAACAGTTTTTGATTACGGACAGGCGCTCGTGCGCTTCTTCGCTCTGCGAACGCGTCAAAAGGAAGCAGTAGCTCTTTTTATCCCCCCTGCCTACCCTGCCGCGCAGCTGGTGGAGCTGGGAAAGCCCGAATCTTTCCGCATCGAAGATTATCATCGTGGTTGCGTCGGGAACGTCCACGCCGACTTCGATTACCGTGGTGGAAACGAGACAGTCGTACTCCTTTGCCTTGAAAGCGGACATTATGTCCGTCTTTTCCTTTTCTTTCATTTTGCCGTGCAACAGCGCGAAACGGGTTTGCGGCAGTTTGGAGCGCAGATAGTCGTAAAGCTCGGTTACAGACATGAGCGTGCCTTCGTCGTCACCTTCGATTTTAGGGCAGACGAAGTACGACTGGTTGCCGAGCTTAGCCTGTTCGGCTACGTATAAAAGCATATCGCGGTACTTGCGTTCGGGAACGATTGCCGTGGATATATCCTGCCGCGAACGCGGTTTATCGGTTATCGAAGTTACGTCTAAATCGCCGTAAAGTATGAGCGAGAGCGTGCGCGGAATGGGGGTTGCGGACATTACGAGCACGTCGCAGCCCGCACCCTTTTCTATGAGCGCGGAGCGTTGCGCAACGCCGAAACGGTGCTGTTCGTCGCATACCGCGAAGGCGAGATTTTTAAAAGCCACGTCGTCCTGCAACACTGCGTGAGTACCGCAGACGATATCTATTTCGCCGTTTGCCGCCGCCGCTTTTACCGCGCGCTTTTCGGCAGTGGGCGTAGAGCCGACGAGAAGGGCTACCGAATAATCGGGGAAATACCTTTGCAAAAGACCGAAGTTCTGGCGGGCAAGCACTTCGGTAGGGGCGAGCATTGCCGCCTGATAACCGCTTTTAACCGCCATATATACGCCGCTTAACGCAACCGCCGTCTTGCCGCTGCCCACGTCGCCCTGCAAGAGCATATTCATTTTACGGCGGGAATGCACCGCCTTGAAAACTGCGTTTACCGCGCTGTTCTGACCTTTGGTAAACGGGAATGGAAAGCGGGCAATAAATTCTGCGAGTTCGTCCTTGGTCACCGAATATTTGCGGCGGCGAGCTTCTTCCCTGTCGCCCTTTATTACCTTGAAAGCGGAGACCAACAGGAAGTACTCTTCTAAGGCGATACGCTCGGAGCCCTGCCTTAATTCAAACATATTCTTGGGGCAATGTACTTTTTCGTAAGCCGATTTCAAGGAAATAAGCTCGTATTTCTTCTGTAACGGCAAGGGTATGCGGCTGACGAACGGGAGTTTTTGCAACGCCTGTTTTACCGATACGCGGACTACGCCCTGCGTCAAGTTGCCCGAAAGCGAATAGACGGGGACTATACCCTTTAAGCCGTAATTTTTATCTACGGGTTCGAAGGTGGGGTTGTTCATCTGACAGCCTAAGCCGTACTTGTTCTGTACCCTGCCGTAAAAGAGATAGTCGCCGCGTTTTAATTTGGTTGCCACGTATAGTTGATTGAACCATATGGCGGTGAAGTAAGTTCCGCTTTGGACGCACGCCGCTTTTACGAACGGACAGCGCGCCGTTCTGTTTACTTCCACGCTTAAAACTTCGCACTTGGTGAGTATTACCGCGTTATGATACGCGGCAGTGAGCGGCGTTACGCGGGTAAGGTCGAGATAGTCGCGCGGGAAGTGGCGAACCAACTCTTCAAGCGTATATATATTGAGTTTATTAAATTCTCTCTCCCGTTTTTCGGAGATATATTTCAGGTCTGTGAGCTGCATATTTATAATGAAAGCGGGACTTGCGTCCCGCCGTTTGAGTTTAATTTTGTGGTAATAAGTGTTTGCGGTTTGGTCGATGGGGTTCTTCGCCAAGGCTCAGAATGACAAGTGGGGAATTGTTCCGTTTTGTGTTATTCTGGATTGCTTCGCCAAAGGCTCGCAATGACGGAGAGAGCGGTAAAAACGCGGAGATACGAGAAGAACAAGGCAAGCGAGTACCGTCCGACGCGAGTTTACTTTGCGTAAATGAGCAAGGCGGCACGGAGCTTAACGCCGTTATTCGAAGTATATACGCGTTTTTTACTCGAGAGAGACGACGTAATAATATACGGGCTGTCCGCCGAAATGATAGTCTATATCGCAGTCGGGATACTGTGCGGAGAGTTTTTCCGCAAGAGCCGCGGCGTCTTCTTCGGTTACGCCGTCGCCGTAATACAGGGTAATCATTTCGTGCTCGTCGTTTTTGAGCTGTTTTACGAGTTTTACGGTGGTATCTTCTATATTGTCGCTCTTGGCGAGAATACGCTTGTTGTCAAGCCCGATGATATCCCCTTCCTTTAACTTGAAGCCGTTCATCGTGGTTTCCCTTACGGCGTAAGTTACCTGACCTGCCGATACGTTATCTATAGCGTGGGTCATATTTGTTTTGTTTTCGGGTACGGACGCTTCGGGATTGAACGCGAGCGCAGCCGCAAAGCCTTGCGGTACGTTTTTGGTGGGAATTACGTGAATGGTGCGGTTTGTGACCAAATCCTTTGCCTGCTCCGCCGCAAGAATTACGTTTGAGTTGTTGGGGAATACGAATACGTTGGACGCGTTTATCTTCTGGACGGCGTCGGCTACGTCCTGTGCGGAAGGGTTCATAGTCTGCCCCCCTTCGATAACTCTGTCGCACATCAAGTCTTTGAAAATTTCTTCAAGTCCCTTACCCGCGCAGATTGCGAGCATACCCATCTCTTTCTTTTCGGCTTCGAGCTTGGCTTTGAGCGCGCGGTTTTCTTCGAGCATATTCTCGATTTTAATTCTGTCGAGTTCGCCGAGTTCGAGCGCGAACGAGAGCGCAATGCCGGGGGTGTTGGTGTGAACGTGGACTTTTATAAGCTCTAAATCGCCTATACAGATTACGCTGTCGCCGATGTTCATCAGTTTTTCCTTTAACTTGACGATATCCGCAAGCGTGGTCATAGGCTTGATATTGATTATGAAAAATTCGGTGCAGTACGCGAACTCGATTTCACCTAAATCGAGATTGACTATATCGGAGTTGTCGCCGAACACGTCGTCCTGCGAGCTGCCGGTTGCAGCCGCTTCGGTGGGAATTTCGCCCAAATCGCTGTCTTCGCCGGAGAGCGCGGACAGGAAGCCGCGGATTATGGTCATAAGACCCATACCGCCCGAGTCGACTACGCCCGCTTTTTTGAGTACGGGAAGAAGTTCGGGGGTTTTTGCCAGAGCTTCGTCGCCTACTGCGATTAGCGCGTTGAAAAATTCTATGAAATCCTTATGCTTGCCCGCGAGCTTGCCCGCGCTTTCAGCCATAAGTCTTACTACCGTTAATATAGTGCCTTCTTTGGGAATGGAGACCGCGCCGTAGGCTACCTTAGAGCCTTGCTCCAAGGCTTTGGCGAAGGTTCTGGTATCGAATCCGTCCTTAACGTCGCGGATAACCGAGCAGATGCCGCGGAAAATCTGGGAAGAAATTACGCCCGAGTTGCCGCGCGCGCCGCGAAGCGCGCCCTTGGATACGGCATCGCAAATTTCCTGAAAGCGGTTGGAGGTGCAACCGTTCATCTCTCTCACTGCCGACTGGAGAGTGAGCGACATATTCGTGCCCGTGTCGCCGTCGGGTACGGGGAATACGTTGAGCGAGTCTACTTTCGCTCTGTTTATTTCGAGCATTCGCGCGCCCGACGCCACCATTTTACGAAATTCGGTGCTGTTTATCGTTTTTTGCATAGGACCTCTTTATAAGTCTTGTACGGTTGGATAGACGAAGTTTGTGTTTTTTAAATTTGCGAAGTGTATACGGTGATTAAAGCTTTACGCCGATGACGTTTACGTTGACCGTATCCACTATCATACCCGTGAATTTTTCCACGCGGTATTTTACGCTTTCCTTTAACGACTCCGCCACGGCGTTTATCGAGACGGCGTACTTAACTATTACGCTTACGTCGATATAAATTCTGTCGCCGTTGGTCACGACCTTTACGCCGCGCCCGTCGGGTTGTTTTTTGAACAGCTCGCCGATGGAATCGGTAAGCTTGCTGGAAACCGTATCCACTATGCCGTAACACTCGAGCGCAGCGTTTTTAGCCACCTTTGCGATGGCTGAATCGGATATTGAAATTTTACCGTAGACGTTGCTGGTGTTTACCGACATTGTGTTCTCCTTGGCGAAACGCGAATTTTTGTTTCACCGCCCTATTATTTTAAACTATATATTTTCATTTTGCAAGTTTTTTTTATATTTTATCTCAAAATATTGAGTTTTTACGGTATGCGGTTAAAATTATTTTGGTTTTTCGGCAAAAAAATAAAACTTTAAAGCCAAAATCGATTGATTTTTTTTATTACGTATGTTATATTGTGTAAAGCCGACCGAAAAATTCGGCTTTATTTTGAGTTATAAACCCACGGAGGTATGAAATATGTCAAGAGTATGCACGGTGTGCGGAAAGGGTCAGACTACCGGCAATAACGTGAGCCATTCCAAGAGAAGAACGAGAAGAACTTTTAAAGCAAACGTTCAGAAGGTTTCCTACGTAGGCAACGACGGCAAGCCCGTTTCCGGCTACGTTTGCACGAGATGCTTAAAGTCCGTTGAAAGAGCGTAAGTTTTTATACGCTTTGTTTTCGCTATAAAAAAATCGGCCGCGTTGCATATGCAACGCGGTTCTTATTTTGTATAAAGAAACGTTGTTCGGGGGGTTACGGGTTTATCTCGGAAAATACGCGGGCGAAGTTTGAAAAAGCCAGCTTTTCCAGAATAACGTCCTTTATTCCGCGGCGGGACAAATACGAAAACAGTTGCGGCATTTTAGTGCAGTCTTCCAGATTTTCGGGGGCGGGAATACCGTCGAAATCACTGCCGAGAGCAACGCAGTCCTGCCCGCCCGTATTTATAATATGGGAAATATGGGCGTACACGCCGCTATAAATATCTTTATCCCCTATAAAATCGGGGCAGAAATTGACCCCCACCACTCCGCCGCAGTCGGCGATTTTTTTTATTTGCGCGTCGGTTAAGTTGCGGCTTACGGGGCAGACTGCGCGGGCGTTGGAATGGCTGGCGACGAGCGGAATTTTTCTGTTTTCAAGCAAATCGCTTACACCGCCGTCCGACAGGTGGGAAATATCGATTATTATTTTAAGCTCGTCGAGAAGCTCCGCCGCCGCTTTACCGCGCTCAGTTAAACCGTTTTCATTGTTTTTATCGAAACGTGGCAAGCCGTTTTCAAAGACGAGATTGGGCTGGGCGCAGGCGTTTTTATCGTTCCAGACAAGGCTTGCCATTATCACGCCGTTATTTTTGAGCTTTTGAATTTCGTCGGGATTTCCGTCGGTGAAGCCTAAATTTTCCACCGTCAGCATACTGCCTATTTTATTTTGGGCTTGGGCTTTTGCAAGATGGGAAAAGCGGGTTACGGGAAAGAGAAAATCTCCGTGCTTTGAAAGCGCGGAGTTATAGAACGAGAGATATTCCCCGAACTTCGCTTTAGAGTCCGAGCCGTTTGTGAAGATTGCGAAGCACTGTGCCGCGCAACCGCTTTTTTTGAGTTTAAGGATATCCGTTTGCAGGTTGCAGTCGATAAGCTCCTTTTTGCCGTCGGCGCAGGCGGTGAGAGTGTCGCAGTGTAAATCGATATAATTCATAGAGTTTAACTATTTGCGGCAGATGAGCCTTAAAATTTTCCTTACAGGCTTGGGCGGTTTGATACAGATTACCGTCATTGCGTTCCCCCTTTTATCGTTCGGGTATACCCCTTTTTACATTATACGGAATTTAAGGGAAAAGCGTTACGGCAATATTTTCAGTTTTTCAGATTCGAGATAGCTTTTTTCATATCGGGAGCGTTGAAAACCGCAGAACCCGCCACGAGTACGTTTGCGCCCGCAGACCTGATGATTTTTGCGTTTTGTCCGGTTACGCCGCCGTCTATTTCTATATCCATATCGGGCTTGCCTATTTCTATTGCGCGGGCGCGGGCAAGCTTTACCTTATCGAGCACTTCGGGAATGAACTTCTGTCCGCCGTAACCGGGGAACACGGACATTAAGAGAACCATATCGCAGAGCGGAAACACGGGGAAGATTTTTTCCACGGGAACGTCCGGATTGACGACCGCGCCGCACTTTACGCCGTGGGATTTGATGAGTTCGAGCGTTTCCCGTAAATAGTCGGGGGAAATTTTTTCGCACGCGCCGTAGTGCACCGTTATTATATCCGCGCCCGCGTCGGCGAAAAATTTAATCTGCGTTTTGGGGTGCTCTATCATAAGATGCACGTCGAGCGGGAGCTTAGTGAGCGGACGGATATTTTTTATCATCTGACCGCCGAAGGTTATGGGACCTACGAAGGAGCCGTCCATTACGTCGCAATGAATTAAGTCCGCGCCGCATTTTTCGAGATTTTTAACCGCTTCGCCCACGGCGGAAAAGTCGGCTGAAAGTATGGAAGGGGCGATTTTGATTTGCATTTTAAACTCCTTTTATTTGAGATAATCGGCGCGGAGCTGACCGCACGCACCGCCTATATCCGAGCCTATCTGTCTGCGCAAGGTTGCGGATAAGCCGCCCTTTTCGAGCATACCCAAAAAGCGGTAAGCCGCCTTTTCGTCCAAAGCTTTTAAGGAGCGTTCCTTTACTTCGTTCAGGCGGATTAAATTTATATGGCACGGCTTGCCCTTTAACAAATTTATTAAGCCCTGCGCGTGTTCCTTTTCGCAGTTTTCGCCGTGAATGAGCGTATATTCGAATATATACCGTCTGCCCGTCTTATTAAAGTAGTAGTCGCACGCCTTTAAAATTTCGGCTATGGAATATTTTTTGGCAACGGGCATAGTTCTCGCCCTGCCTTCGTCCGTGGTCTGGTGCAGGGATATGGTTAAGTTTACCGGCAAGCCCGTGTCCGCCAAATCGTAAATTTTGGGGACTAAGCCGCACGTTGAAAGGGATATATTGCGGGGGGAAATATTAATTCCGCCTTCCGCCGAGACGCATTTTAAAAAGGTTATTACGCTTTGGTAGTTATCGAGCGGTTCGCCGCTACCCATTAAAACCAGATTGGTTACGGCGCGTTTGGAAAGGTTGCCGCCGTTTGCGGCGTTTACCGCAAGCACCTGCGAGAGAATTTCGCCCGAAGTGAGATTGCGGACGAGCCCGCCGAGAGTGCTTGCGCAGAATTTACAGCCCATACGGCAACCGACCTGAGTGGAAACGCACTGCGTGTTGCCGTATTTATAGCTCATTAAAACGCCTTCGATTACGTTGCCGTCTGCAAGGGCAAAGAGATATTTTTGCGTACCGTCCGTTGATTTAAGCGTCTTTATTATTTTTACGGGCAGGTCTTCGTACTCGTTAAGAAGTCTTTCGCGCAGACCTGCGGGGATATTTACCGACGAGATTGCCTTGCCGAGCATAAGCCCCGTATAGAGCTGTGACGCGCGGAATTTTTTTTCGCCGAGAGACAGCACGAGTGTTTCAAGTTCTTCTAAGGATAAATCCTGCAATATCTTTTTCATGATTTTTTAAAGGCTGTTATAAAGAAGCCTGCGCCCATGGATAAGTGCGGCAAAAACTGCAAGCCGTAGGATGTTTGTATGCCGCCGAGCGGGGATTGTGGCTTAACGAGCGCATATTCGGGGTGCAATTGGAGAAAATCGTGGGCGACGCTGTCGTTTTCTTCGGGGAGAACGGAGCAGGTGGAATAGAAAAGTATACCGCCGCTCTTTAAATACCTGCAACAATTATCGAGTATTTTAAGCTGAATTGCCGTGAGTTCTTTTATATCGCTTTCCTTGCGGAAAAGCTTTATATCGGGATTTTCGTTTATTACGCCCGCTCCCGAGCATGGAGCGTCGCACAGCACCGCGTCGAATTTATCGGCGTATTCGGTATTGAAAACCGAGCTGTCCGCCTGAACGGCGGCAACGTTTTCCGCGCCCATACGCGAGCAATACGCGTTTATTAATTCCACCCTGTGCGGATGAAGCTCGCAGGCGGTTACGCTTTTGAAGCTCTTTGAAAGCAATACCGATTTGCCGCCCGGTGCGGCGCAGGCGTCGAGCAGGGTTTTGTTACTTATTTCGCCATTCTGCGACGAAAGACCCGCTACTATATTGCAGATAGCGATTGAACCTATGGACTGAAAGGTATAGTCGCCCGTGAAAAAACCGCCGTCGCGGGTGAAATTTTCAAAGATATACGCGTCCTTAAAGGGCGTTGCGGTATGCGGTTTTTTAAGATATTCTTCCGCGTTCCGCTCGAAACGGACGCACACGCCGAGCGACGGGGCGGAAAGTATTTTTTCGCAATCTTCCTTATACGAGCGGCGCAGCTTCTTTACGAGCCATACGGGCGCGCTTGCCGTTACGCTTATCCGCTCTTCCGTTTTCTGCGGCAGGGGCGGAATTTCGTAAGAGCGCAGAAAGGCGTTTACGAAGCCCGACGCGCCGTCTTTGCCCAGCTTTTTCGTGAGTTGGACGGCGTAGTCTACCACCATATAGTCGTTCTTCTGCATAAATTCGAGCATATACAGCGCGATTTTTATTACGAGCTTTACCGAGTTTTTGGGCTTGGTTTTGGCGTTTGCCCCCACTATATGCTCCAGATAACCGTCTTTTTCGAGTACGCCGTAGCATATCTTTACGGTACGCGCCTTGTTTAAGGGTTCGACGGCCGTTTCCGCAAGCGACTGTTTGAGATATTTGCCCCCCGAATATACCTTGGTTAAGACCAGATAGGGGTCTGTAAGCGGATTAGTCAAGGGTATCCCCCGCCTTTATCTTTCTGCCGTTTATAAAGTCGGCGGCGGACATTGCCTTGCCGCCCGCGGGTTGTAACGCCGTTATTAAAATACAGCCGTCGCCACAGCTTACGGCTATGCCGCGTTTATCCGCGGCGACCACTTCGCCTACTTTGCCGCACGGGAGCGAGCAAGTTTCCGCGTTTAAAATATTGAGCGCGATGCCGCCGTGGTTACAGTGAGCGGCGGGCGCGGGGCTGTACGCCTTGATTGCGTTTACCACACTTTGCGCGGGGCGGGAAAAATCTATTTTACAGTCGGCTTTTTCTATTTTTTTGCAGTAAGTGACCTTGCCTTCATCCTGCATTAAGAGCTGTGTTTCGCCCTTTTCGAGTAAGTTTACGCATTCTAAAGCGGCGTCCGCTCCGAGTATTGAGAGCCGTTCGGTAAGCTCGCCGCAGGTTGCGCCGTTTATTTCCAGACGCTTTGCAAGAAGTATTCCGCCCGAATCGAGCGAGAGCTCGGTTTTCATTACAGTTACGCCCGTATGCGTTTTACCCGCCGCGATAGCCGCCTGTATGGGCGACGCGCCGCGAAACTCGGGCAACAGCGACGCGTGGATATTCCAGACGCCGCCTTTGAAACAGTTTAAAACTTCCTGCGTAAGGAGCTGACCGTAAGCGCAGGTTATCATAATATCCGCGCCGATTTCCTTTAAAGTTGAAACTTCGTTTTTTATTTTTGCAAAGTCGTACACGGGCAAGCCGAGCTCCGTTGCCCTTACCTTTACGGGCGTGGCCGTGAGTATTTTTTTTCTGCCGACGGGCTTGTCCGGCCGGGTTATTACGGCGACTACGTTTTTGCCGTTTTGCACGAGTTTTTCAAGCGGCGGTACGGCGAATTGCGGACTGCCTGCAAAGATTATTTTCATAAATTACCTGACCGTTTTTTTTTGGGGGGGGGACGACGACGGGTTACGGGGAATTATTCTTCGGGGGGAAGGTCGTAAATCTCGTCCGCTTTATCTATATACAGCACGCCGTTTAAATGGTCGAGTTCGTGGCAGACGGCGCGGGCGAAAAAGCCTTCCGCGGTGAGCTTGTGTTTTTTGCCGTGACGGTCGCGGTACTCCGCCTTGACCTTTGCGGGGCGGCGGACGGTGCCTTGCTTGCCCTTAACCGAAAGACAGCCTTCGGGTCCGACCTGCTCGCCCTTGAACGCGACGATTTCGGGATTTATAAGCTCGTAAAAGCCTTCCTGCACGTCTATTACCACCACGCGGAGAGATACTCCTATCTGCGGCGCGGCGAGACCCGCGCCGTTTTCCGCGCGGACGGTTACCTTCATATCGTCGAGTAAGTCGTGAAGCTCTTTATTGAAATTTCTGACGGGGTCGCACACCCGCCTTAATACGGGGTCGCCGTCCTGTACGACGAAACGCTTTTGCATTACGAACGCTCCTTTGATTGATTTATGATAGACCCGACGGGTTTTCTTCCACGAAAACGAGTACCGATGCGGAAGTGTGTTTTACCGCAAGGTCGTAAAATTCGGGGAGATATTTTTCCGACTTTAAGCGCATAAGCACCTGAAAGCGGTATTTTTCCTGAATTTTTTTTATGGGCGAGCGCATACGCGTTAAGAAAATGAACTCGTCCCGGTCTGAATTTTTAAGGCTTTCGACAGCCGAATACACTTCTTTTAATGCCGCGACAGCTTTTTCTTCGTTTTCGCCCGTTACCATTATGCGGCAGACGAGCGCGTAGGGCGGATAAAAGGTTGCCTTGCGCATACGCACTTCGTTTTGGAAAAAGCCGAGATAATCGTAATTTACCGCGTAGCGCAACACGTAGTTTTCGGGACAGTACGATTGCAAAACCACTTTACCCTTTGCGTCTGCCCTGCCGCTCCTGCCCGAAACCTGAGTTATTAGCTGGAAGGTGCGTTCGCCGCTGCGGTAATCTTCGAATTGAAGGCTCATATCCGCGTCGAGTATGCCGACGAGAGTTACGGCGGGGAAGTCGTGTCCCTTTGCCACCATTTGCGTGCCGACGAGTATATCGGCTTGCTTTTGGGAGAATTTGTTGAGTATTTTATAGTGACCGTCTTTGCCCGAAACGGTGTCGTTATCCATGCGCAGTATGCGAGCTTTGGGAAAGAGCGAGTTAAGGTCGGCAACGACGCGCTGTGTTCCCGTGCCGCTGTAACGGATATGCACGCCGCCGCACTCGGGACAGGCGGGGAGCATTCTATATTTCGCGCCGCAGTAGTGGCATTTTAAACAGTCGTCTTCGCTGTGGTAGGTTAAGGTTACGTCGCAGTGTTCGCATTTGGCGACGTAGCCGCAGTCGCGGCAGATTATTTTTTGGGAATAGCCCCGCCTGTTTAAAAATATTATCGCCTGTTTGCCGTTATCCAGAGTGTTCTGAAGCTCGTCGCGCAGAGCTTTGGAAAAAGCCGAGTCGTTGCCGCGGCTGAGTTCCTTGCGCATATCCGCGATGATTATTTCGGGCATGGGGCGGTGGTTTACCCGCTCGGTCAACGTTATTAAATTGTATTCGCCGTCTACTGCCCGCGCATAGCTTTCCACCGACGGGGTTGCACTGCCGAGAATTAATTTACAGTCGTTATACTCCGCGCGCATACGCGCTATTTCGAGCGTGGAATAGCGGGGAGCAGTTTCGGAAAAATACGATGCTTCGTGTTCCTCGTCCACGATTATCGCGCCGATATTTTCGAGCGGGGCGAAAATGGCACTGCGCGCACCGACGGCTATTTTTGCTTCGCCCGTGCGCAGACGCCACCACTCGTCGAATTTTTCGCCCGCGGACAAGCCGCTGTGGAGTATTGCCGCCACGCCCTTGAAGCGGGCGCGGAGCTGAGCGAGCATTTGCGGGGTTAAGGAAATTTCGGGGACGAGAAATATCGCCGTTTTGCCTTTTTGAATCCGGTCTGCGATAATACGCAGATAAATTTCCGTTTTGCCGCTGCCCGTTACGCCGTGGATAAGGTGGACGCGCTTTGGCGAGGTTTCTATGCTTTGCACCGCGCTTTGCTGTGCCGCGGTGAGAGTGCGGGTTATCTCTTCGCCGACCACCCCTTCGAAGGGGTTGCGGTTGATTTTTTCCTTTATTATTTGGATTGCGCCCTTAGTTTCCAGCGCTTTTACCGCCTGTGCGCCGAATTGGGTACAGAGCGCGGAATAGTCGAAAGCGGCAACGGAAGAATTATCGTTGAGATATTCCAAAAGGGCAAGTTGTTTTTTTGCGGATTTGGGGATTGGTACGGAGATATCCCCTACCTTTACTATTTTTTTATAGCTTTCACGCACTTTGCCGCGACGCATTTCCGCAGGAAGAAAGAGCCTTAAAGCCGAAGCCTTAGGCACTTTATAGCGCGAAGAAATGCGCTCCATCAGCGAAAAGCATTCGGGGACGAGCGCGGGTAATTCGTCGAATACCTGTGCGACGGGCTTTATTTTTTCGGGCGGGATTGACGGGGTTTGGCTTACACCGATTACGAATCCGTCGATAAGTCTGCCCCCGAAAGGGACTTTTACCCTGCTACCTGCCGAAACGCCGTCTGCACAGGAATATTCGAATATTCTGTCCACCTGACTGTGGGCTACGTCGACTATGACCTGTGCGTACACCTGAAAATCAGTCCTTGACGCACTTTACTTTGCCAATCGCTATTTCACGGCTGGCGACGGCAAGTTCCTTTACGATTTCGTTGCCCCTGACGGGAGCGGACGCCGTTTGTTCAATAATCTGTCTTGCGCGCTTTGCCGCCACTACGCAAAGGCAGTAACGGGATACGGGCTGTCCTTCGGTGCCAAGTTGTTCTATGAGTAAGTCTACGGGGGGATTGTTTATCATTGCCTTATCTCCTTTTCCTTTTCGATGATATTTTTTATACGCGCGACGCACTCGTTCAAGTCGTCGTTGACCACGGTATAATCGTAATATTGACTTTTTGAAAGCTCGTAATCCATACGGCTGACGCGTTCGGCGATTTTTTCCTTACTTTCGCTGCCGCGGCGGACGAGCCGCTTTTCAAGCTCTGCCGCGCTGGGCGGGGCTATCATTATAAGCACTGCCTGCGGAAACGCCGATTTTACTTTGAGCGCGCCGTCCACTTCTATTTCCAGAATGACGCCGCTCGTTTTAAGGCTTTCCAGCACGAATTTTTTGGGCGTGCCGTAATAGTTTTCGAAGTGGCGGTTGTATTCCAAAAACCCGTCTTGGGCAATCATTTTTTCAAATTCGGGTTTTTCCATGAAAAAGTAGGAAACGCCGTCAATTTCGCCTTCGCGCTTTTTGCGGGTGGTACACGATACCGAAAGGCGGAAACCGCCGTCTTTTAAAAGGCGTTTGACCACCGTTCCCTTGCCTACGCCCGACGGTCCGGATATTACCAAAAGTAAATTGTTCATATTGAAGCTCCGATTACTCTACGTTCTGGACCTGTTCGCGGATTTTTTCGATTTCGTTCTTTAAGGCAAGCCCCAAACGCGTTACTTCCAAATCGTTCGATTTGGAGCATACGGTGTTGGTTTCGCGGTTGAACTCCTGCACCAGAAAGTCGAGCTTTCTGCCCACGAGCTGTTCCTTACAGATTTCACGGAACTGCGATATATGGCTGTGCAGACGGGTGAGCTCTTCGTCTATGTTGGACTTGTCCGAGAATACGGCTACTTCGGTTAAAAGTCTGCTCTCGTCCACTTCCGCGCCGCCAAGAAGTTTTTCCATTTTCGCCTTTAATTTCTGCCTGTAATTTTCGGCGACGAGCGGGGCGCGGGTTTCGATTTTGTTTACGAGAGTTTCGATTGCCGACATTCTCGAGAGCATATCTTCTTCGAGCTTTGCCCCTTCCTTTAAGCGCATTGCGTTGAGATTATCGAGAGCCTGCGACAGCGCGCAATTTAACGCGGCGATAATTTCTTCGTCCGCGGCGGCGATATCGTCCTGCTTTATTACGTCAGGCAGGCGCATTACTCCCGTTACGGACAAGTCGTTTGCAAGGTCGGGGAAGAGCGACAGAAGCTTTTCCGCGCTTGCAACGTAGGCTTTGGCGGCGTTTTCGTCAAGGGTTAAAGTCTTTTGCCGTTCGCGCTTGTCCGAAAGGGAAATGAAAACGTCGGCGTGTCCGCGGGTGAGTTTTTTGCGTACTGCGGAACGCACTTCTTCTTCGTATGCGTTGAATATACGCGGGCATTTTACGGACGCGTCGAGATAGCGGTTGTTGACCGTTTTTATCTCTACGGTAAGCTCCACGCCGCCCGCCTTATATTCGCCCCTGCCGTAACCCGTCATACTGTACATATTTCAACCTGCTCCGTTTGAGTTTTATACTTAAATATTATACCAAACAATTTTACAAATTTCAAGCGATAGCGGAAGATTTTGACAAAAATCAGTAATCGGGTTTAAAGTCGGGAGTAATGCCTTTCCGGCGGGTGGTTACTATATGGTAATTGTTTTGCGGGGTCACTTCGAAAAGCGTTTTATTTTGCGTGGAAGATGCGATTGCCCCCGAAATATCGGCGAAATACGCCGTTTTGCCTGCGCACATAATTATCGGCACGCCGTATAAAAAGGCGTAGGAACGAATGAGTAACGGCGGAATGCCGTCGCGCAGTTCTTCCAAAAGCACTACTATTGCGTTACACCCGCACGAAGTGAGACTGTTGAAGGTTTCGGGAAACAGCAGGTCGTTTTCTATGCATACCCCTATCTTATACCCGCCTATTTTATACAGCCCGAGCGTCGCGCCGCTTTTAAATTCTTCGCAGTCTAAAACGTGGGTCATATCGGATATGCCCAGAAGCTTGCCCCTGTCCGCGACGGACGCAGATTTGCGCAGCAGACCGCGGCTTACCGTGCGGCAGCCGCAGACCATTCCGCAGCTGCTGTTTTTGGAAAGGCGGGCGCACTCTTCGAATTTTTCCGTTTCGCCCTTAAGCTCGCGCTCGTAATCCACTTCGCCCAAAATACCGAAGCCGAATATAGCAAAATCACATTC
The DNA here is from genome assembly GCA_910577555.1 of uncultured Christensenella sp. Classification (GTDB taxonomy): domain Bacteria; phylum Bacillota; class Clostridia; order Christensenellales; family Borkfalkiaceae; genus Coproplasma. The sequence goes on along the minus strand of CAJTLF010000013.1, from coordinate 44,685 downwards.
CGGAAGGGTTATTTCCCCCGCCTTTCCGTCCGTTACCACGCAAAATACCATACCGTACATTTTATTATTTCCGTGCAAAATTTGTTAAAGGGGTTTTATCCCCGAATTGTCGCGCATAAGATATTTTTGAAATAAATTCAAGGGGTTTCGGCGTGAAGAAAACACTTACCTTTTTATTGATTATATGCTGTATGGCGGTTACCGTGTGCGTTTCCGCCTGCAACGGGAACGAAAACAAGCTTTCCCGCTACGAGATTTACGCGAGCTATGACGAGAGCGCGGGGACGGTTACGGGGTCGGTTAAGCTGGATTTTTATAACGACACCGACAACGAGCTGAGCGATTTGAAGTTCAACCTTTACGGGAACGCGTTCAGGGAAGGGGCTAAGTTCAAGCCCGTTTCGGACACTTATAAGACGCGGGCGTACTATGCGGGCGAAAGCTACGGCAAAATGGAGATTTCCGGCGTGGAGAACTGCGCGGGCTGGAACGTAGGCGGCGAGGACGAAAATACGCTTACAGTAAACCTGTTGACCCCCATATATCCCGAAGAAACGGTTACCGTGACCATTAATTACACCCTTACGCTTGCAAAGGTGAACCACCGCACGGGCATTACCGCGCGCACCGTCAATTTAGGTAATTTTTATCCCATACTCTGCGCGTATACGAGCGAAGGATTTTTGGAATGTCCCTATTACTACTGCGGCGACCCGTTCGTTTCCGAGTGCGCGAATTACAGCGTAACCATTGATTTGCCCCCCGAATATATTGCGGCGAGCAGTGGAAAGTTGGTTTCCGAGAGTGAAACCGACGGCAGAAAAAAGTGCACATACACGCTTGAAAACGCAAGAGATTTTGCGTTCGTTCTATCCAAGGATTTCAAGGTTGTGAGCGACGACGCCGACGGCGTGAGCGTAAACTACTACTATATTAACGACGAAAACCCGCAGACGGGTCTTGGAGCGGCGACCGAAAGTATTAAATATTTTTCGCAGACGTTCGGCAAATACTCTTACCCCACCCTTTCGGTCGTTCAGACGGGCTTTTGCTACGGCGGTATGGAATACCCCGCGCTGACGATGATTGCGGACGGATTGGATTCGGACAACACGGTGTACACCATAGTACACGAAAACGCGCATCAGTGGTGGTACGCCATGGTGGGCAGTAACCAGACCACGGACGCCTGGCAGGACGAAGGGTTGACCGAATACTCTACCCTTGCGTTCTTCGAGACGCACGCCGCGTACGGATTCACGAGAAAGGGAATTATCAATTCTGCGACTAATTATTACAGAGCGTTCTTTAACGTGTTCAGCCAGCTTAACGGGACGGCGGACACCAGAATGCACAGAGATTTGAGCGAGTATACGAGCGAGCTGGAATATAATAACGTGACCTATAACAAGGGGCTTTTGCTGTTCGATACGCTGAGAAATGCCGCGGGAGACGATAAGTTTTTCGGGATTTTAAAGAAGTATTTCGAAAGCAACCGCGGAAAGATTGCGGGTTACGAAAGCCTTATTGCGGGATTTGAAGGTGTTGCCGGTGCGGAGAATATTTTCGATTCGTTTTTAGAAGGCAAGATTTTAATTTAAAAAAATTATTGCGACAAGGTAGTTGATATGAAAAAGCGGCGACCCGTTTATAGACGGGTCGCCGCTCGTTTTATTGTATTGCGTATTGTTCGGGCGGGTTTGTATTTTGTTTCGGGGGTTTTTCTGGATTGCTTCGTCGCTACGCTTCTCGCAATGACGGGTGGAGTGACGGAATGACGGGGAAAACGATAATCAGTTTTCTCTGCCTAAAATATAATCAACTCTGCAATTAATTTCGTCTGCTAATTTTATTACGCTATATAAATTCGGTAAAGCACTGCCGTTCTTCCATTCGAAAAAAGTACTTTCGGGAATTTTTACTTTTGTATAAAAATCTTTATAAGAAATGCCTAAACTTTTTACAAGATAAACTATCTGCTCGCTGAACGGCGGACAAGGTTTTACCGAATATCCCGCCGTTTCAGGTTCGCGACCGATAAGAAAATCTATCGGGCATTTAAAATAATCGGCAATAATTATTAAATTTTTTAAGTTTGGAGTATGCTTGCCTTGTCTGTAACGCAAAACCGTTGGTTCTGGCAGACCTACCGCGGCGGCAAATTCTTTGTTATTCATTTCGCCGTTATCAAAAATCAGTTCGTTGAGCGTTTCGGCAAATTTATTAAGATTAATCATTTCAGTTTTCTCTGCCTAAGACGAAATCTACAGAACATTCCAAGCCTTCGGATATTTTAATAATATTGTCCAAAGACGGCACGCGCGTACCCTTCAACCATTCGTTAAATCTGCTTTTGGATAAATTCAAGTCTTTTCTGAATGATTTCGGTGACGGATATTTATAAAATTCAATTAAATACTGCAACCGCTCGGAAAAAGGCGGACATACTTTAAAAGACGAGTTCGTATTTTCCGTTATGCCGAGAACGTAATCGGTTGAACAATTAAAATAATCTGCTATCTTTACGAGTGTAGTTATAGTAGGCATACGCAAAGAATTGATAAAATAAGAAATACAACTTTCCGGAACGCCTACTTCACGGGCAAAAGTTTTATTGTCCATATCTTTATCACGGATTAAATCTTCTAATCTTTCACTGAATTTTTCGGCAAATTTATTAAGATTAATCATTTCAGTTTTCTCTGCCTAAAACGAAATCTACCGAACATTCCAAACCTTCGGATATTTTAATAATATTGTCCAAAGACGGCACGCGCGCACCTTTCAACCATTCGTTAAATCTGCTTTTGGATAAATTCAAGTCTTTTCTGAATGATTTCGGTGACGGATATTTATAAAATCCAATTAAATAAAGTAACTGCTTAGAAAAAGGCGGACATACTTTAAAAGACGAGTTCGTGTTTTCCGTTATGCCGAGAACGTAATCGGTTGAACAATTGAAATAATCTGCTATCTTTACGAGTGTTTCTATTGACGGACAGCGTTCGCAATTGATATATCTTGTAATTGCAGTAGGTCTTACACCTATTTTTTGAGCAAATCTCTGCGGGTTTAAATCTTCTTCGTATATAAGTTCTTTCAATCTTTCACTGAATTTGGATAAATAAATCACTTTTAGCTTTCTCTGCCTAAGACGAAATCAATTCTGCAACCAAAAATATCTGCAAGCCGTATTATATTGTCAAGCGATGGTTGCCGTTTACCGCTTTTCCAATCATAATAACAACTTTTAGAAATATCCGTTCCGTTATAAATTTGATAAGGTTTTACTTTATAGTAATCCCTTAAAAAATCAATCTGTTTCGAAAACGGCGGGCAACTTTTGAAATTAAGCTCGCCGTTATCTTCTTCCCGTCCCAATAAATAATCGGTAGAGCATCTGAAAAAATCTGCAATTTTAATTAAACTCTCTACTGTGGGAGCGTGCTTGTCCTGTAAATAATGCGAAAGGCTTGTTTCACTGATTTTAATTTTTTCGGCAAGCATTTTTTGATTTAATTGACTTTCCGACATAAGTTCGCTTAATCTTTCGGCAAATTTCGACATATTTTCCCCAACAAAATACAGTTCTAAAATTATTGTGTCCGATAATACAAATTTTTACTTGCAAATTTGTACTGTCGGACTGTATAATTAAAATACAAATTTTATTAAAGAGATAAAACTATGGAAAAAATGAAAAAATTTATGAAAAGAGAAAAAGCAGAAATTGAAACGGTTACGGAGAAAGAAAAGATTACTACGCGGGAGATGCAGGAAATTATTAAACGCACGCTTGAAAAGAAATTACGCGGATATTTTGAAATACAAGACGAGACTTTTATAAGCTACGAGACCATTCACGGGCAATTTTTTGCTATTAACGTAATAAGCGGCGACGACGTTATGAGCGCTAAGCATAAGCTTATTTCTCAATATAGAAAGGCTTTGATTTCCGAGCATCAACGGATTGAAGCCGAAGAGCTGAGCGACAGGCTTGACGAATTGCTGGATTTGACGAAAACGAAAAAATAATTCAGATAATAGCCGCCCGCCTGCGGATTGACGAAACAATCCGCAGGCGGGCGGCTATTACTCTTATACAAAATTAAAAACGTGGAAATTATTTTTTAACTTATTACTTGCAAAATGAAATATAATAATGTATAATGATTTTACCGTTGGCGCGGGAGATATTTTTTTGCGGCGACGGGCATTAAATACAGGGGAATTTTAATGGAAGTTCCGGACAGTTGTAAAAAGTTAATAAGTTGACATTAATTCCGTACCGGTGACTATTACCTGCACGGGATTAATTCCGTGCATTTTTTTATTTAAAAAGGCGAATACAGGTGATAGTATGGTACAGTTTTTTTTCTCTGCCGAAGGCGGAAAGCTTGAAAAGACAGACAGTTTTAAAAATTTATGCTGGGTGGATATGGTCAACCCCACGGACGACGAGTGCGAAGACGTTGCCGCTTTGGCGGGCGTGCCCGAAGATATGATTAAAGCCGCGCTGGACGAAGAAGAGAGAGCGCGTTCGGAATTCGACGAAGGGTGCAGTATGTTCGTAGTCGACTGCCCCATGCTGGAAGAGAGCCAGAACGGGGACGTTTACACTACCCTTCCCCTTTCCATAATTTACAACAAAAAGTGCGTTATTACGGTTTGTCTTAAAGGCAACACCGTTTTAAAGGACTTTATTACGGGCAGGGAAAAGATTTTTTGCGACAAGCCCGTACATTTTGCCCTTACATTTATGCTGGACAATGCGAAAAGGTTTTTGTACTGTCTTAAACAGATAGACCGCAAAAACCACCGCATTCAGAACGAAGCGGGCAGGACTATGAAGAACGCGGAGATTATACAGCTTTTAGATTTGCAGAATTCGCTGGTTTACTTCTCCACTTCCCTTAACTCCAACGAGCGCGTGCACGAAAAGCTTTCCAAGGTGGAAGCCGTAAGCACGCACGAAGATTATCAGGATTTATACGAGGACGTAAGCATTGAAAACAAGCAGGCTATCGAGACCTGTAATATTTACAAAAACATTTTGAGCGTTACGATGGACGCTTACGGCTCGGTTATTTCAAACAACTCCAACGATTCGATGCGTAAGCTGACCATTATTACCATTCTTCTTGCCGTGCCGACGATGATTGCGGGGTTCTGGGGAATGAATATGCCCGTGCCGGGTGAAAACGGCGTTTCGTTTCTTGAAACGGGCTGGTTCTGGCTGGTTATTGCGGCAACCGCCGTTATTACCGCGGCGTTGGCGTTACTTATTATTAAAGGCAATCCCTTTAACAAGGCGCAGAGTCTCAGGAAAAAGAGCAAGCGCGACAAAAAGAACAAAAAGGACAAAGACTGATGCCCGTTTTACAATACCGATGCGGAAAGTGCGGAAAAAATTTCGAAGAGCTTGTTAAAAGGTTCGACGACCAAGTTTTATGCCCCGTTTGCGGAGAGAAAGCGGAGAGAAGTTATTCGGGCGAAATATTTTCCGCGACGGGAAAAACGGTGAAAAAGTGTAGCGGGAACTGCAAGAACTGCTCGGGGTGCAGATAACTTAATAAAAAAATATAAATTAACGACGGCTGTAAAGCCGTCGTTTTTCGTCGCGCAAAAAAATTTTAAAGCGCGGGTATAAGTTGCAAAATTGTGGCAATAACCAACGTAGACTTAAGTTAGGGGGTGCGTATGCGGGCGTTAAAGCTGTTTATACTTACGATTTCAGCCGCCGCGGTTATTGCGGGCGTTTGCATTCTGCCCCGAAGGATATGTTTTACGGACGGAAAAAATTACGAGTTTTACTGTGGCGACAGCTCTAAAAACTGCAAGGTTGTTACGAGCGAAAACCCCGCTTTGGACAAGCTGTTACTTAAAGAAGTCTGCGGCGAAAGTTGCGGGTACGACGCGATTGAGCTTGAAAGCTTCTTAAAAAATTACGGCGGAAAAGTCGTTTTTAAAGAAGAGCTTTCGGACAGCGTGAACTACTACTGCACTGCCGACCTGCCCTACTCCGTTACGCTTCGCGGTTATGAAATAAACCTGCATATATGCGTGCGTAAGGACGGGGTTAAAGTCGGGTCGCCGATAATTTTCGGCGGTTATTGAATAAAAAACCGAATGACTGTCAACAAAATAAAAAAAGGAGTTTAAAAAATGAAAAACAAAGAAAGAACCAAACCCACCAAGAAGAAAATTTTAACGTACTACCTTATTTTGGCGGCAAGCCTTTTGGTTATTGCCGGAATTACCGTAGGCGTCGTGTTTGCCGTACGCAACAACGTTGACGGCTCTATCGACCTGCCTAAGCCCGTTGAACCCGATAATCCTAATAATCCTGAAAATCCTGACGAACCCGATAACCCCGTTGATACTTCCACGAAATACGAGTTTATCGTTCCCGTTAAGGACGTAAACCTTTCGCAGGCGCACGTGTTCTATTACGACAAGACGCTTGACAGATATTGTCTGCACGAAGGTATGGACTTCACTTGCGCGGCGGGCAGCGACGTTTTCGCGGCTGTGGACGGAAAAATTCTGAGCGTTGTAACCAACGACAGACTTTACGGCGGCGTAGTTACCATTGAACACGCCAACGGCGTTAAGACCGTTTACCGCTATATAGACCCTGCCGAAAACCTTAAAGAAGGCATGGAAGTTGCGCGCGGAAGCGTTATAGGTAAAGTTGCGGCGGCGACCGGCGCGGAAAATGCGGAAGGCGACCACCTGCACTTCGAAGTTTACAAGAACAACGTTATGACAGACCCCGACGAATATCTTGACATAGTTTCAAAATAATTTGACCCCCATAGCATATCCCGTGCGCCCGATTCCGAGCGTGCGGGGTATTTTGTTTTGAAAAATGAAAACTTGTTAATTTATTATGTTAACTATTTTCTGATTTTTCGCCATATTTTGTGAAATATTCTTAAATTATCCGTTTTAACACATTTTTGTGTTTGAAACTTACAAAATTAAAAATTTTAAATTTGTTTAAAATGTTATTGACCAACATTTTTGCGCGTGCTATACTATTGATGATTTGGAGATACATTAAAAATAAAGGAGATATATATAATGAAATTTATTCACTGGTTACGCTATATCAACAGCCTTTTAAACCCCAACCGCAAGGGCAGATAACGAAAAGCTCACAAACTGAAATTTTAAAAAATACGGCGAAACCGCAAAACGGTTTCGCCGTTTGATTTTATAAGCTAATCCAACTGCTCCGAAGTCAAGCCCGAATAATTGATTACGGCGCACAAGTCGAGTTCCGGGCGCGGAGAAATCAGATAATCCGAAAGACATTTGAGCCTTACACCCCGTTCCGCCGCCACAAGCTTTATCTTTTCATCGCATTCTTCCGACGGAAAGCGGGCGACCAGATGCAATCCCGCGCCCGTGTCGTATACTTCGCACTTACCCGCAAGTTTATCTAAAAGTTTGCCGCGGACGGTACGGTAATAATTTTTCAGGCGGGAAACGTGGCGTTCGAAGTAACCGCCGTCGAGCATTGCCGCAAGAGTTTTCTGCTCGAAAAGCGAAACGGAGCTTGCCCCGTCCGGAAACGAACGCATAAACTTATCGTACAGCACGGGCGGAAGAACGGCATACCCGAGCCGCATTGACGGCGCAAGACTTTTGGAAAACGTATTTACGTAAACGACCCGCGACGGGCAAAGCGACTGCATACTGTGCAAAGGTTTACCTTCCAGCCTGAACTCGCTGTCGTAGTCGTCTTCTATGATGAACCCGTCGACGGAATTTGCCCAATCTATCAGTCCTGCGCGGACGGAAGCAGGCATGACCGCGCCCGTAGGAAACTGATGAGACGGGGAAACGTGAGCCGCGCACGCCGCAAGCTTGCCGAGCGAACGCAAATCCATACCCTTTTCCCCGACGGCTACGGGCAGGCATTTCGCGCCGTTTAACGCGTAAACCGAAGGAATTTTCGTGTAACACGGATTTTCCACCGCATACGGTTTATCCCTGCCCAAAAGCTGTACTATTACTCCGTAAAGATATTCCGCGCCCGCGCCGACGACTATAAAGCGCGGGTCTACTTCCATACCGCGCGAGCGGAAAAGATAAGCGGATATTGCGTATTTAAGCTGTGCGTCGCCGTCCTTCGGAACGCGTTCGAGAAGATGTTCGCCGCAGTCGTTTAGCACTCTGCGCATAAGCCGCGCCCAGGTTGAAAACGGAAAGAGTTGGGCGGGCAAGACGCCTTTGACCAGGTCGCAAGAATAGCGCCGAGTTTCTTCGCCGGACTTTACGGACGGAATTTTTCCGACGCCGTACAAGGGCGAAGATTTTTTGTTCAAATTCGGAACGCCGTTTAATTTTTCAACGAAATGTCCGCTACGCTCGCGCGGGCATACGTAGCCTTCGGCGGCGAGCTGACCGTAAGCAAGCATAACCGTGGTTACGCTTACGCCGAGCATTCGCGCGAGTGCGCGCTTTGACGGCAACCTTTCCCCGCCGCGCATTTTACCTGAAATTATATCTTCTCGCAGGGTTTTATAGAGCGAATAATATTTATTTTTTCCGTTTGCGTCAAAATCAATCATACAAATCTGGTATTAAAAAAAAGTTATAAATTGGATATAACGATGATATCAAATTATGGTATAATTGTCAAGAAAACTATTTATCGGGAGTTTATATGAACGGAAAAATCAAATTTACAACCAAATGGATTGCATACGTTGCTGTGATGACCGCTTTGGTGGTTGCGACCAACTTTATACCCGCCATCCCCACGCCCGCGGGACGGATTTACTGGGTGGACGGCGTAGTGCTTATCGCCGCCTTTCTTCTCGACCCGCTGGCGGCGTTTATTGCGGGCGGCGTAGGCTCGCTGCTGTACGACGTCTTTGCGTCGCCTGCGATGATGGTTCCGTCGCTTGTGATACACGGGCTGCAGGGAGCAGTCGTTTCAGCGCTGTTAAGATTCGTACTGCCCAACGCGTTTAAAAAATATGAATGGTGTAAGGCGATAGTTTGCGCGACGGCGGGCGGATTTATCGTAGTTTCGGGTTACTTCGTTTTCAGATGGGTTACGAGCGGCTTGCCCGTTGCCGTGACGAATATCCCCAGAAATATTATTCAGGAAATTATAGGAATTACCGTTGCCGTTATAATATGCTACGCAACCTCTTTCAAGCGGCAACTCGAAAAAAATAATCTTTTGCCGAGCTTTAAAGATTTGAAGAAAAAACCCGACGGCGAACCGTCGGGCGACACGCATTCAAATTCAATTTAAAAATAGAAAAACTTTTACCGCGAGAGCGCGGAAGAAATTTTTTGCAAAAATTCCGAAGTGGTAAGCTTTACGGGGGTTATTCCCTGCCTTCTGAAAAGCGGGATAAGGTCACCCGTCATATATCCGCTTTCCACCGTGGAAAGCGTTGCCCTTTCCAACCTTTTGGCAAACGCGCACAGTTCGGGAATATTATCGAGTTCGCCGCGTTTGAATAGCGCGCCCGTCCACGCCCAAATTGTTGCGATTGGGTTGGTGGAAGTTTGTTCGCCCTTTAGATGCGCGTAGTAATGGCGGGTTACCGTACCGTGCGCCGCTTCGTATTCGTACTTGCCGTCGGGCGAGACGAGCACGCTGGACATCATACCCAGAGAGCCGTAAGCGGTGGCGACCATATCGCTCATTACGTCGCCGTCGTAATTTTTACAAGCCCAGAGCATACCGCCTTCGCTCCTTACCACCCTTGCCACCACGTCGTCTACGAGCGTATAGGTGTAGTAAATCCCCGCGTTTTCGAACGCAGTTTTATACTCCGTTTCGTAAATACGTGCGAATATATCCTTGAAATAACCGTCGTAAACCTTCGAGACGGTGTCCTTTGCGCCGAACCACACGGGGAGCTTTTCCGACAGGGCGTAGTTGAAGCAGCTGCGGGCGAAGGATTCTATCGAGCTTTTGGTGTTGTACACACCCTGCACCACCCCTTCGCCGTCCGAAAAATCGCGGATAAGCTTGCGCGAAAGCTCTTTGCCGTCCTTTTCAACGACTATATAGGCGCGTTCGCCCTTGCTTGCCTGATATTCGGCGGCGTCGTAGATATCGCCGAAGGCGTGACGGGCGATTGCTATCGGCTTTTGCCAACCTGCCACGTACGGGGTTATGCCCCGCGCGAGTATTGGCGAACGGAAAACCGTGCCGTCGAGCAAGCGGCGGATAGTGCCGTTAGGACTTTTCCACTCTTTGGAAAGATTGTACTCCCGCACGCGCCGGGCGTTTGGGGTTATCGTGGCGCATTTTACCGCTACGCCGTATTTTTTGGTGGCGAGAGCAGATTGCACGGTTACTTCGTCACCCGTCTTTTCGCGGTTTATAAGACCTAAATCGTAGTACTCCGTCTTTAAATCGACGAACGGGCTTATTAAAATTTCCTTTATCCCGCCCCAGAGTATACGCGTCATTTCGTCGCCGTCCATTTCCACGAGCGGCGTTTTCATCTGAATTTTGTCCATAAGTAAAGTATAAGCTATTTTCGACCCGTTTTACAAGCGTTTGACGGGATATTTTCGAGTACTCCCGTTCTGATAAGCTTTTTGGATTTTGCCGCGGCGGCGTCCGCAAGCGACTGTTCGATAACTTTTTGCAGTACGGGCGCGAAATTTTTAAAGCCCGACGAAAGCAGATAATAGGAAAGCGAGCCCGGTACGGTGTTTATTTCGCTGAGATAAATTTCTCCGCCCGAAAGAATGAAGTCGAACCTGACTATACCGCGCATATTGAGTTTTTTATACGTTGACCCCGTAATATCCCTTATTTTGCGGGATAATTCTACGGGAATATCCGCGGGGAAAACGCTCTTTACCCCGCCGCGGTACTTCTCTTCGTACGAATACACCGCGCTTTGGGAGAGCGGCTCTTCGCACTCGGAAGTTACGACTTCGCCGTCTGCAAGGTATGCGGCGCAATTTATTTCGCGGCGGTCGGAGAGATATTTTTCGATTATCACCGCACCGTCGAGCATGAGAGCCGTTTGCACCGCGTCTTTGAGCTGTTCTTCGTTTTCCGCCTTTTCCACGCCTATGCTCGAACCGAGAGTTACGGGCTTTACTATTACGGGAAACTGCGGCATATTCACGGCGCAACCGAGTTCTTCCATACTTTTTATATACGAATATTCCGCCGTTTTTACGCCGAGACCGGTAAGTACGATTTTAGTGAGATACTTATCCATAAAAGCGGAGCTTTCGAAAAGACCCGCACTGGCGAGCGGTATACCGTTTGCGGCGCACAGCCCGCACACCCCGCCGCCTTCGCCCCAGCCGCCGTGGCAACAGTTCAAAGCTATATCCACAGGGGTGAATTTTTTGGGTATACCCCGCTTATTTAAGGCATATACGCCGCCGTTTGCCACGATAGCGCGGGGAAACGACGAATATTTATCGCCCGAAAAGCCGGAGATATCGGCAAGCTTTTCGTCCGAATAGAATTTGCCGTTCTGCGCGATATACAGCGGAATTACCGAATAGCCCGCCCCCTTTAAAACGTTTGCCGCCATAGTTCCCGTGATTACGGAAATTTCGTTTTCGTTGGACGCGCCGCCGAAAATTACGAGAATATTTTTTTGCATAAAAAAATCACCTGCCTTAATTTGTTTTCAGCTTTGGTGATTTTATTTTTTATTCTTAAGTTTTACGCATACGCGCGTGAGTTTGTTGAAATAAATCAGTACGCGTCGGGCAAGTCGTTTAAAAACAGTACGGCGTCGCCCTGACCTATTACCTTCTGAAGCTCGGCTTTAGCCGCTTCGAGACCGAGAACTACTTTTAATTTTTCGAGTTCGCCGCCCTTTTCGAGATAGCCCTGCTTTACGGGCTCTATAAGCCGTTCGCCCACTAATATTACGAAGTCAAGTCCGACGAGTTCGCCGCCGAGCGCGTAATTTTCGCTCTTTTCCAGAACGCCGAGTTCTACAAGACCGGGGGTTACGACAATCTTTTTGCCGCCGAATTTCTTTAACGCGGAGATTGCCGCCGCCGCGCCCCGTACGTTAGAGTTGTAGCCGTCGTCGAGAACGTTTATTCCGCCCGACTTTATAAGCTGAAGTCTGTGTTCGATATAGTCTATCTGCGGAATTGCCGCGGCAATATCCGCCGTTTTCATACCCAAAAGGCTTGCAACCTGCGCCGCAAGCGCGATATTGTAAGCCGAGTGTTCGCCCAAAAGCTTGGTGTGCGCGTTTACCTTTTCGCCGTTTATGCCGAGAGTGAACGAACAGCCTTCCGCACTGCTTTCCACCCCTGAAACTTCCGCCGCGGTGAGTTTTTCGCAGGTATAGTCGGTAAAAAGCTTGATGCAGTCTTCAGCGATTACGGCGGTTTTACAGCTTTGCAAAATTTCGCCCTTAGCCGAAACTATATTTTCGACCGTGCCGAAGCTTTCGAGATGCTGGGGGCATATGCCCGTTATTACTGCGATTTCGGGCGGGCAGATGCGGCACAGCTCGGCTATATCGCCCACGTGGCGCGCGCCCATTTCCGCGATTAAAATATCGTATTCGTTTAAGTCGTTATTGTTTATGGTGAGCGCAAGACCGAGCGGGGTGTTGTGCGAGCGGGGCGTTGCAAGCACGCGGTATTTTTTGCTTAAAATTTCCGCAAGAATATGCTTTACGCTCGTTTTGCCGTAGCTGCCCGTAATTCCCACCACTTTTATACGGGAATTTTTAAGCTTTGCGGTTGCCTTTTTTATAAAGCCGCGGTTGCGCGGTATTTCGTAAATTTTGCTTACCAGATTCGCAAACGCGACGAGCGGCAACAACAATAAGCCGAAAACGGAAAGCGGAACGTAGCGCAATACGGAAAACACCGCGTTGCCCCAAACGAAATCGGCAAAGTTTAAAAGAGTTACCGCGATATACGCGAAAATGGCGATTATAAGCACGAGCGCGGCGTAAAGCCTTTTAAGTCGGGGCGTAAAGCTGAGCGGAACTTTTAAAGCTACTCTGTTATCCGCCCAGATATACAGCGGCAGAAACAGCACGAAAGCGGCGAGCGAGCACAGCCCCGCGTATTCGCCCGCGAATGAAAAGCACAGACCGAGCACCGCAGACGACAGCGCGCAGATTATAGTGAGCAAGACGTGGCGTGAAAGCGTCATATTGTCGGCACGCCCCGCCCATTTGAAGAACTTTTTGCCGCCGTAGCCCAGCGATTGGAGTATGCCTAAAAGGCGGTAGCAACAGCCGCTTAAAAGGAGAGCTAAAACTACCGCTACCGCGATACATTCTATAGTTTTTGGAACGGAAATGAAAATACCCATAAGTCAATTTAAAAAATTTAATACCGTGTGATTGAACAGCTCGGGATTGCGGCAGAAACAGAAATGGTCGCCTTCAATAATTTCCAGCCTGCTGTTCTTTATAAGGGAGTTGAAAATTTCGCCTTCTTCGTAGGGCGGCGTTACTTTATCGTCCTTGCCGTAAATCAACAGCGCGGGGTTTAGTATTTTCGCCGCGTCCGCGCGCAGGTCTTCGTTGACGATTTTTTTATAGCTTTCGCGCATTAACGGGGAAAGCTTTTTATATTCTTCGCTGCCGAAGTGCTTTTCGGCAAACTTAGGAAACAGCTTTTTTATACGCCTGTACGCCCTTACTTTGCGCATATATCGGGGGCTACGCGGTTTTACGAGTCCTGCGCCGCCCGTGATTACTAATTTATCCGCAAGCGTGCCGTCTTCGGAAAGAGCTTTTATAGCCACTCTCGCGCCGAAGGAATGGGCGAGAATATGCGGCTTTTCAAGACCCGCGCGGGATATGAATTTTTTGAGCCACTGCGCGTAATCGCCCACCGACCACGCGCCGTCCGCAGGTTCGCTCGCCCCGAAGCACGGAAAGTCCGCCGCGGTTACCTTGAAAAATTGCGAAAGGAAATTTATCTGATAGTAAAAACTCTCCTTTTTAGAGCCGTAGCCGTGCAGAAGCAATATATCTTTGCCCGCGCCGACGGTGAAAAAGGAAACGAATTTTCCGTCGATTAAAATATTATTCTCCTTTTGCCGCGCCGCGTTGCGGCGGAACGGTTAAAGTTTTTTTGCCATAACCAGACAGTCTTCGCCGTTGGAATAGTAGCGCGTCCGTGCGTACACACCCGTAAAGCCGCATTTTAAATACAGCTTGAGCGCGGCGGAGTTGCTAACCCTTACTTCCAGAAAGACCTTTTCCGCACCCTTATCTCTTGCTATTTTGCAAATTTTTTCTATTAACGCAGAGCCGACCCCGCTGTGGCGGTAGGCTTCGGTCACGGCAACGTTGGCTATATCCGCAGTATCAGCCGCGACGGTTATTCCGCCGTAACCGATAATCTCGTCGCCGTCTTCGGCAAGCACGCCGTAAAAAGCGTCCGATTCAAAACTCGAAACGAGCATACGGTAAGACCACGGCTCTTCCGGAAAACATTCTTCTTCGAGTTGGGAAAGCCGCAGAATATCTTTATATTTCCACTCCCTTAATTTCACGCAGGTTCTCCTCCGCCTGACTTTTGCGCACGTAAAGAGCGTGTACTTCGTCCGAAGCTTGCGCGTTTAACGCGACGGGACGCAGACAGTCTTTAATATCGAGCGCGGTATAATTTTTCAAATTCAGATTTTCAAAGCCGAAAAGCGAGCCGCCGAGCGCGGATAACTGCTCTTCGGAACGATAACAGGGTTCGAGAGTTATTTTGCCGTGCGAATAGCCGCAAACGTAATAATGGGAACGACCCGCGTCTATCACGGCGTAAAATTCGGGTACGCTGACATTATATGCGATAAGGTCGAACGCCGTTACGCCCTTTAACCGTTTGCCCGTTGCAAGAGCGAAGCCCTTTGCGGTTGCCAGACCTATGCGTATGCCCGTAAACGACCCCGGTCCCGTTACCGCGGCGAAAAAATCGCACTTCTCAGGGGTGAGATTTACCGCGGCGAGAGCCTTTTCTATTTCGCCCATTAAAACTACCGAATGCTGCATGGCGCACTCGGGCAGGTGGCGCGTTACCGACCTTTCGCCCTTCTGAGCTACGACCGTTAAGTAGCGCGACGAAGTATCTATCGCCAGAAAGTTAGTCATAAATTATTTTCCTGTTATCTCCGCCCGTCTTTTCTATAACGACCGTTTTTACCTTTTCGGGCAGGACTTCGGCGATATTTTCCGCCCATTCTATTACGCAAACGCCGTCCGCGTAGAAATAGTCGCAAAGACCTAACTCTTCCGCCTGCGCGCCGTTTTTAAGGCGGTAACAGTCGAAATGGTACAGCTTGCCGCCGTAGTCGTTCATATACGCGTAAGTGGGGCTGAGAATTTCTTCAAAAATTCCGAGACCGCGTGCTACTCCCTTGCAAAAGACCGTTTTGCCCGCGCCCATTTCGCCGTTTAATACGACCACGTCTCCTTTTTTAAGAGTTTTTGCGTATTCTTCGCCGAATTTTCGGGTTTGTTCTGCGTTTTCGGAAATAAAAATCGCCATACGGTTATATTATAGCCCGTACGGCGATATTTTGCAATAGTTTTTTTACAGACGTAAAAATTTTAAATTACGCTTTCGCGCGGGACTTGCCCGTTTTTTCGAATTTTTGTCTTGTTAGATTTATAAGCTTTGACAGCGGCTTATAGAGCAACAGCACCGCCGCCGTTACGAGAACGGTTTTTATAAGATTGAACAGCACCGCCCAATACCATACGGTAAGGTAGTAATTCATTCCGTCGAGCCACGTTTCAATGCCGGGGTAGTGGAACGCAAGCAAGAAGAACGGGAAGGTGAGCAGGTAATTGACGGGGATTGACCACAGCGCCTGCAAAATACAGCACATACCGAGCATTGCGAGAACGGCTTTTATGCCTTTATACTTTTTATAGAGCAGGGACGGCACGAGAACATAGGGCAGCATTATTAAAATGTTTGCAAGCTCGCCTACGCCCGTAGTGGACGAGAAGGTGAGCGCGTGTATAAGCTCTTTCAACACGCCGACGATTACGCCCGCGACGGGACCGAGCGAAAGCCCCGAGATAAGCACGAAGGTATTTGAAAAATCTACCTTTAAAAAGGGAACTGCGGGAATCAGAGAAAACTCTAAATAGGGCAGGTACAGCACGTATGACAGCGCGGTGAAGATTGCCATATAAGAGATTCGGGTTGCGGTGAAATAATTTTTCATAGTTGCGCCCAAACGCTGTGCGCGGGTTACTTTTTTAAGCTCCGTTTCGGTTTGAACGGCGGTTGCCGCCTGTTCCTGCTCCGCTTCCGCGGAAAGCTTAGTTCTTTCTTCCATAAATAAAACTCCTTTAAAAATTATTCCGAATTTCTTTTGGAAAAACAAAACGCCCCGAAAAAATTTCGGAGCGAAATAAAACGGAGTTATAGCCGCTTTTATTTTCTTTTATCGTCCGGACTGTACCGTCGGTACGGGAATTTCACCCGTTCGGGGTCTTGCGACCTTAGCGGACTTTACCGCCGGTGGGGAATTGCACCCCGCCCCAAAGAAAATTCGATATTATCGTACTTATTATATATTTTCAAAATTACCGTGTCAAGCGTTTGCGTTAAAAAATTCAATACAAAAATTTATACAAGGCAAACGCTTGCGGTACGACAAGCGTTTGCATAAGAAAATTCAATACAAAAATTTATACAAGGCAAACGCTTGCAATAAAACGGGTGTTCGGAGTGAAAAAGTCTTGAAAAGAGCGGTACGGAAAACGCGGCGGGCTGAACGCCCGCCGCGTTTTTTAAAGAAATATAGGAGAAGAAAATCAATATTATACGGAGCGTTCGTCCTTTACGTCGAGAAAACAGCAGACTGCCGTAACGCAGAGAAGAACTAAAAACAAGCCCGCAAAAACCATGCCCGCCGTGGCGTTGCCGCCAATGAAGTTTACGCCGTTCCACACGTCCGAAAGACTTTCGAGAGCAAGTTTAAGGTGAGCCGCGAACGCTATTCCATAACACGCGCAGCCGAGTACAGGCATAAAATCGAGAAATCCGTAGTCGAGAAACAACCACGCCAGAATAATAGCCGAACCAACCAATATCATTGCGAAGGTGAGATATGAAAAGGTTCTGTCGCCGCCGTCGCAAGCTATGAAGATTACGTCGAGCAAAGCAAACGCGCACGCCGTTGAAAAAATTAAATAAAATGCGACCGATTTATTTTTGAACTTTTTAAGCATCATCCCTTTCCCCCTTCTTTTTGATAACGAAAGCGTTCAATACGTATACGACCGCGCAACCGGCCGTAGCTACGCCCAATACGCTGCAAACCGCTATTAACGCGGGCTGCCACCAAGGCACGAAATCTTTAACTTCCGTATTTTCAGACAGACCGTTTATATTGTTCGAACGGGCGAACGAGTAGTAGAAACGCTTATTTATTTCAAACACTCTGTCAAGCACAGCGCCATCGCGGTTTGCTACTATATGGGAAGAAACCTGTCCCGCGCGGCCAGCGTCCGCGTTGAACGTATCCGTTCCCGCCATTATCGACGCTATGGTGCCGAAACACTTCTGGCTTATTGCCGAATCCGTGATATTTACGCCCTTGAAGCCCCATTCGCCGCGCAATATAAGCGTTAGCGTCGCGTAGTCTTCGTACATTATCGAACAGCCGACGCGGTTCATAGAAGTCATTGTGGACAGACAGCCGCCCTTCGTAAACGCGCCTTCAAAGCCCTTCAGCGGTCCCTGACGGTACGCCTGTTCGGTCATAAACGTTGCGAGACCCGTTCTGTTCGTTTCCTGGTCGTTGCCGCAGAAGTGTTTTATTGCGGTGTTTACTCCTTTTGCCTGCATTGCCGCGACCTGTATCGCGCCGCAATGATAGCTCATAACGCTGTCTTCGGAGTAATATTCGTAGTTTCTGCCCGAGAAAGGCGTACGGTGCAAGTCCGCGCCCGGAGACCAGAGCTGGGTCGTGCCTACGTAAAGGCAATCTTCACCGATAAAGCTACCCCTGTCGCGAAGGATTTCCTTATTCCACGTGGATGCGGCTACTACTTCGTTTACGCGTTGGGTTGCCGCGCCTTTATCGCCGAACTGATAACTGCCCTGCGGGCCGCTGGGACCGTCCGAATTGACGTTGACGTTTTTATTTATGGTCTTGATAAGCGGCTGACCGAACGCTTCGCCTATTATTGAGCAAAGCTCGGACAGCGACATCTGCCTTAAAAATTCGTCCCAAAGTTTATCCGCGTCCCGTTCGACGCCGTTTTTATCGACGAACTTGCCCGTAAAAGGCACGTCCTTCATCTGAATAAAGTTTATACCCTTTTTAATTCCTATTTTGGAGCTGTCGTACGCCGGTGCGGAAGCGTCCTTAACGTAGTTGTCGGGTTTTAAATCTTCAATCATCTGAGCGGTTGCCGTTATGGAGACGTAAGGCTGCGGATAAGTGTTCCAATCGCCGCGGGTGAGATATTTTACTATTTCCGTTCCGTTGCCGTAATAGTTTATATCAGCATATTGCACTTTGTTGCAAACTATTTCACCCGTTTCAGCCGAGCGGGCGTGGGTAACGTTGTCGAGCGCGTCAAGCGTTACTTTACGAGTCTTTGCCGCGTCGCCCGCAGCAGCGTTGCCGTTTCGGTCGTAACCGCCGCTTACTCCGCGAGCCGCAAGCACGTTATTCAACGCGTCGTGCACATTATTGCCGACTGAAAAATAGTAATCGCCTTCGTCGAATACGTAGCAACCTTTTTTGGACGTATCCGCACCGTTTGCGGCGTTTTCGTCGTAGGTTGCAAAGACATAATCGTCAACCGTTATAGTTACTGTATCCTCTTCACCCGCGCCCAAAGCCGCGGTTTTGCCGAAATCGACGAGTTGTATCGCACTCTTTTCCGCCTGACCCGTTTGCCAAGGCAGCTGAACATATAACTGAACTACAGATTTGGATTTGCCGGAATAAGCAGAGCTCTCGGGAACGCCGTTATTGACTACCTTTACCGTTGCGGTTAAGGTGTGCTCCGTTCTGTCCCATTCTAGATTTTCGAGAGTTTGGGTAAAAGCGGCGTAAGACGAGCCGTAGCCGAAGGGATATACTATCTCTTCCGCGTAATTCCAGCCGTCCGAGCTTGCGTATACGCCTGCCCTGCCGGCTGCGTTGTTCACGCCGAGAACGCAGTCTTGATATCTTGTTTCATAATACTTATAGCCCTGATAGATTCCTTCCGCTTCCACTATATAGTGGGTGGAGCTATCGGACGTTATCGCGTTAGCGTTTGCAAACGTATAATTTCCGAAGTTGCGCACTGCGGGAGCGGAAAGGGAATCCGCGGCGTAAGTATCCACGAAGTGACCGGACGGGTCAGCCTTACCCACGAGAAGATTTGCCACGCCGGTAAAGCCCTTTAAGCCCGTTCCGCCAATCCAGAGAGCGGCGTCTACGCCGTACTCTGCTTTTTCGAGCCAGCCGAGCTCCATAGGGTACGCGCTGTTGATAAGTACTATTATTTTTCCGAAACCGCCCGCAGCGACAAGCTGCAAAAGGTCCTTTTCCTCGTCCTGCAAAGCAAGAAAGGATTTACCTTTATAGTCGCGGGGCAAGTCGTTGCCTTCGCCGCCGTCGCGGCTGAACGTGATAATCGCAACGTCCTTATAGTCGGTTGCGTACGAGCCCCTTAGCTCCGCCGTGTAGAACGAAGAATTTTCCTCGCCGATATTCCACAGCCCTTCGCCCTTGCCGCGTTTGGTGGGGCTGTTTTTATACGCGTTGAAAAGCGTTTCGTTTATTGCGAAGTTTTCCGCTTTTAACGCGGAATATAAGCTCACGAGTCTGTTTGCATCTCTTCCCGCGCCGCCGGAATTTCCCCTGTAGACGGGGTCGGCAGACGACCTGCCGAAGAGCGTTACGCGGCGTTCGTCACTTTTAAGCGGCAGAGCGGAGTCTTCGTTTTTCAGGAGTACCGCACCTTCTTCCATAGTTTGAACATCGTGTTTATCGGACGCTTCGAGCATCTTTTTGAGCGATTCGTCGCTTAACGTGCCGTCTTCGCTGTAAGCCGTCTTATAATAAGCGGTATCGGCGTTGCCCTGCTCCACGGGCGGACGGATATTCAAAGCTACGTTGATATGACCCGCCCAGTCGTTACATAGCATCGTCATCGATACCGACAAGGCAAGGGCGCACGACGATACCGCCGTCAAGCCTTTGAAAAGCCGAGTTTTATTCATTTAAGCCCTCCCATATTAAAAGCCCATTGCGCTCAAAATTACGTTGTGATAGCTTACGCGAACGTAGTCGAACTGACCTTCTGCGCTAACGATTACGGTCTTCTCTTCAAAAGCAAATTTATCGAGCATGTTTTCGGCGGTGGCGTCTTGTTTAAGCCAGGACTCGGACCACGTCTTTAACGCTTCGGTATTTTCGTCTTTCCAATCAGCCGTATCGAAATAACCTGAAGCGAAACCGCCCGTTAAAAGCTCGTCGGTATTGGTAAAGGTTATGCGGGTGGGTTTTGCAAGAGTCAATACGATAAGACCCGAATCTTCTTCGGCAGTGTACGTGCCGTAATAAGTTACTACGGTATTGCCGCGGTTGATAACTTCGCCCGTACCCGTAACAGCTTCGAGTCCCGTAACGATATCCGTGCTTACTTCGAAGGAATACGCGCCGACGTCGTCAATCTTTATAGTCTGGGAATTTACTTCTATTAGTTTCATTGGCGCAGTCTTATAGGATATTGCACCGGCGGAGCCTGGATTTACGGTGTATACGCCCTTAAGTTTAGCGGCGGAATTTCCTTCGCCGCACGCGGCAAACGATATTGCCATTACCACCGCGGAAACCACGGTTACGGCAGCTACGATAAGTTTTTTTGTGAATTTGTTCATTTTTAATACTCCTTTGAAATTTTTTTCCCTTTGCAGGGCGTTGCAGTGAAAGAATATACTAAAAATTGAACAAACTCAACGGGTTCTTCAAAATTTCGCGGTTTAGCGGCAAAATCTAAAATATAAGGTAAAAATTAGATATTGACAATCAGGCAAATTAAATTTAAAATATATATTAAGAAACGCTTGGGGATAAAAGATGAAAATTGCCGTGGTTGAGGACGAGCGCGAATACAGAGAAGTATTGAAGGAATATTTGTCGCGTTACGAAGAACAGAAAAATCTGACTTTCGAAGTAATCGAATTTACGAACGCAATCAGCTTTCTTGAAAATTACGCGCCCGTTTACGACGTAGTGTTTATGGATATCAGAATGAAGTATATGGACGGAATGACAGCGGCGCACAAGCTGCGGGAAGCAGACCCGAACGCGGTGTTGGTTTTCGTGACGAGTCTGACACAGTACGCCGTGGAAGGATATTCGGTGGACGCTACGGATTACATAGTAAAGCCCGTAAGCTACTACGACTTTGCCCTTAAATTTACCCGCGCGCTGAAAAGGCTGCCGCCGCCATCCATAAAGACAGTTATTCTCCCGTCCAAAAACGGAATGCGGCGGGTGGCACTTTCCGACGTGATTTACTGCGAAACGTCGGGACACAACGTTATTTTTCACACGAGCGACGGGGATTTTCAGAAGTACTCCTCACTTTCCGCAGTCGAAAGAGAGTTAAAGGCGTTCGGGTTTTGCAAATGCAACAGCTGTTACCTTGTCAATCTTAAATTCGTAAAAGAGATAACGGGATATTCCGTAAAGGTTGGCGACGCGGAGCTGCAAATAAGCCAGCCGAGAAAGAAAGCGTTGCTTGCGGCGGTAAAAAACTACGCGGTGAACGGCAATGTTTGAGCCTGTGATGAAAATTTTCGGGCAATACTCGGTGTATTTCGTTGTATTCTTGAAGGAATTTTTGACGTATTTCGTCTACGCCGTAGTACTTTCCATACGAAACCGTAAACGGCAGCTGTGGCAGCTCAGGCTTATTTTCGGGTTTGTTACGGGGATTATACTTTGCATACCGCTTGGAATACTAAGGACGGAAATAAGCGGAGTGACGATGAAAATTATATGCTCGAGCATTATCGTGATATATATTTTCGCGTTATTGTTTTTCGTCTACAAGGAAAATTTTGCGGAAATTTGCTTTTGCTGGACGGGCGTTATAGCTACGAAGGGATTTTCGGGAAACCTTTTCGCGCTGATGCTTAATCTTTGCGGTAAAAACGACCTTGAAACGATTTCGTTCTTCGACAAACCCAACGACGCGCGGGATTGGGCGATAAATTTTGCGATACATTTTATTATACTTGCCGCGGTGTGGTTCGTTATACGAAAAAACGACAAACTTACGGACGACGCTTCAAACGTAAGAAGCGCGATAATACTTATAATTATAACTTTTTTGCTTAACTGTCCGCTGTATGCGCTGGTACACGACTATCAAGCCGCGGATTTTAATCTTGCGATTTGCTGCAAGCTGCTTTTTACCATAATTTATTTCTTTATACTTGCGGTGCGGGCGGGTTTTTTGAGAAACGACAGAATTTCCGCCGAGCTGAAAATAACGGACGAGCTTTTGCGGCAGGATAAAAAGAGATACGCCGAGATGAAGGATAACGTGGATTTAATTAATATGAAGTGCCACGACGTAAAAAGACAGCTTACCGCTTTTCAAGGTAAGCTGACGGACGCGGAGATAAACGCATTATCCGACGCGATTAAAATTTACGATTCAAATTTAAAGACGGGAAACGAAATACTCGATACCGTTCTATACCAGAAACGGCTGTACTGCGAAAACAACGGCATTAATTTAAGCTGCATTGCCGACGGGAAAAGGCTTGATTTTATTTCATCCGCAGACCTTTACGCTCTTTCGTCCAACGCATTGGAAAACGCTATCGAAGCAGTGAATAAGCTGGACGACGACGAAAAGAAGGTTATAACCTTTAGCGTGCGCAAGGACGGAAACGACGTTTTAATTGAGACGACCAACTACTACTGCGGAGTTAAAGAGCTGAATAACGGCCAGATGCAGACGGACAAGCCGGATAAAATACACCACGGCTACGGAATTAAGAGTATGAGATATATTGCGAAAAGCTACGGCGGAGAGCTGTCGTTTTACACCGAAGACGATATGTTCTTTTTAAATATAACCGTACCCATACCCAAAAAAGCGGAATAATAACGGAAAACGCTTGTCTTACGGCAAGCGTTCTTTATTTGGAATTGATTAAGAATTAACGCTTGGTTGCCGTATATAAGACGAAGCCGAGAGTGAAGAAAAAGTCTGCGTCCTGAAATTTTTCTTCCAAATCTTCGTAGCTTTTTTTATACCACTCGTAATCGTCCTTTATGCGCTTATCCTGCGGGTATCTTTCAAGCATTACCTTTAAATCGTCGATGATGAACGAAAAGTAAGTATCGAAAAACGCCGAGCGCGCGTCGTAATCCAGCCCTATCGTGGACAGCCCCAAGTTCTCCAGCTTGATATTTGCGTAGCCCGCGCGGCTTAAAAGAGTAAAAATCTGTCTGCCGCTGTGGCGGTAACCCGCCGTTTCGTTCTTGCGGCAGATGTCTATTACCCTTGCAAAGCTGCCGTCTTCGTCGGGATAGGCTACGTTAAAGCCGTCGTCTATGTCCTTTATAATTATAGTGCCGTCGGGCGAAAGTGCGCGGCGCACCGCCTTTAATACGCGGAAGGGTGATTTTAAGTGCAGAAGCAACATGCTTGCGTTTATTACGTCGAAGCTTTCAACGCCCGCGTCCTGCATAATTTCTTCGAGCGTTTCCGCAAAATCTTCCGCTTCCACGTTGCACTTGTAAAATTTTACCCGTTCGCCGCCGTATTTTTCGTTTGCGGCGTCTACCGTCGTTCCGTCGTACTCCAGCCCGACTATTTTTTTGACTTTATCGCTGAAGCCCAGCCTGTCCATTATAAAGTCGCCTATATTCGAGCCTAAATCCAATACCGTAAGCCCGTCGTACTTTTCAAGCACTTTTTTATAGGCTACGTTATCGAAATCCTTTACGAGATTGCGCTGAATGGCAAGGCGGCGTTTTTCTTTTTTGTCGTCGAAAACGAAATAAGGATTTTCCACGCGCTCGACCTTGCTCTCCGTACGCTTGACCGTGCCGTTTTCAATACTAACCCCTTTCATCATCGTAAGCAGTTTTGCGATGGATGCGTCGAAGTACTCGTTACTTATGACGACGCCGTTATAGTGCCGCAGCTCCTGAATGCTCGGGGGCAATTCCGCAGGCCATTTGAATTCCTTGAACATAAGCGGAATTATATTTTTGTTTTTTAACATGGCGTGCTCTATTTCAAGCCGCAGCCAATCGTCTTCGCTTACGCATCTGTCGAGAGAATCGGGCGGCAGGACGAGAATGAAATTTTCACTTTCGTCGATTGATGCGTAGAGTTTTTTATTGAATTGTCCCGAACGCAGCTCTTCCAAATCGAAGAACGGATTTAACCCTACCGATTTGAAATGCTCGTATAACAGTCTGGCGACGGCAAAGCCGCCTTCACGCCTGTAGCTTATAAAAACGTCGTACATAGACAAATTATAACAAAAATCGCGCGACAATTCAAGAGCTTTTTTAAAAATTGATAAAATAAAATCCCCGCACGGGAAAGCGTACTTTCCGTAGGGACCACACACGATTATAAAAAGCTCTCGAACGATAAGTTTAATTCAAGTTTGATTAGCGCAACTGAAAGTATAGACGTAACTATCAAAACTAATATTCATCTTATATTTTTTGAATTGCGATTTCTTTTTTATCTTAAAGCCGTTATTTGCAAGCAATCTATTAGATGCAATATTATCTTGCGCAACCTCCGCAGTTATCTCAATGCCGCCATTATTGCGTATAAAAGTAACGATTAAAGCCAATAGTTCAGAACCAAATCTTTTCCCCCAATAGCTCTTATGAACACAATATCCTATATCAAATATTTCCTTTTTTTCGTCAGGGAAAATGCAAGCAGAACCTATTATCTCATCAGAACTGTTTAAAACAACTGTCAAATAATATCCGTTTGGGCTATCTTCAAGACTGTCAAGCGCTTTTTGAAAATCACTATCAACATATTCCACCGTCGGGTCGCTCATATATTTGCCGTTTTCCTTATCAAACCACATTGCGGTAAGATACGGCAGGTCTGACTTTTGATAATTCCTTACAGTTATTCTTGAAGAAACAAGTGGTTTCTCTATTAGCATTTTAAAAGTTCTCCGCTAAATTACTGTTTATCTTACAATCATTATAACAAGAAAAATGAAGTAGCGCAACCGATGGAATTTTGCGGGAAATATAAAACATATCTGTATCTCACTTGGCTACGAGCAGACTCGTTCGTCCACGCCTAAGACACAATAGAAAAGGTATGGCTCTATGCCATACCTAATTACATATAACCTGCGGCTTGCCTGAAATTCCCTATGGTAACTATGCAAAAGGCGCGGGGAATAAATATTTAATTATTCGCAGATAAAAAGTACGCCGAGCGTGTTTTTGCCGCAGTGCGAAGTTACTACGCAACCCGCGGTGGTTTCTAAAATTTCGTCGAAGCTGAAGAGATTTTCTACCTGCGCGCGGACTTTTTCCACCACTTCCCTTTCACAGTTGGAGTGGGTGATGAAGCAACGGGTTTTATCGTAATTTTTATAAGTTTCCGCAAGGTCGTTTACGTACGATTTTAAACTGCGTTCCAGATTGCCCATATACTTCTTTTTGGCGTAAAGCTGTCCGTTCTTCATATCTATCATGGGGTGGAGCTTTAAAACTTTGGCACCCATCAGCGCGGCGAGAGAGCATCTGCCGCCCTTGTGAAGGTAGTCGAGAGCGTCGGGAACGAACGATGTATTTACCTTTGCGCGCAAATTATTGATTATTTCAACTATTTCCTGCGGGGGTTTGCCTGCCGCGGCAAGGTCGCAAGCCTTTAAAACGAGCAAGCCCTGACCGGTGGATAGCGCGAGACTGTCCACCACGAGCACCTTACCGTTGAAAGATTTTGCGGCGTTAACGGCGTTTTCGTGGGACGACGACGCTTTGGACGAGATGTTGAAGTGAATTACCGCATCGCAAGACTTTAAGCATTCGCCGAAAAACTCCGCGTATTCTTCCGCGGGCGGCGCGCTGGTTTTGGGCAATACGCCCGTTTCGGCAACGAATTTAAAGATATCCTGCGGGGTTGCGTCCACTCCGTCGCGGTAAATATTTTCGCCCATAATTACCGCGAGCGGCAGTATTTTTACGCCGTATTTTTGAATAAGTTCAGTGCTTAAATCACAAGTTGAATCTGCCGTAATCTGTATTTTCATGTTACACCATCTATAATGTTACTGATATTATAACACGGCGTATCGGCGAAAACAAGACTTTCACAAGAATTTTACAATTAAAGGCATTTGCCGACGCCAAGACAAATTACCTTACGCAACCGTCGTAGAGCGGGAACGCGGCGCAGAGTGCGGCAACTTCCTTTAATACGCTTTCCTTTGCATTCTCGCGCTCGTCTATGACTTTTGCGATAAGGCGGGCGATTATACGGGCTTGCTCTTCCTTCATTCCCCTTGAAGTGATTGCGGGAGTGCCTATTCTTATGCCCGAAGTTACGAAAGGCTTTTGGGTATCGAACGGAATTGCGTTTTTGTTTACAGTTATATGCATTTCGTCGAGCAGTTTTTCAAGCTCCTTGCCCGTAATTCCCTTATCGGTAAGATTTAACAGAATAAGGTGGTTATCCGTGCCGCCGCTTACCATTTTTACGCCTGACTGTTTAAACTCGTCCGCCATTGCCGCGGCGTTTTTTACGATTTGGGTCTGGTAAGCCTTGAACTCGGGACTCAACGCTTCCTTGAACGCGACCGCCTTTGCCGCGATTATGTGCATTAAAGGTCCGCCCTGAACGCCGGGGAACACCGCTTTATCTATTGCCTTGCCCCACTCTTCCTTGCACATTATCACGCCGCCGCGCGGACCGCGCAGGGTTTTGTGCGTGGTGGTGGTTACGAAGTCGGCGTAAGGCACGGGCGACGGGTGAAGTCCCGCCGCGACAAGCCCCGCTATATGGGCTATGTCCACGAACATAAGCGCGCCGACCTTATCGCATATTTCGCGGATACGCTTGAAGTCGATTATCCTTGAATACGCGCTCGCGCCCGAGATTATTACCCTGGGTTTGCACTCCTTTGCTATGCGCTCCATTTCGTCGTAGTCGATGACTTCACTGCCTTCCTTTACTCCGTAAGGCACGATATTGAAATACTTGCCCGATATATTTACGGGCGAGCCGTGGGAAAGGTGTCCGCCGTGGGCGAGATTCATGCCCATAACCGTATCGCCGACGTTACAAGCGGCGAAAAGCACGGCAAGGTTTGCGCTTGCGCCCGAATGGGGCTGAACGTTGCAGTATTCACAGCCGAAAATTTCCTTTAAACGGTTGCGCGCCAAA
This sequence comes from uncultured Christensenella sp., assembly GCA_910577555.1. Classification (GTDB taxonomy): domain Bacteria; phylum Bacillota; class Clostridia; order Christensenellales; family Borkfalkiaceae; genus Coproplasma. Next base: position 17,308 of record CAJTLF010000013.1, on the reverse strand, counting down.
TCTTCCGCTATATCCACGCACCGGCAACCGCCGTAATAGCGGTGACCGGGATAACCTTCCGCATATTTATTGGTAAGGTGAGTGCCTGCCGCCGCAAGCACCGCGGGAGATACGAAGTTTTCGCTGGCGATTAACTCGATATTGTTCTGCTGGCGGGAAAGCTCGGCTTCGAGTGCCTGCGCGATTTCGGGGTCGGTTTGGGCTATAAGGGAAATATCAATCATTATACTGCTCCGTTTTTATTTTATTGTATATTAAATATATTAAAAAAGGCAAGCCCCGCTTGCCTTTTTTTTAAAGATTTTCGGATAAGAATTCTTCCGTCTGGCTTTTGGAAGTGTAGCCCACGCTCTTTGCCGTGAGTTCGCCGTTCTTTATAACCGCGACGAAGGGTATCGACATTATGCCGTAACGAACGGAAAGGGCGGGATTTTCGTCCACGTTGACCTTTACGAATTCGGCTTTATCGGCAAACTTTTCGGACGCGCTTTCGAGTACGGGCGCAAGCATTCTGCACGGACCGCACCAATCCGCGAAAAAGTCGCACACGACGGGTTTATCTCCCTTTATAAGTTCGTTGAATTTTTCTTCGTTGATTTTTTCCATTTTTTCTACTCCTTACTTAAATAAAGTATTTGTATAAATCGTCTATTTTAACCGTGCGGACTGAGCCGTCGGACATTTTTTTGAGTGAAACTTCGCCCGACTGCATTTCGCTTTCGCCTATTACGGCAACGTGCTTCGCGCCGATTTTGTCCGCGTATTTGAGCTGGGCTTTTACGCTCCGCGCCATAAGGTCTATTTCCGCGCAGACGCCCTTTTTCCTTAACTCCGCCGCTATTTTAAAGCAAAGCGCGCGGGAGCTTTCGTCCATTCCCGCAAGATATATAAGGGGCTTTTGCTCTTCGGGGAAGGCGACGCCCGTGTTTTCCATTAACAATAGCAACCTTTCTATGCCCGCGGCGAAGCCTATTGCGGGCAGGGGATTGCCGCCGAGCTGGCTTAAAAGATTGTCGTATCTTCCGCCCGCGCAGACCGCACTCTGCGAGCCTATTTCGCCCGACAAGAACTCGAAAACGGTGCGAGTATAGTAGTCTAACCCCCGTACTATGCGCGAATTAACGGTATATTCAAGCCCTAAACCGGTTAAAAGCGATTTGACTTTTTCAAAGTGGGATTTACAATCTTCGCAGAGATAGTCGAGAATTTGCGGCGCGCCCGCAGTTATTTTTTTACAGCCTTCTTCCTTACAGTCGAGCATTCGCAACGGGTTCTTTTCGTAGCGGGTGCGGCAGGTGGGGCACATCGTTTCAAGGTGGGGAGCGAAATAATTTTTTAATGCTTTATTGTATTCGTTGCGGCATATGGGGCAACCAATCGAGTTTATTTCGAGCTTTACGCCCTTTACGCCGAGCTTGTCCAGAAAGGACGATGCGGCGAAAATTATTTCCGCATCCGTTTCAGCAGACGCCGAGCCGAACGCTTCGAAACCGAACTGGTGGAACTCGCGCAGTCTGCCCGCCTGCGGTCTTTCATAGCGGAACGCGGGGGTTATATAGTAAGTTTTGACGGGCATGGGAGAGCTTGCAAGTCCGTTTTCTATAAACGCCCTTGCAACGCCCGCAGTGCCTTCGGGCTTGAGCGTTACCGAACGCCCGCCCTTGTCTTCGAAGGTATACATTTCTTTATTGACCACGTCGGTCGTTTCGCCGACGCCGCGCTGAAAGAGTTCGGTATGCTCGAATACGGGCGTGCGGACTTCCCTGAAATTGAAAGCCTTTGCCACGGAACGGGCAGTTTCTTCGATAAACTGCCATTTATACGACTGCGCGGGCAGTACGTCCTTAGTGCCTTTGGGAATATTTATCATACTGCTCCTTACAATACGTATTTTTTCAGGTCGCGGTTGCGGGTGATATTTTCGAGATGCTCTTCTACGTATTTGCTGTTAACTTCGACGGTGACGAGCGGATAATCGTTGCCGCCCGCGTTGAAAGAGATATCTTCCAGAAGATGCTCCATTACCGTGTGCAGACGCCTTGCGCCGATATCTTCCGAAGTGTTGTTTATATCTTCCGATATTTCCGCGATTTTTTCTATTGCGTCGGCGGAAAAATGCAGGTCTATGTTGTCCACCGCAAGAAGTGCGGCGTACTGCGTGGTTATGGCGTTTTGCGGCTGGGTGAGAATATTTATAAAATCGCCCTTAGTAAGGCTTTTGAGTTCGACCTGAATGGGGAATCTGCCCTGCAATTCGGGAATTAAATCTTCAACCTTGCTAACGTGGAATGCACCCGCCGCTATAAAGAGAATGTAATCCGTCTTCACGGGACCGTACTTGGTCATTACCGTACAGCCTTCGACTATGGGCAGAATGTCGCGCTGGACGCCTTCGCGGGAAACGTCCGCACCCTGATTGCCCTTGCCCGCGATTTTGTCTATTTCGTCGATGAAGATAATTCCGTCGTTTTCCGCGCGGCGCAACGCTTCCGCGTTTACCGCGTCGTTATCGATGAGCTTATCCGCTTCTTCCGCAATTATGAGATTTTTTGCTTCGCGGACGGAGATTTTGCGCTTTTTCTTTCTGCCGTGCAAGCCCATACTGCCGAAAATCGAACCCAAATCGATAGCCGCACCGCTGCCGGGGGAAAGCTCTAAGGGCTTGGGCATTTCCGCAACTTCTATCTCTATTACAGTATTATCGTGCTTGCCCGCGTGAATTTCTTCGACGATTTTATCTTCGAAAATAGGTTTTGCCGTTTCGCCGCGCTCGTCCTTTTTCATTTCCGAAAGAACCTTGGCGATACGCCTTTCCGCAACCGCGGTAGCCTTAAAGCTTACTTCCGCCATCTTTTCTTCCTTGACGAGCCTTATCGCGCACTCGGCAAGGTCGCGCACCATACTTTCCACGTCGCGCCCGACGTAGCCCACTTCGGTATACTTGGTGGCTTCCACCTTTATAAACGGAGCTTTTACGAGCTTTGCAAGCCGCCTTGCGATTTCCGTCTTACCCACGCCCGTAGGTCCCTTCATAATTATGTTTTTGGGGGTGATTTCGTCCTGCAACGCGGGGGAAAGCATGCTTCTTCTGTATCTGTTTCTAAGGGCTATCGCGACGGCTTTTTTAGCTTCGTCCTGACCTATGATATATTTGTTGAGTTCGTGTACTATCTGTTTGGGTGTTAAATCCATAATAATTTCCTTTAACGATTTTTTAATATTATTCGCCGAGTATTTATTCCGCCCGACCGAGAATGGCGTTCGGTTATATGGTTTCGCATTTAATATTGTCGTTTGTGAAAACGCAGATTTCGCTTGCTATTTTCAAAGACTTTTTGGCGATTTCTTCCGCGTCGTAGTCCGTATTCTGATAGAGCGCGCGAGCCGCCGCAAGGGCGTAGTTGCCGCCGCTGCCTATTGCGGCTATCCCGTCGTCCGGCTCGATTACTTCGCCCGTACCCGAAACGATTAACATCGTGTCCTTATCCGCGACAATCATCAAAGCTTCGAGCTTGCGCACGGCTTTATCCGAACGCCACAGCTCGGCAAGCTCTACCGCCGAACGCATAAGGTTGCCCGAAAATTTGTTGAGCATACCTTCGAACTTTTCGCTGAGCGAGAATGCGTCCGAAACGGAGCCAGCAAAGCCTAAAATTACTTTGCCGCCGTAAATTCTGCGTACCTTCTGAGCTGAGTTTTTGAAAATTACGCTTTCGCCCATGGTGACTTGTCCGTCGCCCGCGATAGCAGTTTTGCCGTTCTTTTTTACGGCGCAAATGGTTGTTGCGTGAAATTCCGTCATAATTTACTCCCGTTAGTTTTGATTTAACGCCGACTTGTACTCCTTTATACTGTCTATTGCCCTTTGGGCGAGCGCGGCGTAGCGTTGTTTTTTATCTCTTATTTCGTTTTCAAGCGGTTTTAAAATACCAAAATTTGCGTTCATAGGCTGAAAATTATCCGTTGCCCCGCATATATGCGCCGACAACGCACCCATAACGGTGACGCTTTCCGGTATCCGCGGCATATTGCCGCGCAATTTTTCAAAGCAATGCACCGCCGCAAGAATACCGCTTGCCGCGGATTCGACGTAACCTTCCACTCCCGTTATCTGTCCCGCGAAAAATACAGTAGGGTTGGATTTGAGTGAAAAGTCTGCGTTTAGACAGGTGGGGGAATTTATAAAGGTGTTGCGGTGCATTACGCCGTAGCGCAGATATTCCGCGTTTTTCAGAGCGGGTATGAGCGAGAAAACGCGTTTCTGTTCCCCCCATTTGAGATTGGTCTGACAACCGACCAAATTATAAGCCGTGCCCTGCGCGTTTTCCTTGCGGAGCTGTAATACGGCGTAAAATTTGTTGCCCTGCTTATCCCTTAACCCCACGGGCTTGAAATTTGCAAAGCGCAGACTTTCTATCCCGCGCGACGCCATAATTTCCAAGGGCATACAGCCTTCGAAAATTTCCCGCTTTTCAAAGTCGTGCAACACCGCCCGTTCCGCGGATAAAAGCTCTGTTACGAAAGCTTCGTACTCCTGTTTATCGAGCGGGCAATTTATATAATCGTCGCCGCCCTTGCCGTATCTGTCGCCGAAAAAGCACTTTTCAAAATCCAGACTGTCGCGCGAGATTATGGGCGCGGACGCGTCGTAAAAGTGCAATTGACCCCCGCATATGCGCGAAATATCGTTTGAAAGCGCGTCCGAAGTCAAAGGTCCCGTGGCGATTATCGCCCGTTCTTTGGGAACTTTTTCAACTTCTTCGCAGACGACTTTTATATTTTTATGCGACTTGATTTTTTGGGTTACGAACGCCGCGAAGCTTTCGCGCTCGACTGCGAGCGCGCCGCCCGCGGGAACTGCGGTTTTTTCAGCCGCGTCCATAGTAACCGAGCCGAGCACGCGCATTTCTTCCTTTAAAAGCCCGCAGGCGTTGGAATATGCGTCCTTGCCCTTTAAGGAGTTGGAGCAGACCAGCTCGCAAAAGTTCTTATCCGAATGGGCGGGCGTGAAGGATTTAGGTTTAATATCGTAAAGAGTTACCTTAACTCCCCTTTCCGCGAGATAGAAAGCCGCTTCGCACCCCGCAAGCCCCGCGCCGATTACCTTGATATCATTCATTACCGTTGCTTTCGGGTGCGGGCTGTTCTTCGGGCGCGTCTATAGAATAGTCGCAATCCTTGCCAGAACACTTTATTTTGTTGCCTTTTTTGACGAGATACTTATTGCACTTGGGGCATTTTTCGCCCGTGGCTACGTCCCAGCTTAAAAACGAGCAGTCGGGATAGCCCGTGCAACCGTAGTATATTTTGCCCGACTTGGAGCGCATTCTGCGCATGGGTTTGCCGCATTCGGGGCACTTGCCTTCGAGCTTTTCGCCGTCGCCGCCGTCCTTGTCGCTGACGAACGGGCGTTTGGAAAGGCACTTGGGGCATTCGAGATACTTGCCGTATTTGCCCTTTTTAAGGAGCATATCCGTGCCGCATTCCCTGCACTTTTCCTGCGTGGCTTCCGCGTCTATGGGAAGAATGGACGAGCATTCGGGATAGTTGGGGCAGGCAAGGAATTTGCCGTATTTGCCGCTTTTTACGACCATATTCGCGCCGCATTTGGGACAACGCATGGCGGATATTTCCGCTTCGCCTTCGCTGACAATGTTCGAGCAGGCGGGATAGTTGGAGCAGGCAAGGTATTTGCCGTATTTGCCCAGACGCCTTATCATGGGCTTGCCGCACTTTTCGCAGATTATATCGGTAAGCTCGTCGCCGTCAGTCGACGCCGTTTTGAGATGCTCGGCAAAGCCGGGATAGAAGTCGGAAATAATCTTGTGCCAGTCGCAACCGCCTTCTTCGATTTTATCCAAATCGTCTTCCATACGCGCGGTAAAGCCTACGTCCATTATATCGGTAAAATACTTTATGAGCATATCCGTAATGGAGTACGCAACGTCGGTTGGCATCATATACTTGCCGTCCTTTTTAACGTATTTGCGCTTATTGAGAACGGAGATTATAGACGCGTAGGTGGACGGTCTGCCGATGCCCTTTTCTTCCATAGCCTTTACGAGCGACGCGTCCGTGTAGCGATAGGGCGGTTTGGTGAATTTCTGCTCGCGCCTGAAATCGTTGAGCCGCAGCTCGTCCCCTTCTTCGAGCGGGGGCAAAAGCTTTGCAACTTCTTCTTCGTCGTCCTTTTCCTTGCCCGCTTCCTGATACGCCGCGGTATATCCTGCAAACAACAGCGATTTGCCGCTTGCCTTGAAGGTATAGCCGCCGCTTTCCGTTTCTATCTGCATGGAGTTGAACTGCGCTTCCGCCATTTGCGACGCGATAAATCTGTCGTAAATGAGCTTATAAACGTTGTAGTGCTTTTTATCGAGAATGCCCTTTACGCTTGCGGGGGTCACGCCTAAATTGATTGGACGGATTGCCTCGTGCGCGTCCTGCGCGCCCTTTTTGGTTGCGTAGAAGTTGGGCTTGACGGGAGCGTAATCTTCACCGTAAGTTGATTTGATGAAGTTGAGCGCGTTATCCTGCGCGTCCTTGGATACGCGGACGGAGTCCGTTCTGATATACGTTATGAGCGCGATGTGGTCGCCGCCCACGTCCATACCTTCATAAAGGTGCTGGGCGATGAGCATCGTTTCGGGGGACGACATTCCGAACTTGTTGGACGCGTCCTGTTGGAGCGAAGAAGTGGTGAAAGGCGCGGGCGCGTGCTGTTTGGTTACGCCCTTTTTCACCTTTGTTACCTTAAATACTCCCGCTTTTACCTTGCGCTCCACTTCGGCGGCAAGCTCTTCCGAAATGGTTTCACCGCTCTTTTTATACTGGTATACAGCTTTAAACGGGGAATACTTTTCGTTTTTGTCCTGCAGGAACGCGTTCATCGTCCAATACCCTTCGGGTTTGAACGCCGAAATTTCACGCTCTCTGTCAACGATAAGCCTTAGCGCGACGGACTGCACTCTGCCCGCGGACAAGCCGTTCTGTATACGCTTGTTCAAAAGCGGGGAAAGCTTATAGCCCACGAGCCTGTCGAGTACCCTGCGTGCCTGCTGTGCGTCGACTAAATTTATATTTATCCTGCGCGGGGTTTTTAAAGCGTTCTGCACCGCCGCGGGAGAAATTTCGTTGAATTCTATGCGGTTTGCCTGATTTTCGTCAAGGCCCAAAACGGTCTGTAAGTGCCAGCTTATGGCTTCGCCTTCGCGGTCGGGGTCGGTTGCGAGATAGACTTTGCCGCATTTTTTTGCTTCGGCGGCAAGCCGTTTTATTACTTCCTTTTTAGACGCCGTAATTTCGTATTTCGGTTCGAAATTTTCCGTAATCTTAACTCCGAGAGTGCGCTCGGGCAAATCGCGCACGTGACCGCCTGATGCGTCTACCTTGTATTTGCCCTTTAAGTATTTTGAAATGGTTTTTGCCTTTGACGGCGATTCTACTATAATTAAATCCATAAAGTTACCTTTTAAATCAGAGTGCGGCGTATCTGTTGCCGCCGAGTCGGGCTATAAGCCCTTTCATTTCAAGCGAAGTTATTACGGGAATTAGCTGGAATGGCATTTTGCCCAGTTTGGTTGCTACCGTAGACAGGAACGCGTCGCCCATTTCCTTTATTACGGTAAGTGTTTCAAGCTCTTCCGCTGTTAAGGCGGGGGCTTTGCTCTCTTCCCGTTCGATGCCGAAATCTTCCAAAATATCGCCTGCGTCCGTGACGAGCGTTGCGCCGTCGCGTATGAGAGAATTGCAACCTTCGCCCGAAGCTACGCCTAAGGAATAGGGAAAGGCGAAAACTCTTTTACCGTATTCGAGAGCGTAACGCGCCGTTATCGTCGCGCCGCTACGCTTACCCGCCGAAACTACGAGAGTGCCTTCCGAAAGCCCTGCGATAATTCTGTTTCTTGCGGGGAAGTTGAATTTTTGCGGTTTGACCTGCGGAGTGTACTCGGTTATTAAAAGTCCGTTCTTTTCCACGCTCTTTATAAGATTTTCGTTTACGGACGGATAGTAACTGTCGAAGCCGTAAGCAAGCACGCAGATTATATTGCCGCTTCCCAGCGCCCCGTTTATTACCGCCGCATCCGCTCCGTCCGCCGTTCCCGTGACGATTGTAAACTTTTTACAAAGTTCGGCGGAGACCGCTTTACTCTCCTTTAAAATATTCGGGAGAGTGCGGCGCGAACCGACGATTGATAAAGACTTTCGTTTTAACAGACCGACGTTGCCCTTACAGAACAGAGTCAACGGCGGGCAGGGCGTGTTTTTAAGGTTTTCGGGATAATCCTTGGAAAAGTAAGTTACGCAGGTTATGCCGCGGTCGGCAAGTTTTTTCAAAATTGCGGAGCGGTAGCTCTGCGAATAAAAATTGCCCTTCACTTTATTATATACGCCGTCCGAAAGCGTTTTAATCAAATAATTTTTGTGAATTTCAAAATCGGGTTGGGCAGTGGCAAGTCCGTCGAGCAGGGTTACGCAATTTTTATGGGTAAGCTCCGCCGTTGCGGAAAGAGTTATAAGATTGATTTCTTCTTCGGTATACATAGTTTAAAGCGAGTTGGAATCGTAGCTTCTGTACGACGCCGCTTCGAGAATATGCTCCGGTTTAATATCCGCCGAAAAGTCAAGGTCGGCAATGGTGCGCGCTACCTTTATTATCCGCGCGCGGGCGCGGGCGGACAGGTGGAGCGTTTCGAACGCGTTGCGCAGAATTTCTTCGCACTCTGCCGAAAGACGGCAATACTTTTTGATATGGCGTTCGCTCATATTAGCGTTTACGAGTATGGTATCTTCAGCGTATCTTTCGCGCTGGATAGCCCTTGCCTTTTCCACGCGCAGTTTTACTGCCGCACTGCTCTCTTCCGCTTCCGTACTTGCCAAATCTTCGTACTTTATACCGTCGACTTCCACCTGAAGGTCTATTCTGTCCAACAGCGGTCCGGAGATTTTACTTCTGTATTTATGTACCTGTGCGGGAGTGCAGGTACAGGTGAGATATGCCGAGCCGTAATTGCCGCACGGGCAGGGGTTCATACTCGCGCACAGCATAAAGTCTGCGGGGAAAGTTATCGCGCCGCCTGCGCGGGTAACTGTAATTACCCTGTCTTCCAACGGCTGGCGTAAGCTTTCGAGCGCGTGGCGGGTGTATTCGGGCAGTTCGTCCAGAAACAGCACGCCCTTGTGCGCCATAGATATTTCGCCTGGGTGAATTTTGGTGTTGCCGCCGCCGCAGAGCGATACCGTGGTTGCGGTATGGTGTGGCGTGCGGAAAGGGCGTTCGGAGACGATGCCTTCTTCTGACAGCACGCCGGCAACCGAATGAATTTTGGTCACTTCGAGAGCTTCTTCGAAGGTCATATCGGGCATTATCGTGGGAATACAGCGGGCGAGCAGGGTTTTACCCGTTCCCGGCGGACCTGCGAGCAAGAGATTGTGTCCGCCCGCAACGGCTATTTCGAGCGCGCGCTTGGCTATCTTCTGTCCGCGGACGAGAGCCATATCGTAATTACTGCGCTTTTTGTTACGCGCCGCACTGAAGCTGCGGGGTTCTACGGGAGCAAATACCTTCTCGCCCGTGAGTAAATCTATCGTATCGCGCAGGGAATTGAGAGCGAACACGCGCGTGCCTTCTATATAGCTTGCTTCGTTTGCGTTGCCTGCGGGGACTATGAATTGCGTAAAGCCCTTTGCCTTTGCCGAAATGAGTATTGGCAGTATGCCCGCGACGGGACGGAGACTGCCGTCAAGCGCAAGTTCGCCCAAAAATACTATTCCGTCGGTTTCCGCGACGAGCTGGTCGCCCGCCTTTAAAATGCTGATTGCAAGCGGTAAGTCGTAATGCGAGCCTTCCTTTTTGACGTTCGCGGGCGCAAGATTTATGGTTATTTTGTTTACGGGGAAGTACGCCGCGCTGTTCTTTATAGCCGAACGGACGCGCTCTTTACTTTCCTTTACGGCGGCGTCGGGCAAGCCGACCAAATCGTAAGAGACCATACCCTTATTCACGTCCGTTTCCACTTCGACGGGAACGCCTTCAAGCCCGTTTAATGCAAAGCTGGTTATTTTGGATAACATTATTTACTCCTTTGTGAGATAATGAGAGAATAAATTTAAAGCTCCCGCGCGGAGCGGGAGCTTTTTTAATTTTACTTTATTTCAGCTATCTTGGCTGCCTTGCCGGTAAGTCCGCGCAGATAATAGAGCTTAGCTCTTCTTACCTTACCGCGCTTAACGACGGTGATTGCCGCGATTTTGGGGGAATGCAGGGGGAAAGTTCTTTCTACGCCTACGCCGAACGAAAGTCTGCGTACGGTGAAACTTTCTCTTATGCCGCCGTGCTTTTTAGCGATTACGACCCCTTCGAAATTCTGTATTCTTTCCTTGGTTCCTTCGATAACCTTAAAGCCTACTTTAACGGTGTCGCCCACGTTGAACGCGGGAACTTCCTTTTTCATTCCTTCCTTTTCGATGGCTTCAATTAAACCTTTCATGACTTTAACCTCCATTTTTGACGGCGTTCGTACGATTTTTTTCATAATTTTCGCATAGGACCGCCGATAAGTCTAAGTTATATTAACAAATATTTTTTTTTATTGCAACCTTTTTTAGGGGGTGTATCGCAATTTTCACAAAAAAACGATTTTGCTTTCTATATTATAATATAGATATGCGTTTTGGCGTTGATTATAAAATTTTCGAGTAACCGTAAGAATTGACTACCGCGTCCACCTTTACGCCCGCGCGGCACAGCGGACAGTCCACGGGGGAATAGGACGAATAACCGGGCGCGTCGTCAGAGCCGAAAAGCTTGTATACGGGAACGGAACAATCAAACTCGCCGCCGAATACCGTTGCGACGCCGACGGGCGTGCCGCCGTAATACCTTATGCCTTCAACCACGTTGTTCGCGTCCTTGCCCGTAGTTGCGGACGCGGTGAGAAGCAGTACGCTCTTGTTCTTTACGTATGGCAGAAAGTTATCGCGCAGCAGCATTTTGTCGTCAGTGATTTCGGGCGTTATTACGCAGATATTCTGACTCTTGTTCAGCTGCGAGTGCGAAAGGTAGTGCGCGATGAACGCGCCGACCATTTTCATTCTGTCGAGCGTGATTATCGTATCCACGGGAGTGGAAGAAAAGCAGTCGCAAAACAGCTTTGCCGCGGCTTTGGCGGCGTTTAATTCCGACTTTATTCCCGTCATATCCACGCAGTAATTAACGTGCGAGTGTCTGGTTGCGAAGTGTCCCGGAATTACCTTTATTCCCACTTCGGAGTTGACGCGCGACAAGACGCCGCGTACTCTCTTTTCCATAAAAATTTACTCCTTATCATTTTGCGTAAAACGCGTTTTCTATATGATTTAACTGACCGCGGAAAATTTCTATTATATCGAAACGGACGGTTAAATCTATATTTCTGTTTACAAGATAGTAATTTGCCCCCAAAATATACCGCGATTGACGCCTTTTATCCACCGCCTCGGACGGCAAGCCGAAAATATCGGATAAGCGGGTTTTCACTTCGATAAAGGCGATTACGCCCTTTTTGCGCGCCACGATATCTATTTCGCCGAAAGGGGTTTTATAGTTTTTATCCAGAATTTTCCAGCCGTGCCAGAACAGATAGCGGCGGGCGCGGCGTTCGCCCTTTTGCCCGAGAGCTTTATTATGCTCTCCCTGCTTTGTCAACTCTCTTTTAGCCATCTTTTGGTAAAACTCCTGCGGTGAATGGGGCATATACCCGCGCCAATTATCCCTTCGATATGTGCTTTGGTACCGTAACCCTTGTTCTTTTCGAAAGCGTAATCAGGATAAACGAGCGCGTATTCTTCCATTAAATTATCCCTGTAAACCTTTGCCACGATAGACGCCGCGCCTATGGAATAGCTGAGCGCGTCGCCCTTTACTATGCTTTTTTGGGGCAAGGCGGTATCCAAAGTCATATTGCCGTCCGTAATTACGAAGTCGGGCGTGATTTTAAGACTTTCTACGGCGTTTTTCATACAGAGCTTGGTTGCGTTTAAAATATTGATTTCGTCTATAACCTGCGGTTCGATGCGGCATATGGCGTAGGCAATTGCCTTTTTGAGTATTTCTTCGGAAAGAATTTTCCGTTTTTTACACGAAAGGCTTTTGCTGTCGTCCACCCCTTCCACCAAATCGTCGAGCGGCATTATTACCGCCGCGCAGACCACGGGTCCCGCCAACGGTCCGCGCCCCACTTCGTCCACGCCGCAGATATACTTAAAGCCGCTTTTAATAAGCTCTCTTTCGTATGCGAGTTTATCCATTAAAATTCCATTCCCCTTGCGTCGTCGGGAGTGTCGAGAGTTATTCTGCCCAGCTTACCCTTGCGGAAATCGTCTATTACCGCGCGTTCCGCGCGCTCGTAATCGAACTCGCCGCCGCGCATCATAAAACCGCGTTTTTTGCATACCTGTTCGAGCATATCAAGCGGTTCACCCCCTGATATGCCGTATCTTTCGGCAAGGCGCGCCGGATATTTTTCCGCGAGAGCTTGCAGAAGAGCGAGCGCGATATCGTCCAAATCGAGAATATCGTCGTTTACGCTGCCCACGAAAGCAAGGCGCAGGGCGAGCGTTTGATTTTCAAAAGCGGGCGGCATAGTGCCCGGGGTATCAAGTAGTTCAAACCCGTCGCAACGCACCCACTGCTTGCCGCGGGTTACTCCCGCCTTATTGCCCGTTTCAGCGCGCGCCCCTCCCGCGAGCAGATTTATAAGCGTCGATTTGCCCGTATTGGGTACGCCCGCTACCATAAATCTGAAAATACGGTTATATCCCTTTTCAAGTGCGCGCTCGCGTTTTTCCGCAACGAGCTTTGCGATTGCTCCCGCAATATCCCGCCGCGACGAAGAATTTACAGCGTTTATCTTTACGGCGGCAACGCCCTTATCGCGGATAATTTTTAAAAGAATATCCGCGCGTTCGTCGGCAAGGTCGCCCTTGTTCAGAACGAAAAGAACGGGCTTGCCCGCCGCGAGTTTTTTAAGTTTGGGATTGAAAGAGCTTGCGGGGCAACGGGCGTCAAGTACGAAAATTACGCCGTCTACGAGCGAAAGATGCTCCTGCATCATTCGCATTGCCTTGGTCATATGCCCCGGAAACCACTGTATAGTTTTCATTTATTATTTTCCGTTAAGTCGGGACGGCGGGAACGGGTGAGCTTTATACTCTCTTCCGCGCGCCATTCGTCTATTTTTTTATGGTCGCCCGAAAGCAGAACTTCGGGAACCTTAAGCCCCATATATTCCGCGGGGCGGGTATATTGCGGGTATTCGAGTTTTCCGTCCGCAAAGCTTTCGTCCACGAGCGAGCCGTTGGAAATTACCCCGTCCACGTACCGCGCTACACAGTCGCAGACTACCATTGCGGGAAGCTCGCCGCCAGTTAATACGTAGTCGCCGATGGATATTTCTTCGTCGATAAAAAGGTCGATTACGCGCTGGTCTACCCCTTCGTAATGCCCGCAAAGCAATACAAGGTGATTGTAGTTCAACAGCCCGAACACCTTGTCCTGCCTGAAGGTTTCGCCCTTGGGTGAAAGATATATGCGGTGTGCGGTATGGTCGGGGTCGACAGCCGATATTGCCGAACCTATGGGCTGGGGCATCATTACCATACCCGAACCGCCGCCGAACGGATAGTCGTCGCACTTGAAGTGCTTATTTTCCGCATAGTCGCGGATATTTACTATTTCGAGCGTAAGCTTGCCCGCGTCTACCGCTCTGCCTATTATGCTCTCTTTAAGCGGGGTAAACATTTCGGGGAACAGCGTCAATACGGTAATTTTCACACCGACACTTCCTTGAAACGCTTTTTATTTACGGTTATGCGTTTTTCCTGCACGCACACTTCTTCTATTACGCCCTGAGCCGCGGCAAAGCTGATTTCGCCGTCCTTTGTGGAAAGGGTGTAAATATCCGTGCGTGCGGGCGTTACCGAAATAACTTCGCCTATGCGTTCGCCGCCCGAAGTTACCACTTCGCAACCAGTTAAATCGCCTATATAGTAGGTGCCTTCCGGAAGTTCGGGCATATCTTCGCGGTATGCGACGATATCTTTGCCGCGCAAAAGCTCGGCGGCGTTTCTGTCGAACACGCCTTTGAGCGAAAGATACGCGGTTTCACCCTGTCCGCGCGCGTTTAAAAGAGCGTATTCTTCACCGTCGATTAATACGCGTTTTAATTGGAATAAGTCCTGCGCGTCGTCGCAGAATACTTTTACTTTTATTTCGCCGCGGATACCCTGCGGCTTGGATACGGTTGCAACGGTTAAAGTTTCTTTCATAGCGAAAATAAGCCGAGCGGCATGCGTTCGGCTTCTGAGATTATACTTTTTCCTTGATTTCTACGGCGTAACGCTTTGCTCCGCGGGGAGTGGACGCGCTTACGAGCGTGCGGAGAGCTTTGGCTATTTTGCCCTGCTTGCCTATTACTTTGCCCATATCGGACGGGTCGAGCTTGACGGTTACTTCGATAACCGTATCCTTTTCTTCGAATTCGTACTCTATCTCGTCCTTTTTTTCGGCGAAGGTTTCTACTACGAACTTGATTAAGTTCTTTATATCTTCCATTTTTTACTCCCTTGGGCGCGGTAAATAAGGGATATATGCGCCCGAATTACGCTTTAACGCGGTTTAATTAAGATTTCTTTTTCTTGTTATTGGTCTTGGGCGCGGAAAGCTTTGCGGGCTGTTCGATAACGCCTGCCTTTACGAGATAGCTTTTAACCGTTTCGGTGGGTTGAACGCCCTTGGAAAGCCAGTCCTTAGCCTTTTCCATGTCGATATTGATTTCCGCGGGGGTTTTAAGGGGGTCTACGTATCCAACTTTATCGATATATTCGCCCGAACGAGCCTTTCTGGAATCGATTACAACTACGCGGTAGAAGGGACTCTTTTTGTCGCCCATTCTCGTAAGTCTCATTTTAACTGCCATTTTTACATTCTCCTGTTTATTAAAAAATATTATTTATTGATTTATTAAGAAAAGTCTCAGAAGGGCAATTTTCTGCGCCCGCCCTTTAACTGTTTCATAAGCTGTTTAGTCTGCTCGAACTGCTTTAAAAGCTGGTTTATTTCCTGAACGGAAGTGCCGCTGCCCGACGCGATTCTCTTTTTTCTGGATGAGTTTATTATCGAAGGCTCGGCGCGTTCGCGCTTGGTCATCGAAAGAATTATAGCTTTGGTGCGTTCGATTCTGCTTTCGTCGATATCTTCCGCCCTGACCTTCGCGCCCATACCCGGCATCATTGCAAGCAATGCCTGCGCTCCGCCCATTTTTTTCATACTTTCGAACTGGACGAGATAGTCTTCAAGAGTAAAGCTGTTTTCCAGCATTTTTTTCTGCAACGCCTTGGCTTGCTCTTCGCTGACTACTTCCTGCGCCTTTTCTATCAGGGTGAGCACGTCGCCCATACCGAGAATGCGCGACGCCATACGGTCGGGATAGAACGGCTCTAAATCGCCTAACTTTTCGCCCGTGCCGATGAACTTTATCGGCTTGCCCGTTACCGCCTTTATCGAAAGGCACGCGCCGCCGCGGGTGTCGCCGTCGAGCTTGGTTAAAATTACGCCCGTAACTTCGAGCCGCTCGTTAAAGGTTTTGGCGACGCTTACCGCTACCTGACCCATCATACTGTCTACGGTGAGCAGAATTTCGTTTACGCCGACGCTCTTTTTTATATTTTCAAGCTCCTGCATTAACGGCTCGTCTATTTCAAGGCGACCCGCGGTATCTATTACTACCGTATCGAAGCCCATCGAGCGGGCGTAATCGACCGCTTCCTTAGCAGTTTTTACGGGGTTTTGCGTACCTTTTTCAAATACTTCCGCGCCGGCGTTCTTTGCGACTACCTTCAACTGGTTTATTGCGGCGGGACGGTAAATATCGCAACCGACCAAGAGCGGTTTTTTACCGTTCTTTTTAAGGTTTACGGCAAGCTTGCCGCACATAGTAGTTTTACCCGCGCCCTGTAAGCCGCACATCATTATGACCGTGGGGGGCTTGGGAGCAATGGCAAGCTTCTGGTTTGACGAACCCATTAACGCTATAAGCTCGTCGTTGACTATCTTTATTACCTGCTGTGCAGGGTTTAAGCTCTTTAAAATTTCCTGCCCGACCGCCTTTTCGGAAACGTCGGCACAGAATTTTTTTGCGACCTGAATATTTACGTCCGCTTCCAAAAGGGCTACGCGCACTTCGCGCATAGCAGTTTTAATTTCAAGCTCGGTCAGTCTGCCGCGCTTTGTAAGCTTTGAAAATATATGGTTTAATCTTTCGGAAAGAGATGAAAAAGCACCCATTAATTCCCCTTACCGCTTAAAGCCCTTTCGACTTCTTCGGAATAATCGCTATCGAATATTGCCGAAAGCTTATCCATATCGTCCGAAAATTCGGGGTGGCGGATTTTGAAAGCCTGAACGAACTTACACGCGTCCGTTATCATAAGCGACGTCTGCAACGAAATGTTTTTGAGCAATTCGCAAAAATGCAATTTGCTTTCGTATTCTTCAAGTTGTTTTTTACAGGTTTTAAGACATTCGGATACGCCCTGACGGGTTACGCCCTTTTGTTCGGCTATTTCCGATGCGGTTAAATCGAGATTAAAATATAAATCTGTTATTTCCCGCTGTGTTTCGGTGAGCAGACCGCGGTATGCGTCCCACAGCGCGATAAAAGGTATTTTATCCATATCTTACCCGTTTATTATAACCCGCAAGCATATCCTTGTCAAGTAATTTTACTTGACGGGTTTTGAATTTTTTATGAATATTTTCACAATTTTATTTATTATTTCACACGAACGCGCCAAATCGCGGGAACGGCGGCGTTGCGTTGACAGTCCGTTGCCGCGTATGGTAAACTTTTGACGATTAAGGGAGAGTGATTTATGCGTATCGAAATTAACGAAGTTCTTTACGACACCGCTACTTCCACCGTGGATAAAAAATTTACGTTCGGAAAACCGGGCGACCCCGACGGCTACGAAGAGACGCTTTATATAACGATTGACGGGAAATATTTTATTTATACCAACGGCGGCGAGCTGTCGAAATATAACCGTGAAAATATTACGCCCATCGAACGGGAAAGCGTTAAAGACTGGATGCTTTCGCGCTGAGTTTAAAAAAATTTAACCGATTAAAAAACACCCCCGACGGTTTACCGCAGTTCCCATAGGGAATTTAATAAAACGCAAATAAAAAGGTTTAGGCATAGCGTTAAGCTGTGCCTTTTTTGTACTTTTTTTCGTGGACGAATTAGGCTACTCGTAGCCTAGTGAGATATAG
>CAJTLF010000012.1 GCA_910577555.1 uncultured Christensenella sp. | reverse complement strand
GCATATCCGAATACCGATAAACACTCCGGCAACAACGCCCAATATTACGCATATCCAAGTTACTGCAGGTAGCAGAATCTCAATTAATTCAACGCTACCCGCGTAATAACCCATTACAACCCGTCCTATTACAAACACTACCGTAAGTATCGTAAATAACGCTATCACGTTGTTTTGCCCGCCTTTGAACCTTTCGTTTTCTTACGATTCGGCACTTGCGCATTGCCCGTTTGCTCCTTTGACGCCTTTTTCCGCTTCGGGTTCTTTGTCGTTCCTAAACTGTTTGACCGAGATTTTTTCTTCTTAGGTCGGCTTGCTTTCGTCGTTGCCGTTTCCCGCTTGCGCTCACGGCTTGCCTGCACATTGCGGATAATCCCCGCTATTCCGCGGAACGGCAAGCAGATAACCCACCATATCGCTTTAAATACTGCCTGCAAGCCTTTTAATATTGCTTGTAACGCTACGCGTAAAACAGGGAAGAAGAACGACAGAATAAAAATAACTATTACCGCGATAACGCCGAATATTATCAACCAGCCCCACCAAGGTATTTTTGCAAGCACCGCGCCTATGCCTTTGAAAAACTCGTCAACCGCATTACCTATTTCGTCGCTCGGCGTTTCCGGTCCGGAAACCACATTGCTTACTGCACCCAGATTGTAATGCTTACCGTTTACTTCGAATTCAAGCCGCAATACCGCAACTTCTTTTACGTGCGTGCCGCTCGTTTCTCCGAACAGCAGTTCAAACCCGTTGTAAAGTACTCCGAGTGCGCCGCCAAACATTGCCACGCCATTATCTGCACCTGCAGGAACCGTATAATCCGTTTCAAGAAAATTAATTACCCATTTCCGCGCCCGCAACTCCGATTTCGTTTTTTCGTCCTGTATATTCAAATCCGCAATAAAGTCCGAAGTTTTAGATATCCTGTCCCAATTATAATTGTCCGCAAACAGTCCGTTTACGTTATTGCTCACTTTCTCGCTGTGGTTTACCGTACGATATAACGTTTCGGATATAGGACTGTATTGCGTTCCGCCGATTAACGTTCGTTTATAATCCTGCGTGCGATAAGTAACGTCCGCAGAGATTAACCGCGTTATGTCATAGTTTGTATTAAACGCTATAAAATGCGCATCGCAACTTTGGTTGTTCGCCCAGCTAACTCCCTTTGAACGCCGTACAAACCCTGTAAACGGGTTGCGTATCTCTACCGTTTCCGTTTGTTTCAAAGTATAAGTAACGGTGCCGTTCACTGTCGCCGCCGTCCAAAACTTTCCAACCGTATACGCTATTTCGCTTATTGTTATCCCGCCCGACGGCGCACCGTCTATCTGGCGGTCGTACTTGCGCCATATCGTAGGCACGTTGTAATACCGTAACGCGTCTTTCTCGATTTCAAAATCGTCTACACGGTACTTGTAAAATACGTCTTCATAATTCAATAGCGTAAGCGAGTATTTCTTCGGGTGATAATTGTCGTTTATCGTTTTGGATATAGAAATCGAACTGCCTTCGATTTTTCCGTACGGCTGATAAGTGTATACCAAAAGCTCATTGCGCGTGCTTTCCGCTATCTGGATTATTTCCATAGTAAAACTATTGCCGCCGACGGGGTAATCTTCGATATTGAAATCAGGGTCGCTTTTCAAATCCGCAAGCGGTGAAGAATACGCCGACTCGGCGGACGCGTTAGCCGCTCCGCCGTTCGTTAACGTTATTGTCGTCAAGCTAAGTAGCGATATTATTACCGCCGCTATTATGTACGTTAATTTTTTAGCCGTGCTTGTCATATTGCTATACCCGTTCATCTTCTTTTACGCGTGGTCTGTTGCTTCGCAGGTCTATGCCTTACTGCGTCGATTATTAAAATCATTGCCGACAGCACTGCACCGGCTACCACGAATACCCAAGGATAAACTTTAAAAAAGTGCTGGACTTGTTCGGTGGCAGTTAAGCTCGTCGACGTTACAGAATAGTTTTCCGTTATCCGGATATGTGCGTATTCATCAAGCGGTAGTTCGCCCTGCTCCGTCATTACCGTAAGTACTTTTAAATTTAAGTCTTTCGCCTGTTCGGCAAGCTCCGCAAACGTCGTACCGTATTCAACTTCTTGCGTTGCATACACTTCACCGTCTACGTAAAATGTGACCGTAAATACTTTTATTTCCCAACGTGCCGTTAACGTCGTATCTTCTTTAATCGCTTGCCCCGTGTATTCCGTGCCGTCCGCAAGAAACCACCCCTTGAAGTCGTAACCCGTGCGCTTTGGCGTCGGCGGCGTTAAGACCGTGTTCCAGATTACTATTTGTTCTGGTATGTGTTCACCGCCCGCCACGTCGTAAGTTACCGTGTATTCACTGTCTACGTACTTTGCGTAAAGATTAATATCCGAATGAACGGGTTCCAAATTATACGGGCGCGTCAGCTCTTCGTCGTAGTACCAGCCCGCAAACGTTAGCCCTTCCTTTGTCGGATATATTTCCGCAAGCTCTTCTACGTCGTATAACTCTATCGTTTCCGTTATGTCGTAATCGTCGTCACTATCTGCGTTTTCTTTTCGGTATACGTTATCTGTGTTCAAATATCCGTAAAACACCGCGTATTCTTCGGTATCCGACGCAAATTCCTTTGACGTCGTTTCGCCCGTTTTTAATACGAGCGAAAACTTTATTTGTGTCGACGTTATCTCGATTTTGTAAGTGCTGACATCGGTATAGTTAATATCGGGAAATTCTACCGACGATAAAGGCGTGATGTGTTCTGAAACGCTACCACCAGCTCCCGGCATTTTTTGGGATTTATATATTTCAAACCGAAGGGGACGGTTTAAATAATGGCGACCTATACACATTAACGCATATTGCTCCGTATCCGATATCCTTTCAACGTCGTAAAAATATACAATACCTAATGGACTCGACAACATTTCAACGTTGAGCGTGTATTTAAAATCGCCGTATTCCTTGTCTGCAAAACCGCTTTTGCCGTGGGTTCCAGTGGTTTTAGTTATGCGGCTTTGAAGAGTATATATCACGTTTTTTATGCCGGGGATTGTCGGAACTATCGTCCCGTAAATCGTTTCCCGCGTGCCGCAACTTTCGCCAAACGCTGAAAAATTTACCGTCAGTTTCTTTATTTCCCATTTCGCTTTTAACGTTGTATCTTCTTTAATTGCCTGACCCGTGTATTCCGTGTCGTCCGATAAATACCAGCCTTTAAAGTCGTAACCCGTACGTTCTGGCGTTGGCGGCGTAAGCGACGTGTTCCAATTCACTACTTGATTTGCCATTTCATTGCCGCCCGCGGTATCGTACGTCACCGTGTAACGGTTTATTTCAAAATGCGCGTGCAGGCTCGTTTCTTCGGTGATAGGTTCGCCGTCGTATGCCGTGCAGTTCTCGCCGTGTTCTGATTCCGTGCCGTAATACCAGCCCGTAAAGGTGTAACCTTCTTTTACCGGGTCGGGCGGTAAATGTATTTCTTTTGCTATCTGATAAGTTACCGTAATCGCCCCCAGCGTCGACGCCGTCGGCTTTCCGCCGGACGTCAACACGTACATATCCCAATAATCAAACGCGTTTTTATAAAAGTTATTTAAGCTCGAGCCCTTATACTCGCACTTAGTGTCTTTATAAATATTTCCAGTCTGTAAATGCACGAACGGTATCTCACGCGGCAA
Organism: uncultured Christensenella sp.; assembly: GCA_910577555.1. GTDB lineage: Bacteria > Bacillota > Clostridia > Christensenellales > Borkfalkiaceae > Coproplasma. The sequence continues at coordinate 66,712 of CAJTLF010000012.1, read as the reverse complement.
CATTATGGCAAAAGCCATTGCCGATTGTGCATAGATAAATTTTGCTCCCGCTGCTTTCCCGCTTAACGTTTCACCGTCCAATTCGTTTTTTACTGTTACTTTTGCAAGAAATGCGTCCGTGGTTTCGTCCGTTCCTGAACGCGAAATATATTCGTTAAATTCCGCTTCAGCTTCCGAACTTATCGCGCGGGAAGTTGTCGAAGGCATAACCAAGTTATAGCCCGACGCTACCGCTTGCAGCTCTTCGTCCTGCGGCTCTTCCGGGAGCGGGGCAGGCGTCTGCTCCGGCGCGTAGCCAAACCAGCCCATTACGTTCCAATCCGTAAAGCCTTTCGAGCCCCACGCCAATAACGACGTAGACCCCGTCAATACCATTATTATCACAACGAGTATATCTACCGTACGTATTTCCCATTTGCCGCTTGTCTTTGCCATTTCTTGCTCCCTTGCCACGGTTACCCGCGACTTCTGTTTTTTATTTCTCGGTGTCACCGCTTTTTTGCCTGCCGACGCTTCAAATATTCGTCCAGCTCTTTTTGACGCTTCGTCAAAATTTCTTTATATGCTCCGCCTAAATTTGCTTTACCAGATAAATCAATTTCACCGTCTGCAATTTTTAATCCGTATCTTTTTGTTATCCGCTGTACCTTTTCGACGTCATGCGTCCCACTCGCAAGCGCAACCCACGCAACACTTACTTTCCTTTGCCCCGGCGTAGTGTTGCCACAGATAGTAGAAATTATGCTTTCTTCCGCTTTACGTTCTTTTGCAAGCTCTCTACTACTTTTTGTTGGAACTGCAGTTTGTTTAATTGTCTTTGCCATTTTCTACTCCTTTGCGGGTGTGCGCACCCGCGCGTATATTAAAACCCCGTGAAGGGCGATTTTTAATTGATTCCGTTGACAGTTTTTCCAATATTTGATAAAATAAATTTGATAACACTACAAAATAAAGGAGTGTCCACCAACGGAACGCGCTTTCGCGCTAAACACACATAAATTTATCTTAGGGAAAAATCTATGAGTATTTTTAAAAAGAAAAAATCTGATATCGAAATTTGTTATCCCCGTCGAGTTTCGGCGGGATTTTTCATTCTGTTGCTTCTTTTATCTTCGCAACAACTTCTTCGTAAGTTTCCCTAACCCACAAATAATCATATTTGAGCTTCCTTTTGAAAACTTTGGAACCAAACATAATAACGGTATCGCCGGAATATTCTCCCACGTGCTGTATTTTCGAAACCGAAACCAAGCGTTTTACGCCGTCCACATTCGTTACTTCAATAAATCCTTTCATTCCCTTTCTTCCTTTGCCGCGCAATTCCCCGCGCGGGCGCGTGTTAACACGCATTTACCGTGTTTTATGGTTTTTTTATATTATATTTCAAAAATACCATAATTTATACCCGCTTGTCAACAGTATTACCGTAATTTATACACAAAAAAATACCACTAACTACGGTAAAATGTAGGCAGGTGATATTATGAAAAATCTTAGACAACTTAGAAAAGAAAAAAATTTAACTATTTCTCAAACTTCTGATATGTTAAATATTCCATTCGAAACATACAGAAGTTACGAAATCGGACGAAATCAAGCTGACTACGAAACTCTATTAAAAATCGCAAATTTTTTCGGGGTTTCGGTCGATTACCTTTTAGGCAGGGAAGATTTCACGCCCGAAGAGCGCGCCGCGGGAGCTATGGCAACGAGAAAAGAAAGCATAACGCCACTTGAAGATGACTTGCTTTACGTTTTTCGCCAGATTGGAAAGCGTTACGGCGAGCAAGCCCAGCGCGATTTTGTAACCGTAGGCGAAAATATGCTAAAATTAAAATAACCCGCCTGCCGAACGACAAGCGGGTTTACCAGTAATCAAGATAAAAAATAATTGGAAAATTTTTCCAGCACCAAAAAAGGAAACGATTTCCAGCTTTCGATAGGTATATATTTATTGCTACACCTTGACAGGTGAATACTTATTGAGAGGTTCAGATAATGAACAAAGGAAAATTGTTAGAGCTTGCCGGGCAGCTAATGCTCGCTGGCGTAACGCACCAAGACGAAGAAATTGAAAAGATTTCTGAACAGCTTGCCGCCGAACTGCGGCAAACGGAAAAAGAACGCGGCGGCGCGGTTTCCGCGCCGCCGCCCAACGATAACGATTTACGCGGTTTTTTGAAATTCGACGCCAAGGAGATTTCAAAAATGCCAAAATCATTCAGACACACTTTTATAGCCGAAGGCAAAGTTATTTGCTACCGTAAGCGAATCCGCGGGAAAGTTTCATGCAGTTACGAAGCGCGCTACCGCCGCCACGGTTTTAATATTTCGGTTTCGGCTAACGACCTTATAAAATTAAAAGACCGGTTTATTGAAGCGTTGCACGCCGCGGAAAGCGGAGCTAAGTTGCCGAAGGTACCAACCACGTTCCACGAGTTCGCAACGTATTATTTTGAAAACTTTCGTAAGCGTAAGGTTAAACCGCTTACTTACGAAAACGATACTTATCGCTACAACAACCACTTAAAACCGTTTTTCGGCTCTATTCCGTTAAAAAGCATTTTGCCCGCAAAATGTCAAAAATTAATCGACGGATACGTTGAAAAAGGACAAACCCGCACTGCGGACGAAGTTTACTCGCTTTTAAACGTTATTTTTAAAATGGCTATGGCGCACGGAATTATTAATCAGAATCCGCTTGCAATAGTAGTTAAAGAACGCCATCAAAGGCAACACGGCAAAGCGTTGACCGTAGACGAAGAACGCTTACTATTAAACAAAACCGCCGGCACTCGATATCAATTGCTTTTCGCCGTCGCACTCTATACGGGTATGCGTCCCAACGAGTATTATACGGCTAAAATCGAAAAAGACTTTATCATTGCGGTAAACAGTAAGCGCAAAACGAAAGCGACCGAATATAAACGCATTCCGATTTCACCTATGTTAGAACCCTTTTTAAAAGGCGTTAAAGAACTGCACTTCCCGCGTATTGAATATATGCGCGATAAATTGCGTGAAATCCTGCCAAACCATAAACTTTACGATTTAAGAACTACGTTTTATACCCGCTGCCAAGAATGCGGAGTATCCGAAGTTGCGCGTATGGAGTTCGTCGGGCATTCACTCGGAACTTTAGGCGATACGTATACGGATTTATCTAACGACTTTCTTTTAAAAGAAAGTAAAAAGCTCGTTTATTGAGTTTGCCCCCAAATTTGCCCCCAATAGGCAAATACGGCAACTGTAAAAACGGCAAAAATCCCGCTATTTATACGCAAATCGTATCATTTTAGCCCGCTTTTATGGATTTCGGTCGGTTCGAGTCCCTGAAGCTGCACCATAACAAGATTAGACGAACTTTTTACTACTTTGTAGGCGGCTTTGCCGTTACGTTCGCTTTCTAATCGCAAGTAAAAAGGCGGTAGAAAACTACCGCCTTTTGCTATGTGTTTTAATTCTTCGGGTATTCCGTCAAGCGTTTTACAAGCTCGGCTATCAATTCTTCCCGTTTAGCCGCTTCCGCTTGCTTAATGGCTTTTAGAGCCTTGTATAATTCGTCTGCGCTCATTTCCGCCGCCTCCGTGTGTTTATTCCTGCGGCGGTATTTTTACGGCTTGCAAAGCCTTTATAAAAGCCTTTTCCGCTTCGGGTAGAGTTGCGCCGCTTCCGCCGATTTCTTCTTTTTTGCCATCCATGTTAAGGCGGCGGCTTTTTATATAAATTCTGTATTCCGCTGTTCCGTTGTCAAGCGTTGCTTTATGTAAGTGGACAATATAACGGTGGTTTTGGTAATCGCCGTTTATTTTCAATTCGTCCTTAAACACTTTCGGCAGACGGCGGGCGGCGGCTCGGGAAAGCCTATAAAACCTATTAGGCGAACACCAAACGGGCGTAAATTCGCCGTTGTTTATTTTGCCTTGTAAATCTTGTATTTTCTGCATTATTTCCGACGATTCAACGGGTACACCCTTAATTGTAAATACCTTTTTTACTGATTCGGGCAATTTTGAAATTTCCGCTTCCGTAAGCTGTAAAACCTTATTTGCCTTGTCCTGCTGTTCGTCATTGCCGGAGGCGGCACCGTCCAAAAGTTCTTTAAGCTCGTCCATTTTCGCTATAACCGCTTCCGTAGTTGCTGTTGCTTCCATTATTTAACACCCCCTAAATTTACGTTTAACGCGCTTGCAACGCGCTTTATGTGTTCTTTTTCGTCCTTGCTGTCCGTTTCGTCTATAAGGCGTTGTATTGCCGTTATAGGGGCATTTGCAAGGGCTTTTATAATGCGTTTTTGCAAATCGTTTCTATTTATCATGGCTTTATTTTGTTCGTAGTTCGGGCGGCGGGTATGTGTTCCGCCGCCTTGTACGGACGCGGCTATTTACGCCGCTAAAACCTCCTTAATTCTGTTTTCTTTATATGTAACGGCTATAATGCTTTCAAGTGCATAAACAAGCGTTACGGGCTTTTCTGCTTCGTCTGCCTTAATTGCCCCCATAGCGATTAAATCAGCCTTTGTAACGGGCGTTCCGTCCTCTAATGCGTACTCGGTATGAAAGCCGCGAGGGTTCATTACTTGCAAGTACAGCTTTTCGGGGTTTTTCTTACTGCGTACTATGCTGTCAAACTCCGTATGCTCAAACCAATTAGGCTTTGCGCCGCCGTTGGCTTCAACCGTTTCTTTGACTGCTGCAACGTGCGAATAATTAACGCCCCATTGTGCCGTAAGGGTGGTATGCTTTACAAAGCGAATACCTTTTAACCCTTTCTTTTCCGTTCTCGCTTCGATAGCGAAAATTCTGCCGTTTGTGATGTCCTTTGCTAAAAGCTCTTGAAGTGTCATTTTTTCTACTCCTATAAAATAATTGATTTTTACCGCCCTTTGTGGTATCATAGGAGCGATAGGCGGCGGCTTGTCCGCTCGTTCCTGTTGGTTGGGCTTTCCGCGTTTGCTTTGGTCGGCTGTTGCGGTTAGCCCTTTCTTTTTGGTTGCCTCCTTAATCAACCTTTGTAATAATAGTATATCACTAATGAATATAAATAGCAAGTATTTTTATATCACTAATGAATATTTTTTATTTTGTTAATTTATATCATAAATGAATATATATTTGTTATAATATATCAATAATGAATATATGCTGCAACGCGCTTGACTTTATATATCACTTTTGATATAATAAATACGGATAATGGAAAGGAGGCTTTTTATGGCATTGACCGAAGCGCAGAGAAAGGCGCAACAAAAGTACAGAGAAAAAAAAGGCGGAACGGCTAAAACCCAAACGACTATTGGCGCAACCGTCAGCCCTGCGGAGGCGGAAAGAATTAAAACCGTTTTTAAGACTGCCGGCATAAGTAACGCCGAAGCACTTAAAAGAGCCGCCGCCCGCATAGAGCAAGGCGACGACCTGACAAGAGAATATGACAGAGAAACGGACAGCTTAAAGCCGTTGTAATTGTGGGGGGCGCATTTATGAAGAAACTTTTAGCAACCCTCTTTACTGCGTTAATTGCTATAAGCATTTGTATCGCGTTTGTCGGGTGCGGAAGCGGAACGGACGACGATAAACAAGCCATACAACACGGATCGGAATATAATTACACTTATCAAGACGAACATAAAACTATAATTATAAGTACTGAAACCGAACCTCAGCGAACAGCAACAATCGTTACAACCTATTCGACGTCCTATATCTTCTATAAGGACGGTACATATAAGTTAATCGAAAACACCGTAGAGCAAGAAAAAGACAGAGAACGCAACCGAATCGAAACGACAATAAACGGTTACGGAACTTATGTAATTTTAAGCGACAATTATTTGTATATTACCCAATACAGCTATAACGACAAATTAACGCCGATTCCTGCAACCCAGCGTTTTAAAATCAAAAGCGAAAGCGCGCTTATTTCAGATACTGAAACGCCGCATACATTTATTATAATTTCTGATTAAAACAAAGAAAGCATAACCTTTTACGGGCTATGCTTTTTTTCTGCCGTTCGGAAGCGGCTATTATTATTGTGCATTTGATTTTGTGTGCTATAAATCAAATAAATTTTATGCGTTTTTAACCGTTTCTTCTATAATAAGGAATAGCTATTTGATTATTTGGTAATTTTCATTTGATTTTGGAAAATTTTTCAAAACACGGTGTTTTTGTATGCAAGAGTGGGCTCGCGTTCACCACGTTAAGGGTTCAAAACTTTTTCAAGAGGGGGCGTTATATCGCCTTTTAATCTCTCGTCAGCTCTATAAATACGGCTCGTAGAATAGCCCTTAAAACGCTTGCTTGTATGCCCAGATTAAGAGCCGCCGCCCATTATAAAAACGCTGTCTGCATAGCGTAAAATGCGTGCGCTTGCATTGTTGGTTAAGACAAAGAAAAAGGACGGTTTGCCCCGTCCTTTAATCTTATCTTTTGTACTTCGTTTGTACTTTCCCGTACTTCTTTTGTAAAGCATATCATAGTTGGCTATAATAGCCGCTTCCGACAGTTTAAGGCTATTTATATACCCTTGCAATAATCAGCCAACAGACGGCACAACACGGCTTTACGGAGGCTGTACCGTACCGCCTGCGGCTAATTAACGGGGGAATAATGAACACTCACGCATTGGTTGTTTGCTTTTGCAATCTCTTATTAACTGCGTATCTGCCATAGGCGGCAAGCGCAATAACATCTTCAATATCTGTTTCAAGCTGCGGCGCGTCATAGTTAAGCGCGGCGGCTAACCTTTCAATGTCTGTGCGCTCTGTCTTATGGTTTCGCATGGACTTCATAAGGCGGCTTGCGTTCTCTGTCATGCTCTTTAATATTGCCTCGTCTTTTAGAAAAAAATGCGCTGCTTAAAGTGCAACCGTTATTCATAACGCTTTTACCTCCCAACGGTAAGCATATTATATTAAATATGACAAATATTGTCAAGTATTCAAAATCTCATAATCAAAAAACACTATATTAAAAGTGTAATTTTTCGCATTTGATAAAAGCACGTCAAAACAAATATTATCTTTAATTGTTTCGTTCCCCGCCGCCTGATAGTTCTTTGTTTCCGTAATATGATGTTTGCCGTTACAGTATGCGGCTATCTGAACACCGATATTATATTTGTCGCTCTCTCTGCCCGTTCCGGCAATAATGAAATGTTGATTTAGTTTGATATAGCCATTAGCGTTTTGCGCTTCAAAATTGCCGCCTATTTGTTCAAGTTCAGTAAGTTCACAAGTGAAAGTATGTTGCATAATAAAAACTCCTTTATGTTTTTCCGCTTCCGTACAAGCGTTAATTTTGATTATAAAGCGTTGTATATTTTTGTTTTCGCAATTTCAACTGTATTAAATCGGTATAGTTTTGTTTACCAAGTCCGAAATAAAGCGTAACCCATTTATTATCGTTCGTACATCTGCGCCCCGTATAAACGCTGTTTACGCTTCCTTGCTCGTTAATAATTTGGTACTGATCGCCAAACTTCGCGTTTTGGAAGTCAAACATTTTACTGTCAGAGCTTATACGAATTTCTATTGCTTGATTGAATTGCGACGGTATAAGCTTGTCTTTTGCCGTATCTTCGGGCGTTGTATCGTCCGTTCCCTCGCGGCTTAAATTGTACGCTGCAACTACTGTTTTAACGGGTAATACACGCTCTTTTGCTTTGTCGTCTATTTTTGTACTTATGGAATACTCGCCGTTTTTATCGTACAAATAAAAGACTGCATCTTTATTAAACGGATCGTATTCCGTGCGTTTATCGCCTTTTTCAAATTGAACTTCGGTTGCGCCGTTAAAGTAGCTTATGCGTACAAATTTAACCGCCTCCGCTATTTCTTCGTCTGTTCGCTCGTCGTCATCGTTTACAATATGGTTGAACGAATTTATATTAAATGTAAAACTCGCAATAGCCCCCGTAACCGCCGTTTTAGATTCACAATCAAACCAACCGACAAACTTTTTATTTTTGTCATAAGCTGTAACAAATCGCTTTTTTGTATCGCAAGACTTTTCACTAAAAGTATAAGCCGTTTTCCAATTAAACGAAATATAACTACTTAAATTTGTATCTTCGCTTTCTTGTTCTCGCGCATAAGTGCGGACAACTTCGCCTTTTTCGTTTTTCTGCTGTAAAACTACTATTTCTTTGTTTTCTGTTACCGTATAGGGGTTTAACAAATTTACGCCCGAAGAAATTTGTAATAATTCTTTCGTGTCGCTGTCTATAACATAACAAACAGTCGCGTCGGGAATTTCTTTAACCGTATAGGTTATTGTTTGCATATCCACGTTATCTTTTACTATTCCACCACTTTTAACGATTGCGGAAAGCGTTACAACGTAGCGCGGGTGTCTTGCGTTGGGGTTGTATTCGTCGTCTTTTTCTTCTACGGTTAAATCGTTGCTTATATCAAAGTTAATATTCCAATTTAAAGAAAGATTGTACTTTTCAAAAAGTTCCGTAAGCCAATCAACAACGTTTATACTGTCATTGCTCCAAGTCCAAAGCATTTTAGGCTCGCCGTTTTCGTCCAAAACGTCACCGTCTGCAACAAAGGTTATGGGTAGTTTTTTCCGTTTGTCTATTTTCTCACCGTCCATTTTGTACATATCTTCGGGGGCTTTAAACGCCGCCGCCAAAACTGCTATAACTATCTCTACACCGAATCTTAAAGCAACGTTTACGCCCTCGTTTTCAAGCTCTTTCAATTTGAAAAGTGCGGGGTTTATCATGTTGTCGTTAAATAGTTCTTTATCGCCCCTATAAGAAATCGTGTTTGCCGTGTCGTCAACCGCAGTTATAACGCCTTTATGATATGCGCCGCTGTCTTGTATAAGCGCAACAATATCGCCGGCAGAAACTTTTGTTAAACTGCTTTTAAGCTCATATTCAACATAAACACTAACAGTAACAGCCGTTGGAGAATCGCTTATAAATGTAATAGAGTAGCCGCCTCCGCCTGCTGCAACGGTGCAAGTTCCGTTTATGGTATCTATGACTTTAACTTGTTTAACTGTTTTTACTCCGATAATCGAATAGAAAACCGTTTTATAATATTTGTTGGCTCTGCTGTCTTTGTTCTGCGGCGTTTCCGTGTGTGTTTCCCTTATAATATCAACTGCCGATTTATGCGGAACTACTTTTATAATTGAATTGTTGTTTACTATATAGTCATCGTTAATATCATAACTTGCAACTGCGCCGCCGTCAATGAATTTTAATGACTTTCTATTATATACTCGATATTGCATATTTTACCTTTATTCTTTCTCTTGTAAGTGTAGTAAGCTATACATAATAGCCCCGTAAAGCCTTGTAATTGCCGTTTTAACGGCTTTCTTGCTTATCGTTGGTTGGTAAACAGTATTAACTAACGATACGGAAGCGGTTAAGGGTATTATACGGAGGCGGTTATAGCCGCTTCCGTAAACGTTAAAGAGTTTTCCGAGAAAATAGCCAATAAATCAGGCAATAACGGCTTTAATTCCGCAAAAATAGGCTTTATTGCTGCAATAATCGTCATAATTGTTACAATAATTCCCGATATGCTTACATTACCCGCTTTAATCGTCCGATTTATGGCGTTTGTCGGTTGAAATGGGCGGGTAATCGAACGATTAACGAATATTCCCCGACAGTTCCCCGAATAGCTGTTTTATGTTATACGGCTATTGCATTTTTGCCATAGTCTAACATTGTTTCTTGTGGCATTTTTGCCATAGTCTAACATACTTAATTAAATTACACTATGGCATTTTTGCAATAACTGTTATACAATTTTAATTTACTGCACTATGGCATTTTTGCCGTAGATTTAATAAATATAGCCATAGGCTATGGCGTTTTCTGCCATTTATCAGATAACATATAAATGCTTTTAGTACGGGTATTTTTTCCACTCTCTATACGTTCAACAAAGCCATATTCTATAAGCAAGTCCATGTCTTTATAAAACTGTCTATTGTTTGTGTAAAGGTGGTAAAGGTCTTTCCACTTTGACTTGTTCATAGTAAAACATTGTTGTAGCTCTTGTTCTGTCAGCTGCTTATAATCGGGTTTGGGCTTTCTTTTTTCGGCGTAATACTGTGACTTACAATAAATATATAGCCGTTGGGCGTTTGTGCTTAAAGAACGCCAATTATCAGACATAAGCATAGACATATAAATATTTGCGCTTGTGTCGCTTCTGCTGCCGTCACTCTCAAATGATTTAGGGCGGTAGCGTTCTTTTTTCCTTGCCATTAAAGCCGCCTCCGTAATAGTTGCCGTGTGCTTTCATTTCTTATTATCTCCAAAGCCGTTAAAGCCCATAAAACGCGCTCTAACGGCTTTATATCATCTGTTCAATTCTCTTCCATAAATGATTTGAAGAATTCCGAGAATTCGCTTTCAATATCGGTTATCTTGCCTTGATTATGTAAGTTGGCCTTGCGCTCATTTGCTCGTGCCGCTCTCAAAATAGAAAATGCTTGATTGTAAAGCCGTTTGTTTGCTTGCTTGTATTCTTCACGACAAGTTGCACAGTAGTAACCGGCGTTCCCGCTTAACACGCAAATTTCAAGGTCGGAACTTGTCCTTATTTCTGAAAGGAAGTGCCGTAAACAACGGGTTGAAATCCCGAAGTATAACGCAAGATTTTCCATACTGATTGCATTTTCTATTCCAACATGATTGGTTTTAAGTTCATTATATATCGCCAAACATAACGGCGAATGTTTAATTTTCTGTTCCGTTTTCATTATTTACCCCATTAATTGTTAAATCTACTTGTTTTGTTCTTTCAAGGTAAGCTAAATATTCTGCTTTATGCGCTTTTATATAATCGGGAATAACCGATACAAGGCTGTATGCTATTGCTTTTGCCTGCTCTTGACTAATTTTTCCTATCGTCATTATTTTCCCCCGACTGCTCGGAAGCGGCAAGGGCGGCGGCTTTTTTAGCCCAAAAGTTCCTGTTATGTTGTGCGACCTTATCTTTGTTGGCTGCACGCCATTTTTTATAATACTCCCTACGCGCTTTTATCAATTTTTCATCGAGCATATATTAACCCTCCAAACTTATACTTTTTATTTTCGCTTTCGCTTGACTATGTTTGTTTGATTTGCTATAATTATCTTGCTGCAAATCATATACACATTTTAACGTAAGCAAGAACAAAAGAAAAGTTAAAATATTCTCATTTGAAAAAGTGCTATTCGGCTTAACATTTATGTAAAAATGGGTATTTAGAAGCAAATAAAATAACGGTATTTTAGGTATAAAATCAAATGGTTGATACTTGCTATTTATTAGGAGAGAACGGAGAGTTCGCCAAACGATTAAGAAAATTAATGGACGCTAATAAAACCACACAACAAGACTTATCAGAAGTTGTAGGCGTTACGCGGCAACAGATTTCAAATTATCGTTGGGGCAAATCACAACCAACAATGGAACAGCTTTTTAAATTGGCGCAATTTTTTAAAGTAAGCGCGGACTACTTGTTGGGATTAGCAGATGAACAAACAAGAGAAACCGACGTACAAGCTATAAATAAAATGACCGGCTTATCAGAAAAAGCAATCAATATATTAAGAAGAGAAATCCGCCGCTTCCCTGCCGCTAATTGTGGACTTTGCCCTAATACCGAATACGAAAGAGAACAAGAGCTTAACAAATGGAACCGCATAGGAGATATACCAAGATTTAGATTAATCAATTTTCTTTTAGAGGAATCTCTATTTCCAGACGATAATTTAGAAAATTATAGTTTTCATAAAGAAGACTCTATATTATGGTTAATTAACCGTATTTTTTCATATAAAGAAGAAAGCCCCAAAGCGTATTATGAGATTCATAAAGTAGAAATTACACCACTTCCCGAACCCAAAGGAGATTTGCACCAAGATATAGTAGAAAAGAAATGTAGCGAACTAAGGGATCCCATAAGTGTAGACGGTAGCGAAATTTTCTATTTCTTACTTTTGAAATTACAACAGCTTATCATTAATAAAAAAACAGAAATCGACAATAAAGGTATTGAATTATGAACGTTGTAATTTACGCCCGCTTTTCGTCGCATAATCAGCACGAAACAAGCATAGAGGGACAATTAAAAGAGTGTTACGCCTACGCCAAAAGAAACGGCTATACAGTTATTGAAACGTACATTGACCGCGCATTGACAGGCACGAACGACAACCGCCCCGAATTTCAAAAAATGATAGACGATAGCGCAAAGAAACAGTTTCAAGCAATACTTGTTTATCAGCTTGACCGCTTCGCCCGTAATCGATATGACAGCGCAACATATAAAGCGCGGCTTAAAAAGAACGGTGTAAAAGTCCTTTCGGCGCGTGAAAACATATCAGACGACGCAAGCGGCGTTCTTATGGAGGCGGTTTTAGAGGGTATGGCGGAATATTATTCCGTCGAACTGTCGCAAAAGATAAAACGCGGTATGGCTATAACCGCCGAAAAGTGCCTTTATACGGGCGGTTGCGTTGCGCTCGGCTATAAAGTCAACCCCGATAAAACTTTCAGTATAGACGAAATAACGGCGCAATATGTCCGCAAAATATTCGAGATGTACGCAAGCGGTAACACCGTAGCCGAAATAAACGCATACTTAAACGCCCAACAAATAAAATCAATTCGGGGAAGTTCCTTTAATAAAAATTCCTTACATACTATCTTAAAGAATAAACGCTATATAGGCATTTACACCTATAAAGACAAAGAGATAAAAGACGGAATCCCCCGCATTATTTCCGACGATTTATTTTATAGAGTTCAAGCAATTATGGAAGTAAATAAAAAAGCCCATGCACATATACGCAAGGACGAAGAATATATTTTAACCACTAAATTATTTTGCGGGCATTGTCGGGAGATGATGACGGGGTTTAGCGGCACTTCCAAAACGGGCAAAATGTACCGTTATTACTCCTGCACCAAAGCTAAAAAGCGGCTTTGCAATAAAAAAAGTGTCGGCAAAGACTTTATAGAAAACCTTGTTATAAGCAAGTGTCTTGAAATCTTAACCGACGAAAATATAGAGATAATCGCAAAAGCCGTTGTCGAAGTTTCCGAACGGGATCGGGAACACTCCAACATGCGCCGCCTTGAAAAGTTGTTAGCCGATAACGAAAGAGCCGTAAACAACCTTATGAAAGCCCTTGAAAGCGGAGAAATTGTTGAACAGATAACCGCCCGCATTAAGGAAAAGAACGAAGAACGCGCAGAGCTTGAAAAGCGCATAGCCCTTGAAAATACCGCCCTTGTAAATCTCACAATACCGCAAGTAAAGTTTTTCTTAACAAGCCTACGCGACGGGGCGGCGGAAGATATAAACTACTGTAAAACGCTTATTACAGTACTTGTAAACGCTATTTACCTTTACGACGATAAAGTAACCTTTATTCTGAACGTTGGCGAAAGCCCCGTAGAGATAACGGAAGAACTGCTTGAAGATATAGAGGAAAACGCAAATAGTGTTCGTCTGTTGACAAGTAAGCAGCACCAAAAGAGTATAATCCGAATTGTTTACTTGTTACAAGTGAGTGGTTCGGATTTACTTTTTATTTCAAGATTTCATAGAAAACAGGGCTTGCACTTTTGCAAGCCCTGTTCTATTGCTATAAAAATTTAATTCGTTGAACCTTCTACCGCATTTGTCTTATCTTTTAAATCCGTTGCAAGATTCCACTCTTCAAAACCGGCAGTGTGCGGAAGCATTAAGTTCCATTCATCCAAGCAGTTGATTTTCATTCTGCAATCGTCGGATGAAAGTTTAAGGATATGTCCGCCTTTTGTTAAATCTTTGCTGATAAAATGTATGTGCCAACCCGGCATATTTATCCCATTTACATAGTTTGGACAATATACTCCTACAACAAAGCCTTCTTCATCGTGATACTCAAACTCTCTTTGATCGCAAGCAACTTTATAAAGCGGTTCGTACGGCTCGCTTTGAACAAAACAAGACCGCACTCTGACATTAAATTTGCCCTCCATTTTTATCATGTAGAAGAAATTATGACTTTGTATGTATTGTTCCATTTTAGTTTTGAAATCTTCGATAGATACAAACTCCAAAGGATTTTCTTCCGCTCTCTCATCAAATTTTGCTACCGTTGAGAACGGAAGCGAATCGCTGTCGTTCATTTCGCTTACCACGCCTGTTGCTCGTCCGTTATACGCTTTACCATTAATTATAATGGCTTCGCCGTCAAGACCGTCATAAGTGCCTATTCCCGTATCGCCGTAACGAAGCAGGTCTTTGACGGTACAGCTACCGTGATAGTCGCCCATCATAAGACTGTTGAGATTGCCGATTTGTAAAAGTTGATTATTTTGCATTTTAAATGCCTCCTGAATGATGTTTTCTGAGATGATGATGTTTTGAGATATAATGATTATTTTCGTCATAGACGGCGGCTAAAAGTTCACCGTGAGTCGCACCGAAAATTTTACGGGGATTTTCAATTTTATCGCCTTGATTTGTTTTAAAGTAATGCGTCATAATTCCCCTTGTGAAGAACGGGGATAAAATATTGGTTATGAGTAGCACAAACGCAAGTATAGCAATCGAATGTGCCGCCACGTCAGCGCCCGAAAGCCCTTGAAACGTGTATGTCGCAAACATAGCAGGAATCGATAAAGCCACGCCCGCAAGCGACGAGCTACCGATTGAAGCATAGCCGGGACGCTTCAAAATAAACCTGTCTACCACATAAGGCAATATCATAGTAATTGCCCAAAAGATTAACGTAATTACAACGGCAGCCAATAACACCGTAGGCTGGAAAGCTTTTGCGAGATTAATAGTCGAGCCAAACTGAAATCCCAAGAACGGTAATATAATCGTGTTGCCGCCCTTGAATATTTCGCGTATTTTCGGATCGAGATTACCAAACAAAAATCCCAACAAAAACGGTATTAGTAATGCAAAGATTTGTAAAATTTTACCTATTGTTGCAGCGGACGTACTTCCTGCCGGCATCCCGAATGCGCTAATAAATATAAAAGGAAGTAACGGCATTGAAAGTATTAACATTATGGGGAACGTCGCTCTATCGCTATTATCTGCATAAGGTGCGGTAACGCCCATATACAATGCTGCATTCGCGCTTGTTACAACGCAAGTAAAAGTAATAGCATCGATTCCCAAAAAGCCTTCGGGCCCACAAACTATCCAAACCACAGCCGAAATAATGTAAGCAGGCAAAAGCCTTGCTAAAACAACCCATATTCCTCTTTTAAAGACATCTACAAAATCGTGCGGTTTAATCATTGTCCCCGTACAGAATAACATCAGTCCTATCATTAACATTTGACCTGTAGAACCGAATAAATCTTTGACGGGATTACCGAGATATTGCCATAACGTCATACCTTCACCCGCTTTCCCTGTGCCAAGACCACAAGCAACCGTTATAGTACAAATAACGGCGCTTATCAATAGCGGCACAAACATTGTTCCAGCAGGGATTTTGTTTATAAAGTTCCAAATCCCTATGCCTTTGAACGGTTTTTTGCTTTTTTCTGCTTTCAAAATATGCCTCCTCGCAACCTAAAAACCGGTTGCGTTAATTGATTGTTTGTATTATAATAAAAAAGGAGGCAAAAAGTAATAGCCCACAAATACGAACTTACATTCAATATTTGGGCTATTGGCACAAAGTACTATTATGGATTACGAGGAATTACTGCAAATTGAAGAAAACTCATTTACCGTTGATGAACTATTAAAAGCGTATTATGCATTTTTTCAATTACCTATGGCGGTTATAGATCAGAATTACAATATTAAGGGACACTTCTTCCTTGATAGCGCAGACGATACTTATATGTCGAATATTCAACGCGGCAGTTGGTCTATGGAGCTTATAAGTATTGCTAACCTATCTTTTAAAGACGGGGAAAGATATAGAATTTTAGAAACAATAAACAGTAAAGTACGGCGTTTGTTTTATCGTTTGACATTCCGCGATTCGGTTATAGGCTACCTTGTATTACTTGAAAATCAAAAGAATAAATTTGAAGATTTAGATTTGATACTTTTAGAGCATCTGTGTAAGAGCATAATCAAAATTTTACGGTTACAATCCAATGAAGGGCACGGCTTTTCGCAATTGAATTTTTGGAAAGCTCTTGTCAAACACACTTATGTGCGAAGAGATATCTTTCTTTCAAAAGCGTCCGAATATAAAATTCCGCTCACATATAATTACCGAGTTTTACTTCTATCTCTTGCAAAATACGATAATCATGAAGATAATCACTTGCAAGATTCGCTGAAAAACATTTTGCGAAATTTCTACTGCATTGTAAAAGATAACTATGTTATAGTGATACTTAATGAAGATTTGTCGGAATATACGGTATCAACATTGAACGACTTCTTATTTAAAAATCACATTTATGCAATATTAAGTTCGAAAATTATAGATTTGTATGAACTGGATGTAATAATAGGTAATCTGATAAAACTGTTTGATTACCTTGTAAAAGTAAAAGATGAATATTGTTTAAAATATGAAGAAGAAAATAAATTGCTTGTTCCGCTTTTTAATGCTCCTACAATTGACGTTATCTTAAACTATATCAACGAAACAATTCTTGAAATTTATATTTATGATAGAGATAACAACACGTCCTTGCTTGAAACACTATATCAGTATTTACTAAATAATAAAAGCTTAAATGAAACGAGCAGAATTCTATTTGTACATAAAAATACAGTAACTTATCGTCTGGAACGAGTTAAAGACTTGTTTAATATCGATTTCAATAACGTTGAAAATAACTTATCGTTTATGTATTCTGCCTCTATAATAAAATACTTGGATTCGATAAAATGCAAAGCTCTTTCCGAACTGAAAATTTTCAGTTAGGTATTGTCTATTATTGTAACCTTGCGGTAAGTGATGATTTACTATTTATAAATATAAAACAGCCGATAGAGCAATCAAACTCTATCGGCTGTTGCCGTTATTTAGGTTTATGATGTTCGGCGCAACCTCGTCACCGCTAACTCCGCTTTATGCCGTTTGTTATTTCAAACGGCAATTTCGCTACGTTGCGTTTCCTCTTCCCACAAAAATACTTCGTCTTTTTGCGTGAGCCCTATTATGTAACTCTTTCATTTATATACCGCTCGCTTCGGCGGTTTTCCTTATTCCGTCTTTTTCAACGGCTATACTTCGCTCGCTTTACAAATCGGCTGTATTCGTGATACAGGCAATTCGGTTTTACGAAACGGGCAAATACGTAAAGTCGAAAGCCGAATTACAGAACGAAATCAATCCGCCGTCTGTCGTGCTTATGACGGCGCAAAATCTCAAAAACGGTGCAAAAGTACATTTCGAAGAAATGTCCGAGCTGCTTATAAATTGGGCAAAAACCGTTATCTTAAACTATAACTAATGGCGGCGTTGCGAAAATATATAAGCCGTCAAACTAATCAATGAAATTTCAGAAAAAAGGATTGACTGACGGTCAATCCTTTTTTATTTTCTCCAACCTAAACCGATAAAACCCATAAGCCTGCCGCACCCGCAACTTCCTTTAACTCGGTTTAAATTAATTTATTTATGCGCCGGCCACTTACATTCAGTCAGCTCCATCTCTGTAAACACCGCCTTAAACGACGATTGCTCGGGGGAACAAGCGTAAATTCCGAAGCGGATTTCGCCCCCGCCTTCCGACAGGTGACAAATTCTCATCTGCTTAAAATTAACGCCGTCAAACGAGCATTCTATGCAGTAATCGTATTCTCTACGGCTCAAACGATACCAAACCGTATTTACGGCCGCATCCACGTCAACCGTCGCCCAGTCCGAATAACCGTGATTTGTAACCACGCTCCCCAGTCTTTGCATAGTCCCGTTCTCGTATTCCACGGAAGCCTTCAACCAGTTTTCGCCGTCAAGATAAACGACTACGCCGCATTGGTCAAAACGCCTTTTATAATCGTAACTTGCTTTAACCGTAAACGAAAAATACTTTTCGTCCGTAACCGACTGCAACACGGGCGCGTTGTCGTTTCTGAACCCGTAATAAGTTCTCTGCCATAAATCCGTTTTCGGCTCGGTAAAAATCTCTATTTTATCCTTCGAAATTTTATAATTTTTCGGCGCGCGTATCCATTCCATCAGCGAAATGTCAACCATAATCGTACCCCCTGAATATTTACCCCCCGCCGAACGAATTCGGCGGGGGTCTTAAAAAACCTTATAAATTAACCTTTATACCCGTTAGGGTTCTTCGACTGCCAGTTCCACAGCGACGCGCACATCTCGTCAATGCCGAGCTTCGCTTCCCAGCCCAGCTCGTTTTTCGCCTTGCTTGCGTCCGCATAGCACTCGGCAATGTCCCCCGCACGGCGCGGTTTAATCGCGTACGGCAAGCTGTGCCCGCACGCCTTTTCGAACGCGTGAATAACGTCCAGAACGCTATACCCCACGCCCGTACCCAAATTATAAGTATAAACGCCCGCTCCCGTCAGCTTTTCAATGGCAGCCACGTGTCCCTTCGCAAGGTCAACCACGTGAATATAATCTCTCACGCCCGTGCCGTCGTGCGTAGGGTAGTCGTTTCCGAAAACCCCCACTTCCTTCAGTTCCCCGATAGCAACCTTGGCAATGTACGGCGTAAGATTGTTGGGTATGCCCTTGGGGTCTTCGCCGATAAGCCCGCTCTCGTGCGCGCCTACGGGGTTGAAATATCTCAACAGCACCACCGTCCACTCGTTATCCGACTTGTATAAATCGGTAAGCATAATCTCCTGAAAATATTTGCTCGTACCGTAAGGGTTGGTCGTACCGCCCGTACGGCAGGTTTCGTCCAAGGGCAGCCTTTCGGGCGTGCCGTAAACTGTTGCGGACGAAGAAAATACTATTTTCTTGCACCCGTGCGCGCGCATAGCCTGCAACAGCACGAGAGTACCGTAAAGATTATTGTCGTAATATTCAACGGGCTTTTCACAGCTCTCGCCCACGGCTTTAAGCCCCGCAAAGTGTATTACGCTGTAAATTTTATGCTCTTTGAAAATTTTATCGAGCAGAGCAAAATCCCGCACGTCGCCTTCGTAAAGAGCAACTTTTTTACCCGTAATGCTCTCCACGCGCTTTACGCTCTCTCTCGACGAATTTGTGAAGTTATCGATAACGACCACTTCGTAACCCTTCTGCAACAACTCCACGCAAGTGTGCGAACCGATATAACCCGCACCGCCGGTAACCAAAATTTTCATTATAAATCTCCTGATTTTAATTTTTTTATTAGGAACGCCGCAACCCGCACGGCGAAATAACCAATTTACATAAGCGGCGAAATAAGCCGCAACGCACCCGTAACAAAGGCGTTGAACGCGTTGAATTTAGAAACCGCGGCAATCTCGTTCCGCCCGAAAAGCCACTCGAAATCGCTTGCAATTTGCTCCATCGCGCCGCTGTCGTCGGTAACCACGCCGTTATCGAATTCCTGATAAAACGCCCGCATATCCATATTCACCGACCCTACCGCCGCAACGTTTTCGGTAAGCATAACCTTGCTATGCACGAACTCGCCGCCCGAATAATACACCTTGACGCCCTTTTTAATTAATTTATCTGCGTTGGCAACGGTAATTCTGTAAATATACCGGTAATCGGGTACACCGGGCAGAACCAACCGCACGTCAACCCCTTCCGCCGCCTTTTTCGCAAGCAGCTTCATCGTGTCGCTGTCGGGCACTAAATAGGGCGTCATTATAAACAACTTTTCCCGCGCTTCGGATATTATTTTATGATACACCCCGCGGCAAATATACCCGCTCATTTCGGGACCGCCCGCATACGGTATAACCTTCGCCGCATTCGCAACGGGAGTATATTTATTGAGATACTCTCTCGGGTCAAGCTTTTCGCCCGTAGCAAATTCCCATTGCTTTATGAACTGCAACGAAAATCCGTCCACCGCCGCGCCGTCCACGCGCACGCCCGAATCCTTCCATACGCCTTCCATAATTCTTTGGTTGGCACAGTCGTCTATAAGATTATATCCCCCGCAGTACGCCGTCTGCCCGTCCACCACTACTATCTTGCGGTGGTCGCGGTAATTAAGCCCGAAATAAAAGGGCGAAAACAGCGGGTGAAACGCTTTTAACTTCACGCCCGCGTCCCTTATTCTTCCCTTTACGAACTCCGAAAATACGCCCGCGCATCCAACGTCGTCGTAGGTCATAAAAATCTTTACGCCTTCGGCAGTCTTTCTTCTGAAAATGCTGATAAGCCTTTCCAGAAACACGCCGTCCGCCACGATAAAAAACTCGATAAAAACGAACTTCTTCGCCCCGTCCACTCTCGCAATCATATTGTCGAGAGCCTGACGGGCGTTGCCGTAATACTTGATTTCGGTGTCGCGGTAGGTGCGGAACCCGTTACCGTTAAGATAGCTCTCAACGGCGGTTTTCGGCTCGTCCGATAAATCATTGCCGCCTTCGTAAGGCTTTACTCTCTTGCAAATATTTCCGTATTTGCGCTTATGAAAGGCAAAGCACACCTGCGACCGCGAAAGTATATAGATAATGAACCCGCCGCCGAACGACAGTAAAAATAATACCGACCAGCTTATTTTAGACTGAATATCCCGCTCGAAAATAACTACGCGCAAAAGAGTGATTGCGGTAAGGCAAAGACAGACGTAAAAGGCTACGGGTACGTAATGCACCAATAAAGAATAGGCAACGGCAAACAAAAACATCTGGAAAGCAATCCATAAATCAAGCGCGACGGCGCGCAAGCCCGTGCCGAATCCCACCCATTCCTTATGTATTCTCTTTCTCTGATATCTGCGCTTTTTCAATCTCTCGCGCAGATTAAAATAATGTCTGTCCATCGTATTTCTTTATCGTATCCGTATCTTTTATTGACGCCAAAGAGAATTATATCCGAAAAATATATTAATATTATAACCGTTCCGTGAAATTTTGTAAATAGTTTAAGTGAAAAATAAAAATTATCCTTCCCCGCCCCTGCCGCCCTACACACCCCACTCGTCATTCCGCGCGTCAGCGAAGCAATCCGGTAAAACGTAACCCCGCGCGGCAACGCCGCGCGGGGACAATAACGTATTATTTAACTTTTTTCTTTTCGCGCTTACTGCCGCTGTGCGGAATAACCTTCCATTCCATCTTTTTCTTGAACAGTGCCACCACGTCCAAAACGACGTTCAGCATAAGGAAAAACGGCCATACGAGAATGGCGCCAAGCGCAGTAAAAAACCCGACTTTGGGTATTCTCTTCCGCTCGAGAATTATAAGTAAAACTGCCGTAAACACGCAAATAAGGTATGACAGAGCAAACCCTATCCCCGCACATATGCCGTAAAAAGCCCACACCCTGCCCGCATCGTGACCGAACAGCGGACTGAGCGAAATAAGTATAATCTGAATAATAAACGAAACCACGCTTATTACGCCGAGCGGCAGTATGGAAGTGGAAAAATCGTACACGGAAAACTTGTTTTGCCCGCCCTTTTTGCGCGGAGTAAACAAGCTTTTCATCAGCTCCTTAAAGCGGGTAAAGAACACCACCATATGCCCCCGCGCCCACCTTAACCGTTGCCGCATCATAACCCCGACCGTCGTGGGCTGTTCGTCGAAAAATTCCGCATCGTCGCAGTAATAAATCTTCTTGCCGCACGCAATCGAGTCTGCCGAAAACTCCCAGTCCTCGGTCAGAGTAACGTACTTCCAGCCGTCCTTCAGAAATTCGGGACCGAATACGTAACCCGTACCCGAAACCCGCGTCGAGCATCCGCAAACCGTCCTGCCGCGTGCTTCGAACCTGCAGGCGGTTATAAAATAAATTCCGTATAAAAACGACATATAGTTGTCGGGGAAATTATGCGAATTGCGGTACGAAGTAATAACGTGCTTTCTTCCGTTCGCCACGAACGCGTCGTTCATCTTCGTGAAATAGTTTTCCGTAACGCGGTTGTCGGCGTTAATTATAAAGAACCCGTCGTAATTTTCCACGCCGTAGTCGTCGCGTATCCTGTCCACGAGATAGCGGTAAGCATACCCGACCGTTCTCTCGTTCGGGTTATCGTACTCGTAAACGGTCGCGCCCTTGCCTCTCGCAACTTCGGCAGTCGCGTCCGTGCAGTTGTGCGCCACGACGAATACCTGTAACTTATCCTTGGGATAATCGGCGGCGTTTATGCTGTCCAACAGCCCGCCTATAACGGCTTCTTCGTTTCTTGCGCCTATAATGACGGCGTATTTAAGTTTTTCTTCCGCAGCGGGGTACTTCTTTTTAGCGAATATACCCACAATCGTAAACACTGCGTAATGCAACAGCATCGCGCCGATAACGGCCCATACCGCGGCAAATACTATCGTCACGATTTCAAAATAACCCATAACGACACTATTTTAACCTATTCACGGAAATAAATCAAGCAAAAGGGGCAATCACCTTCCGGCAATTGCCCTTTTCTTTTTTAAATATTATTATTCTCCGCTTCTTAGTCTCTTTATTTTCTTATAAAGAACGAACGAAAGCGCAACCAGCCCGCCAATGGAAAGTACGTCCCATACTATAACCATAATCTTATAGTACGCAAACCCGTTCACGAACCTTACTCCGTGTACGAACCCGTTCATACCCGCGGAATTGACAACGGTATAGAGTATATTGTGCGCCGCCCGTTTGGCGTATCCCTGATATTCGGGGTCGTTTTTAAGAGTAAACGAGCTTCCGAAAAGGTTGGTCATATCCACCGTTTTCAGCTTCGCGTCGCCGCCCGCCGCAATACATTGTCTGGTATCCATATATGACGGCACTTCGTAATCGGTCAGAACGAACCCGTTAAAGCCCCATTCCCTGCGCAGCACGCCGGTCAGAAGATTGTAATTACCGCCCGCCCAGGTCGCGCCAATGCGGTTGAAGGAAGTCATAATCGCCGTCGTAGCGGGCATTTCCGCAGTCTTAAGCTCGAACGCGGTAATATTCCCGTTTTCGTCCTTTATCGGCTGATTATATTTCATAGTAACGGTATTGTCGTACAGACAAAGCTCGAAAGGCTTAAGGTAAATCTCGCGTATGGTCTGTTCGTCCGCCCAGGTAACCAACCCCAAGTGGTCGCGGTGCGTCTCCTGGTCGTTCAGCGCAAAGTGCTTTACAAACGCGTACATACCCTTTCGGGCCGCGCCCTGCACTTCCGCCGCGCCGAGAATACCGCTCAGATAGCTGTCCTCCGAATAATACTCGAAGTTTCTTCCCGCAAACGGAGTTCTGTGAATATTCATTCCGGGACCGTACCAGCCTACTACACCGCCGTAAAGCCCGTCCTCGCCTATGCCTTCGCCCATCTTGATTGCAAGCTCTTCGTTCCAGCTGCACGCAAGCATATACTCCGTGGGCCAGGTCATGGCGTAATATCCGTCGCCTATGGGCAGCGAGCCGTGTCCCACGACCTTGTTAAGTCCCGCAGGACCGTCCAAATCGGAAACCTTGGGCTTACTTATGGATTCCGCTTCGGGCGAGCAGTAGCCGCACTCTTCAATCAATTTATCAAGCTCGGATAAGGTCAGCTCGTCAAGTAATTCCTGCCACAGCGGGTCGTTAAAATCAAGCCCGCGCAAGTCTATAAGCTCAACGCCGTTCTTCGCGCCGAATACGGGTGCTTCCCCGCCCTTGCCTTCGTTGGGATTCAAAGAAGATTTGGAATCCAGCTTAGCCTTAAGCTCCGCCGTAATGGAATGCGCCCACTGCTTTCCGCCTATCTCCGCGCCGCTGTCCGCCGCGGACGCATAGCCGTATCTCAGCCCGTCGCCGTCCATAACGCTCCAGTCTGAACGGGAAAGATATTTCGCGCCGTCCGCCGTACAGCCGTCGAAAAGATTGGTGATTTTCCCTTCTTCCGTTCCGTGCTTATAGGTCGAGTAAGTCGTAAAATCGTCGCCGTTCTGTTCGTAAACTCCAACCATCGCGTTCTTGCCCGTTTCGGTAAGACGCGAAGTATCCACGGAAGTATCCCCGCCGACGCTCCTTGCAGTCAGAATATTGTTGACCGCGGAGTGCGCGTCGGGCGCGGCTGTGATATAATACCTGCCGCCTTCCAGAATATAAGTTTTCGCCTTGTTCGCGTCGTAAGAGATAAAGTCCTTTAAATTGATTTTTACGGTAACCGTCTGCGAGCCGTCGGGCGCAAGAAGGTCGGTCTTAGCAAATCCCACCAACGAAACGGCGGATTTTTCCACGCCGTTGGTCCGGTCGTACTCGGTATACGGCGACTGCACGTAAACCTGCACCACGTCCTTGCCGCTTCTCTTCACGCCGTTCAGCCCCGTGTTGGTAACCTTTACCGAAACGGTAATTTCGCCGTTTTCGTCGGGCTGTGACACATTAAAATTATCCCAGGTGAAATCGGTGTACGAAAGCCCGTAGCCGAAAGGATATTGCACGGTCTGCGCGTAATCGTAACCGCCCGCGTTTTCCCTGCCCGTAACCACGTCCTCGTAGCGGGTCTCGTAATACTTATAACCAACGTAAATACCTTCCGAGTAATTCACGTAGTAATATCCCGTGTTTTCGTACCTGAAATCGCCCATATTCTGCATCGCAGGCGAAGAGAACGCGTCGTATGCAAATGTATCCACGAGATGACCGGACGGCGAAATTTCGTTTCCGTCAGCGTCCAGCCCCGTAAGCACTCTGCCCAGCCCGTAAGTTCCCGTTCTGCCCGCTCCGGGGAAGTTTACAACAGCCTTAATATGCTCGTAGTTCTTCACCCAGCCCAGCTCGGGCGCGTTGTTGCAGTTCACGAGAAGAATTATATCTTCGAAGTTTTCGTTTAAATAGTTTATTATTTCCAGCTCGCGCTCGTCGGGTTCGAGATAGTGCGTGCCCGACTTGCCGCCGTAAGCCGCCATATCTCTCGCCTCGTCGCCGCCTTCGCCGCCCGTACGCGATAAAACGAACATTGCGGTAGTTCCGTTAAAGGACGAAACCACTCCCGCCTGCGACTGTATGACGCTCAACGGGCATTCGTTCACGCTCCAGTCAAGCGATGCGCCGTAGTTTATTACGCCCGCGCCGCGCTTGTAGCCCGAGCCTTTACCCGTCTTGTAAAAATCCCACAGCGCGGTGTTTATCTGCAACCCCGCGGCTTCCAGTCCCGTCTTAAGGTCTGCCGTCAGCTCGAAGCTGCCCGAGCCCGACCCCGAACCGCCGCTCACAAGGTCAACCGAAGAATGACTGAAAAGACTTAGCTTAGTACCCTTTGCAAGCGGCAACAAGCCGTCGTTTTCCAGAAGGGTAATGCCTTCCTGCGCTATTTCCGCGCACAGCTTTTCTTCGTACTCGTAAAGGGACTTGGGGCTGTCGAAACTGCTCTCAACGTACTTCACGTTCGCGCCCTTGGTATCGCCCGCGAGCTTATCGTCCGTCTTTCCTATATACTGTTCGAGTATATTGTCGTACTTACCCAGCGTAAGCACGTTCACCAGCACGCCCACGACGATAATCAAGGCCATCGCCACGGGTATTAAAATAAGACTTATTTTTTTAACTTTTCCTTTCATATTTAAATCTCTGATAAATTATTCTGCGTCTGCTCCGTTATCCGTTTGGTTATTTCCGTCGGTTTCGGGCGCGGTAACTTCCACGTTCGAAAAACTAATTCCGCTGATAGTCACGTTACCGCTGTGCATATCGGTGTCGCCGTAAACGGAGCTGTCGAAATAGAACTGCAAACGCTGTATCGCACCCCTTTCGGACTGTCCGTCGTAAGTTACGGTAAGGGTAACGGTCTCGCCCGCCGCAACTACTACGGTAGTGCCGCCCCATTCGATATCGGTATAAAGTGCCGTACCGCCGTCCGCGGTTGCGGAAACGTTGCACACGTCGGTGTTGCCCACTTTGGTTTCGCCTATAAGGTCTGTTCTCACGGTAACCGCAGTATCTCCGTTATTCTTAAAAGTAACGGTAAGAGTATTCTTATCCGCCGCAAGGTCAACGACGTTGCCGGCAACGTTAGCGTAAGTCGCTCCCGCCATATCCGAGTAAACTACGTTCATAGAGTTTGTATCCGCGTCGGTAGAAATAACGTACGCGGGTCCGCTCGTAAACTTAACGGTCGTGCCGTCGATATCAACGCCGTTGTTATCGTCTTCGGGCAGCTCGGGAATTATAATATCGCCCTGTTTCGCAAATTTTATATCGCTAATGGTAACGTCGCCCGCCTTAGCAGTATCGCTGGTGTGAATGGAGTCGAGCATAAATTCAATGGTATTCGCAACGCCCTTATAGCTCACTTCTATCTCAACTCTTTCGCCCGCGGGTACGGTTATAACCGTGCCTTCGAACGGCGTGTTGGTCACAAGCTCTCCGTTCACGAGCGCGTACGAGTTGAGCGCGTAAACCTTGTCGCCGCCGCTCACCACGTTAAAGCGGAATTTAACTTCCTTTTCACCGTTGTTTACGAGTACTGCGTGCACCCAGTTCTTTTCGGCGGCAACGTCCGCAACGTTCATATTGACGTTATTGTAGCTGTCGCCAACCACTTCGGTATAAGTTACGTCGGTCGTCGTGCCGTCGTTTACTATCGTATACGCATCCACCGCGGAAGTAAAGCCCGTTTCAACCGCGTCGATTGCGCTCCAGTCGCCTTCGAACTTTTCCACGTCAACTTTTTCGGGTAGCTCGCCTATGGGCGTCGCCGTCGTCTTTACGCTCTTATATTCGCAGGTAATTGAAGAATCCAGCTCGTATTTGCCCATCCAGCCTTCGGCTTCCTCCGTTCCGCACCAGTAATTCATAAGAATACGGCCGGGAGTGGTCGGCAAAGGTGTGCTTTCGGTCGCCGTAACCTTATACACCGGCTCGCCGTCAACGAACCATTCTATATATTCGGAAGTCCAGCGGTAGCCGTACTCGTGATATTCTTCGGACGCATCGAAACCAAGGTCATACTTGTATTCGTGTTCCCCCACTCCGTTCACGAAATAGTTGAACTGCACTTTGGTAGTGTCGCTGCCCAAAAACTCGATATCTATCTCATCGTGCGGGTTAGGCTCGCCTTCTTCGTTCTCGTCGTAAGGACCGGTACATGTAAAAAACGTACTCGCGGTACCCGCCTTTTTCGCAGGCTTCATCTTAACGGAGTAATCGCCGTAACCGAAATACTGGTAAGAACGGGCTTCACCCGCAAAATACCCGTCGTTGGTCTCCATCGAACCGTCGGGGTTTTCGGAAATTCCAAGGTGCATCGCGCCGTCCTTATACGTTACGTTCTGCTTTCTCCACGCGACGTTGAATACGTCGCCGTTCGTCCAGCCGTCCGATTCGAAAAACGTCTCTGCCGCGCCTTCGCTGAAATCGGCAAGCACGGTTCCCTCAAGCGGCGGAGTACACGCGGTAAGCGTACCTGCGGCAAGCACGGTTGCAAGTATTACTGCCGACAATACTTTAATGTTCTTTCTCATAATTTTCTCCTTTAATCTGAGATTTTTTTCTTTTTAATAGATTTAGCGTTGTTTGTAACAACGCTAAAAGGGATATCCCTTTTACGGCTCGGCATTATTTAATTGTTTCGCGCACCGTACGCAGTCCACTTATATTGCGCCGTTACGGGCAATCCGGACTCGTCAAAGGGCTTCAGCCAGTCGTCCACCCCTATTCCGTTCCACACGTTCATCATAATCTGTTGCGGGTGCGAAGGAATATTTTTGGTCGCCTTGTAAACGGCTTTGCCGTCCACGTACCACACTATGCAGTCCTTCTGCCAGTCAAACCCGTATTCGTGAAACCCTTCCGAAGCGTCGAACCCAAGGTCGAACAGATACTCGTGACCGCCCACCCCTTTGGTATAGTAGTTAAACTGTACCTTCGTGGTATCCCTGCCAAGGAATTCGATATCTATTTCGTCCCACACGGGATTATTAGTGTAACTGAACAGCGAAGAAACCATTCCGTCGCACTTCGCGGGCTTCATACAGGTTGCAAAATATCCGTAAGAATAAGTCCCGTTCGTGCGGTATTCCGCCCCGTAAAACCTATTGTCGTTACCTTTGGTAATGGACATATTCATCAGCCCGTCTTTGATAACTGCGTTGTTTCTGCTCCAGGTGCAGTTGAACATACCGTTGTTGCTCCAACCGTCCGCCGCCCAGAACCCCGCGTCGTTACGCCCCGTGGCAAAATTCAGAATTTTCTCTTCTTCCGTCGCCCTTCTGTCGGGCAACCCTACCGCCGAAGGGTGCGGGTCGCCGGGTTTTGGCTTATCTTCCGGTTTGGGGTCAGGGTCGGGGTTAGGGTTAGGGTTTACTATCTCACCGCCGTTATTTCCGCCGTTCCCGTTATTGTCGGGCTTTTTAAACCAACCGCACGAGCAGGCAAACGCCGTAATAAACACGATTGCCATACTCAGTAAAAGTATAATGGTCTTTTTAATCGCTCTGTTAATTTTCATATTTTCAATATAACAAAAGAACGCCCCAAGTCAATAGGCGTTCCTTAAACTGCAATTTTTTTTCTTATTCTGTCACTTTATTTCAAAATTCGGCTATTGACTCAGCCGTCCAAACCGAATATTACGTTCAGGTGGAATACGTCGCCTTTAACGTAGGTTGTGAATTCCCCGTCGTATTTATGCACAATCATTCTTATACTACGCATACCGAACCCGTGATAATCCTTGTCGCTCTTGGTAGTCACGGGCAACCCGTCCGAAAACTGCAAATTCCCGTCGTAAAAGTTGTCCTGCTGTACGATAAGCATATCGTTTTTGACCTTCACGACCAGATTAATAACCCTGCGTTCCTTCTCTTCGATTTTGCTCACCGCTTCCAAGGCGTTGTCTATTATGTTACCGAAAAGACAGTAAAGGTCGCCGTCGGACAAAAACGAGAGCCGCGCGCCGTCCGCCATACACGAAAAATTTATGCCGTTTTTCTCACAGTAAAGGCTCTTTTCGGTAAGTAAAACGTCCAAAAGCTTGTTGCCGGTATCAACCTTCGCGTCGTATATGGAAATGCTCGACTGCAAGTCGTCTATAAGCTCCTGCGGCACTTCCCCGCCGCCGTTCAGAAGAGAGTTTACTTTATATTTAATATCGTGGCACTTTATATTTATAAGGTCTATCGTAGACTTTGAAATTTCATACTGCCGCTCGCTCTGGTTTACGGCGTGTTGCAGGTATTCCACTTCGCGCTTCAAACCACGCTCTTCCATTGTAATGTGTATTAAAAACAGCACCACTATACAGCACGCAACCGAAAAGGCGTTGCCCGTCTGCCGCAAAACGGTATGCTCCACGCAGTCGAACCTGTTCTCTCTGCCGACGCTCAGCTTAGCAAAAAATACGTCCTCGAAGGAACACAAAATTATCGTTACACCCAGTACTATCATCGAAATAACGAGCGTACGGTAATTCAGTTGCCTGTCGCTTAACAACGCCGTCGTCCTGCGCACGCACAGAAAATACGCCGCCGCAATCACCGCCGCATAAAAGGAATAATATATCAGACGGTAATACAGCTCGAAATTATTCCCCCAGTTTTCGAACAAATCGAACGCTTCGCCCAAAGTCCAGAAAAACAGGAAAAGCTTATAAGTCAGATTCTGCAACGCGTACGCCATACTGCAACAGAAAAGCACGGTCTTATAGCTCTCGTCAAAGCACAGCCGCACGTGTCCGGTGGTCAGAACGAACAAAAGCGCGTAAACGATTATCCGCCCCCACACCGTTTGACCCGCGTACACGTAGAAAAACGAAAGCCCGAACGCTACGGCGACCACCGCCGCAAGCCCGCCGAAAAGGCGCACCGCGAACAGCCTTCCGCGGTTAAGCTTGAGCGTCACCAAAAAATAATAAACGTACAGCTCGGCAAGAAATTCAAGCAGAATGCGCGCGTACGCCGAAAGTGCCGCGTCAAGCATTATCCGCCCCTGAGCCCGCAAACCAGTTGGCAAGCTCGGCAAGAAATTCCGCGCGGCGCGGTCTGCTAATCTGCAAAGTGCGGTTTCCCACCACCACGTTCGCCCCTTTCACGTTCACGACGAACTTTGGGTTTACCAGATAGCACTTGTTGCACCGCAAAAATCCGTACCCCGAAAGCTCCTTTTCCACGGCGGACAAAACCCCCGTCATCTCGATTACGCCGTCTATAAGGTGATAGTAAAGCCTGTGATTGATAATTTCCACGTACATAAGCTTGTCGGTGGAAATGCGGCAAAGCCCGCCGGGCAGATTTACGGTAATGCTCCGCTCTTCGTTCATCACGTAAATATCGAGAGCCTTTTTAAACTTCATAGAAAAATCGAAGTAACTCACGGGCTTTACGAGAAAGCTCACCGCGTCCACTTCGTAACCGCGTTGCGCGTACTGCACTAAATTAGTAATAAATATTATGGAAACGGTCTTGTCGCGCTTTCTCAGCTCCACCGCCGCGTCCATACCGTTCATTTCGGGCATCTGTATGTCGGAAAATATCACGGCGTAAACGGACTTATAGTCCGCAAGAAATTCCACCGCGGACTTAAATCTCATAATTTCGAACTTCTGCCCCGTCACGGCAGAGTATTTTTCAATATAGGAAATAAGCAGCTCCGCAGCCCCGTCTTCGTCTTCGAGTATGGCAATATTCTTCAATTCGTTCTTCCGCCTTTAATCGGTTTTCTAAATTTTATCACGAAAATTTTTATCTGTCAATACCCCGCATTTCCCTACTTTATACAAAAAAAGGAAAGCTCCGGCTCTCCTTTCTATAATTCAATATATTTAATTTTTTCCCCGCGCATAACGAATTGCACCGTCGAAACTTCCGAAATATAAGACTTATCCACCGCCGCTATCAAAAAAGCCACGTTAATCATCTGGGACTGAATACCGCTGCTCGGGTAACATATTTTAAGCGTCAATTCGCTTCCTATAACTTCAACTTCTTCTATAAGGTATTGCCTGTCAAATCCCGGGCAATAAATCGCACAAACCACTAACGCCTTATCCGCAAAATCTTCGTCGGTAAATCCACGGATTATTTTACCCGCGTCGGAATCATACATATTATTTTCCCTGTCGTCGCTATCGAAAAAGTCGTAACCGTTTTTCAGACATTCCTGCTCTAACTCTTCGTAAGTTCCGCATATAGCAATAAAACCGTTGCAATCAAGAATATTACCGAACAAAGTATCTTCCACTATCACTTCGCAGTTTTCGGGAGCGAAAACGATTGGCAACTCTTCATACCGCGGCGGTTCATAAGGTTTATTTCCGTCGGGCTTACCTTTACACCCTACCAAAAACGCGCAGGATATTCCCATACACGCGGCGACTAAAAAACAAATCAAAGTCCATATCTTCCGCAACGTTCTCACCCCCTTTGATACTGCCTGTATTTTACCATATTTCAGCCGCCCCGTCAATACTAAACCCTAAACTTATCGGCACCAAACAAAAAAGGAAGGCTTTCACCTTCCTTTTCACCTTAAAATCATTTAATAATCAATCGTAAGCGCGTCACCCGCTTAAATCAAAGTCCAGACTACCGCTTTTCTTACTTTCTCGGATTTTTAATATTAGCCTGTGCCGCCGCAAGACGAGCGATAGGCACGCGGTAAGGCGAGCAGGAAACGTAATTCAAACCAATCTTGTGGCAGAACTCAATCGACGAAGGGTCGCCGCCGTGTTCGCCGCAGATACCAACGTGCAAATTCTTGTTGCCCTTCTTGCCGAGCGTAACGGCCATATCCATCAGCTTGCCTACGCCGGTCGTATCGAGACGGGCAAACGGGTCGCTCTCGTAAATCTTGTTAGCGTAGTACGAAGGCAGGAACTTGCCCGCATCGTCACGGCTGAAACCGAAGGTCATCTGCGTAAGGTCGTTGGTACCGAAGCAGAAGAAATCAGCTTCCTTGGCAATATCGTCCGCAGTAAGCGCGGCGCGGGGAATTTCAATCATAGTGCCAACTTCGTAATGAAGTTTGACGCCCGACTTAGCTATAACTTCGTCCGCAGTCTTAACGACTACCTTCTTAACGAACGCAAGCTCTTTCACTTCGCCCGTAAGGGGAATCATAATTTCGGGAACAACCTTCCAGTCCTTATGCTTTTTCTGAACTGCGATAGCCGCTTTAATAACCGCCTTGGTCTGCATAACCGCAATTTCGGGATAGGTTACGGTAAGACGGCAACCGCGGTGACCCATCATGGGATTGAACTCGTGCAGGTCGCTTATAATCTGCTTAATCTGCGCAACGGTCTTACCCTGCGCCTTAGCAAGAGCTTTGATATCTTCTTCGTCGGTAGGCACGAACTCGTGAAGGGGCGGGTCAAGGAAACGAATGGTAACGGGCTGACCTTCGAGAGCTTCCATAAGTCCTTCGAAGTCCGCCTGCTGCATAGGCTCGATTTTAGCCAAAGCCGCCTCTCTCTCTTCAACGGTATCAGAGCAAATCATTTCTCTGAACGCGCCGATACGTGCGGGGTCGAAGAACATATGCTCGGTACGGCAAAGACCTATACCCTGCGCGCCGAACGCAGCCGCCTGCTTAGCGTCGTTGGGAGTATCCGCGTTGGTTCTCACGCCCAAAGCCTTGTATTTGTCCGCCAAATCCATAATTCTGCCGAAGTAGCCCGAGTTGGGGTCTGCGGGAACGGTAGGGATAAGGCAGTCGTAAATGTTACCCGTCGAGCCGTCAAGCGAAATGCCGTCGCCTTCCTTGAACACCTTGCCCGCAAGGGTAAACTTCTTGTTTTCTTCGTCCATCTTAATGTCGCCGCAGCCGGAAACGCAGCAGGTTCCCATACCGCGCGCAACTACCGCCGCGTGCGAAGTCTGTCCGCCGCGTACGGTAAGAATACCCTGCGCGTACTTCATACCTTCGATATCTTCGGGGGAAGTTTCAAGACGGACTAAAACTACCTTCTTGCCCTTTTTGCCTTCGGTAACCGCGTCCTCTGCGGTAAATACGATAGAGCCTGCCGCCGCGCCGGGAGACGCCGCAATACCCTTGCCGACAACGTTATTTTTGTCAGCGTTCTTCAACGCCTTAGCGTCGAACTGCGGGTGCAAAAGCATGTCCAGAGACTTGGCGTCAATCTGCATAAGAGCCTGCTCTTCGGTAATCATCTTTTCGTCGATAAGGTCGCAGGCAATTTTAATTGCCGCCGCCGCGGTACGCTTGCCGTTACGCGTCTGCAACATATACAGCTTGTTGTCCTCGATAGTGAACTCCATATCCTGCATATCGCGGTAGTGGTCTTCGAGCGTTGCGCAAACCTTCTGGAACTGCGCGTAAGCTTCGGGGAACACGTCCTTCATCTGCTCGATGGGCATCGGGGTGCGAACGCCCGCAACTACGTCTTCGCCCTGAGCGTTTACAAGGAATTCGCCCATAAGACCCTTTTCGCCGGTAGCGGGGTTACGGGTGAACGCAACGCCCGTACCCGAAGTGTTGCCGAGGTTGCCGAACGCCATCATCTGAACGTTTACCGCAGTACCCCAGCTGTAAGGGATATCGTGGTCCATACGGTAGATGTTAGCGCGGGGGTTGTCCCAGGAACGGAAAACGGCTTTAACCGCTTCGAAAAGCTGTTCTTTGGGGTCGTCGGGGAAGTCTTTACCAAGCTGTTTCTTATATTCTGCCTTGAACTGGTAAGCAAGCTCCTTCAAATCGTCCGCAGAAAGGTCCACGTCGTATTCGATGCCCTTCTTTTCCTTCATTTCGTCGATGAGCTTTTCGAAGTACTTCTTGCCCACTTCCATAACTACGTCGGAGAACATCTGAATAAATCTTCTGTAGCAGTCCCAAGCCCAACGGGGGTTGCCAGATTTAGCGGCGATGGTGTTTACAACGTTCTCGTTTAAACCAAGGTTCAAAATGGTGTCCATCATGCCGGGCATAGACGCTCTCGCACCCGAACGGACGGAAACGAGCAAGGGGTTTACCTTGTCGCCGAACTTCTTGCCGCATACCTTTTCCATTTTGTCGATATACTGTAATATTTCCTTCTGAATACCGTCGTTGATTTTACGACCGTCTTCATAGTACTGCGTGCAGGCTTCCGTCGAGATAGTAAAGCCCTGCGGCACGGGAAGACCGATTTTGGTCATTTCCGCAAGGTTTGCACCTTTACCGCCCAACAGTTCGCGCATGCTTGCATCTCCTTCGGTAAAGAGATAGCAGTATTTTTTTGCCATTAGAAACTTCCTCCAAAAATTACGTTTTTTTCTATCTTTTATATTTTAATATAAAAATATCGATTAATCAAGTGTTTAAGCAATTTTTTCCAAAATTCTTAATCCATCCCGCCCTTTTTGCACGAAAATAATCGCTTTTCATATTTTCGCAAAAATAGCCTTAACGTTCACAAAAGAAATTGCATTATAATCCGTTCTTATCGCAGTAGTTACTCCGTCACTCCATCTGACGAATTTATATCCTTCTTTAGGCACCGCTTTTACAGTTATATCCGCTCCGTATGCAATTTTTCCTGCTACATAAGTACGATTCTCATAATATAAGCTCCACTCAAGCGTATGTTCAATCAAATCTACCCGTCCGACATACTCATAATTTAATGGTGCCGGCACGTAATTGATTAAAACGTCTCTTCTATGTAACCAATATTCTTCGGGTATTCCACACTTTTCTCCGTTATATATTGCCTCGCCTAACAGATATAGCTTGGAATACTCTATAGCGTGATAATCTCCGTCGTGATATATTACTTTATGAAACTCTACCAATTCATTACCATACACGTTTTCACACGTATGCACCAATTCGTGTGTAAAAGTTTCAATTATAGATTTGGCGTTATATATTCGCGTATCCTGCGTATGGTCGTCGTTATAATCGCAATTGCGTATCTCTTCTATTAATTGCTCTATCACGTAACCGTCGACAAGACCTTCGATATTTACCACGCCGTATTTCACCCACGCTGACCCAGCACTATTATGAAGTAAATGCTCATAATCATTCATCCCAAAAGCCGTAAGCACGCTGTGATATAGTTTATTTAACTCGCCCGTTTCAGGTATAAAATTCGCATCAACGTCGTAACTTATGAAACCGGCGGCATTACCACTATCCACACTGTCTTCACCTACCGTATCGCAAGTAAAGTACGTATCAACTTCAAATTTAACTTTACCGTCAAACCAAAGGTTGAGATATTCCCGAACCTTATCGCTCAAAACAGACAAAAGCTCGCGCTCGGGCGTTGTCATCTTATAATCGACTTCTATTTCCGTTTGCGTCTTACTCGATAACAGCGTCGCTTTAAACTCTTCCACCGCAACAATCATTATCTTATAAGTCGGCTCGAACTCCGTCTCGTCCTTCGCTCTCCACTTTGCGTACAAAGTGTCAGTTTCTAAAGAAAACGCGCGCTTCCCGAGCATATACTGCCCGTTTTCGTGTACGGCCTTTACCGTGTATTCCTTATCCAAATACCAACCGCAAAAAGTATATCCCGCAAGCTCAGGTTTAACGAACTTTGCGCAACCCAGATAATTTCTGTTCAAAGTTACTTCCGAACTCAACGGAAGTCCGCTCGCAATGCCGTAATCGTACTTGAAAGTCTTTTCTATCGGCTCGAAATATGCGTAATAATCAAAACTTTCTTTTGCGTTTTCTACGCTGTGGGTAGTATCGTTAGTTAAATCGGACCAGCCGCAAAAAACGTATCCGGTATCAGGTACCGCCGTTACCGCTTGCGTTGTTTCCCCTGCGTTTACGTACTGTTTCAAATTTCCGGTTATTCTGCCGCCTACTCCGTCCGCTACTTGATAAGTAACTTTTACTTTTACTTCGGCGGTTACGGTTATATCTGAAGTTACGTTCCGTTCCTGGCGCGTTGCATTCTCTTCGCCGTCAGACCATAACACACGCCGATTAACGTATAAAAACGGCCTCGCAGTTATCTCCGCAGCGTCTTCGCCGTAATTCACGTATTGTTCATACCACCAAAATTCGTCCGTACTTTCTAAATGAACACTGTAGTCGTTACAATATAACCATCCGCCTTTATCTTGGTCGCGTCTCATTATATGCGTTACTTTAAATACACATTTTTCGAATATCGCAGTAGCGGTTATATCCGACTGCAAATTTTTATCCCGTCTTTCTGACGTCTCCACCCCATCCGACCATTTTACAAACCTGTAATACTCGTTAGCTACTGCCTTAACAGTTCTTCCATCGTCCCCACGCTTTACAGTCTGCTTGACATTTCCTTCTATATGCCCGCCTTCACTCGAGCTATACGTCAGATAATATTCATTCTCGTTTTCGCCGTAACAGGAAGTAACCGCCGCAACCATACAAACGGCGAACAATAAAAATAAAGAAAATACTATAATTTTAAACGATTTTTCCATAATTTTACTTCCCTTTTATTCTATTGTACCATAAAGCGGTCAATTGTCAATATTAAAAAGCGTCCGCAAAAAATGCAGACGCCGATAAATTATTAATTTTTCAGATAAGTCTCACGTATTCGCCAAGGCTCTTTAAGGGGCAATCGGTCTTGTACGCAAAGTATTCCCTAATGAGCCGCAACGCCCGTTTTTCGCCGTCCGCGGTAATAAACCCGCTGTCGAACGACTTCCCCGCAACCTTTCTTAAAACGTTATAAGTAACCGCGCTCGCCCCCGCGCCCGTGCCGCAGTCGTAACAGGTAAACGCGCCCGTATCCATATCGAACCGCAGTTTTTCGGCGGCAGTCAAATCCCTTCCGCACTCCGAACAGCTCTCCGCGGAAATGGCGTAGCCCGCCTGCGTAAGTAAAAAATTCAGAAAAGCAATAAGGGGCGCGCGCTCGTCGCCCGCACTTATTTGTGACAGGGTTTTTACCAGCGCGTAAAAAATTTCACCGCACTCCCCGCCTTCGTAAGTGACCGCCGCCGCGCCTTCCAAAGCCGCGCACGCCGCATAAAATTTGTTTATGTCGGTGCGCAAATCGTAAAAGCTTTCCAGCTCCGAACAGTTGGTAACGGTAAGCTTATCCCCTTTTTTCACAAGCACGAACTCAGCAAAACAAAATGGCTGTGCGGCAAATTTAAGCTTTGCGTTCGGCTTTTTAACCCCCTTGATTCCCGCGGTAATCTTACCGTTTTCGGCGGTTAAAAGGGTCAGAATTTTATCGTTTTCACCGTAATCGGCGGCGCGTAGCGTCACCGCGTTCAACTTAATTTCCATAAATATTTTTTTCTTTGGTCATATGCGCAATTAACGGTATGGTATTACTTTCTGCCGTCAAGCTGTTTGTAAAGCATATAATAACTCACGTTACCCGTCTTTTCAAACATTTTCCAGGCAAGCTCGGCAGCGTCTTTATCTCTTTTCATAGCACACTCCTTTAATAACAGAATGCGCCGTATTTAAAATTTTATTTATCCAAACCCCGAAAACTTCCGCCCCGCCCCTTTCCGTCATTGCGAGAAGCGTAGCGACGAAGCAATCCAGATAAACGTATCATTCCCCTTTCCGTCATTGCGCGCTCTTTCTCCCCCGTCATTGCGAGGAGCGTAGCGACGAAGCAATCCACACGGGCAAATCGCACCACCAAATACACGCAACCGCCTTTCAACTCACGGAATTTTCGTTTCGCAGAATAGAAACGAAAATTCGTGAACTACTTTTATTCACTGCGCAAGCAAAGTCACGCCTTTGCGCCGGCGCACCCAATTTGCGAAAACCTTCGGCTCACTGGAAGGGAATGCCCGCAATTATATATTTCTTTGCCCTTAAAAATTGCGGGCAGGGAAACTTAGTTTCCCAAAATCACGGAAAATTATGCGCGCAGAATAGCGCGTTATTTTCGTGAACTACTTTTATACTATAAACACGTCCTTAATAAGGTTAGGTCTGTTCCGCCAGTCGGATTCCACTCTCACGTAAGTTGTCAGAAACACCTTCGCGCCCAAAAACTTTTCCATTGCCGAGCGTGCAAACGAAGAAACTTCCTTAATAGCCCTGCCCTGCTTGCCGATAAGAATCGCCTTATGGTTTGCTTTTTCGCAGATAATATCAAGGTTAATATCGTAAACCCCGTTCTCCTGCCGCTCGAAGGTATTTATAACCACGGCTATGCCGTGCGGAATTTCGTCGTCGAATTTAAGAAGAATCTTTTCCCGCATAATTTCGGCAATCATAAACTTTTCGCTCTTATCCGAAACTATATCCTGCGCAATAACCTTGTCGCCTTCGGGCATCTTTTCCGCAAGGTATTTTTCAAGCTTGTTTATATTCTGGTGCTTTCTCGCGGAAACGGGAAAAACGTCGCACTCCACGCCGTTTTCGTAAAGCGTTTTCACGTCCGCCGCCACGTTCTCCTTGGGCATAATATCTATTTTCGTATACGCAATAGCCATTGGCGTTCTGCCCGACGCGTACTTTTTAATCAGCTCGATATCCCCGTCCGAAAGCCCCGCGTGCCCGTCGTGAACGAACAGTATAAAATCCACGTCCTTCGCCGCGTCGTCCGTCGCCTTCATCATCATATCGGTAAGACGGTTCGCACTCTTATAAATGCCGGGCGTATCCACGAACACCAGCTGATACTCTTCCTTGGTAAGCACGCCCATAATCGAGTGCCGCGTCGTCTGCGGCTTTGGCGAAGTAATCGCCACCTTCTCGCCCACCAGCACGTTCACCAAAGTACTCTTCCCCGCGTTCGCCTTGCCTATCACGCCTATAAATCCCGACCGCATCGCACTCTCCTTTAATCTCTCGCCAGTCCTAATTTGGACAGTATTTTCTCTTCCCTTTCCCGCATCTCCATCTTGTCCGCGTCCGTCATATGGTCGTAGCCCAGCAAATGCCACAGCCCGTGTACGGCAAGGTAAAAAAGCTCGCGCTCGTAGCTATGCCCGTACTCTTCCGCCTGCTCGCGCGCCCGCGCCGTGCATATCGCGATACTGCCTATAAAAACGCACCCGTTCTCGTCAAGGTCTGCGGGAAAATCGTCGGCGTTGATATCTTTACCCTTTATCCCGTCCAAAGACGGATAGCTTAAAACGTCGGTCACCGCGTCCACTCCGCGCGTCTCGCGGTTGAGCCGCCTTATCTTCTCGCCGTCAATAAAAATTATTTCCGCGGAAATTCCGCAGTCGCCCGCTATCTCCCCGTCGAACGCGCGGGCAAGGTCACAAAAATCAAAATCTTCGCAGTAAATATTCAACATATCACTTTCTCGACAGCACGAGCTTAGGGTATTTCACGCGCGAATGGTAAACTCCGGCAAGCTGGTTTATAACCGTTCGGGTAACGAGCGTAAGCTCCCGCATGGTAATGTCGCAGTCCACGAACTGCTCCTGGTTCATTCTCTCTTCCACTACGCTGCCCACCAACGCCGCCACCTTTTCGGGCGAGCGGTCTGAAAGCGAACGCGCCGCCGCTTCCGAAGAGTCGCAAATCATAATAATTGCCGCAATCTTGCTCGTCGGGGTAGGTCCCAGATATGAGTAATTGTTGGCGTTAAGCCCGCCGTCGCTCAGCTTCAACGCCTTTGCGTAAAAGTATTTTATGGGCATAGTGCCGTGGTGTTGCACGGCTATGTCCGCAAAAATTTCGGGCAGCTTGTATTTTTTAATTAGCTTGGCCCCTTCTCTCGCGTGCGAGCGGATTATATCTACCGACAGCTCGGGCGTAAGCTCGGTGTGCAGGTTGTATTCGCTCTGGTTCTCGGCGAACATTTCGGGGCTTTTCAGCTTACCCACGTCGTGATAGTAAGCCACCGCGCGGGCAAGCTCGGCGTCTTCGCCAATCGCGCTCGCGCACGCTTCGGCAAGCTGTGCAACCACTATCGAGTGGTTATAAGTACCCAACGCCTGCTGCTTCAGCCTTTTCATAAGGGGCGCGCTGTCCGCGGTAAGCTCGCGCAGACGGAAGGAAGTAAGCTCGGAAAACGCCCCTTCAATCATGGGAAGAATACACATAAACAGCAGCACGGAAAGAACGCAGTCCACGATACTGAAAATGCCGAAATTAAGTATACTCATCAGCTCGTAATCGGTCATCGACGGCAACTGCATAACCACGTTTATAAGAGTAACGGGTATAAACAGCGCAAACCCCACCAGAACGCTTCCAAGTCTGGTCTTTACGCTCTTCATAAGGAAAATTCCCGTAATGCCGCCGCAGAACACCGTTAAAAGCCCCGCAAAGCACTCAATCATCTCTATCCCGCCGCCCACTATATCGGTGCTGTTGAGATACCTGTTGAACACGAACGAGATAAGCATATAGACGCTGTTGAGAAAAATCGCTTCCCTGCGCCGCAGAACCATACAGGCAATCAGCGGGAAAAACAGCATGGGGCTGGCGGTCGCGGAAACGTACTTCGCAACCACGTCGTTTAAAACGAGCGCAACGCCCAACAGCAGATAAATTTCCAGAATTTTGGAATACTTGCACAAAACGGCTTTGTTTTCTATAAAGAAAAAGAAATAAACGACCATCGTCAGCACGGACGACGCCACCGCCACCGTAACCACGTTGTCAATCTGCGCCCTGAAAAATTCAACCGTACCGCCTTCGGTATTGATTACAATCATCAACACCATCAGCCCGAGCAGAAGAATATGGCAGATTATCGTCGTCAGAGCCGATAGCGCAATTTCCTTTTTACTCATGTTTATCTTTATCATCTTTACTCCTTGCCGAATCCCCGTCGTAAGCTCTTACGATTCTCATAACAAGGGGATTTCGCACGACGTCTTTATCAGTAAGGTAAATAGCGGCAACGCCTTCCACGTCCTTTAAAACGCTCACCGCGTGTTCGAGCCCGCTTCTCTTCCCGTCGGGCAGGTCAATCTGCGTGACGTCACCCGTCACGACCATCTTACTCCCGTCGCCCAGACGGGTCAGAAACATCTTCATCTGCTCGCGGGTAGTGTTCTGTGCTTCGTCTAAAATAATGAACGCATTCGACAGCGTACGCCCGCGCATATACGCCAGCGGCGCGACTTCGATGGTCCCCCGCTCCATAAGCTTCTGGTAAGTTTCCGTGCCGAGCATCTCTTCCAGCGCGTCGTACAGCGGTCTTAAATACGGGTCGACCTTCGTCTGCAAATCTCCGGGAAGAAAGCCCAGCTTTTCGCCCGCTTCCACCGCGGGGCGGGTTAAAATAATCTTGTCCGCCTGCTTTTGCTTGTAGGCTTGTACTGCAAGACATACGGCAAGATAAGTCTTGCCCGTGCCGGCAGGTCCTATGCCGAAGGTCACGCCGTTTTTGCGTATGCCGTCAACGTACGCTCTCTGCCCCACCGTCTTGCATTTTACCGGCTTTCCGCGGGAAGTTATCGCCACCGTTCCCGACGCAAGCTTGGTTATATCCTTCGCCTTGCCTTCCTTTGCAAGCTCCACGCAGTAAGTGACCCTGCCGCAGTCGATATCTTCCCCTTTACGCGCAAGTGCGAGCAGGTTTTCCGTAACTTCGGCGGCAAGATTTACTCTCTCTTCCGCGCCCGAAATAATCACGGTAACGCCGTCCACGCGCACTATAACGCCCAGCTCCTGCATAATTCTGTTGACGTTCTCGTCGAAAGTCCCCAGAAACTTCTGCAAGGCGTCCGTATTTTCCGCATTTATCTTTCTTACGCTTTTATCCATAAACGATTATATATAAACGGCATTTCCGCCGCTCACTCCAGATTAATACTAATAATGTGTAAATACTTAAAATCTATAACGTAAATAACTCCCCCGTCCGTGGGCTTTACAACGTAATTTCTCTCGATAAAGCTTTCCCCGTCCAAAAGAACGGAAGAAAGGGCGGCTTTGGTATTCTCTTCGCTCTCGCAGTCGGCAAAGTATTCCGCCGTGCGCGCGCACTCTATTTCGGCGTATCCCGCGGCGATACAGCTAACCGTCTCTTCGCCCGCAAGGGTGTGCGCGTAAATCAGGGAATCCCCCCTTTTTACGGAGTCGCCCGCACTGACCGCCGCCGTGCCGCACACCGCGACCACCCGCCTTACCACGCCGTCGCAGTCGCTTTTAAGGTCGTCGCGCACCACCGAGCCGTAATGCTCTTCGTCCACCTGCACGTCAACCACAAGCACGCTGCCCTTTTTCTGTATATTGCAGAAGGTGACCTGCGGCAGGGAAAGTATGCGCCCCGTCGCCGAAGAACCGTTGAACGCCGAAAAGGGCTTAAACTCACCCGCGCCTTCTTCCAGAACGATGCGCCGCACTTCGCTCTCGAGATAGCTTCCGCTCCCGCTCACTTCTATTTTAAGCACGAACGAATTTGCGATAAACGCCGCCGCGATAAACAGCAACGCTCCCGCAACCAGTCCCGCGCGCAAGCAAATAAAGTTAAAAAACCGCGTCGCGTAGCTTTTTTTATCTACCTTTATATTATAACACGGTTTATCGAAAATTGCAAAAACTTTTTTAACGTCTTTGTCCTTAACGCAGAATAAAAGCTCCGCGCCCGACTTTTTGCAGTCGAACACGGCAATTTCGGCTTTTTTCAGCTTTTTCAGCGCAAGCTCCGCGGACGCGGTTATGCGGATTTTAGTCAAATCAGTCAACTTTAACCACCTTTATATCGCCCTTGATGAATATATCCTGCTCGAAATACCTGCCTATTTCCAGCCCTTCGCCTTCGAGAGTAACCACGGTCTTTCGCAACACGAGAACGACCTTTTCCGCCGAATACTCCGCGATATTTTTCACGCATCTGAAATACCCGCCGAACGCGGGAATTACGGTAAACGCCTTTAAATCGTCCGCGCCCAGCTCGGACAAAACCTGCTCCATAAGTTTCATATAATAAAATATGACCGCCCCCGCCCGTATATTCCCCCACCCCATTCAACCCGCCCACCCCTTTTCGCCGTTCCCCGCCCAAAACCCCCGTTTTTCCGCAAAAAAATCGTAATATAATTAATTACAATATAAAATATGGCACAAAAAATACTTATAACGGGCTTTAAAGGCGGCACGGGCGCAACCACCTTTGCAGTATGGTTAGGACGCGCGCTTGCGGCGTCGGGCGAGCGCACTCTCATAGTGGACGGCGACGACAAGTGCGGTTGCGCCGAAATAATAGGCAACTGCCGCGACAGAATAGTATACTCTCTCGCGGACTATGCAAAGAGCGCGTGCCGCGCAAAGCAGACGCTCGTTTCCCACCCCAAGGACGCAAATCTTTCGTTTATGCCCACGCTCGGCTTAACCGACTTTTCCGCGGTAAAAAGAGCGATTGCGGACGTGGACGGGCTTTTCGACTACATTCTCACCGATAAAACGGGCGAAAGCTGTTGCGACAGAGCGTTAATAGTAACCGAGCCGTACCCCGCGTCCATAAAGAGCGCGGACGCGTGCCGCTCGTACCTGACCGACGGCGGAATAAAGGACGTGGCTCTCGTCGTAAACAAGCTGAGCGCGGCGGCGATTTTAAACGGCGAAACGATGACAGCCCACGAAATTGCGTCGCTGTTGCACCTGCGCCTTGCGGCGGTAATTCCGGAAGACCTGCTCATCGCCGCAGACCGCCCCAAACCCGCCACGGTAAAGGCGTACAAGGCGGCGGCGGAAAATATAACGGGCAAGCGCGAAAGCGTATTCAACGTATTCGGCGGAATGGGCGGAGTAAACGGCTACTTCAAAAGAAAATTACGCCAAAAAATATAACCATCCCCCTTGTCATTCTTAGCGGAGCGTAGCGCAGTCGAAGAACCCCACCGAACAAACCGCCCCACACCCGCCATTGCCCCCGTCATTCCCCACCCCTTCCAGTCATTGCGCACTCTTTCTCTCCCCGTCATTGCGAGGAGCGTAGCGACGAAGCAATCCACCACCAAAAAAAAGGAAAACTTATATGAAAAGTATAATTTTAGAGCGCGACG
Organism: uncultured Christensenella sp.; assembly: GCA_910577555.1. Classification (GTDB taxonomy): domain Bacteria; phylum Bacillota; class Clostridia; order Christensenellales; family Borkfalkiaceae; genus Coproplasma. The sequence continues at coordinate 22,868 of CAJTLF010000012.1, read as the reverse complement.
ATATGTCAGACTTCGAGCGCGCGCTGTTTTTAAAGGACTTAAAAAAGGTATGCGACGAATATTTCGAGTGCGACTTCCGTCCGTCGCTTGAAATAACCCGCACGGAAGACGGCTTTTTAACGTGCGTAATCTTCTCCGCCCGCCGCATCAAGTCCGTCAAACGCCCCCTTTAACCCACCCGTCCACGCGTCATTCCGACGCATTCTTTATGTCACTCTTAACCGACTCTCTGTCATTCTGCCAGTCCACCCGTCATTCCGACATCTTCTTCCCCCGTCATTGCGCGTGAGCTTTCTCTCCCGTCATTGCGAGGAGCGACAGCGACAAAGCAATCCGGAAAAGCACCCCCCCTCCATGAACAATGCGCAAAGCGTCAGCAAAAATCCAGAATAGTAATACCCCAAACAATCCGCACCCACACTTGTCATTCAGAGCGTAAGCGAAGAATCCCATCGGTCTACCCCCCCCCAAATAAAAACGCGTCACGCATTAAAACAAACTTCCCAAAGGGATTATAAAAAAGGCGAAGAATTTTAAAATTCTTCGCCTTTTTATAATGGCGTGATAAATTACTGTTTATCTTACAATCATTATAGAATATCGAATGAAAAGAAAGCAAATGCGGACGGGATTAACCCGTCCGCACCATTTATTTATTAAATTTACTAAACTACTATTTCGCCGTCTTTATAGTGCCAGCCGTGTTCAGGCGTTTCCGTATAAAAGTACACGGTGTATTCAACGGTGTCACGGTCAATGATTTTTATTGTATTCCACTCTTTCTCGCTACCTTTAAACAATATCTTCAAGTTTTTACACTGATAGAACGCACTCATATCTATTTTTTCCACGCCTGCGGGAATTACTACGGTTTCAAGCGCATGACTGTAAGCAAGCACATAATCTCTAATTTCCTTAATGCCCTCAGGGAATGTGAAAGTTTTAAGACTATCGCAACTCTCAAACGCTCCGCTTTCAATACTTGTAATTTTGCCAAGAAAGGTAACGCTTTCAAGGTTATCGCAATTCATAAACATTTGAGTACGTATCTCGGTTATGCCTTCCGGTAAGGTTATACTTTTAAGCTTCCTACAATCTCTGAACGCGAAATTACCAAGATATTCCAGCTTTTGTGGAAGAACTATATTTTCAAGGTAATCACATTCGGAAAAAGCACCTTTGCCTATATAAGTTATATTGTCAGGAATAACAAGATTTGTAAAGTATTGCGACTCGCAATCGCGGAAAGCATAATCACCTATTGCAGTTACACTTCCGTCCGAAGGGATAATGCTTGCATCCCAGCCAGCAATGATAGTTTTGGTAGTCCTGTCAATCAGGCAATTATTTTTACAGTAATATACAGGGTTATCTTCCGCAACGATAAACTTTTCAAATGCTCTACTACCGTTTAACGTACCATTGAAAGAAGTTACACTTGCAGGAATACTTATAGTTTTAAGATTATAACAGCTACCGAATGCCCGACCAACCGTAACCACGCCTTCTGGAATTACTAGTTCTTCTATACTGCTCCATAAAAATACATAGTCATAAATTACTTTTGTATCTTTATGTATAGTATAATGTTTCTTGTTAACTTTTATTTCCATTAATACTACGTAAGGATTAGTTTCGTTGCCGAGATATAAGCAATCGTCGTATTCATTATATTTCATAACTTTGCTTTCGTCATTAACGAACATAGAACCAAGCTTGATTATACTGTCGGGTATATTGATTTCAGCAAGGTTATCACAATAATAGAATGCTTGTTCCCCGATTTCCTTAACGTTATTGCCAAGCATTACTTTTTTAAGAATTTTACATCCCCTGAATGCGCCATCACCGATAATTTCTATACTGTCCGGCAAAACGAGTTCTGTAATGTTCGCATAATAGAACGCTCTCCTGCCTATACTACGACATACGCTCCCATCTTCGACCGTCAATTGTTTTACAAAGCAATTGTTTCTACTGCTTGACTGTTTAAAGTTAAATAAGTTTGCAGGTATGTGTTCAACGTCTTTACCTACGGTAACGGTAAGACCTTTTTCTTCACCGCTATTCATAAAGACGTCCGCACCCCAGTCCGCTAAATCGACGCAGTTAGTAGCATTATAATATACTTTTTCAAGCGATTTTAAGTAACCGAACGCAAATCTCCCCATAAAAGTTATAGTGCGCGGTATATTAACGCTTACTATATCGTCAAGCCTTGCAAATGCCAAACCTTTTACTTCCTTTACGGGTAGCCCGTTATACTCTTCGGGAATTCTTAATTCAGTATCGGTACAAGTACCTATACCCGTAACTATGTAATAAGTTCCGTCACTATTTAAAGCGTATTCCAATCCTTGGCTGAATTCGGTTAATCCGCAATCGCCGCATACGCCGTTTTCAAAACTATGTCCGTTGGCGGGAATAGCTTCCGATTTTACCGTACCGCACTCTATGCACGATAAAAGCTTAACCCCGTCCAAAACGCAGTCTGGCTGTTTGATAGTTGCGGTATATACAAAACTGTGACCGGTTGCGCGGGCGAACTTGTAGTCTTTATAACCACACAGCGAACAGGTGCGCAAACTGTACCCTATAGAAGTACAGGTTTCTTCAAGCGCAACGCTCCAATCACCGTATTTATGGGCGCAGTCAGGAATTTTGTCTATATTCTGCTGCCTGCCGTCCGAATAGGTAAACACTACTTCGCCGTTTGCGTTAAGTTCCGCCTTTATAATACCGACGCCGTCAGTTCCGTTTTCGCCGTTGATTTTACCCAAATTAACTTGTGTCAAATCCGTAAGTTCTACTATAAGTTCGCCGTTTGCGGTTTTGCTTATATTCTTAACGCCTACACCGTCCGCACCGTCTTTGCCGTTAATTACGTCTAAACCGTCTTTACCGCGCAAAGCCGCAATAAACTGCTCCAAGGTGCCGTCGTAGCCCAATTCGGTTGCAATGTTGTACGCTTGTGTAACATTAGTAATTTCCTGCACGGACTTGTCTGCTTCCGTTTTGTCGCACGCGGCAAGTCCAAGCGCGCAACATACGGTTGCCGTTGCGGAAAGTAACGCTATAAGTATCTTTCTTTTCATAAAGATTTTCTCCTTAAATAAAAAATAAGGGCGCACCTGAAAGGAACGCCCGCAAAGCGTATCCTTTAAGTTGCGCTACAAATTCTCACTATAAAGGGAATCAGGGATACAACAATGCCCAATTGTAACCTTTATAGTATCCGTATTATATTGTAGCGCATGCATATTATAACATATATTTAATGCAAATACAATATTTTTTTTAAATATTAAAAAAATTCTATAAAATTGCTTGACTTTCTTACCGCTTACTTATTATATCCAGAACCGCGCCAAGCTCGGCGTCGTCCTTCGTAACGCTCCACTTCGCAGGCACCACGGTACAGCCGTCCGCCGCGCTCAGCCCCGAGCCGTGAATGCACTTCCCGTTCGGCCAGAATATTTTCGCCGTAGTCAGCTTTACCGCCTCTCCCGTCCAATCGTTCACGAAAGTGGACTGCATAATCCCCTTGCCGTAAGTCCGCGCCGTCTTGGCGCCGTCGCCCTGCATATCGAGATACTCCTTCGAAAAATCGGAAACGAAAATATTCTTATAATCCAGAACGCCGTAGCTCACCAGAACGCCAATCAACGCTTCCGACGCGCTCGCCGTTCCGGAGTTGGTAAGCACGTAAACGTCGGTGTCCGCAGAAATAAGCCCGCGCCCCTGCTTTTTTATATCGAAAACCTGCCTTCTGCCGTTCTTGTACTCGGCGTAACCCGCCGAACGCGCCCCGTCAATCCCCGCGGTGAAGTACCCCGAAATACTCTGCATAACGGAAACGTACCCGCCGCCGTTGTTTCTAAGGTCCAAAATCAACTTGCTCTTGCCCGTTTCTTCGAACTTATCGAACAAAATCCCCAGCTCTTCAGCCGCAGTGCCGTAAAATTGCGAAAGGCTCACGTAAGCGGTATCTTCGGGCAAGTCCTTCTTCTTTGCAAGGTTCTCGCCGAGAGTAAGCCCGCCGTCCGCCGTCCCCACGAACTCCCACGCGCTCTCGCAGGTCGCCATAAAAGTGTAGCTCGCCTTGTACTCCTGCCGCGCCACGGTAAAATCGCTTTCCTTCGTGGAAAGGGTAAAGCTCTCGTTATCGCCCACCTTTTCCATAAACTCCGCAAACGCGGCTTTATCGGTAAATTGCGTGGTCGTGCCGCCGTAAGTTCCGCTCACCAGCACGTCGCCCGCGACCAGCCCCGCCCTGTAAGCGGGCGAGTTACCGACAACGGAATAGAGAAAAATCCCGCCGTCGTCGCAGACCCCGCTCACTCCGCTAAGGTATCCGTAAGAGATGCCGACGCCGCTCTTCCGCCCGCGGTTGTCGTTCTGCTCGGCGGCGTACTCTTCCGCCGTATAATATTCGGAATAAATATCCAGCTTATCCGCAATCGACTTCAACGAATCTTCGCCCGCGCCGTCCGCGTCGAAATCGTCGTAAAAATAATAGTTCTCTTCAATGGTTTTAAGCAACCAGTCAAGCGACCTCGCGTCGTCCGAAACCGCGCAGTTGCCCGTAAAAAACCCCGCGGTAAACGCCGCGGCGGCAATAAGTAATGCAAGCGCAACGGCAATAATAATTTTCGCCGCGTTCGCGCTTTTTTCCGTTCGGTTTACGGTATTTTTTATTTCTTCACTCATACGCTCACTTCAATAAATATAAATAATGCAGAATTTTAAAGGTAATGGCGGAATTGAAATCGCGCACGTCCAGCCCCGTACGGCGCGCAACCGAATTGAGCCTGTAAATAAGGGTGTTTCTGTGCATGTAAAGCTCGTCTGCGGCTCGGCAAACGCTCAGTCCGCACCTTAAAAAGGTGTCCACCGTCTTCATCATCGCGTCGTTTTCGAAAATTTTCGCAAGCGACTTAACGTCGTAATCGGCAATCATTTTTTCCCGCTTCTGTTTGGGAATTTCCGCAAACGCGGCAATGATATCCTGCTCGGAAATGAGCTTTACTTTGCCGCTCTCTTCCGCCGTTTGTCGCGGCATATCCCGCGTCGTTCGGTTATTTTCGGTCACGGAATCGCCCCTGCCGCCCAAATTTTCACTCATAATTTTCTCCTTGGCGTAATTATACCAAATCCCGCCGCAAAAATCAACGCCTTTTTTTGAATTAATACGCGTATATTGGCTATTATATCCCTTAAACGGGGTAAAAATAACCGCACGCGCATACAAAACGGCGGCTCAGGCATACTTATTTTAGTAAGAATAACCCTTTAATCGCGCCATATATGCCGTTTAACCGATTAAATTTTGTGACGAATTATACGATTTATCCTTGACAACTCCCGTATTATGGTATAAAATGAATTGTACATAGTGAGTAAAAACAGCGTCCGAACCGTTTAAAAGCTACGGCAAATGGGCGCAACGGAGACGTACTATTATGGGAAATGAGAAAAAAATGAAAACGGGCCCCAACAAAATCGCCGCGTTGATAACCTACGTTATCGCGCTCATCGGCTTGTTGTTAGGTCTCTTCCTGCCCTTTGCCGGCACGGAAATGAAAGTCGAAGCAATGCTCGGGCTTCAGCTGCCCGCGGCTGTCAACGCGATTTATCCGCTTGAATTTCTTAAAGACATAGCGGGTAATTACCCCCTTACGCTCAGCGCCCCGCTGGCTAAATGGGGTGAATTTACGCTTGATTTAAGTGCGATTCTTCTCGTTTTATACGGGTTAATCACTCTTGCGGGCTTATTCGCGTTAATCCCCGCGATTGTAAACGCAGCAAGCAAGAAAAGCACCAAAAACGTAGCTTTAAGCGCGGCGTCCTTCATCGAAGTATGCGCGGCGGCGGTGCTTGCAACCCTTCTTCTCACGCAGCTCAGCGGCGGCGTGGAAAAAATGACCTGCTACACCCTTATGGGCGCGTTCGGCGGCGTGTTCCTTATGCTCGTCGTACAAGCTCTTATTTACAAGAAAGGCTCGGGCTTTATAAAAATCGTTCTCGCCCTTCTCTCTTCGGTAGCAGTAATCGCGGGCGTATTCAATCTGGTTGAAATTATTCCCCAGCTCGGCGATTTGCTCGCACCCCTTAAACAGGATTGGCTCGCAATCGGCTTCGTCGGCGGAGAAACCGCAATCGGCGACAGCGCAATTTTCGCGATAGACGTGTTTATTCTTACGACGTTCTCGGGTACGTTCGCACTTCCCGAAGGCGCGGCTGAAGCAACCCTTTATCTCACCACCGTAATCGCGGGCTTGCTCGCTCTCATCAACTGCGTACTCGATATTATGGGTCTCGGCAAGAAAACGAACAAAGCAATGCTCATCTGCAACGTAGTGAGATACTCTCTCGAATTTGCGGCTATAATCTGCGTACTCGTATGCGCTATCGTTATCGAAACGGCTACGATGGGCTTGTTCCTGCTCGTACTTCTCGCTCTCGCACTCATCGCACTCGTAATCAATATTATCCGCCTTGCATGCTATATCAAAGCTAAAAAGCGCGCAAAGGCAACCGTAACTTCGGAATCCGAAGACGGCGAAGTAAAAGAAAGCAAGAAAGAAAGAAAACAGCGCGAAAAGGAAGAGCGCGCGGCAGCCAAAGCGGCGGCGGCTGAACAGGCTAAAGCCGAAAAAGAAGCGGCTAAGGCAGCTAAGGCGGCGAAAACCGACGAAGAACCCGCGGCAGACGCGGCGTCCGAAACCGCGGCAACCGCTCCCACCGCCGTTTACGTTGAAGACGGCAAGGGCAACATAGTCTACACCCCCGTTATTTATAACGGACCTATGGACGACTTTATCCGCACTCTCAACAACGAACAGCGTCTTGAATTTTCGAGAATATTCCTTGAGCGTCAGGCGGGTGCGCTTACCTGCATACCCAACTACAACGTCGGCGGCAAGAACGACAAGTTCTTCTCTTCCGTATTCATCTACTACGGCAGAGTACGCGACCTTATCTCCGACGGTCTTATGAACGAAATTTACAAACAGGCAAACATGATGTAATATAACGTAAAAGCCCCGCGGCAGTAAGCCGCGGGGCTTTTTTATATTTTAAATTCAATTCTTTCTTTTTATTACAGCGTGCAAACCGCCGTCCCGCCGCTCCACGTTACCGCCGCAGATACAGTTTACGATATACATTCCCCTGCCGCTCTCGGCAAACGCGTCGGGCAATGACGGGTTCAAATCCACGTTCTCCATTCCGTTGGCAATAACCGAAATAGCAATATCCGCCCCCGCAAGCTCGCCGCGGAACTCCGCCGCCTGCCCGCTGTGGATAATAACGTTGGTTATCAGCTCGCAGGAAACGAGCCTGCTTGCAAACACGTCCTCTTCGTCCACGCGCATAAGCCGCAGATATTCGGCAAACTCTTTTAAGCTTTCGTTCATCGCCTTTAAATCGCTAATTACGAAACTGACCATTACGATAACGCTTCCCTTAATTTTTCAACGATTTTGCGCTCCGCCCGCGACACGAACATCTGGCTCACTCCCAAAATTTTTCCCACGTCCGTCTGCGACTTGCCTTCGACGAATCTGAGAGTCACCACCTTTTTTTCGGTAGGATTCAGCTTCTCAATCTCCGCCCGCAAGGACTCCCTGTCGTCAAAATCTTCAAACACGTTCTGCGGGTCGGCAAGTACTTCGTGCAAGGGCGCGTCCGTCTCACCGTCGTCGCCCTGAACTCTCGCGTCTAAGCTTACGGGCGCGCGGCACTCCAACGCTTCTATTATCAGCTCTTCCGAACAGCCCAGCTTTTCCGCAAGCTGTCTTACGGTAGGCTTCGTGCCATGCTCCTTAAAATATTCGCTCGTAAATTCCCTTATTTTCGCCGCAACCGAATACACCCGCCGCGGCACTCTCACCGAGCGCGAGTAATCGCGGAAATAATTTTTTATCATTCCCGTCATAGTCGGAGTTACGTAAGTGGTAAACCTGTTGCCCAAATCGGGGTCGAACTTATCCACCCCCGCAATCAACGCTTCGGACGCAACCTGCAACAGGTCGTCGTATTCCACTCCGCGCCCCGCAAATTTTTTCGCGAGTATTTCGGCTATGTAAAAATATTGCTCCACGAGCTTATTGCGTATTTCGGCGTCGCCCGTTCTGCGGTATTCGCGGAACAGCGCGTCAATCTCCTGCTGTTCCATCATACCTTTATCTTCACTTTGGTAATAATCTCGCCCCGCCTTTCTATTTCGCAACTGTCCACCAGTGCGGAAATGAGCGCGAGCGAAAGCTCGTTCTCCCCTTCTGCGGGGTTGCCGCCCTCGCCTTCTATCACGGCGCAGGTGCCGTCGCCGCCGAACGTCGCGCGAACGGAATCGAACCCGCAATTTTTTAAAATTATCGCGCTTTCGGTAACGCACACCTTAAAATCTTCCAACGCGTCCAAATCCAGCCCGTGCGCGCTGCCCACCGCGCCGCAGACCAGCCGCAACGCAGTCATATATTCGCTGTCGCAAAGGTGAAACCTTACTTCGAACTCTTTCATCAGCGTATCTCCATAATGGTGTTCAGCGAGCAAATCTCGAACAGCTTTTTCACGTTGGGGCGAACCTTGTCCAAAACCATTTCGTGCCCGTCGGACTTCAATTTTTTCAGAATTTTAACGAAAGTTCCCAGCGTGGTGCTGTCTATAAAAGTCAGCGCGGCGCAGTCGAAAGTTACGTCTTTTTTATCATGCTCGTACGCGGCGCAAACCTGCGCGTAAAAATCTTCGCTCGTTGCGGCGTCAATCTCGCCCGAAAGCGAAAATATCAGTCTTTCGTCCGCAGATAAAAGTTTAACCTGTTGCATATTTTTCCGTTCCTTTATATATATAGGATATACTTACTTATAACCCCTTGCGGGTCGTTATAACCATTTTACTTGCTTTTTTTAATAAAGTCAAGCCCCGTCCGCCGCACCGCCGTTTTACGGGCTTTTCACAGACCCGTCATTGACTTTTCCGCCTTTTTATGTTAAAATTAACAATAAACCACTCCCCCGCCGCCCCAAAACTGATACGGCAAACCCAACTTAAAGGAGCGCATATTGAATTTTAAAGACGCAGATTTAATCGTAAAACACTCGCACGAAATAACCAGCCTTGCAACCTTGGCATCGCAAAACGACAATATCGTACCGTCGGCGTACGAACGGTACGACGTCAAGCGCGGCTTGCGCGACGCAGACGGCAAGGGCGTGCTGTGCGGGCTTACGGAAATATCCGAAGTAACCGCGTGGGACGAACGGGACGGCAAGCGCGTCCCCGTAAAGGGCGAACTGCACTACCGCGGCTATAACGTAAAGGACTTGGTAAAAAACGCGGTTGAAGAGAACAGGTTCGGCTTTGAAGAAACGGCTTATCTTCTGCTATTCGGAAAACTGCCCGCGGCAAGCGAGCTTGAAAGCTTTTGCGCAATACTTTCCGACTTCCGCTCCCTGCCCCGCAATTTCGTGCGCGACGTAATAATGAAACAGCCGTCAAAAGACGCAATGAATATGCTCGCGCGGTGCGTTCTCAGCCTTTACGGCTACGACCCCGACCCGGACAATACGTCCATATCCAACGTATTGCGGCAATGCCTCGGACTGATTGCGCAGTTGCCAATGCTCGCGGCGTACTCCTACCGCGCCTACCGCTATTACGACACGGACGACGGCTCGCTGGTAATACATAAACCCGTGGCGGAATACTCCACCGCGCAGAATATTCTGCACGTTCTGAGAAAGGACAACTCGTTTACCGATTTGGAAGCAAAGGTTTTAGACGTATGCCTTACCCTGCACGCCGACCACGGCGGCGGTAACGCGTCCACCTTCACCACACACCTTGCAACCTCCACGGGAACGGACACCTACTCTTCCACGGCGGCGTCGCTCGGCTCCCTAAAAGGACCCAAGCACGGCGGCGCGAACGTGAAGGTTATGCAGATGCTCGAAAATATCAAGCAGAACGTAAAGACGGGTTCGCGCGACGCCGTTTACGACTACGTTGAAAAGATTATCGATAAAAAAGCGTTCGATAAGACGGGGCTCGTGTACGGAGTGGGGCACGCGGTTTACACCCTTTCCGACCCGCGCGCGGAGGTTCTGAAAATTTACGCGGAAAAGCTTGCAAAAGCCAAGGGGCTTGAAGAAGAGTTCGCGCTCTACGAAACGGTTGCAACCGCGGCGTCCGAAATTACCAACGCCAAAAAGAATTTGCACAAGCCGCTAACCCCCAACGTAGACTTTTATTCAGGCTTCGTGTACTCCACGTTAAAGCTCCCCGCCGCACTGTATACGCCGCTCTTTGCAATAGCGAGAATAGCGGGCTGGTCGGCGCACCGCATAGAAGAGCTTTTATGCGGTGGAAAGATTATCCGCCCCGCCTACGCATGCGTTCAGGACCGCCGCGAATATGTCCCCATAGATAAGAGATAAATAAAACTATACGAAGAGATTTCTCGGCATGCTCGAAATGACACTTTCTTTTGTCGTTCCGAGCGTTCTCTCCCGTCATTGCGAGAAGCGTAGCGACGAAGCAATCCACCCGCCCAAACCGTAAAACCAAACCCACCGCGGAAGAATTTGAAAATTCTTCCGCGGTGGTCTTTAAATACTATTATTTCAACGCCCGCCATATTTTATCGGTTATCACGTCAAAGTCGTCCGTATCGAAAATCTGACTTGCGAACGCGTAAACGTTGGCACGGTTTTTAAGAATTTTCGCAATTACTTCCTTCTGCTCGTTCTCGGGCGCAGACCCCTTTTTCACCGTCCGGTGACAGGTTGGGCAAAGCTTGACTATATTGTTCTCGTCGTCAAGCTCGTAATTTTTTCCCAGCGAAATAACGTGATGATGCTCGAAATACTGCCTGCCCGTGTTCTTGTGCGTGTACGTTTTGGTAGTTCCGCACGCCGCGCACTCGTCGGGCGCGTACAGCCGTATCATTTCAATCAGCCCGAGATTTCTCTTGAAATCGCGCGGTTCGCCGTCGAATTTAAGCTCTTTTCTGAGTTCCCCGATTTCAAACGCAGACAGCTCCTTGCCGAAAACGTTGTTGTAGTAATATCTCAGGCGAAAATCGAAAGTATCTTTCCTGTTCGGCGTAATTTCGGGACAACTGAAATAATGCACCCCGTTTTCCGTGCGCAAATACTTCACGTTTTTGTCCGTATAAACTTTCCTTACAATCTCCGCCTTGTAATCGTTTAAAAGCCCGATATTGCTTAAATACCAGAAAAGATTGAATCTCAACTGAGTGTTGCGCTTTTTGCCCGCTATGTACTCGCTCTGCAACTCGCGCGAATTGAAATTAAGCACGCTGAACGGTACGTTCAGATAGTCGTATAGAACTCTCGCCCGCTTTACTTCGTTAACGGAATTATAAAAATAATCGAGCGCAAGCAGCGGTCTGTTGGTATCTATACTCCCGCGCGACTCGGCAAAGCCGCGTATGAACTGTTTTTTGCTCTCCGTAAGCCCTTCGTCGTATATAAAATCTTCGCTCATCAATTTTACGTACAGCTTGTTGTAAAAGCTGTTTTGCGATAAATTCAAATCGTTTTCGAGTATAAACCGCAGCACTATTTTAGGGCTTTCCGACTCTTTGTTGGTGCAGTCCTTAAAGAAAGGTTGCCGCGCACAGACTGCGTTCAGCTTTTCCAAAAGCAGGTCGCGCGATTGCAACAGCTTGGCGGTATCGGGTACGAACTTGGAAGATTTATAACTTACTTCGGTATAAATTTTCTTCCCGTCTTTGGAAAAAACGTATCTTCCGTAAAACGCGCCCAGCAATAAAGGTTGGGTCCGTTCTTCCAAAAATGCGCTTACCTTCATACGCGTTCCCCCTTGTCCCTATTTTTAACGATATTATATCAAAAAAACTTGTATTTTTCAACACCGTATGATAAAATATTTTTGAGGGATTAAAATATTTTACCTCAATACGGAGTTTCGTGAGATGGAATTTAAAATACTCGATTTATTTTGCGGGGCGGGCGGGTTTTCCGCCGGACTTCATCTCGCGGACGGATTTGAAACGGCAGTCGGACTCGATTTCGACCAATCCGCCGTAAAAACGTTTGCGCACAACTTTCCTTCGGCGACGGTCGTTTGCGGAAACATTCTCGACGAAGAAGTAAAACGAAAGATAATAGAGCTTGCCCGCGAAAAGGGCGTGAATATGATTATAGGCGGGCCGCCCTGCCAGGGCTTCAGCTTAAAGGGCAAAAACAGGGGACTTAACGACCCGCGCAACTTCCTTTTCAGGGAATACCTTAGCATAGTAAGGGAACTCAGTCCCGAGCTTTTCATAATAGAGAACGTCAAAAACATACTAAACTCAACCAACCATTACTTCCGCGACGAAATTTTAAGGGAAATCGAAAATCTCGGTTACATAGTAAATTACGGCGTGCTCAACGCAAAGAACTACGGCGTGCCGCAAAGCCGCGAACGCGCCTTTTTTATTGCGTCTAAGCAAAAATTCATCAATTTCCCCAACCCGTCGGATATTGCCGTAACGGTAAGGGACGCCATTTCAGACCTTTCATATCTCGAAAGCGGCGAAGGCGAAGTAATTTCGGATTATCTCAACCCGCCGCAGAGCGAATACCAGAGCGCAATGCGCGGCAAATGCCTGCAATTTCATAAGGCGAGCAACCATTCCCCCGCCGCTATTGCCAAGCTTAAAATGATTCCCGCGGAAAAGGGCAAGGAATATCTGCCTAAAAGCCTGCACGGGAAACAGAAATTTTCCACCACCTGGTCGCGGCTGGAATGGGACGCGGTAAGCCCTACCGTAGACACCCGTTTCGACACTCCGTCTAACGGAAAGAACTCCCACCCCTATTTAAACCGCGCGATAACCCCGCGCGAAGCGGCGCGTTTGCAGAGCTTTAACGACGATTTCCACTTCTGCGGCTCTAAAATAGCCGTTTGCCGACAGATAGGCAACGCCGTGCCGCCGCTACTTTCAAAGGCGATAGGCGACCAGATTATAAACGAACTCGTAAGCGCGGTTATTAAAACGGAAAGCTACGAGCTGTATCACGCAAACGCCTATACGGTAATCGACGAGCTGATAAAAAGCGGCGTGAAAGTAAACCACGTAATATGCGACCCGCCGTACAATATTTCGCGTGAAAACAACTTCAACACGCTGAAATGCCCCAGAAAGGGCGTAGATTTCGGCGAATGGGATAAAAATGCGGACATTTTTTCGTGGATTCCCAAGTACGAAAAAATTCTGGACAAAAACGGCTCGATGATTATTTTCTGCTCCTACCGCTTTATAAGCTTCATTATAAAGGTTATGGAAGAGAGCAATCTCGAAGTAAAGGACGTAATAGTCTGGAAAAAGTCAAACCCGATGCCGAGAAATATCGAAAGGCGATACGTTCAGGATATGGAATTTGCCGTATGGGGTGTAAAAAAGGGCGCGAAATGGACCTTTAACAAGGGCGATAAGCCTTACCTTAGAAGTACGTTTGAAACGAGTACCGTTTCGGGCAAGGAAAGAACCGCCCACCCCACCCAAAAGAGCCTGCAGCTTATGCGCGAAATAATAGAAATTCACACGAACGAAGGCGACGTCGTCATAGACCCGTTCGCGGGCAGCGGAACGACGGGTGCGGCGTGCCTGAACACGGGCAGGAAATTTATAGGTATAGAGCTAAACAAGGAATACTTCGAAATAGCCGCGGAAAGACTGGGCGCGGCAGAACGGAAAAAAGGAATATAAGGTAACGGGGCGGCTTTTTAAGCCGCCCCGTTTAAATTAAATTTCGTCAAAATCAAAATTGCTTTTAAACTCTTTTCCGTTTAAATACGCAAGCCCGCCCGTAAACTCGAATTTCAACGATTTGCTTATCAACCGCTGTCTTTTTGCGTTATATTTGGCGTTTAAGGCGTTGTCGCCGTACTTTTCGTCGCCCAAAACGGGACAGCCGATAAACGCCGTATGCGCCCTTATCTGGTGAGTTTTGCCCGTATGCAGCTTTACTCGCACCAGCGCAATATCCCCCGAAACGCGCAAAACTTCGTATTCGGTGACTATCTTCACCCCGCCCGCAACGGGCTTTGCAAATACCTTTACAAGCGATTTTTTATCGTCTTTCACAAGAAAAGCGGTTAAAACCGCGCTTTTTTCTTTAAAATTGTTTTTGCAAAGGGCGATATACTCCTTTTCCACCCGCCGCTCTTTAAACGCCGAAAGAATTTCCCGTTCCGCGCCGTCGTTTTTTGCAAACGCCAACAAGCCCTGCGTATTCCTGTCAAGGCGGTGGCAAGGTCTGTAATCCCCCTTTTCGCGCAGTTCGCAGGTAAGCCCTTCTACCGAAACGCCCGAAAATTTATCTGCTATAAGCGCGTTTTCGTCCTGATAAATCACCGTATGGCTGGGCGAGCTCTCCTGCTTGAAATTGGTGTAATACGCCACGATATCGCCCGTTTTCAGGGCAAAACCGCCCTTTCCGACCCGCACGCCGTTCACTTTGACGTCGCGGGCGCGCAAGAGCGCGGCAAGACAGAACGCCCCCTGCGGAAAGACGCAGTCGGTAAATGTTTTTAAATCGCAATCGTTTTCAACGGTAAAAGTTTTCATATAAACACAGTTATCAGCCGCACTAAATACGCGCCCAAAAAGGCTAAAATAAGCTGTAAAACGACGCATTTCAGCGTAAATTTAAGCCCCGTTTCCTTTACAGACGCGGAAAAAGCCGAAATACAAGCGGGACAGAACAGCATAAAGGTGCAAATTGCAAGGGTTGCGGAAAGGTTTAACCCGACGCCCGCAGGTAAAAGCATTGCAAGGGTTGCCGCCACGTTTTCCTTTGCCGCAAAGCCGCAAAGTACCGCGTAAGCCACGCGCCAGTCGGTAACGCCCATAGGATAAAACAGCGGCAGAATTACTTTGGATAAGCCCGCAAGCATACTTTCTTCCACTGCAACGTAGCGGAAAGTAAACGAATAGTGCGCCAAAACCCAGGAAAATACGCAAAAAAGCGTAACTATTCCCGCTACTTTAATTATAAACCCTTTTACGTAAAAACACAACTTAATTAAAACCGTTTTGAATTTGGGCAGGGTTATGGGCGCGACTTCGCTCAAAAGCCCTTCCTTACCCCCCTTTACAGCCATGGAAACGAGTAAAGACGCGGCAATCCCTGCAAAGTAAAAGCAGGTTATCGCGGGGAACGGATTTTTGAACAGCGGGGATAAAAAGGTCAAAAATACGGGTAATTTTGCCCCGCAAGGCACGAAAGGCAGTATTGCAACCGTTCTTTTCTGCGCGTTCGGCGTGGAATATCCGCGGGTTGTGAGTATTGCCGCGGCGGTGCAACCGAAGCCCGAAACGAGAGAAAACGCCGCTCTGCCCGACAAATTAGCCTTTTCGAAAAGCCCGTCCGTTGCGAACGCGAGCGCGGAAGTTACGCCGCTTTCATCGAGCAATGTAAGAAATAAATACAGTATAAAGATTTGCGGAACGAACGCAATAACGCTGCCCGCGCCGCCCAGAATACCTTCTTCCAACAGCGAAATTACAGCTTCGTTCTGCATTTTCGCCGTTAAAAAATCGGAAAATAAAGAGATTAAATTTTCCGTCAAGCCCTTTAAATAAGCCCCCGGCATGAGCGGATGAAAAGCTAAAAAGAACATTGAAATTATGGAAATTACAAACGCAAAGAGCGCGAAATATCGGTTGTAAAAGAGCCTATCCGTCTTTGAAACCTTTACCGTTCCGCTCGAATAAGCGTCGTTAAGTGAAAACTGTGTGAAAGATTTCACACAGTTTTCACCGAAAATCGACGCCTTTTCACCGAAAAATTGCAGGTTTTCACCGTTTTTGAGCATTTTTTTGAGCGATTTCGGCGGACAATCGAGCACGGGAACGCCCAGAAAAGCGGAAAGCTTTTCTGCGTTTACCCAACCGCCCCGCCGCTTTAACGCGTCGAGCTTGGTAAGGTAGACTACCGTCTTTGCGCCCGTTGAAATTATCTGACGGGTAAGGTTCAAGCTGTTTTCCAGAGTGAGCGCGTCCACCACGTTTATTACCAAATCGCACGACTTGATTTCGTCGATTGCAGACTTTTCTTCCATCGAATAAGTTTTGAAAGCGTAAGCCCCAGGCACGTCGACGAAAAGTATATTGCCGCGCCTGCGGCTTGCGGGCGAAGTGGTTACGCCGTGGAAGTTGCCCGTGCGCAGATTACTGCCCGTGAGCGCGTTGAAAAGAGTGGTTTTGCCCGCGTTGGGGTTGCCCGCAAGCACTACTTTTTTTATCGGTGCGCTTTGGGCTTCCGCCCTGCCCGTCCGCCTTGCCGCAAATGCGAATATGCTCATACGCTCACCTGAATTTTTTGTGCGAGCGACTTTCTGAGCCCCACCCTTACCGCCGCGCAGGAAATTAAAACGCTGCTTTTTAAAAGCGAAAAGCTGATAACTTCAACCTGTTCGCCCACGCGCACGCCGAGCGCGGAAAGCCTTTCCAACGCGCTGCCCGAAAGCTCTATTTTGGTGATTTTGCCTACTTCGCCTTGCTTTAAATCGTAAACTCTCATAGATTAAATTTATGAGAGCTTGTACGGAATAATGTCGAATTTTGATATTTAATCTTGATTTAAATCGTCTTTTAAAATATTTTCTATATGAATTAAAGTAGTGCGCATATTTTTCAGTACTTCTTTAATCGTTTCTTTTCTCTCTTCTTTTACTTCCTTATCGCTTTCCCATTTTTCACAAACATTATTGCACGGCATATTGTTCTTTCTTACTATCCGTGGAATTTCGCCATTTATACAATGCCCTTCAATAGTAGCCCTGAATAGCGTATTTGATTTTACGTAATGCCTTTTAAAGAATTTGCAATTCTTGCAGTTTTTTTCGATTTGGTGATATTCTTCCAATGTAATTTACCCCTTTGTTTTAATTGTATTAAATAATATCACTCGGTATTCCGAGTGTCAAGCATTTTACTCGGTTTTCTGAGTATAATAAATTTATGAATAATACTCCGTCTATTTTTGCAAAGCGTTTAAGAGAATTAAGAACCGACGCCAATCTTTCTATGAAACAGCTTGCAGTGCAATTAAATACGAGCGATAGTACGATTTCCAATTGGGAAAACGATATTAACGAACCCACGCTTTCAAATATATTAGCGTTAGCAAATTTTTTTGAAGTTTCTACCGATTATTTATTAGGGGTAGAAGATTAAAACACAACCGCTCCGCTGCTTAAATTAGCGTGGCGGTTATTTTTTTGCTCTCAAGACTGCTTCGCTAAACGTCTTTTAAAGAATTTGCAGTTTTTGCACTTTTTTTCTTGTTCCATAAGATAATTGTACCCGTAATTTTTACGGTTGTCAAGATTATACCGTAATTTTTACGGTATAATTTGGTTATGGATAAATTTGCTATTAAGCTAAAAGAAATACGAACAGAAAAGGGATATACGCAGAAACAACTTGCCGAAGCTATTAAAACAACTGACGACAGCATATATTCTTGGGAAAAAGGCAGAAGTCAACCTTCGATTGAAATGTTACGCGCATTAAGTAAATTTTTTGAAGTATCTACAGATTATTTATTGGGTTTAGAAGATTGACAATGAATTTATATTTTGGACAAAGATTAAAAGAATTGCGCAACGAAAAAGGTTTAACCCAATTACAGTTAGCGGAAATTTTTAAGGTAAGCAAAACTACAATTTGTCAATGGGAAACAAACAAGCAAGAGCCTGATTTGGACAAGCTAACAACCATAGCTAAATTTTTTGATGTGTCCACCGATTATTTATTAGGTTTAGAAGATTGAAATACACCCGCCCCGCGGCTTTTAGCCGCGGGGCGGGTATTATTTTTTGTTTATTCTGGATTGCTTCGCTGACGCTCGCAATGACGGGGAGTAACCGTTACTTTGTCGCTACGCTTTACGCAGTGACGGTGGGTACTTCTCGTAATGACGGATAAGCAAGCTCACGCGCAATGACGAAAAGTATAATGCTTATTATTCTATCTGCGCAATGACGGGAGTGTATGGTGCTTGTCGCTTCGCTATGCACAGTGACGGAGAGTATTACGTTTGTTGCTTTGACAGGAAAGTATAATGATTGTTATTCGTCATTGCGAGGCATTTATTGCCGAAGCAATCCAGACGGTTAAGTTACTTTATAAGTTCATTGTATAAATCTTCCCAATTCGGGTTCATCGTTTCTATTAACTCTAACTTTGCTTTACGCGAACCGCCTTTTATTTGTTTTTCACGCTGAATTGCATCGGTAATATCCGTATACACTTCGTAATATCCGAGTTTATCGATATCATATTTTTTAGTAAAGCCTTCCAAAGTTTTGCTTTTATGTTCATAAACCCGACGAATTAAATTATTCGTTACCCCCGTATACAGTGTGCCGTTCCGAGAATTAAACATTATATACACGTATGAATTATGCTCTTTCATTTTTGCCTATTCTGGATTGCTTTGTCGCTACGCTCCGCGCAATGACGGGAAATAAGCTCACGCGCAATGACGTGGACTAATTTACTTTTTAACGAGTGTAAGAGTTACTTTGTCGCCGTTGACGGACTGTTCGCGGGTGAAGCCTTTATCGGGGGTGGGTTGGGCGGGGGAAATGCTTTCGGCAAGCACGTCGGCGGCGAATTTGCCCGCCTTTAATGCCTTTAACGCTCTACCTTCCGCCGTATACAAAATTGAAATTCTGTCGGTTACTTCAAAGCCCGCTTCCTTTCGCATATTCTGTATTTTGGAGACGAGCTCTCTTTCGCAACCTTCGTCGAGCAATTCTTCGGTAAGCTCGCAATCGAGCGCGACCGTAATACCCTTATCTTCGGCTGCCGTAAAGCCCGCCATGCTTTGGGGGAAAATTTGCAAATCTTCAAGCGTAAGCGTTACGCCTAAATCCTTAATTTCATATGCGCCGCTGTTTTTTACTGCGTGGACGACTTCCTTTGCGTCGCAACATTCCAGAAACTTGCTTATTGCGCCCAGAAGCTTGCCGTATTTGGGTCCCAGCGTTTTCAACTGCGGTTTTAATTTATAGCTTAAAAACTTTTCCGCGTCCGCCGCTTTATTGAGAGCTTTTACGTTGAGTTCTTCCAAAATTATCGACTTTTCTTCGTCAGAAAGCTCGACCGTTTTTTCGCTTACGACGAACATCTGCGCGAGCGGCTGGCGGTTTTTAAGGTTGCCCGCGTTGCGTGCGGCGCGCCCCAACACCACTATGTCCGTTACCTGCTCCATAGCCGTTTCCAGACGCTCGTCTATATACGCCCTATCGCTTTCGGGGAAGCTGCAAAGATGAACGGATTTGGGCGCGTTCTTGTAGAACTGCGGCACTAAATTCAGGTACATCATTTCGGCAATGAACGGAGTGAACGGTGCGGTGAGCTTTGCAAGCGTTACCAAAACGGTATACAGCGTGGTATACGCCGCCGCCTTGTCGTCAGTCATATCCGCTCCCCAGTACCTGTCGCGGCAACGGCGGACGTACCAGTTTGAAAGCACGTCCGAGAAGTCCTGCAGGGCGCGGGAGCTTTCGCAAATTTCGTAAGCCGCAAGGTGTGCGTCCACTTCCTTTACAAGCGAATTGAGCTTTGACAAAATCCACTTATCCATTAGCGACAGCTTGCACTCTTTCAGGTCGTACTCTGCGGGGTTATACTTATCTATTTCGGCGTACAGCGTGAAGAACGCGTACGTATTCCACAGCGTGCCTATATACTTTCTCTGCGCCTCGGATACCGTTTCTTCGGA
This sequence comes from uncultured Christensenella sp., assembly GCA_910577555.1. Classification (GTDB taxonomy): domain Bacteria; phylum Bacillota; class Clostridia; order Christensenellales; family Borkfalkiaceae; genus Coproplasma. Next base: position 3,093 of record CAJTLF010000012.1, on the reverse strand, counting down.
GAACCGCGACGGCAACCAGGGCGCGCTGGACGAATAGAAATACCACCTTACCGCGTCTGCGCCCTGCTTGTCCAGAACGCTCCACGGGTCTACCACGTTGCCCTTGTGTTTGGACATTTTTATGCCGTTTTTATCGTTTACGTGACCCAGAACGATACAGTTTTTGAACGGGGCTTTGCCGAATAAAATAGTATTTATTACGAGCAGGGTATAGAACCAGCCGCGCGTCTGGTCCACCGCTTCGGAAATGAAGTCGGCGGGGAAGGTTTTTTCGAACGTTTCTTTATTTTCAAACGGGTAATGGTACTGCGCGAAGGGCATCGAACCCGAGTCGAACCAGCAGTCGATTACTTCGGGGGTGCGCTTCATTTTGCCGCCGCACTTGGGGCATTTGCAGGTGAGGTCGTCAAGGTAGGGGCGGTGCAGCTCTATATCCTTGTCGGCGGGAAGGGCGCACTTTTCCTTTAACTCGGCTTTGGAGCCTATTACTTCTATCTCGCCGCAATCGGGGCAGACCCACACGGGCAGGGGCGTACCCCAATACCTGTCGCGGGAAAGACCCCAGTCGATTACGTTTTCAAGGAAGTTGCCCATGCGCCCTTCCTTGATATTGTCGGGCATCCAGTTCACGGAGCGGTTGGCGGCGATTATATCGTCCTTTACCTTTGTGACCTGAACGAACCAGCTTGACCTTGCGTAATACAAAAGCGGGGTGTCGCAACGCCAGCAATGGGGATAGTCGTGCTCGTAAGGCAATACCTTGAATAAGTTGCCCTGAGTTTCGAGTCTGTCAAGTATGGATTTATCGGCTTTTTTTGCGAAAACGCCGTTTAAGCTTGCAAAGCGTTCGTCGAAGCAGCCGCGCTCGTTGACGAGCTGGACTACGGGCAGACCGTATTTTTTGCCTACCTTGTAGTCGTCTTCGCCGAAGGCGGGCGCGATGTGCACTACGCCGGTGCCGTCGCCCATGGTTACGTAATTGTCGCAGACGATGAAGTGAGCCTTTACCTTAGCCGACGCGGGCGAAATTCTCTTTATTTCAACGGTCGTTTCGGCAAAGAGCGGCTCGTACTCGAGTCCTTCCCATTCCTTGCCGACCTTTTCGGAAATTACCTTATACTCTTCGAAGAACTTAGAGACGAGAGCCTTTGCAAGGATATATCTTACGCCGTCCGTTTCTATTTCGAGATAGAGCTCGTCGGGGTTGACGCACAGCGCGACGTTGGACGGGAGCGTCCACGGGGTGGTCGTCCAAGCCAGAATATAGCGGTTTTTCGCGCCCTTTACCTTAAAGCGGGCTACGGCGGAATTTTCCTTTACCGATTTATAGCCCTGCGCCACTTCGTGCGACGAAAGAGCCGTGCCGCAACGGGGGCAATAGGGTACTATTTTATGCCCCTTATACAGCAGTCCCTTTTGGTGCATCTGCTTTAACGCCCACCACTCGGACTCGATATAGTTGTCGTCGTAAGTTACGTATGGGTTTTGCATATCCGCCCAGTAGCCGACGCGGGAGCTCATTTTTTCCCACTCGCCCTTATACTTCCATACGGACTGCTTGCACTGCTTTATGAACGGCTCTATGCCGTAGCTTTCTATCTGCTGTTTGCCGTCTAAGCCGAGAAGCTTTTCGACTTCGAGTTCCACGGGCAAGCCGTGGGTATCCCAGCCCGCTTTTCTTAAAACGTGCTCGCCTTTCATAGTGCGGTAGCGGGGAATTAAGTCCTTTATGGAGCGGGTGAGCACGTGACCAACGTGCGGCTTGCCGTTTGCCGTGGGCGGTCCGTCGTAAAACGAAAATTCTTCGCCGCCGTCGTTTTTGGTTACCGAGCTTGCGAAAATGCCGTTCTCTTCCCAGAACGAGATTATCTCTTTTTCTCTGTCTACGAAATTTAACGACGTGTCTACTTTCTTATACATAAATTATAATTCTCCTTAAAGGAACTGCGTTTATCTGATATTATTCAAGGGGGATTTGGGCGCGGGCGTTGAGCGAAAGGTTTGCAAAGTTGCCTGCGCGGTATTGGATTAAGCCTTCGGCGGCTATCATCGCCGCGTTGTCGGTACAGTATTTTTTTTCGGGCAAGACGAGCTTTAAACGGGCTTTTTCGCACTCCGCTTTAAGACTGTCGCGCAGGTAACCGTTGGCTACCACTCCCCCGCCCGCCGTTACGCACGGTACGCCGAGCTTTAAGGCGAACTCTACCGTCTTCTGAACCAACGGGTCTATCGCCGCGCGCTGGAAGGCGTACGCTACGTTGGGTTTATTTACTATTTCGCCGCGCTGCTCCGCCGTGTGGCAATGGTTGATTACCGCCGTCTTTAAGCCGCTGTATGAAAACGCGGTGGTCTGCGAATTTTTCACAAGGCACTTGGGAAGATTTACTCCCGCCGCGCCGTCTTTGGCGAGCCGCTCTACGTTTACGCCGCCGGGGTATTCCAGACCGAGTACGCGGGCGACCTTGTCGAACGCTTCGCCCGCCGCGTCGTCGCAGGTGGATGCGAGAACTTTATACTCCGTGAACGATTGGGTGTGGAGTATCGCCGTGTGTCCGCCGCTTGCAAGCAGGGTTATAAAGGGCGGTTTTAAGTCTTTATCGATAAGGTAGCTTGCCGCCATATGCCCGCGGATATGGTTGACGGCGACGAGCGGAATATTTAAAGAATACGTTAAAGATTTGGCGAACGACAGCCCGACGAGCAGTGCGCCCAAAAGACCCGCGCCGTAGGTTACCGCCACCGCGTCGAGCTGTGAAAGGATTACGCCCGCGGAGTTTAAGGCGCGGCGCACCACTTCGTCCACCGCTTCGGTGTGGGCGCGGGACGCTATTTCAGGCACTACTCCGCCGAATTTGGCTTGCTCGGTTGCGGACGAGATTATCTCGCTTGATAAAAGGGCGTTGCCGCGGATTACCGCCGCCGCCGTTTCGTCGCAACTGGATTCAAGACCGAGTATTACGGGGTTTGCCTTTATTTTAAAGGAAGTTTTATCGTACATTTTATATTCAAAACGGCGGTTTCCCGCCGCGGTTTCGTCTTGTGGATTTAAGGTTTGTGGGTTGTTTGTGTGGATTGCTTCGTCGCTACGCTCCT
>CAJTLF010000011.1 GCA_910577555.1 uncultured Christensenella sp. | reverse complement strand
TACAGATTCAGTTGTAAGGATTGTCCGACAATAAAGGAATATCCCGACAAAGACGAAGCGCAGGCGCATGGTTGGGCTATAGCCCGTGGCGGAAAAACGTGTTATTGCCCGCGTTGCGCGTTAAAACACAGGAATACAGGTAAATGCGGAGCAAAACCCACACAGGCTACGCAAGTGCAAATGCGGATAAGCGGGGTACAAGACAGTGCGTAAAATTGATATGAAAGAGTTATTTCAACGGCTATGCGGGATTGAATACGAATTACTAAAATACGTATTCAGAACTCAAGGAATGGAGTCTGCGCCGCTTAATTATTACGAGGCAGCGGAGTCGTTGAGCGTAGACAGGAACGCCGTCAGACGGGCGATAAAGCGGCTTTTTGAAGCTGACGTACTTACGAGCGACGGCGAAAATTTTAAAATTAATCCGGAAATTTTGAAAGATTAAAACAAAGATAAGATTATGAGCGAAAGGAACGACGTTAAAATACCGTATAACCTTGAAGCCGAACAGGCTATTTTAGGTTGTATGATAATCGACAATGAAATAATATCCGAAATAATAACGGGGCTTACTGAAACGGACTTTTATCTTGAATCGCATAAGTATATTTACGATGCGATAAAGCAAACGATTAACGCCCGAAAGCCTGTGGATTTCGTAACGCTTGCGGATAGGCTTGAAAGCGACGGGAACCTACATAAAGCAGGGGATATATCTTATGTCGTAGAGCTTACGCAGATAACGCCTTCGGCGGCGAACTATAAAGATTATTACGACATAGTAAAGCGTGACGGTATGAGCCGCAATTTAATACGCGCGGCTGGAGAAATCTCGGAATTTGCCCGCACTCATGACGATGTTAAAAAGAGTCTGCAATTTGCGGAAAATAAGATTTACGGAATATCTTGCATCAATGACACTTCGACGATGCAAAACATTGCCGAAATATTGCCAATCGTACAAGAAGAATATGAGAAACGCGCGGAGAATAAAACCGCGTTCAGCGGTCTTATGACGGGCATAAACCGCTTGGACAGGCTTACGAACGGCTTGCAGAAATCAAACCTGATAGTGCTTGCTGCGCGTCCGGGCGTGGGTAAAACTTCACTGGCAATGAATATCGTCGAACATGCGGCGGTAAACAATGATAAGGTCTGCGCAATATTCTCGCTCGAGATGTCGAAGGAAGAGCTTGCGAAAAGGATTTTGGCGAGTGTGGCGGAAGTCAGCCAAACTAAATCGAGAGCGGGGGAAATGGATATAAACGACTGGCGGCGTATGTTGGTTGCCATGGAGCGGCTAAATAATACTAAAATAGAAATCGACGATTCGTCGATAATAACGCCTTCGGAAATACTTTCAAAATGCCGGCGGATAAAATCAAGGCACGGCGGACAGCTTGACCTAATAATGATAGATTACATACAGCTCATGCACAGCGGCGACAGGGCGGAAAACCGAGTGCAGGAAGTGGCGGCAATAACCCGCGATTTGAAAATAATTGCAAAGGAACTCGCCGTGCCGGTGCTGGCACGTTCGCAGTTGAGACGTCCAACGGAAAAGACGGCGAACGCTAAACAAACGCTATCCGATTTGCGCGAGTCGGGCGCGATAGAACAGGATGCCGATATAGTAATGTTTATAGACCGCCCGGATATGAACGCATCAGATGAAGAGATTAACAGCAATGCCGTTGAAAGCGGCGTCGCATATTTAAACGTAAAGAAGAACCGCCATGGCGGGTGTGAAAGGATTAAATTAAGGTTTAAGGGCGAATTTACGAAGTTCGTCAATCCTGAACCTGACGAAGCAATGGAAACGCGCTTAACGAACGCGTAAGTGAATTAAGGCAGTAATATGGATTTAGCGGCAGCAAAGTCACAACTTAATATAACGCCTGTAGATTATTCTTACCGAATGCCGGTTGAATTTTTCGGCAAGTTCGATAATGATACGGGCAAACGCTTAACGCCGCGAATCGGTACAATGGCACAGCTCAAATGTTTGTCTGATATATTCAGCTTTTCGGTATTCAAAGACGGCGGGCGGGGCATCTGTACGCGTAATTACGAACAGTTCAAGCGTGACGTCAATGTTTCGGAATCGACTGTGCGGCGGGCTTTGAAAAATTTTAAGGATAAGTATATAACGAGCGAACGCAAAGGCGGGTATCAGTTTGATATAGAAAACAACCCGTTAAGCGGCGGACATTACAAGCTTGAGGCGTGGATGACGCGCCCGATACCGCATAACGGTAAAATCGTAGAGTTTTCTAACGATACGCAAATCGTTGCCGCGTTTTTCAATTCCGAATGCAACCGTGCGCCGTTGGAACTGTCCACGCGGGAAATAGCCTACAAGCTCGATATGAGCGTGCCTGCTGCGCAAAAGGCTATTAATATACTCACGGCGGATTATAAAAATAATCCGTTCGTATACCGTACGGAAAAGGGTTTAAACGGTCACAAGAAAAGTAAGTATGTAATAAACAGAAAGTTATTCCGTGAGCTTAATAAATCCGAAGAGAAACGGTTAAAGGCAATAGCAAAAGAACAGGCGAAGCGGGGCGGCGCAAAGGGCGGGCAAAATAAGCCCGCTACGGGCTTAACCAAAGCGATAGAGCGGGAAATAGCCGCACGCAATCAATACCGTATAGAACGGGCGACAAGCGTCTATGCACGGGCGTTGACGGACGAAGAGTTCAGAACTTCGGACGCTAAACTCAAAAGCCTTGCGCCGAAGCTCGCGTATGCAGAGCTTAAAAATTTGCCTGTATTGCCTGACTTGCAGCACGAAGAACATGGGCTTACAGAACGCCGTAAAACGGCTTTGAAAAGGCTGGGAATTGACGAGAGAGAGTTTTCCGAAGAATTCCATTGCAAGTGCATAAAGTGTCGGGATAAGCTGTTTTTGGCGGACGGTAAGATATGCGACTGTTTCCCGCGCGGAGCACCGCCTGAAACGGTGTAATTTTTGTTGGGGTAGGCGAACTGAATATGAAAATTTAAAGCGCAGATACGTCTGCGCTTATAGTCGTTAAAAAATTATCCGCTCTCGATAGTTTGCGTCGGGAGCTGTTTTATTTGCGTTTTACCGTTTAAATTTTGAAAAAAATCCTGTCAGAAGTTAAACGGCAAAATTTTCAAAAGTTGAACGGTGCTTTACTATATATAATATATACTCTTTTCTTTTTAAAAATAATAAGCACCGCCCCGGTAAACGGGGCAGGATATAAGGCGCAAAGCGTTCGGAAACGATATGGATTTGCCCGCTCCGACTGGACTTTTAAAATCGTATTTGTCACTTGCGGGCTGATTATGCGCCCTGAACGGGCGCAAGGAACTCGGTGCAGTGGAATATGGTCGTTATTTTTAAAACCATTCTTATTATGCGGTCGCGCGTTACTCGCGCGGTTTAATCTGTATATGCAATTAAGCAGAGCTTTATTGCATACCCGCGCGCCGCCGCATTGTTTTTAGGTTTGCGTTTTTATAGACCATTTCATCGGCTTTATTTGTCGTTCTGAACGGCGGTTTCATTGTACGGATATTAAACCGAAGTGTGGGCGTACGGGCGAGTGCAGTGGCAACGATGGCGTCTGCGGACTGTCTGCGCGAAGTTCCGCCGCCGCCCGCGCTTCCTGCGATTTCAGGTTTCGTGCGGTGAGTTCCGTTGCAGGCGTTCCAGTCCAATCGACTGGACTGGATAATTTAAGTCGCGTTCCAGCGCGTCCACTTGCCCCCGCGGGCAATCCGCCCGCCGCACCGAAATCAATTGACTTGCCCGCGCCTTTATGGTAAAATATAATTATGGTGGTAACCCACCCACAGCAAGTAATGCCTTTTAGGCGGTTAGCTCCTTTCACTTGGGAAAAATGGTGAGAAACCTATTCTACAATAAGGGAGTACTTAATTATGAGTATCGAAAAAATCCTTCTAATTTTGGGCTTAGTCCAAAACGAAAACGTTTCTTCGATTACCGTAACAAAAACTACGGTAACTGTACGCATAAAAAAATAACCGCCCCGTTTAGCACCCGAGAGCGGTTATTTTTTAACTTAAACTTGGGCTAACCGTTTTAAAGGTTATTCCCTTGCTGTGTTTTTATTATATGCGAATTCTTGGCATTTGTCAAGAGCCTGAACCAATTTTAATGTAAGTTTATATAAAAAACCCGCCTAAAAGACGGGTTATTTTTTTGGGTATGGGTTGGGTAAGGTGGTAAATTTACGGAAAAATCCTTAATTTTTTTCCTTATTTTTATTATTTTTTTGCAGTTTTTGCGGTCTTGCGGCTCTTTCGAGTCGTGCGCGTTCGACCACTCCGCCATCTCTGCGTGGAAAATATTAAGTAAGAGAGTGGGAGAACGCGCAAGCGTTCGTCGTATCGAAGCACGGCGTGCTTACCACTCCGCCATCTCTGCGTGGAAAGTATTAAGTAAGAGAGTGGGAGAACGCGCAAGCGTTCGTCGCACCGAAGCACGGCGTGCTTACCACTCGTTTAATACCCATTAATTTTATATCAAAACTTTTTAAAATACAAGCGTTTTTGCGTATGGAACGCAAAATTTTTTAAAACACTTGACTTGACGGCTATTTGATTATATAATAAATCTATAGTATAACTAAAAACTCTGCGGGGTTTGCCGATACCGGAGTAACGGTGGTGTTATTTGCTAAAAAGATTTAAGGAGAATATGTATGTTTTGCAAGAATTGTGGCAAAGAAATTGACGACAGAGCGGTATATTGTCCACATTGCGGCGCGGAAACGGCGGTGACTACTGCGGTATACAGTGCGCCCCAGTATCCGCAATACAAGGATACGACGAATAATATGGCGGTAATAGGATTTATTCTTTCGTTTTTTATCGCTATTGCCGGTCTTATTTGCAGTATTATCGGTTATAAAAAGGCTAAAGAAGAAGGGCTTGACAACAAGGGGCTTGCGCTTGCGGGAATTATTATAAGTTCCTTATCTATGGCTGCGGGTGTTATATTGTTCTTATTCTATATGTCGTTCATAGTCGCAATATTTTTATAAATAATCAAAAAACGGCGGGCAAAAGCGCGCTTCCCATAGGGAATTAAAAAACTAAATTATTAAGAGTTATACTTTCAAGCAAGGACAAAAGCTCTCGAACATATCGTTCGAGAGCTTTTTACTATAAACCTTTTAGAAAGATAAATTGAAAGTTGTCATTCTATTATACAAATTTTTCAAGGTCGAAATGCCCGTCGGCGTAAATCAGTTGTCCGTTCTTATGTTCATAACCTAATTTACGATAAAACGGTATCGCCGACATTGCGGAGTGAATTTCAATTCTATTCGCTCTCTTTGCGTATTCGTCGTTTTCCAAAAATTCGACAATCTTTCTGCCGACACCTTTTCTCTGATATTCGGGTGCGACGAAAATAGTATGTATCCAACTCTCGGTTATGCTGTCCCAATATGCGGCTATACCGCCACAGCCGATAATTTTGCCGTTATCTTTGACAACGTAAAAATGCCCGTTGTCCATTTTCATTTTAATTTCGTCGTATGTACAATAAAAATATTGCGACGGATAGAACTTGGCAAAATCGGAATACTTACACGCCCGAACAACCATATTGCAGACTTCTTGTATTTCGCTCTCTTTAATTAGTTCAATAATCACTTTAATGTCTCCAAATTGAAATTTATCTGTCAATGCTTCCACGGACGCTTTCGAGCAAGCCAACCATTAGTTTGCCAATATTCATAGTCAAGTCCTGCGACACCGTTTTTTTGTACTTGCTTTTGTATAAAGCGACATATCATAAACTTTATTTTCATTGCAATCTTCGTGTGGGCAGGCTTTGCATAATTTATCCTTGCAAATTTGCGGGCAAGGCTATTGATTTTTCTTGTCAGACTTTTCCGCTTCTTTTCGGGCAGCTTATCCCATATCAGGTTACTCATAAGCGCACTATTGAATACTCCGATTTTAGAAATACCCCACCACGATAGGCTGTGTTTTATATCTTGTGCCGTCGATTTTGCGCCCGAACCCAAACATTGCGTAATGATAACGGCACGTTTGCCAAACATTTCTGCGACCGGTCTATGTGGCATCCAACGGTAGCCAAAATGGTCGAGAAGCGCTTTCATTGCACCCGTAGCGTGCATAACATACGCAGGAGAAGTCATAACGATTAAATCAGCCTCTAAAAGCGATTTTTCTATAATATTGATATAATCAAAGTCCTTACAACTGCTTTCACCTTTCATAAAGCAATTCGTGCAACCAACACAAAAGGACGGGCAATCTTTCGGCAGGTAATACTCAACTATATGCGCACTTTGAAAATTATTCAAAAAAGTTTGTTTCAAGTGGTATGTAACGCCTTGTTTTTCCGTACCGTTTATTACCGCTATTTTCATAAACACTCCGCTAAATTACTGTAAACCCGAAGTTTTTTAGTTTAAAGATTTTAAATATTTTTTCATACAAGCGCAGGGTGCGCCGCCGTCGTCGTAACCCGTGTCGTTGCAGATTTCACAGGAATAGCGGGGGACGAAGTCGCTCTTGTTAATTCCGAGTTCGGCAAGGCGTCTATCGCCGTCCGTTTCAAGCTCGCGCATCTCTTTTGCGATTTTTGCCGCTTCGTTTTTATCCCGTATTTCCGCGAAGGCAAGCTCGATGCCGAGTTCGGCAAGTTTTTTTCTCACGCCGCCGTAAACGGGGTCTGCGGTGGCTCTGTTGAGTGCGTTTTCCGCGCGCTCCTGTGCCGCGTGGCGCAAGTCGTAATAGTGTCTGTCTATCTGCGCGCGCGTCGCGCGTTCGTCGTTATTTGCCGTCTTTGCGGCGGTTGAAGTTATCTTATCAACAGAGTATACGCCGTCTGCTTTCCAACCCGAAAGCACGCCGTTTACGTAAGCCATGGGATTTGCTTTGCCGCACGAGAGCTTAGCCGCTTCAAACAGCATCTCGTCTGAAAAATTCCAACTGCGCCATTTTGCAAGGCTCTCTATGTCCCAAGGGGTGATTTTCCGAGAAAGTCCGCACGCCGTCAAAAGCTCTTTTATGAGCAAATCTTCGCCGTTGCGCTTTGCGATATAGTCGTTTACGCTCCTGTCGGCGACCACGCCGTTATCGTATAGCTTTTGTAAAAATGCGTCCATTTCTTCAAACGAGCGGTTGCCCTGTCTGAAAAGGTATTCGGCAACCGTTTTAAGTATTGCGAACGAAAAACCGCGGTTGCACCACGCGTTTACGTAAGTTTCGACGAAGGGCGCGGCGGTCTGCATATACACGCCAAGGCTTTTTGCGATATCGTAAGCGAGATTGTACACCGAATTTTTGTTTTTACAGTAATCTTCAATCTCTTTTGCGTCGAATTTTCTGTTTTTAAACAGCTCTTCCAGAACGTCGTCCAGCTTTTCAACCGTGCGGGTTTTGAATTGTTTCGCCGCAACGGCAATGGCTTTTTCGTCAAAACCGAGCGTAGCCGTCCATTTTTTGTATAATTTATCGTCGTCCACGTCGGGCTGTTTTTTAATTCCCACGGCTTTGAAAAGCTCGATAAGCGCGGGAGTGGAAGAAGTGTACGCGCTGAGCTTTTCGTCCACTTTTTTTGCGGTGACCGCGCCTTCTTCGGCAAAGCTTTTGGCTACCTTTTTTATGTACTGAAATCTTATTGCGTTGCCGTGCAGATTGACGCAGTAATTTATAATCATAATTAATGCGTTCTGCTCAAAGCCGTACTCTTCCAAAAGTAAGAAATATTCCATAAATTCGTTGGAAGAAATCATTCTGCCGCTGAGAACGCTCTGTACGGTCTTTGCAAAATCCGAATACTTTTCGGGCTTGAATTTTTTGGGAGTACCGCTCACGTTTTCCGCTTCTAAAAGCTTTACTTCGTAAGGTTCGCGGCTGACTATCGAAATAAGCTCGAATTCTTCTAAAAAGTCGAAAATTTCTTTAACCTTTTCAACGGAGAAATTTATCGACTTTGCGAAGTCTTCCACGGTGTAAGGCAGTCCGCTCTGACAAAGGTAGAGCGAATACAGATAAACCTTGACCGCGTCGGAGTTTAATACGGGCAGATATTTGGTTATAAACTTGTTTTCTACCGTGGTGGTTGATTTTTTAATCAGCCCTTCGGATACCGAAATAAAAGCCATTTTTCAAAACTCCTTTAAACGCTTGATTTATTGCCCGAAATGGACTATAATTTTATAAGCGATGAATTTTATTATAAACGCTTGTGCGGTAAAAATCAACGCAAAAACCATTATTAAAATATAAATTTAAGCCGACCGATGAAAATTTTGCATACTTCCGATTTGCATATCGGGAAAAAATTAATGGGGAGAGAGCGTTACGACGAGTTCCGCGCCGTTTTTGACGGGTTGAAAGCGATATGCGTTCAAGAACGCGTGGAGCTGGTATTGATTGCCGGCGACGTTTTCGATACCTATACCCCGTCGGCAGAAGCGGAAGAGATTTTTTACTCGGGGCTTAAGCTTTTATCCGAGATTTGCGCGGTACTGGTTATAAGCGGCAATCACGACGACTACGTTCGGCTTACCGCCGCCGCCGCTCTTGCGGAAGAGCTTAATGCGTATATAATAGGCAACAATCTTTCGCCCGTAAGCTGTGCAAAAAGGGGTGCTGTTTATCCCGTAAAGTCGGGTTGCGGCTGGGTTATATTCCAAAATGCCGCGGGCGAGCGGGTATATATAAACGCGTTGCCCTACCCCAACGAAGCGCGGTTTAAAGAAGGCAGAACGGACGAAACCTTCAACGAAAAGATAGAGCGTTGGATTGCAAGCGGGGAAGAAGGCAAGACGGAAAAAATGCCTTCGGTTTTCCTTTCGCATATTTTCGTTGCGGGCGGTTCGGTAAGCGACAGCGAGCGGGAAATTGACCTTGGCGGCGCGCGCGCCGTTCCGCTTAAGCTGTTGCCCGACTGCGACTATATCGCGCTCGGTCATCTGCATAAACGGCAGATTTTGGGTACAAACGCCCATTATCCGGGCGCGCCGATGCAGTTTTCATTTGACGAGAGCGGGAGCGAAAAGTCGGTAAACGTATTCGATTTGACTTGCGACGGCGTTAAAAATTTCAAACGCGTACCCGTTACGGTAACCAAACAGCTTATCAGATTACAGGCGAACAGCGTTGCCGACGGCGTTGCGCTTTTAAACGCCAACCCCGAACGATTCGTGGAGCTTACGCTGAATTTGCGCGAGCCTTTGACCCCGCAGGAAAGCTCCGCTTTACACGAGTGCGAGAACTTAATTTTATTAAAAGCCGAATTTGCCAACGCTCGGATTGACGACGAAAACAAAGTTTCGAACAAGAACAAGACTTCATCCCAACTATTTACCGAATATTACGCTTTAAGATACGGCGATACCGCTCCGGATGAGCTGCTCGCGCTGTTTCTTTCGCTTACGGAGCATGAATGAAACCGTTAAAATTACAGTTTTCGGGAATAAACAGTTTTTCCGAGCATACTATAATAGACTTCGAAAGTTTGACGAGAAGCGGAATTTTCGGAATTTTCGGCGATACCGGCAGCGGAAAAAGCACTATTCTGGACGCGATAAATTTCGCGCTCTACGGCAAAGTGGAACGCAGTAAGGAAAAGACGGATATAATAAATTACCGTTCAGACGCGGCGAAGGTTACTTTTTCATTCAATATCATTAACGACGGGAAACGGAAGGTTTACACCGTAGACCGCACTCTCAAAAAGGATAAGAGCGGCACGCATAAGGCGATGCTCTATGAAAAGGACGGCGAAAAGGAAGTTTGCATTGCCGATAAAGCGACGGCGGTTGAGAGTAAAATTACCGAAATACTCGGCGTCGATGCGGAAGATTTCCGCAAGTGCATAGCTTTGCCGCAGGGCGAGTTTGCGCAGTTCGTAAAGTCGATGCCCGCCGAACGTCTCAAACTTATGGAAAGGTTGTTTAATCTTTCGCGGTACGGCGACAGGCTCAAGATAAAGCTTAACGAGCTTTTAAACGAGATAGAAATAAAATACCAGAACGCGGCGGGCGGGCTTGCCGCCTACGCGTCGGTAACCAAACAGGCGGCGGAAGAATTGAAAGCCGCGCTCGACGCCGGTTTGGCTTTGGAAAAAGAGCTTAAATTAAAAGAAAAAGCGGTAACCGAAACGCACGACAGAATTAAAAATTTAAACGGCTTGCGCAACGAGTTGGTAACGGCGCGGGAAAGTCTTTCCGAATTGGAAAAGCGTCGGGCGGAAGTTGACGAGTTGCGTGCGGGGCTTACTACCTTGGAAGATTGCCGCGAGGCGGTAAGGCTTGACGGTGAAATAAGGAAAAAGACGGAGACCAAGGCTCTTTTAATTTCCGACAGGGAAAGGCTGAATGAAGAGCTTGAAAAAGCGAAAAAGCTTATTGCCGAGTACGATTTTCAATTGAAAGAGTGCGATTTCGACGGGGAAATAAATAAGTGCGTGGAGCTTGCCGCAAAGTACGCGGCTTGCGAAGGTAAGGAAGAAAAGCTTTCTGCTTTAAAGCGCGAACTCGAAGAAAAGCGCGTGCAATATAAAGCGTTGGACGAAAGCCTTAAAAAAGCCCAAAGCGAGCGCGACGGGCTTATTGCGGCGGTGGAAAAGCTGCAAAAGGAATACGACGGGCGTTCGGGGAAAGAAATAGAAAAAATAATAAACGAAGAGTTCAAGGGCGCGGTTTTGCGTGAAGAGTATTCCAAAAATCTTGACTGGCTTTTGAATTTCAGCGGTAAGGTAAAGTGTTACAGCGACGATTCGCCCCTTTACGAATACGTACAGTGCGAAACGGCAAACAAAATTTCAGAATATACCCAACGGATAAACGACGTGCGCGATTTTAAGATGGAGCGCGTGAACGAGCGGTTAAAGGAATACGAAATCGCGGAAGAAGAACGCGAAAATTTGTTAAAAAGGCTAAATTCCGCCCGTGAAAGGTTGCAAAATACCGAAGCTACGGTTAAAATCAAAATTAGCGAGCTTGAAAACGGTAAACGCGACGGCAAGGTTTTGCGCGAACGGGCTGACGAGATAGTCGCGGAGCTGAACGCCGTGTTCGGGCAGGATTGCAAGGATTACGCGAAAGCCGTATCGTTAAACGAAAGGAAACTGAAAGAGCTGAAAGAGAAGAAAAGCAATTTATCTTTAAAAGCCGAGCAAGCCGTAAAAAGGGAGCGGGAGCTTTCGATAGAGTGCGAAAAGCTGAACACCCTTTGCGTGGCGAGCCAAACGGAGATTTCGGGGCTTAGCGAAAGGCTTGAAAAATTGCTTGCGGAAAAGGCTCTCGGCGGCGTTGAAAAATGCAGGCAAAACGCGGCTAAGTACGGGGATATACCCGATGCAAGGAAGAGCGTGGAAGATTACGACGCCCGCGTGCTTACCTTAAAATCGAGATGCGCCGAGCTTAAAAATATCGAAGGATTGCAATACGCGACGGACGAAGTTCTTTTATCCGTTCAGAGCGAAAGGGCTGTGCTGTCGGAAAAAATAGCCGCAGTTACGGGCGATATAGCCGTTAAAAAGAGCGAGTGCGCGAGTATGGAAAAGCGGCTTGCGGAGAAGAAAGAGATTGAAAAGCGCGTTACCCAAACGGAGCGCGAGCGCAATCTTGCCGCAAGGCTTAAAGAGATAACCAAAAACAATAAATTTTTGGAGTTTATCGCGAACGAATACCTTACCGATATTTCTTCGCTTGCGTCGAGTACGCTTTTAAATCTGACGGGCGGCAGATATTTTCTTACCTATAAGGACAATAACTTTTCCGTAGGCGATAATTTCAATTGCGGAAGCCTGCGCGGGGTGAACACCCTTTCGGGCGGTGAAACCTTTCTTGTTTCTCTCTCGCTTGCTCTCGCGCTGTCGCAGACTATATGTGCCAAATCTCAAAAATCGATAGAGTTTTTCTTCCTTGACGAAGGCTTCGGAACTTTGGACGGCTCGCTGTTGGATACTGTAATGAGCGCGCTCGAAAAGCTGAAAAGCACTTCGTTCACGATAGGCGTTATCAGTCACGTGGAAGAACTTAAACACAGGATAACAAATCAAATAACCGTAAAAAAAGCGACCGAATGCCACGGTTCTACCGTGAGCGTGAGTTGCTGAGGAGTACTTTTTGTCAAATATTTTAACACCGCTTTCATTGTGGAATAACTTCGACGACAGTCTCGAATTAAATTCCGAAAAGATTTCCGAAACCATTTACGACGGAGTGAAAATCGAACGGGTTGCGTTTGACGGAAGAGATACGTTTGAAGGAAGAGTGAGAATAGCCGCGTGTTTTGCAAGCTGCGGCGCGGCGGCGGGCAACGCCACCGTACTCGTTCTGCCCGACAGCGACAAGACGATAGACGGCGAGTTTATATACTTTTTGGCTAAGCGCGGCTACTCCGTTTTAATGGTGGATTACCGCGGGGAGTGGGAAGGCTGCGAGCATCATACCGTTTATCCCGAAAACGTATTTTATGCTAACACCGCGAGATGCGGGCATTATAAGGATTTCGTTGACGACAGCGCGGATTTGACCAGCTGGTACGAGTGGGTGAGCGTGGGGCTTTACGCCCGTAAATATATCGTCGAGCGCACTGGCAGTGAAGATATTGCCGTTCTCGGCATTCGCGACGGCGGTGAAATTGCCTGGAAGCTCGGAGTTGCGGGTAAATTCAACTGTATAGTTCCCGTGTGCGCCGCCGGCTGGAAGGCGTATAACGGCGTGAACAAGTATTCGCAGGAAGAGCCTGCTCTCGACGACGAGAGATACCGCTTTATCGCGGGCATAGATTCACAGGCGTACGCGCCGTATATCCGTTGCCCCGCGCTGTTGCTTTGTTCTACCAACGACCCCGCGTTCGATTACGACAGGGCTTACGATACCTATACGCGCATCAACCCGGAGTTTTTAAATGAAAGCTCGATTGCCTATTCGATGCAATGCTCCGCGGTTATCGGTGCGCACAGCGTTGAAGATATGTTCCTGTTTTTGGATAAAAACCTTAAAAACAGACAGGTCTTTATTCCCAAACCCGCGGAGGTTTTCGTCGAAATGGACGAAAATTGCAATCTGGTTGCCCGCGCCGTCGTTGACGAGCAGGGCGTTGCGGTGACCTGCAACATATTTCTTGCAGAAGATTGCCAGAATTCTTCCTTGCGCGAATGGAGCGTATGTAAACCGAAAGACGGCAGTAACCGCACTTTTTATCTGAATATTTACGAAAAAACTTCGACTATTTTCGTGCTTTGCCGCGTGCGCTACGCTAATTCTTTCAGCGTTTGGTCGAAGGTCGTTGCTAAGAAAATAAGCGGGAAGTTCCGCAATATGCAGTCTAAATGCCGCGTACTGTATTCGGACGCAAACGGCGTGGACGGCTTTGTCGTGGCGGATACCCGTTCGTGTGCGATTGGCGGGATTTTCCTTGCCAACGCCGAGCTTTTGCCGCGGCTGGTTAATAAGGCAAGGGGAGTGAGCGGAGCGTATTCGGAATACGGACTCACCACTTACAGAATGAGCAATCCCCGCTATGCGGCAAGCAATAACAGCGTGCTTTCGCTCGATTTATTTGCCGAAAGCGACACTAAAATTACTCTTGCAATACACGATTTGGCTACGGGCGAAGATTACTACTGCATAGTAAACGTAGTGGGCGGAGCGTGGCAGAGCGTCGTTCTCGAGAGCAAGGCGTTCAAGACGGACGGCGGCGCGTCGCTTATAGATTATACGGGTGAAAAGAAATTTACGGTTGACGGACCCGTGGGATATGCGGTAAACAATATCGTTTGGCTTTAAGGGGTAAAATGACGGACGGCGAGAACGGTTACAACTTTAAATCAGGCGAAGAAACCACGGCGGAGTTATACCGCGCGGGCGAATGTCTTTACGCAAAAAAGAGAAACGGCGTAGCGAACGCAGTTCTCAACTTTATATTAATCGCGTTTATTGCCGTGGTTGCCATAGAGTTGGTTTTTAACTGCTTTTATACGGGCATATACGTGGTGAATATCTCTATGCAACCAAACTTTAACGGGGCGGTGAGAGAGAGCGAGCCGGGCGGCGATTTTATTTACGTTAATAAATGGGCGCAACCGCAGTACGGCGACGTGGTGGTGGTTTACCGCGACTTTACCCTTGAAAACGGCACGAGAGAGAGCGGGAATATTATAAAGCGCGTGGTTGCATTGGGCGGGGATACCGTGAAAATAGAAGGCGGCGTGCTGTACCGTAACGGAGAACCCGTTGACGAGAGCAAGTATATTTTTCCCGAATATAATCTGCCGCTTTTAAATAATTACGACGAACACGTGGTAAAGGAAAACTGTATGTTTTTGTTGGGCGACAACCGCAACAAGAGTACGGACAGCAGGGAATACGGAGATTTCGAGCTTTCCGCGCTCGTTGGGGTGGTGCCGAAGTGGTCTATAGCCACAAAGGGAATTTCCACGGCGATATATACTTTTTTCAACTTTACGATTTTCGGAAAATACTGATATTAAGGAGAAAACTATGCGTGCAGTACTCACCGTAGTGGGCAGGGATAAGACGGGAATAATAGCGAAGGTAAGCGCGTTTCTCGAAAAGAGAAATATAAACATTCTCGATATAAGCCAGACGATTCTAAGCGATTATTTTGCTATGATAATGCTCGTGGATATATCTGCGGCGACGGTAAAGCTTGCTACGCTTGCCGACGAATGCGACGGGCTTGGCAAGAGCATAGGTATGTCTATCCACGTTCAGCACGAAGAAATATTTAACGCCATGCACGGCGTATAGGGCGTTTGAGATGTTTAACACCAACGAAGTTCTGGAAACTATAAATATGATTGAGAGAGAGCATCTCGATATCAGAACGGTGACGATGGGGTTGTCGCTGTTGCCCTGCATGGGCGGGACTGCGGAAAAGACGGCTAAGTCCGTTTACGATTTTATTTGCAAGTCTGCCGAAAATATCGTAAAGGTTGCGGACGGGCTTGCAAGGGAGTACGGCATTCCCATAGTAAACAAGCGCGTTTCCGTAACGCCCGCCAGCCTTATTTGCGCGTCTTTTCCCGAAAAGTCCGCCTTGATAGGTAAGGCGTTGGACGATGCGGCGAAGACCGTAGGGGTTGATTTCATAGGCGGCTATTCCGCGCTCGTGCATAAGGGTATGGCGGAATACGAACGGAAATTTATTGCTACAATTCCCGAAGTGCTTGCAACGACGGACAGGCTCTGTTCTTCAATAAACGTCGGCTCTTCAAAGTCGGGCATAAATATGGACGCCGTAAAGCTGATGGGCGAAATAATAAAGCAGACCGCGGAAAGGACTGCGGACAAGGGCGGGTTCGGCTGTGCGAAGCTGGTCGTGTTTTGCAACGCGGTGGAAGATAATCCGTTTATGGCGGGCGCGTTCCACGGTGTAGGCGAGAGCGGAAAGGTGATAAACGTGGGCGTTTCAGGCCCCGGAGTCGTTCAGCACGCTCTGGAAACCATACCGGACGCCAACCTTTCCGAAGTTGCGGAAATGATAAAGCGCACAGCGTTTAAAATAACGCGCGCGGGGCAGCTTATAGCAAGAGAAGCGGCTAAGCGTTTGGGTGCGGAGTTCGGCATAGTAGATTTATCGCTTGCGCCTACGCCCGCAAGGGGAGATTCCGTAGCGGCAATTTTGGAAGAAATGGGGCTTGAAAGAGTGGGAACGCACGGCTCTACCGCCTGTCTTGCAATGCTTAACGACGCCGTAAAAAAAGGCGGGGTAATGGCAAGCTCGCGCGTGGGCGGACTTTCGGGAGCGTTTATACCCGTTTCGGAAGACGCGGGTATGATAGAATCCGCGGAAAAGGGCGTTCTCAATATAGATAAGCTCGAAGCGATGACTGCGGTCTGTTCGGTCGGGCTGGATATGATAGCCGTTCCCGGCGATACGCCGGCAAGCACCCTTAGCGCGATAATAGCCGACGAAGCGGCGATAGGTATGATAAACAATAAAACTACCGCCGTGCGAATTATTCCCGCACCCGATAAAAAGGTGGGGGACGAAGTTAATTTCGGCGGACTACTCGGGCGCGCGCCCGTGATGCCCGTTCACGGCGAGAGCGCGGAAAAATTTATTTCACGCGGCGGGTTGATTCCCGCGCCCATTCATTCCAATAAAAATTAGGAGTTTTAAATGAAAAGAGAGCAGGTAAAAGAGCGTTACAAATGGAAAATAGAAGATATTTACCCTTCCGACGAAGAATGGGAGAAGGATTTTGAAAATCTTCAGTCCCGTCTTGATTTTTCGGCGTATGCGGGAAAGCTGGGCGATAAGGAAACGCTTTTAAAGTTTTTAAAGGCTAACGACAAATTCAACTATACTCTCGAAAGGGTGTACGTATACGCGCATATGCGCCATGACGAAGACGCGGGAGTTTCCAAATACAATTCGTACTACCTTAAGGTGAGCGCGTTCGCTTCGAAATGCGCCACCGAGCTTGCCTTTTTCGAGCCTGAAATGGCGGGGCAGTCCGAAGAATATCTCAATTCGCTTTTGACCGACAAGAGATTTTCCGATTACGACTACTCCATAAAAAGGTTAATCGCCCGTAAGCCGCACGTGCTTTCGGAAAGCGAAGAGAGAATTATAGGTATGTCGGGTGAAATTCTGGGCGCGTTTTACGACAGCTTTTCCATGATTGACAACCTTGACTTGCCTTTGCCCGAAATCGAATGGGAAGGCGAAAAGGTCAAACTGAGCCACGGGCTTTACGGCGTTATTCTGCACTCGGACGACAGAGAGAAGAGAAGGGAGTGCTATGAAAAATATTACTCCGCTTATACGGGGCTTATCAATACGCTTACTTCGGTCTATTACGGAAACGTAAAAAAAGACGTGTTTTTAAGCAAGGTTTACAAATATAATTCCTGTCTGGAACACGCTTTATTCGAGGAAGACGTTGACAGGGTCGTTTACGACAATTTAATAAAGGCGGTTGACGATAATCTTCCCGCAATGCACCGCTATATTGCGGACAGAAAGAAAATACTCGGTTACGACAAGCAGTATTTTTACGATATTTACGCGCCCTTAGTTGACGGGGTGAGCGTGAAATATTCCTACGACGACGCTTACGATTTGGTAATTAAAGGGCTTGAGCCGCTCGGAAAAGAGTATTTGCAGCTTTTGCGCAAGGGCTATGAAGAGCGTTGGGTAGACGTGGAAGAGACCGAAGGCAAGCGCGGCGGGGCGTACAGTATAGGCGTTCCCGGGGCACACCCGTTCGTGTTGCTCAATTATACGCCCACGCTTTCCGACGTATTTACAATAGCTCACGAAATGGGGCATTCCCTGCACACCTATTACTCGCAGAAGAACCAGCCGTTTGCAAAGAGCGATTATAAAATTTTCGTTGCGGAAGTTGCGAGTACGGTAAACGAAACCCTGCTTTTGAAATATATGCTCAGGCAGGCTACGGACGAAAATCTGAAAAAGTATCTTCTGAATTATTATCTGGACAGTATCCGCGCGACTCTGCACAGACAGACGATGTTTGCCGAATTCGAGAGCAAGGCTCATTCGCTTGCCGAAAAGGGAGAGCCGCTCACGAAAGAAGTTTTGTGCGACCTTTACGCGGGTATAGGCAAAAAGTATTACGGCGACGCCATTGAACACGATTACAATATTTCGTGCGAGTGGGCGAGAATACCCCATTTTTACCGTTCGTTCTACGTATACAAGTACGCTACGGGATTGACCGCCGCAATTAATATTGCCAAAAGAATACTCGAAGAAGGCGAGCCTGCCGTAAAGGACTACTTTAAATTCCTTTCGGGCGGGGCGTCGACAGACCCCGTATCGCTTTTGAAGCTTGCGGGTGTGGACCTTTCGAAAACCGCTCCGTTTGAAGTGGCGATGGCGGAATTTGAACAAACTTTGACCGAATTTGAGCGGTTAATGAATATTTAAACGGATTTACGAAGTACTATGTCAGACAAAAATAACGTAATGCCCAATAATTTAGACGCCGAACAGGCTCTTTTGGGCTGTATGATTATCGACAATGAAATATTGCCCGAGGTTTTAGACGGACTTTCGGAAACGGATTTTTATCAGGACTCGCATAAATATATTTTTACCGCGATAAAAATGACCTTCAACGCGAGAAAACCCGTAGATTTCGTAACGCTATCCGACAGGCTTGAAAGCGACGGCAATCTGCAAAAGGCGGGCGGGATTTCCTATATTACCGAGCTTACGCAGATTACTCCTTCGGCGGCGAACTATATGTTTTACTACGATATAGTAAAGCGCGACAGCACCAACAGAAAACTGATACGCGCCGCAGGCGAAATTATAGAGTTTGCAAAGTCGAGCGACGACGCGCGAAAAAGTACGCAGTTTGCGGAAGAGAAGGTTTACGCCGTTTCGCAGGTGAACGATACTTCCACCGTTCAGGACATAAGGACGAGCGACGGACTGGATTTGGTTCGTGAAAAGTTTGAAAACCTTGCCAAAAACAAGGACGCTTACCGCGGTATTCCTACGGGCTTTACCCGCTTCGACAAGGTTACGAACGGATTGCAGAAGTCCGATTTGATAGTGCTTGCCGCCCGTCCCGGTATGGGTAAAACTTCGCTTTCGATGAACATTATCGAACACGCCGCAGTCGTTGAAAATAAGGTGTGTGCGGTGTTTTCGCTCGAAATGCCCTATACCCAGATTTTCCAAAGGCTCGTATGCTCCAACGCGGAAGTTAGTATGTCCGCCGCGCTTGCGGGTAAGCTGAACGAGAACGACTGGAAAAAGCTTGCAAAGGCTTTCGACAGGCTGAGAAAATGCCGTATAAATATTGACGACTCGTCGAGAATTACTCCCGCCGAAATACTTTCCAAGTGCCGCAGAATCAAAGCGAAGAATAACGGCGAGCTTGACCTTATAATGATAGACTATATCCAGCTTATGTCCAGCGGCAAGAGCGGCGGCGACGAGAACCGCGTGCAGGAAGTTGCGGCAATTACCCGCGAGCTTAAGATAATGGCTAAAGAGCTGAACGTGCCCGTTATCGCGCTTTCGCAGTTGCGGCGTATCCAGTCGGGAGAGCCGCAGCTTTCCGACCTTAGGGAATCGGGTGCGATAGAGCAGGACGCCGATATGGTTATGTTTATTTCCAGACCGGACGTAACGGCTACCGAAGCGGAAATTGCAAGCGGAAAAGTAATAAAGGGACAGGCGTTCCTGAATATAGCAAAGCACAGAAACGGCGATTTGGACAGAATTCCGCTCAGGTTCAAGGGCGAGCTGACCAAATTCGTAAATCCCGAAATGAACGAATCTATGGAGTACAGGGCAGGCGAGAGCGCGCCGCGGGCGGGCAGGGACGAGTTCCCGCCGCTTACCGAAGACGATGCGCCCCCGCCCGAAGAAGAGCCGCCGTTTTAATTTGAATTATGATAACCAAGGTTTTAAAAATAGATATTAACTCGTTGCAGCTTGCGCGCAATATCATTCTGAGCGGCGGGGCGGTTGCCATTCCTACCGAAACCGTTTACGGGCTTGGCGCGAACGCGTACGATACGGGTGCGGTTGAAAATATATTTGCCATCAAGGGCAGACCGAACGACAACCCGCTTATAGTACACGTGCACAGGGGGTTCGATATTTCCGAGCTTGTTACAGATATTCCCGATTACGCGGTTAAGCTTGCAGACGCGTATTTGCCCGGTCCGCTGACGATGGTTTATAGAAGTAAGGGTACGGTAAGCCCTGCGGTTTCGTGCGGGCTTTCAACGGTAGCCATACGAATACCGTCGCACGAAGGCGTGCAGAAGTTTTTAAAGTACGTAAATCTGCCCATTGCCGCGCCGTCGGCGAATATTTCAAAGCACGTAAGCCCCACTTCGGCGGGTCACGTATACGCCGATTTGAACGGTAAAATAGAGCTTATTCTCGACGGCGGAGTTTCTGCGGGCGGTATCGAAAGCACCGTTTTGGACTGTACGGGACCTGAACCCGTGATACTTCGCACCGGACTTATTACCCGCGAAATGATTAAAAAAGTTGCGGGCGCGTGCGGGGTTTACGAGTATAAGGACGGGGAAACGGCTCGCTCGCCCGGGCTGAAATATAAGCATTACTCCCCCGATTGCCGCACCAAACTTTTTAAGTATGAAGAAATTTCCGACGCGATGGAGTATTTTACCCAAAGGATGAGAAACGGGGTTAAAGCCGTTATTCTTTGCGACGACCACGTTGCGAAGATGGTAGGCGTGAATTACGTCCTGAATTTGGGTAAAACGCCCGAAGATATGGCGGCGAACCTTTACGCCAGATTGCGCGAAGGGGAAAAGATAGCGCAGGAAATTATCGCCATAGAACCGAAGAACAAGAGCGGAGTTATGGCGGGAGTTTTAAACAGATTAAAAAAGGCTTGTGCTGAAGTGAAATGAAAAGGAAAAAAATTCTGTTCGTGTGTACCGGAAATACTTGCCGCAGTCCTATGGCGGAGTTTCTGTTGCGGACGAAGATAAAACGGAATAAAATCAAGTGGTGGGACGTTGCGTCGTGCGGCGTTCACGCCGATGTGGGCGGAGCTATGAGCGAAAACAGCAAGACCGCGCTTGAAGAAGCGGGAATTACGGTTGAAAAGTTTGCGCCAAGACAGCTTACGCAAAAATTGATTGAAAGCAGTGCGTTCGTCATTTGTATGACCGAAACGCAGAAAAAAATGCTGGAAGGTTGCGGCAGGGTGATATGTATAAAAGACGTATGCGGTTACGACGTTCCCGACCCGTTCGGTTGCAATCTTGACGCTTACAGGGTGACGCGCGACTGCCTTTCGCGTGCCTGCGACGTAATAATTAAAAACTATATCAAAACTTATAAGGACGAAAATTTATGAAAATTGCTATTGCCTGCGACCACGGCGCGCTCAATCTTAAAAACAAGATAATTGCACGCCTGCAAGAACTCGGACACGAAGTTAAAAATTTCGGCACTGATACCTTCGACAGTTGCGATTATCCCGATTTTGCTTTGCCCGCCGCCGAAAGCGTGGCGAGCGGAGAGTGTGAAAGGGGAATCGTGGTTTGCTCCACGGGTATCGGCGTTTCTATAGTGGCGAATAAGGTGCCGGGGGTGCGTTGCGCGCACTGTCACGATACTTACTGCGCGGAGTTTACGCGGTTGCACAACGATTCGAATATGATTGCTCTCGGCGAAAAGGTCGTCGGTGACGGTTACGCTTTGAAAATAGTTGAAACTTTTCTTTCAACCCCGTTTGAAGGCGGACGGCATCAGCGTCGCGTAGATAAAATCACGGCAATCGAAAAGAAATATTGTAAATAAAAAACTTGCCCGACCGCAAACTGCGGTCGGGCAAGTTTTTTAATCAGTGCCTAATCGGAATTTCGTAGCTTAGTTTGCCGCCTTGCGTGCGGTATTTCAGGCTTCCGTATTCTTTCACGTTGTATTCGTAACCCTTCAATGAAAAATATGCCGTGTTTTTGGATTCGCAAATGAGCGTTTTAGTGTTTTCGTCGTAATTGAGATTGCGCGAAATTAAAAGGTCGCAATAAACTTCCGGCAGGTCTCCGTAGCTTACGCATACGCCAACGCCGTCGCATTCGGCAATAAGGGTGTATCCGTCTATAAATACGAAAGATATTCCGTCAAGAGTAAATCTTTTTAAATAGTTGAAGTTTACGCACTTATACGGTTGCAACGGCAGATATTCGTCCGAAATATAAACTTCGCCGCATTTCCAATCGGGGTCGTAAACGGTGGCGCAACCGTCGCCGCCTAAAATTATTACGCCGGTAAGTGCTGAAGAATATTCTTCGTTTATAAATTGAACGGTGCGTTGGGCGTTTACTCCTTCCGTGGTGACGAGAATTTTTCCGCGCGACGACTTGAAGATAACCGCTCCGCCGTAACCGTTTGCCGAAACAGCTATTTCGTGTCCGATTACGGGCGTGAACGTTTTTAAAAGTACGAAAGCAACCGCAATTACGGCGGTTAAAGTAAACGTTGCGGCACGCGGTATTGCTTTAAAATTAAATTTGTCGCAGATTGTAAGCGCGGCAAGACAGTAAAATAGCGGAAACCAGCCTGCGCCGAAACCCGTTATCAGTGCGTTTTCAAAGCCTGCGGAAAGAAGAAAGGAGAGCAGGGCTTGTAACGGCAAAACCGCGTAAGGAAGTATCGCGCCAACCTGCGGAATAAACGCAGTGAGAATTGTTGCGGCAAAAATAATCTGAAAGAAAACGGAGACGAGCGGGATAACTACGATATTTAACAATACGCCCGCGCCGCTAACGTAGCCGAACGACGAAAGGGATACGGGAAAAGTTCCCGCCGTTGCGCCTAAGGTAACGCCTATTCCGCCTGCGAGTTTGCGGGGGATAATTTTGAGTTTACCCAACAATTTGCCCGTTGCCGAAGAAAATATGCCAATACCCCCGACGGCGCAAACGGAGAGCTGAAAGCCTACCGAAAAAAGACTTAAAGGCGTTACGAGAAGAATTATAAAAACTGCCGCCGCAAGCGAGTTGAGCATATCGCGTTTTGCGTAAAAAAGATTTGAAATTATGCCGACAGCGCACATTATGACGGCGCGTACCGACGATAGCGTAAAGCCGCATACTGCGGAATACAGAAGAATAACGGCTATACAGATTGCCGCACTTAAAAATTTATTTGCGCGGAGTTTTTTCATTGCGAAAGCAATAACGCCGTAAACCAGACCGATATGTAACCCCGAAACCGCGAAGATATGCGCTACGCCGCCGAAACGGAAGCTGTCTAAAGCGGCGTCGTCAACGCCCTTGGTGTCGCCGATTAGCATCGCGTAACATATGGACGCCGTGTCCTTATCGAGATTATCGTACAGTGCACGGCGGAACGCTCCGCGGATTTGTCCGAAAAGGTTAAAGCCGTATTCCGATTTTATTCCGCCGACCGAATAACAATAGTATTTTACGGTGTCTTCCGCGTAGTAATTCAGTTTACCGTTTTCAAACAGGTCGTAGTTCGAGAGAGTGGACGAAAATTCTATTTTGTAGCCGACTTCGCAATATTCGCCGTAATTTTCTTTTAGTCCTACGCGGATTTTGCCGCTTAATTTTTTATTGTCGCTCGTGGCGTTATCCAAAATTAAAAACGCGCCGTTCGGACTTTCGTATTTTTCGGCGACCGTACCGCATATATAGTGGGTTTGGCTGTCGTTTACTTCGTGAACGCGGTAAGATATGGCGCGTGCGGAGCAGTTTACGACACCGCAACAGAATACCAAAAGACAGATAAGCGAAATTAAGAGAGCAGTTTTCTTTTTTAACAGCGCGAAAATTATTGCGGGAACGAGAAAAAGCGGGACTGCCGCCAAAAGCCATGCGAAATCCAGATTATAAAAGACGAAAATATAGCCCGCCACTACGCCAAAGACGAGTGAGCAGGCAATAATAACCGGTATTCGTAAATTTAAAAACGGCTTTTTCATTTTCGCAAATTATTATATCATAAGCGTTTTAATTGTGCAATAATTATTTCGGTAAAATTATATTTTAATTGAATTGTATGGGCTGAATTTGCAAAATAGCGACGGAAATTTTCCGTCGTTATTTTACTGAAATTATTCATTAATCGCAACATATATGGGGGTCAATCGTTTTTTTTGTGCAAAAAGCCACTGCTCCAGACCGGGATAAGTTATGGCTATATCCCAAATTACGTGACCGTTATCGGCGAACGATACGAATTCGATTTTTTCACCGCCCGCGGCTTTAATCGCGTCAACCATTGCCTTCGTTCCCGAGTAGGGTACGGAAGTATCGTTTTCGCTGTGGAAAGTGTAAATAGGTATATTCTTGAGTATTTCGATTTTATCGTCCGGTCCGCCGCCGCATACGGGGATTCCCGCCGCAAAAATATCGGAATGGCGGGCAAGCAAATCCCAAGTTCCGAATCCGCCCATTGAAATGCCCATAACGTATACCCTGTCCGCGTCGATATATTCTTTCGAAATATAGTGGCGGACGAGATTTACGACCTTTTTATTCGTTTCAGATTCCGCTACTTCGGAAAGTTTATAGTTGCCGTTTTCCCAAGGAGTATCCGCCCACATCATATTTTCGGGGCACTGTGGAACGAGAACGGCGGCTTTCATAAACAAGCTTTCGCTACCTTTGCAGACGACCTTCGTTATTGCGTTTTTAAGCTGTGCCGTATTGTCGTCGCCGCGCTCTCCCGAGCCGTGCAAAAATACGATAAGCGGCAGTTTTTCCCTTTCGTTTATTATGCCTTCGGGCTGATAGGAGCAATAGTTGAGACCGTCGTAAGTTTCCGATTTAAAAAGCGTGGCTTTCGGCAATACTTTTCCGCCGTTTTTGCCGTATCCGCAATCCAGACAAACGTCTCCTGCGGTATAGCCGTCGCTCGTCTGCGTAGCGGCCTTGTTCGGAACGGTAGTAAATACGTGGTTTACCCGTTCCGTGGTTTCGGAACATACTTCGCATTTAAGCCAGTGTTGCGTCGTATCTTTTTTTACGTCCCTGTACGTATGCTGTAAAAGCGGAAGAGAGAGCTTATCTTCGGTAATTTTAATTTTTCCGTCCTTGTCTAAGAAAAGTCCGTCGCAACCGTCGCACGCAAAGTGCGTTGTAAATCCTTGTTCGCTGCAAGTGGAAGCCGTTCCGGTTATCTCCGTCAGTTTATGCGTATGCGTTTCCGCAGGCGCACCGCAGGCGGATAGTCCGACTGCAAAAATTGCCGCGGAAAGAGTTAAAAACCCGATTTTTAATTTTTTCATAATTTCCCCTTATCGTTACGAGCGGTAAGTCACACGTATTCGAAACAAGTATACAGTTTTTTAATTTTACCGTCAAGTTTCGAAAATTGCGGTTAAGTTGGTAAAAAGATATATTCAGTGCGAAAAATCACGACAAAATCTGACAAATTTTTCTTGTCACTATTATAGAGACACAAAATTCCGGTCCTTATTTTTGACGGATTTTTTGCCTTGAATAAAAAATTTTTTATGAAAAAAATTCACAACAAAAAATTGTGATAAATTAATTTAACATAGCAAAAACAGTAAATTATGTAACTAAATAACAAATTTTAAATATTTAATGAAAACGGTTGACAACGGGGGGGGGTGATATGCTAAAAGCGTAACTTAATTGAAGATTTGTCGTTATTTATTATCGGCTTTAAATGTCGGCACCTACTTTGGTTAATTTAACATTTATTAGGGAGGAATTGATAACTAATGGCAAACAAAAAAACCGTATCTCTTTTTATGGCTGCGATTATGGCTGTTGCCGCGCTGTTTACTTTTTCTGCGTGCACGCCTAAAGCACCCGAGCTTACCGGCATAGAGATTACGAAAGCTCCTACGAAAGTGGAGTACGTACTGGGCGAGAAATTCGACCCTGCGGGTATGACGGTATCCAAAATTTATGACGACGAAACAAAAACAGCCTTGACTGACGAAGAATATACCTGGGACCTTAAAGGCGAGCTGAAGCTTACCGACAAAAAGGTTACCGTTTCTTATAAGACGGAGGATAAGACTTACAACGCATCGGTTAATATCAAAGTTACCAACGATATTAAGAGCGTTGAGATTATCACCGAGCCCGAGAAAATGGAATATATCGTAGGAGAAGTGTTCGTTCCGGACGGTATGACTATTCAGGCTACTCTTCAAAACGGCGAAAAGGAGGAAATAGTTGAAGTTTCCGCCGATACCGTTACTTATAAGACTACGGGACTTGCAAAGTCTGATTCGCACTTCGAAATGAATTACGGCGGATGTACGTTCTATCTCGATATGAGCGTTGCGTACGGTGCGTTCGTGGAAGCGGAAAAAGGTCTGATAATTAAGAGCGGCGTAAAAATCGCGGCGGGTCCCGCAGTGGACGCCATCGAATCCGACCTTGTCAACGCGCCTTCCAGAAACGGCGACGGAATATTCGATTGCCGCGGTATAGATAAGGGACTTCCCGTTCCCGCCGAAGTTACGGGTACGTACAGCAATACCATTCAGGACCCCAGAGTAGACGTAAGGACTTACGTTGCCGAGCATCCCGAATGGGTAAATACGACGGGCGGCGGCAGAAACGGAAGCGGTTCGACCAAAGATAATCTTATCGAATTCGAAAGGGGTAAGGGCGGACAGATTCTTTACTCGTTGACGGGCGATAAGTCCGGTCGTGCAAACGTTATCCTTAAAATGGCTAACCCGAACTATGACGGCAGTGGTGATACCGGATACACGGCACCCGAAACGCAACTTAACACCGTTCTTAAAATTACGGTAAACGGTACGCCCGTTAACATTCCCGATACCGTCAAGCTTGCGGCTGTAGACTGGACTCAGTACAAGAGTTACGTTCCCGGCAAAAACGTAGGCGAGGGTACCTATACCGGCAAAGCGTGCAAACCCATATACTTCTGGCAGAACGTGGCTGTTGAAATTCCCATGGTTGCTGGCGGAAACAGCATTATAGTGGAATCAATTCATGAAACTAAAGAAGTATATATTGACTCTATTTCCTACAATGCGGATAAAGATGAAATAAACCTTACACAGGAAGGCAAATTCAACCCCGAAGTAGTTTTCGCCCGGCTTAAAGTTGAAGGCGAAGGCGAAGCGGCTAAGGTTCTGATGGGATTGATAGTTGACCCCAAGAGCATAGGTTACGACGATTCGGCAATTCAGACCGTTCTCGGTTTAACTAAAGTGGCCACCGAAAGAAACGCTACCTGGCAGAGAGGGGATGAAGGCAATTTACTCAAGCCCGACGATAACGACCCCTGGACGCAGTCTTTGGACAACGGCGGACTCGGTTATACTACCGCACCTTTAGGTTTGGTCAACGGTATGGGTTATAAAGACAGTATGGGCGGTAAAGGCGCTTCCGACTCGGTTGAAAAGATTACCGAAGGTGAGTATGCCGGCTTGTATTGCGTATGGTTTGACGTGACGATAAACCCCGATAATCCCGATAAGGCTCCCACGCCGGATAAAAACCGTTATCAGGGTGTATGGTGCTTCTCGAGCTTCAACTACGGCGCGGCGTATGCTCAGTCCAGTCCTTCTAAGGATATTCTTAAAACGGATGAAAACGTAACCGCCGAATTGGGTTCGTTCTGCTATCAGGTTTACTGTGACAGCCGCGACGATAATATTACTTTCGGTTGGGGTAATTTGTGTCTTGTAGTTCAATACGGTACTTTCGATGAAGAGAAAGCTGCCGCATCGAGCCTTCCGCTCCGCAGCAAGCTGATGAGAAGGTACGTATCCCATTGGGGTAACGACATGAACGACCAGGAGCTTGTGGACAAGCACAATTAAACCGCAACGCTCGCAGAGTAAAGAGCGGGATTTACAGACTTTAAACTTAATTAAGCCGATACATACGCAAAGTGTATTTATTTCTCAAGGGGAACGTTCGCTTTCGGCGAACGTTCCTTTTTTAATCTGAAAATACAGCGCAGTGTGATAAAGTTTAAAGATTATATTTTTAAGCATTCAATTTTAAGGAGTGAATTAATTTACGTATATGAAATTTTCAGTTAAAAAAATAATATGTTTTGCCGTAATCGCAATCATAATTGCCGCTTGTATCGTTGCCAACGTATTTGCAACGCGTTACAGCAGAAATATTACCGCGCTTTTGTGCGGTTCCGGTGCGGAAGTCGACGCGGAAGCGGGTAAATTTTCATCTAAGCTGGGCGACGAAATAGTTAAAAACGTAGGTGCGGAAAGCACGACGCTTTTATTAAATGAAAACTATGCTTTACCTTTGGAAGAAAATGCAAAGGTTAACGTGTTCGGCTCTGCTTCCGCGGATAAAAACTGGATTGTGACGGGTTCGGGAAGCGGAACGGGAGTAATCGACCCCCAGTATGCGGAAACTTTTATGTCTTCGCTTAAAGGTTCGGGGCTTCAGGTAAACGAGACGCTTGAAAAGTTTTACGCCGCCCGCCCCGCTACGAGAGGGGACAAAAATACAAAGCCTTACGAATTGAGCGAGCCTGCAATCACCGAATTGAAGCAAGCCGCAAAGGATGCAAAATCCTGGTCGGATACCGCTATAGTGGTTTTGGGCAGATACGCCGGTGAAACGATAGACGAGATACCCTTGAAATACAACGGTACCAACAAAACTTATCTCGAGCTTACCGATGCGGAAATCGCTTTATTCCAATATCTTAAAGGGGAAGCAAAGTATGAAAAGATAATCGTGGTTATCAACGCCGCCAATGCGATGAATTTAAGTTTTCTGAAAAACCAGAATTACGGAATAGACGCTTGTCTTTGGGCGGGCTTTACCGGTCAGTCGGGCGCGTGGGCAATAGGGCGTATCATAAACGGAAAAATAAACCCTTCGGGCAGAACGGCGGATATTTACCCTTATTTCCCCAACAACGCCGATTACGATTCCGTGTGGGCAAACAACCGTAACGTGGGAAGCGATTTGCAGAACGCTACCAAAGACATGGTTGAAGCCGAAGGTATTTACTACGGTTATAAGTGGTATGAAACTGCCGCCGAAGAAGGATTCTTCAAAAGAACGGCTTACGGTTCGGGCTACGACGGCGTAGTGCAGTTCCCCTTCGGTTACGGACTTTCTTATACCGATTTCAAATGGAACGTTAAAGACGTTTCACTTGAAGACGGAGGCGTTCTCGCTCTCGATACGGAGATTACTTTAACGGTAGAAGTTGAAAACGTGGGGACGAAAGCAGGCAGAGACGTAGTGGAGCTTTATTTTAATCCCCCTTATACTTCGGGCGGAATTGAAAAGGCTTCGGTAAATCTTTTGGATTTTGCAAAGACGAAGGAAATATCTCCCGGAGAGAAAGACGAAGTAAAACTGACTTTTACGGCGTTTGATATGGCTTCCTTCGATTGCTGGGATTTAAATAAAAACGGTAAAACTTCGTGGGAGCTTGACGAGGGCGATTACGAAATAACCCTTCGCAGAGATTCTCATACCGTTGCCGACGATATTATGGCCG
This sequence comes from uncultured Christensenella sp., assembly GCA_910577555.1. GTDB lineage: Bacteria > Bacillota > Clostridia > Christensenellales > Borkfalkiaceae > Coproplasma. Next base: position 44,177 of record CAJTLF010000011.1, on the reverse strand, counting down.
ACGGTTCCAATGCAACTATAACTTATAACGTTGCAAGTACTTTGGTTTACGAAAAAGACCCTGTCGGCGGCGGAGATATTGATACCCGTCTTACGGGCGACGGTGCGTATGCTGGCGTTTCGGTTGACGGTACGAACGTCGGACTTGCAAAAACAAATTATCTTTCGCGTGCAGAAGGCTTCAAAAATTATAACGATACGGTAAAAACCCGTACGGCGGGACCTTCGAGAAACCACGAGAAGATGAGAGCCGCAAGAGAGTTTATGAATCCCGTTTACGAAACGGACGAAATGCCCAAGACGGGAAGCACGGAAACCGATATGCACTTGGTAACGGTTGAAGGTGGCGAGAAAGCGACTCTTGAACAGCTTAACGGTAAATGGGGAGATGCTAAGCCGGTATACAATACCGAGCTTATCAAAAAGCTTGCGGCAAATTACGACGGCGACGACTGGGATAAGTTGATTTCCCAAATGACGCCCGCCGAGCTCAGCGATTTATTTACTTTCGGCGGTTTCCAGACCGTTGCGGCAGTGTCTATCGGTAAAATCAAAAATCTCGATTACGACGGACCTGCGGGCTTTAATCTCACTGCGTTAAAGGGTACCTGGAGCGGCGGCGTCGACGCGGCGGAAGAAATTGAAAAGGTATGGACGGTTTGGCCCAGCGAATCTATCGTAGGCTGCTCGTGGAGTAAAAATCTTCTTCTCGAAATGGGATTGTTTATGGGTATGGAAGCGCAGAATACCAACGTTTCCGGATGGTACGCACCCGGACTCAATCTTCATCGTTCGGCGTATACGAACCGTAATTTCGAGTACTATTCGGAAGACGCCGTTCTCGCGGGTAATCTCGGGGCGAATATCGTTCACGGCGCGAAGATGAACAATCTTTACTGCTATATGAAGCATTTTGTCTGCTGTGAATACGGTAAGAATCCCGGCGATACCGATACCTGGCTTACAGAACAGTCGTTGAGAGAAAATGCTATGAGAGTATTTGAAATAGCTGTAAAGGAAGGCGGCGGGAACGCTATAATGACGGCGTTCAACAACGTAGGTCCCGTTTGGGCGGGCGCAAACTATGCGACTTGTACTCAGATTCTGCGTGACGAGTGGGGCTTCCGCGGAACGCTTCTTACCGATATAGTTTCCAAACCCGAAAATACCGTAGTAGGCTTATTCAATCACGAGCAGGGACTTCGTTCAGGACAGGATATCTGGCTCAACCATACGTTGACTCCTTTCCACGGTATAGATTTGAACAGCAACAAAACGATGGCCAACTGTGCTCAGCGTGCGGCGCACAATATAATATGGACGTCTGTAGATACGTACAATTATGCGTCTACTTACGACCGTTCGCAGCTCAACGAAATATTTGGGGATGACGGCGAAACGGAGTTGAAGTATGCTATAGAGTTGAGCGTCCGCGTGGCGCCTACTGTAAACGCATGGTGGATTCCCGTTGGTATCGTTTTGGAAGTACTCGTTCTCGGCGGTTGTGCCGTATGGGCATTCTTCCTTCTGAAACCGATTTTCTTTAAAAAGAAAGCGGCGGCAGAAGTGGAAAATTCCGAAGACAAGACTGAAGAATAGTTTTTAAAACAAAAAAATTGCAGTAAAACTGCGTCGCCGCGTTCATTTTGACGCGGCGACGTTTATAAATCTGTGCCGAACAAGATTTATAATTAATGATAAGGAGAATGAAAATGAAAATGAAAATAAAAAACTTGTTGCTAAGTTTTTTACTTGTCGGATTGGTGGTTGCGGTTGGCAGCGGATGTACGCCGCCCCACGAAGATGACGGCCCAGCCGCCGCGCCTTATGCGGATATGAAAGTTACCGTTGAAGGGGGAAAGATACGCGGCACGGAAACGGAGAATAAAGACGTTGTGGTGTTTAAGGGTATTCCGTACGCCGCCGCTCCCATAGGGGATTTAAGGTTTAAATCGCCCCAACCCGTCGTGCCTTGGGAAAACGAACTCGATTGTTCGTTATGGGGGTCGTGCGCGTTACAGAACACGCCAAACACTGCGGGTGGAATATGGACGGCAGAATTTCAACCCGACTTGAATCCGGAGCATTACCGAAACGGCGAAATTTTTTCGGAAGATTGTTTATATTTGAACGTTTGGTCGTCTTATAAAACTTACGAAAATAAGCCTGTTCTCGTTTATATTCACGGCGGTGCGTATAATACGGGCGGGAGCAGTGCCGAAATATTCGACGGCGCGAATATAGCAAGACACGACGTAGTTTACGTAAGTATAAATTACCGTTTGGGTTATCTCGGATTTATGGCGACCAAAAATTTGAAAGCAGAAAACGACGGTGCGGGTAATTACGGAATTTTGGACCAGATTGCAGCGTTGAAATGGGTTAAAAATAACATAAATGTGTTTGGCGGAGACCCTGAAAACGTTACGGTTATGGGGCAATCGGCAGGCGCAGGTTCGCTGACGGGGCTTATAAGCTCTCCCAAAGCTGATGGTTTATTTAAAAATGCCGTTACGCTGAGCGAAGAGCCGTACAGCGGTACCTGGCAAACTATAGACGAAAGAATGGCAAAAATAAACGGTTCGTTCGCTTCGTCGTCCGTCGAAGATTTACGTAAGCTTTCCGCCGACAGCTTTAAAGGAATGGATATCAGTCCCAGCGGCCCTTGCATTGACGGGGAAATTATTACGGGTTCGTATAAGTCGTCGGTTAAAAAACGCACGGTAAATAGTGTAAACCTTATGTGCGGAAACGTTGCATATGACGATAACCGGCATATCAGCATATTTACAGATTTTTACTCTACGGGGGAATTTACGGTGACCGAAAATATGCTCGGACAACACAATGCGCTTGCAAAGGACAGAAATAATCTCAGAGACGGAACGGAAACCTTCGTTTATCTGTTTGAACGCGAAGTCCCGTTGGCGACCACCGGCAGTAATCAGGCTATGGGACCTCAGCACTCTTACGAGTTATATTATTTTACCGGCAATTTCTCTACTGTGAGCGGAAGAGAGTGGACGGAAACCGATTACGAATTGGGCGAGAAAATGCTTGCATATCTCGTTAACTTTTGCAAAAACTGTAATCCGAACGGCGAAGATATGACAGAGTGGACTGCAAATGCGGGCAATTACCATTATATGAATTTTGCCGATGCCGCACAGTCAAAACTTCTCGACGCAGACAAGGCGCAGGCGGTGAGCAAAAAATTCGGCTTATAGTAATTGCTACGTAAGCGGGGATACGTGATAATTTTAAGCCGAGCTGTTATTTGCGACGGCTCGGCTTTGTTAATGAAAAAAATACCGCAAGTCGAATACTTCGACTTGCGGTTAAAATGGTGCAACGTACGTTGCTTGCAAAGTGTAGTGAGCTATAATTTAATAAGTAAACTGTCACAAATATTGTTTAACTTTTATCAATTTGTCCGTCGGAACAATGAACTGTATATTCTCCTGTATAAGCATTCCATGAAGCATCTTTATTACTATATATTTAGGTAAAATTCAATAACAAATTAAACATTTCTCCAATATAACAAAATAGCCCGAACGTCTTTTTAAAGGTAAAGAAGTTCAAGCTATTAAGACTTGGTGCACTCGACAGGAGTTGAACCTGCACGGTCGCCCACAGGAACCTGAAACCTGCGCGTCTGCCAATTCCGCCACGAGTGCTTAAAAACAAGTAAAATTATAATAAACAAAAAAGTATTTGTCAAGCCAAACCGCAAGCATTAGCGGTTATTTTTTGCCGCTTGAAATAGTGTTATCGATTAACTAATTTTTGAACGATTTAACAATTAACCGCAATTTAAAAAACCGGGCGTAATTCCTTTGCTTTTATACCCGTTTATTTGATAAACTTATATCGATTAAAAAATATCTAATTATTAAGTTTCCAATTTACACATTAATATATAAAAGGAGAAAAAAATGGAGTTTAAGTTGAACTACGAAATTTGCGACGGCGTTGAAAAACTTGAAAAAGAGATTGAGCGCGTCCGCAAGGCACAAAGTAAATTCGCTAAATACTCGCAGGAGCAGGTTGATAAAATTTTTCTTGCGTGTGCGACTGCTGCGAATAAAGAGAGAATTGCGCTTGCAAAGCTTGCGGTAGAAGAGACGGGTATGGGCATAGTGGAAGACAAGGTAATTAAAAACCACTACGCCGCCGAATATATTTACAATCAATACAGGGATACCAAAACCTGCGGAATAATCGAAGAAGATAAGGCTTACGGCACTGTCAAAATTGCCGAACCCATAGGCGTTATCGGCGCGGTTATTCCTACGACCAACCCCACGTCGACGGCAATTTTTAAGGCTCTTTTGTGTTTAAAGACGAGAAACGGTTGTATTTTCAGCCCGCATCCCCGTGCTAAGGGCGCGACGATTGCCGCCGCCAAGGTTATTTACGAAGCGGCTGTTGCGGCGGGCGCACCCGAAGGCATAATAAGCTGGATTGACGTACCCAGCCTTGATATGACCAATCTTTTGATGAAGTCCGTTGACACGATACTTGCCACGGGCGGTCCCGGTATGGTTAAAGCCGCGTATTCGAGCGGTAAGCCCGCTTTGGGCGTAGGCGCAGGCAATACTCCCGCGATTATTGACGACAGCGCAGACGTGTTGGTTGCTGTAAACTCCATTATCCATTCCAAGACCTTTGATAACGGTATGATTTGTGCATCCGAACAGTCGGTAATCGTTCTGGACAAAGTTTATTCCGCGGTTAAAAAGGAATTTGCGGCTCGCGGTTGCTATTTCCTTAAGGGCGAAGAGCTTGACAAGGTGAGAAAGACCATTATCATTAACGGTGCGCTCAACGCTCGTATCGTCGGTCAGCCCGCTTATAAGATTGCAAAGCTTGCGGGCGTCGAAGTTCCCGAAACGGCTAAAATTCTTATCGGCGAAGTGGAGAGTGTAGAGCTTTCAGAAGAGTTTGCGCACGAGAAGCTTTCCCCCGTACTTGCAATGTACAGGGCGAAAACTTTCGGCGATGCGCTCGACAAGGCTGAAAAGCTCGTTGCAGACGGCGGTTACGGACATACTTCTTCGCTGTACGTAAACGTAGTTGCCGAAAAGGATAAAATACACGAGTTTTCCGAGAGAATGAAAACCTGCCGTATTCTCATAAACACACCTTCTTCGCAGGGTGGTATAGGCGACTTGTATAACTTCAAGCTTGCGCCGTCGCTCACTTTGGGTTGCGGCAGCTGGGGCGGCAACTCGGTTTCTGAAAACGTAGGAGTAAAACATCTTTTGAATATTAAAACTGTTGCGGAGAGAAGGGAAAATATGTTGTGGTTCAGAACACCCGAAAAGGTATATTTGAAAAAAGGCTGTCTGCCCGTCGCGCTTGACGAGTTAAAGACTGTAATGGGCAAGAAGAAGGCGTTCGTTGTTACGGACAGTTTCCTTTATCAGAACGGATTTACGAAGTGCATAACCGATAAACTCGACCAAATAGGTATTGACCACAATATTTTCTTCGACGTAGCTCCCGACCCCACGCTTGCGTGCGCTATCGAAGGCGCAAAACAGATGTCTGCGTTCAAGCCCGACGTCATTATCGCGCTCGGCGGCGGCAGTGCAATGGATGCGGCGAAGATTATGTGGGTTATGTACGAACACCCCGAAGTAAACTTCCACGATATGGCGATGCGTTTCGTGGATATAAGAAAGAGAATTTACACTTTCCCCAAGATGGGAGAAAAGGCTTACTTTATCGCAATTCCCACTTCGGCGGGTACGGGTTCGGAGGTTACGCCTTTCGCCGTAATTACCGACGAAAAGACGGGCGTTAAATATCCGCTTGCCGATTACGAGCTGTTGCCCGATATGGCGATTATCGATACCGATTTGCATATGTCCGCGCCTAAGGGACTTACCGCGGCGTCGGGTATAGATGCGGTTACGCACGCGCTCGAAGCATACGTTTCCGTAATGGCTACGGGATACACGGACGGTCTTGCAAAGGAAGCGTTGAAGGTTATTTTCGAAAACCTGCCCGCGGCTTACGAGAACGGACAGACGGACGTTCACGCAAGGGAGCAGATGGCTAACGCCGCTACTATGGCGGGTATGGCGTTTGCGAACGCGTTCCTTGGCGTGTGCCACTCCATGGCGCACAAGCTGGGCGCATTCCATCACTTGCCGCACGGTATTGCAAACGCTTTGATGATTGACGAAGTTATAAGGTTCAACTCTGCGGAAGCTCCCGCAAAGATGGGAACTTTCAGCCAATACGCATATCCCAAAACTTTACGCCGCTATGCGGAAGTTGCGGAATATCTCGGCTTGAACGGTAAAAACGACGGCGAGAAGGTTGAAAATCTTATAAAGGCAATAGATAAACTCAAGGCTCAGGTCGGTATCAAAAAGACCATTAAAGATTACGGCATAGACGAAAAGGATTTCCTTGACCGTCTTGACGAAATGGTTGAGCAGGCTTTCGACGACCAATGCACGGGAGCTAACCCCAGATATCCGCTTATGAGCGAAATCAAACAGATGTATCTCAACGCATATTACGGAAAATAAGGAGAAAAAATGATGAAAGAACAGGCAAAATTAGTCTTTTCAAGACCGGACAAAAAGATTTACCATCAGGACGATAAGCTCGTTAAGGTTTTCGAGCAGCAGTATTCCAAAGCAGACATACTTAACGAAGCGTTAAACCACGCGAGAGTTGAAGAAACGGACTTAAACGTTCCCAAGCTTCAGGCTGTTCAGGTAGTCGACGGAAAGTGGGCAATCGTACTCGATTATATCGAAGGCAAGACCTTGCAGTCGCTTATGGACGCTCACCCCGAAAAGGAAGACGAATATCTTAATTTGTTCGTTGATTTGCAGATGACGGTGCTTTCAAAAAAAGTGCCTATGCTCAACAAATTAAAGGACAAAATGCAGGGTAAGATTTCCGCTACGGACCTTGACGCAACCACGCGTTACGACCTGCATACCCGTCTCGATTCTATGCCCAAGCATACTCATCTTTGCCACGGCGACTTTAACCCCACCAACGTGATTATTACCAAGGACGGCACTCCTTACGTAATCGACTGGTCGCACGCAACGCAGGGTAACTCGTCCGCAGACGTTGCAAGAAGCTATCTTTTGTTCTATCTTGCGGGTAACAAGGAACTCGGCGAAAAATATCTCAGGCTGTACTGCAAGAAGAGCGACACGGCTATACAGTACGTACAGAGCTGGATTCCCATAGTTGCCGCATCGAGATTAGTGAAAGCCAACCCCGAAGAGGTTGAGTTTTTGCGCAACTGGATTGGTGTTGTCGATTATCAGTAATAAACGAGAAAAGGCTTGCCTGTGCAAGCCTTTTTTTCTTGCTTTTTCGCGAATTTCTGATATAATTTATTTATGAATAATCTGACTTGTTTCGTTGCGGTTGAATTTGTGGACGACCCGAACGTGGTGGGGTATACTTATTGGTATTTGTGTCCGTTTGCGGATGCAGAGATTGGCGACCGCGTATGCGCGCCGCTCGGCAGGCATAACCGCGAGCAGGTCGGCGTGGTGCGTAAAGTCAGGTTTGCACACGACAGCAACGCCCCGTTTCCCATTGAGCTGATTAAAAGAGTGAGAAAGGTTATCAAGGAGAACCGAATGTACCGTATTATAGATAAACGCGCTCTCAATTCTACCGTTACGAGTATGGATATTTACACGCCTGCCGTGGCTAAAAAGGCGCAGGCAGGGCAGTTTATAATTCTTCGCGTAAACGAAAACGGGGAAAGAATACCGCTTACCGTTGCGGGGTACGACAGAGAAAAGGGAACCGTAAGAATAATTTTTCAGATTGTAGGGGCTACGACCGCGCTTTTAAACGCTTTGGAAGTAGGGGACTGCCTGAAAGATTTCGTAGGACCTTTGGGCTGTGCGACTAAGACCGACGGCTTGAAAAAAGTATGTATAGTCGGCGGCGGCGTTGGGTGTGCTATTGCTCTGCCCGTTGCGCAAAAGCTTCATAAGCTCGGTTGCGAAGTGCATTCGATAATAGGTTTCAGAAATAAAGATTTGGTCATTCTCGAAGACGAGTTCAGGGAGTGTTCGGATAGGCTTACCGTAATGACCGACGACGGCAGTTACGGCGGTAAGGGATTGGTTACTCAACCATTGTCGCTTGCGCTTGAAAACGGGGAAAAATATGACGAAATTATTACTATCGGTCCGCTTGTGATGATGAAATTCGTTGTTGCAACCGCCAGACCTTACGGGGTAAAAACCACCGTTTCGATGAACCCCATAATGATTGACGGTACGGGTATGTGCGGCGGTTGCCGCCTTACAGTTGGCGGAAAAGTGAAGTTTGCCTGCGTGGACGGCCCCGATTTCGACGGGTATGAAGTCGACTTTGACGAAGCTATTGCTCGTTCGGGCGCGTATGCGGAATTTGAACAAAGAGAAAGAGAAAAGACTTGTAATCTTTTAAATAAGAAGGTAAATTGATGGCAATTCAACCTAAAAAGCACGAAATGCCCGTGCAGTCGCCCGAGTTGCGGGCAAGAAATTTTGAAGAAGTGGCGTTGGGATATACTGAGAAACTTGCCGTTGCGGAAGCGCAAAGATGTTTAAACTGTAAAAACAGACCTTGCGTTGAAGGTTGTCCCGTAGGCGTGCCTATTCCCGAGTTTATATCAAAGATTAAAGTCGGAGATTTCGGCGGTGCGTACGATATAATATCCACCGCGTCGTCATTGCCGGCTGTTTGCGGCAGAGTTTGCCCGCAGGAGACGCAGTGCGAGAATAAATGCACGCTCGGAATAAAGTTCGAGTCTGTGGGTATAGGGCGGTTGGAGCGGTTCGTTGCCGATTGGCACAACGCCCGAAATAGCGGCAATTTTAATTTACCCGAACCTAACGGGCACAGAGTTGCGGTCGTCGGCTCGGGTCCTTCGGGATTGACCTGTGCGGGCGATTTGGCTAAAAAGGGGTATAAGGTTACCGTTTTCGAGGCGTTGCACTTGGCGGGCGGGGTGCTCGTTTACGGTATTCCCGAATTCAGATTGCCCAAAAGCATAGTGGCAAGGGAAGTTGAAACGCTTAAAAAGTACGGCGTGGAAATAGAAACTAACGTCGTGGTAGGAAAAACCGTTACTGTAGACGAGCTTTTGGAGCAGGGCTACGAAGGGGTGTTTATAGGCTCGGGCGCAGGGTTGCCCCGCTTTATGGGAATAAAGGGCGAGAGCCTTAAAGGCGTCTATTCCGCGAACGAGTTTTTAACGCGCGTAAACCTTATGAAAGCCTATGAAAACGGTGCGAATACGCCGATTATGCGCGCGAAAAGCGTTGCTGTAGTGGGCGGCGGAAACGTTGCCATGGACGCCGCGAGAACGGCGTTGAGATTGGGCGCGGAAAAGGTTTACGTGATTTACCGCCGTTCTATGGACGAACTGCCCGCAAGAAGGGAAGAAGTCGAGCATGCCGAAGAAGAAGGGGTTAAGTTCGAGATTTTGCGAAATCCCGTGGAAATTCTGGGCTATGATAACCCCGAAAACAGGCGTGACCCCAAAAACGGTTTCGTAAGGGCAGTTAAAGTAATTAAATGCGAGCTTGGCGAACCCGACGAGCGCGGAAGAAAAAGCCCCGTGGAGATAGCAGGCAGTGAATACGAAATAGAAGTCGACTGCGTGATAATTTCCATAGGCACAAGCCCTAATCCCCTTATTAAAGACACTACGAAGGGTCTTGAAGTCAACCGTCGCGGTGGCATCGTGGTGGAAGAGCGTACGGGCAAAACTTCAAAGCAAGCCGTTTACGCGGGAGGCGACGCGGTTACGGGTGCGGCGACCGTTATTCTTGCTATGGGCGCGGGTAAAACTGCGGCAAAGGCAATAGACGAATATATTTCAAAAACCGATACATAATAGGGGTATGATAATAATGGAAGAAATTTACAGCGTATTCGACCAAAGCGAAGTTATAAGCGTTTACGACGGAGGAGTTAAAACATCTTATTCGTCCGGCAGTGACGGTTACGGAAAAATTCTGAATAGTTGGAACGATATGATTGCCGGTTCCCATCAAATGCCTGCGTTCGGCGTGAGCATAAACGATTTGACCGTTAAGGAAATGCAGACGGGAAAATGGGTGGAGTTTGAATTCGGCAAGAAGCTTACCTGCTGCGGAATGCCGTTTGAAAAACTTCTCGTGGCGGTGAATAAGGATTATTACGGATTCAATCTTATAAGATACGAAAGTGAACGCGGCTACGACGGGAGATGCTTTTATTTAGACCTTGTCGGCAAAAATATGGGCGAATTTTACGATTTATTGTGCAATTTATAATATTTGCGCAGTACTATGTCACGCATAATTGGCGTGCTTTATCAATTTTAAGCGAAAAAATCCCCGTTGCTTTATGCAACGGGGTAATTTAATATATGCTTATTTGCTTTTTTTATAGGCGGCTATAGCTTTTGAAAGCTGGTCGGGACAGGAAGTTCCGTTGCGGCACTGCACGCCGCTCAATATTTTTTCTATCTCGTCTATATTTCTGCCTTCGGCAAGCAGAGCAACGCCCTGCGTGTTGCCGTGACAACCGCCCGCAAACTGAAGATTGTGCAGGTTGCCGTCTTCGTCAACATCGAACGATATGCGGCGAGAGCAAGTGCCGAAAGTTTCGTAAGTGAACATAATTAACTCCTAATCGCAAAGATTTTCGTAAATTACCGAGTATACGTCGGCGGCTTTTTCTTCCCATTTTTTATAAATCGCTTTCGCCGTCTTTTTGTCGGGAACTACGAATTTCAAATCGAGAAGGGGTTGCACGGGCGCAAGAATTTTGAGCGAAACGGTAAAGGTGCCGTCTTTGTTCTGATAGTAATCCGAACGGCATTCCTGTCTGTTGCGGTAGCGGGTGCTGTTCTTTTTTACGAACTGGGAAATTTCTTCGCGGACGCTTTTCGGAATATTTATATAGAAATTCGCTAAAGATTCCCGTCCGTCGGGGGTAATGGTATACAAAACGTCTTCGTCGTCGCCAATAGGACAGATAAAATTGTCGTCAATCAGCTTATGAATAACGTTTACGCAGTCCATATAGCCCATCCAGCTATTGGAAGTGGAACACATATCGACGATAGTCCTTTCCGACAGCGAGCTTTCCATTTTATCGAAAACGAAAAGTATTATTAATTTGTTTGTGGAAGTTTCGCCTGTGTTCAACATAATTTATCGATTTTACTTAAAAATAGTGAAAGTAGTAATTATTATACATAATATTTTTTATAAAAGCAAGATATTTGTTAAAAAATAATTTAATTTTGGATTTTATTGTGATATAATAGACAAAAACACAAAGGGTGAAACTATGACGGATACCAAAGAACAGGTTTTGAGTTTTCTTGAAAAGTGCGAAGAGCTTAAAAGTTGCAAGTTTATTATGGCTACCACGAAGATAAAAGATTTGTTAAAGTGTATAGTCAACTGTCCCGAGCTTTACCGTCTGTTTGAAACGGTTACGCGCAAATTCGACTATAATGCCGCAAAAGAGCAGTGCCTTATCTCCGTAGACGACGGGGTTTTGCCGCAGAGTTACGTAATGCTTCCGCAGACCGTGGGCGCGAGATTGGCGTTTATTTTCTGCCTTTTGGTCGAATTCGACAAAAACACTCTTAATTTCAACGATTTTCTTAGAAAATATTTTGCTTACGACGGCAGTTATTTTGCAAGTTATCAGGCTTTCTGCAATATAATAATTAAAGGGCTGCAAGACTGCGTTTCACAGGTGTTTAAAGAGCAGCTCGACGCTCTTCCCGAAACCGCACCCGATACGCACGCGGCGGAAGTTGCGTCCGCGCTCGGCGTGGCGTTATCGCAGGAGATGGATTTTATAGTAAATTGCGGTATTCCCGAAGAAGATAAGCAAAACGGCGCGAAAATTTTATCTCAACTTGCTAAAGCTCTCGAAAAGGGAGACGAAGAGCTTATCGACGCGCTCGTGTGCGGGTATAATTACTTCGTGTTGCGTCTGGGGTGCGTGTCCGACGGCATTGCCGAATTAATCCGTTTAATAGAAGAGTTTGAAAAATCTTTATGAAATTAACCGAAAAAAAAGTGGACGGTAAAGTCGTTTACGACGGAAAAATTTTAAAATTGGAAGTGGACGAAGTTGAGCTTGCCGACGGCTCGCATTCTGTGCGGGAGTGCGTGCGTCATAACGGCGGCGCGGCTGTTTTATGCGTTTGCGACGAAAAAGTTCTGCTCGTAAAACAATTCCGCTATCTATATAATAGAGAGCTGTACGAAATACCCGCGGGCAAGCTTGAAAAAGGTGAGTCGCCCGAAATTGCGGCGGCAAGAGAGCTTGAAGAAGAGACGGGGATTTTGGCTGAAACGCTCGTTCCGTACCTGAATATTTATCCCACGCCGGGGTATACGGACGAAATTATCCGAGTGTTTTTCACAGACAAATTTACCGTAACCCAAAAAAAGCCGGACGAAGGCGAATTCGTTACAAGCGAATTTATTCCTTTACAGGAAGTAATGGAAATGATTGAAAACGGTGTTCTTTGCGACGCAAAGACGATTGCCGCGGTTTATAAATACGCTTTTACTTTAAAGAAATAAGGGTTTGCCTTTCGGCAAACCCTTTTAAGGTAGTATTATCGGCAACTTCAAAATTGTGTCAAAGGAAATTCATGGCGTAATCAGCAACCGCAGCCGCAACCGCAGTTGCCGCCGTTGCCGCAAAGCAAGTTGGAGAGCGTGCCGTTTTTCCACATACTGTACAACAGAGCGATGAGTATGGGGGTGCAGCTACCGGAAAGTACGCCTTCTATGCCATTGCCGCTGCAGCTTGCCGCGAGCAATAAGAGAATGAGTATCCAAAGGCAACTGTTGTTTCCGCAACCAGAAAATAAGTTCATAAGTATCCTCCTTATTCCCCGCACGCGTATGTAAAGTTTTGTTGTTCCGTGCAGGGTGTTTGCTACAAAATTTTAAGTTTTGCAGTTTTCGTATAGTAAATTGTATTAAAATCTCAGCAAAAATGTTACACCGCTTTTATTTACTTGCAAAAGATTTTTAAAATATGCTAATATTATTAAAAGAGAATACTTTCAGCCGATATACGCTTGCCGTAACCGGACTGTTTAATAAGTATAATAATTTTTTTACTGCCGATATTCCAAAGTGAAATCGGACGGAGGTTTTTATGGAAAAGGAAGGAAAAAATTTCTTTTCCGCAAAGAATATTACTATTCTTGCGGTTTTGCTTGCACTCGTAGTGGTTTTGCAGTTGTTCGGGTTGTCCATTCCAATGGGCGGTACGACTTCGATGTCGTTCGTGCTCGTTCCCATAGTATTGGGCGGTATGCTGCTCGGTCCTGTTGCCGGCGTATTTTTGGGGTTGGTTTTCGGAATTGTTACCATTTTCGACCCTATGTCGCTTACGCTGATGAATTATGCGCCCGCCGTGACGGTAATTACGGTGCTTTTAAAGGGAGCGCTTGCGGGGCTTGCGTCGTCTCTGGCGTATAAATTTATTTCAAAAAAGAATAACTACGCGGCTGTGTTCGTTGCCGCCGCCGTTGCGCCAATCGTGAATACGGGTATATTCGTTGCGGGCGCATTCTGTATGTACGAGACGATAGTGGCGTATTTAAACGGATTTCCTTTCAACGAATTTATGCTTTCGGTAATTCTTGTAAATTTTGCAATTGAATTAGCGGTGAATCTCATACTTTCGCCCGCAATTTATACCGTTGACAGGGTGGTTGAAAAGCAGATATATAAAAAAATAAAGCGTAGTGCGCCATCGAATGCGGAGAGCGCAGGCGCAGATAAAGAAGTTTAAACGATGATAATTTGTCTTGACGTAGGCAATACGAATATAAAATTTGCCGTTTACGACGGGGAGAGATTTCTTTTAAGTTTTCGCGTTGCGACGGAACATAAAAAGACTTCCGACGAATACGGCGGACAGCTTTTGAGTATTTTAAAGAATAACGGTATCGATTATAAGGAAATAAGCGGCGGAATTATTTCGTCGGTAGTTCCGCAACTCGATTACACACTCGAGCGCGCTTGCCGCACTTATCTTAAAATAAATCCGCTCATGCTCGCGCCCGGTTTGAAAACAGGGCTTAATTTAAAGGTGGACAACGCCAGAGAAGTCGGCGCGGACAGGGTCGTAAACAACGTTGCGGCCGTGAAGAAATACGGCTTTCCGCTTATAATTATCGATTTCGGTACGGCGACGACCTTTAACGTTATAAACGAAAAGAGCGATTTTGTAGGCGGCGTTATTGCGCCGGGAATTAAGGGGTCGCTTGAAAGCCTTGTGAACGGTACTGCCAAACTCCCGCGTGTGGAAATAGAGCGTCCTTGTTGCGTTATTGGTAAAAATACAGTTACCAATATGCAGTCCGGAATCGTTTACGGGTTTGCGGGGCTTGTAGAATATCTTGTGAAGAAGATAAAAAACGAAATGAAGTGCGACGGGGTGAAGGTTATCGCGACGGGCGGATTTTCGGAAGTGATTGCAAAAGAAATTAACTGTATCGACTGCGTGGACAAGCTGTTGACGCTCGACGGGCTTAAATATTTGTATTATCTAAACGTGACGGAGGGGAAATGATGAAAAAAGTGGGCGTTGCTATTCTCGGGCTTGGCGTAGTCGGTGGCGGAACTTATAAAATTTTAACCGAACACAGGGAATTTTACAAAAAAAATCACGGGGTTGATATCACCGTGGAAAGCGTTCTTGAGCGCAACGAGAAACGCGCTCTCGAGCTGGGCGTGGATAAGAGTAAGCTTTGCTCCAACGTGGCGGAAATTTGCTCTAATCCCGAAGTTGATATAGTGGTTGAAGTGATAGGCGGGGTGGAACCTGCGCGTTCTTTCGTGCTTGCCGCGCTCAATTCTGGAAAATCGGTAGTTACTTCCAACAAGGAATTATACTGCAAATACAGCCACGAGCTGGAAAAAACAGCAAAAAAGAACAGAGTCGGCTTGTTTTTTGAAGCGAGCTGCGTCGGCGGCGTGCCCGTTATCCGCTCTATGCTCGATAATTTACAGGGCAACGAATTTTCGTCGCTTATGGGAATTATCAACGGCACTACTAATTATATTTTAACCAAAATGAGCGACGGCGGGGCAAGCTATAAATCCGTTCTGGAAGAGGCGCAGAAGCTCGGTTACGCGGAAACAGACCCCACTTCGGACGTGGAGGGGTACGACGCGGCGTATAAGCTTTCCATACTTTCAAGCATAGCTTTCCATACCAAAGTGCCTTATACGGAAATTTACCGCGAAGGCATCACCGATATCGAAAACGTGGACGTAGAATACGGAAAACAGCTTGGTTACGCGCTTAAATTGCTCGCTATAGGAAAAAACGGTGAGAGCGGAATCGAAGTCAGAGTACATCCTGCTTTTATAAAATCGAGCCACCCGCTTGCAAACGTGAACGACAGCTATAACGCCGTTTACCTAACGGGCGACTGCGTGGAAGACGTAATGCTATACGGTCGCGGCGCAGGGGCGATGCCTACGGGCAGTGCGATTGTGGGCGATATAATTTATTGCGCGTTGCACCCCAATCATAGCTATTCAACCTTTAAGAATACCGAAAAGGCTGATGCGAATACCAAGTTCGTAAAAAATTTCGAAAGCGAATATTATATCAGGCTTTCGGCTGAAGACAAGGCGGGCGTTCTTTCGAAAATTACCGCGACTTTCGGTAAGCACGCGATTAGCGTTGCGCAGTTCGTGCAGGATAAGGAAAGGGAAGGCGGAAAAGCTCCGCTGATAGTCGTTACGCATATAACGAAAGAGCAGAATATTAAAAAAGCCGTTGCGGATATAAACGCTACGGGACTTGCAAAGGTTGATGCGGTAATAAGAGTAATATCTTAAATTATTGACGCAATATATCCTTTCAATTTTGTATATGCGTGCAAAAACGCTTGATTTTTCGAACGCGATTTTGTATTATATATTTGCTCGGCTGAAAAGTCGGGCAGCGATGCAGAGATGGCTGAGCGGTTTAAGGCGCACGATTGGAAATCGTGTGACGGCTAATACCCGTCCGGAGGTTCAAATCCTCTTCTCTGCGCCAAGGTTTAATAATCCGAACGCCCGACCGATTGATGCGGTCGGGCGTTTGGATTATAAAATAAAATACGGATGTGAAAATTTATGGCTACGAGTAAAGATTTTATGGAGTATCTTTTGGAAAACTCTTTGAGCGACGAAAACGTGAGTTACCGTCCTATGATGGGAGAGTATCTCGTTAGCCTAAAAAGCACAAAAAATCCGAATTATAAGAAGGTATAATTATCGTTTTAAACGGAAACAACTGAAGAAAAAGGGATTATAAAAATGGCTAAAGATTTTAAAGAAAGCGTTGAAAATATGGGTAAAAAAGTAAAAAAGCTAGGAGCGTTGAAATTAATTCTGCTCGTAATAATGGTTGTGGGAACGGTATGCTCGTTCGTGTTTTACGATTATTTCTTCGGCGCGGAAAGCGTGTTTTCAACGGCACCTACCGATAACGGGTTTGTAAACGGACTTTGGTTTTCAATTCCAAAACTGATACGGGCGATACAGATTATTACTATAGTTTCGGTAATTGCAACTTTCGTGCTGTTTTTAATCAATAAATTTCTCGTTAAAAACAACAGGGAAGTTACCGTTGCCAACCTTTTGGGCAGTATCATAAAGTGGGTTACGGTAGTAATTCTCGTAATAAGCGTGCTTGCCGTGTGGGGTGTGGACACAACAGCGTTGATTACGGGCGCAGGCGTAATTACTTTAATCGTCGGTCTCGGTATGCAGAGCCTGATTTCGGACGTAGTTGCGGGCCTGTTTATTGTCTTTGAAAACGAATTTAACGTGGGCGATATCGTGACTATAGACGGGTTCCGCGGCGAAGTAGTTTCTATAGGAATAAGAACGACGAAGCTTAAGGCTTTGGGAAATATCAAAATTTTCAACAACAGTCAAATAAAGGGAATACTCAACCAGACGGTGGAAGAATCTACGGTAAAGTCGTATATAAGCATAGAGTACGGAGAGTCGCTCGCACGGGTTGAAACGGTTATAAAAAACAACCTGCCTGCGGTTACTTTTAACGGGCTTATCGGGCAAATGACTTACGAAGGAGTGAGCGAGCTTGGCGAGTCGGGCGTGACCTTACAGTTTTCCGCGCAGTGTAACGAGAACGATATTTTCGAAGTTCAGAGAAATATGAACAGAAGTCTTAAAATTATGTTCGACGACAACGGAATAACGATACCGTTCAACCAGTTGGTGGTTTATAATAAATAAAATATTTTACACAATAAAACCGACCCCGAATTCATTCGGGGTCGGTTTTAAGTTGGTGCCGGCGGTGGGGGTCGAACCCACACGGTATCGCTACCACGGGATTTTGAGTCCCGCGCGTCTGCCAATTCCACCACGCCGGCAAAGTAAGACAATTATATTATATCCGCTTATAAAAATCAAGCGATTTAAGATTAATGTATTGATTTTATTTTTAAAAAGTGGTAAAATCAATAATATGAAAAAATCGGTATTAATCGACGGCAACAGCCTTTTAAACAGAGCATTTTACGCAACGCCAGTGTTCACCACTTCGGACGGAACACCGACGAACGCTATTTTCGGGTTTATTAAACTTCTTTTTAAAATCCAGTCTGATTTGAAACCTGATTTTATCGTCGTTGCTTTTGATATGAAGGCCCCTACTTTCAGGCATCTTGCATACGATGGCTATAAAGCTACGCGCAAACCCATGCCCGAAGAGCTTGCCGTTCAGGTTGAGCCGCTTAAACAGCTTTTGCGCGCAATGAAAATCGCTACCTGTCAAAAGGAAGGAATCGAAGCGGACGATATTTTTGGTACGCTGTCAAAACGGTTCGATGCGCACAGTTATATTTATACGGGCGACAGGGACAGCTATCAGTTGGTAGACGAAAAGACTGATATTTACTATACGAAAAAGGGCGTTGCCGACCTTTTAAAGCTTGACAAGGATAATTTTACTGCGGAAACGGGGCTGGATACGCCGTCGCAAGTTGTTGATTTGAAATCGTTAATGGGCGATTCTTCTGACAATATTCCCGGGGTTCCCGGGATAGGCGAAAAAACTGCTCGTACTCTGCTTGAAAATTATAAAACTTTGGACGGGGTTTACGAGCATATCGACGAGCTTAAAGGGGCTACTTATACCAAACTCTCTAAAAACAAAGAGCTTGCCTATCTTTCTTATAAACTTGCTACGATAGACAGAGACTGCGATATCGATTTAAAGCTCGAAGACTGCGTATCGCCTAAAAAGTACAGCCTTGTAGTTAAAAAAATGTTCCGCGATTTCGAGTTCAGAAGTCTTACTTCTTTAAATATTTTCGAAGAAGAAACGGGCGGCGATTCGGCAATAGCTTATCCGCAAGCGGTCGCGTGTAACGGTGTTGGTGATTTACCTGCGGAACTTAGTTCGGGAGCGGTGTTTTCCGCCGTTGTAGGGGAAGATTTTGCTCAAATTTATTACGACAATAAACAATATTCGTTTACGGTAGCGCAAAATCTCATTTGTGAAAACGGTATAAGCTTTGAAGAATTCGACGCGGTTTTAAAAACTTTATTTGAAAATTCAAAAAATAAAGTAATAACGGACGACGCGAAGAAATTGATGCTCATTCTCGACGGGAAAGGCATACGCTTAGGGTGTGCCTTTGAAGATTTGTCTATTATTAATTACCTTTGCGACTATGAAACTTCTTCGATGAATCTTAAAGAGCTTTGTTCTTTTTACGGTTACGATTACAATTATGCGGCGTACGCGCTGTATAGAACGTATGAAAATGCGTTTGAGCGGGTGAAATCGGAAAATTTGCTGTCCTTATACGAAGAAATTGAAAAGCCTTTGGTGGGCGTACTCTTCGAAATGGAGCGTGCAGGCGTAAAAGTGAGCGTTGAAACGCTGAACGCGCTTTCCAAACAGTTTTACGAGCGTGCGGAAGAATATAAGTGGAAAATCTTCAAGGCGTGCGGGCAGGAATTTAATATCAATTCGCCTTTACAGCTTGGAGAAGTGCTGTATAACCGCCTTGGTATTACGGAAGTTAAAAAGAAGAAAACGGATAAATATACTACGAGCGCAGACGTGCTTGAAAAGTTGACTGACAAATATCCCGTGGTTGCCGATATTCTGAAATACAGATTTTATCAAAAGATAGTTTCCACATACCTTGAAGGGTTTCGTCCGCTTATCGACTCGAAGAGCGGTATAATTCATACCACTTTTCACCAGACGGTGACTACAACCGGCAGGCTTTCAAGCTCTAATCCGAATCTTCAGAACATACCTATTCGCGATGAAGAAGGGAGAGAGTTAAGAAAGCTCTTCGTGGCGCGTGACGGGAACGTTTTAATAGACGCGGATTATTCACAGATTGAATTAAGGCTTTTGGCGCACTTTTCGGGGTGTAAAGAATTGGTTGACGCTTACCGCAACGGGGTTGACGTTCACTCGGTTACCGCGTCACAGGTGTTCGGCGTGCCTTTGGAAGAAGTTACGCCTAAAATGCGCCGTGCGGCAAAAGCCGTCAATTTCGGTATTATTTACGGCATCAGCGATTTCGGGCTTGCAAGAAACCTGAACATAGGCAAATCGGTTGCAAAGGAATATATCGACAAATATTTTGAAAGATACAGCGCGGTTAAAGAGTATATGAATGCGAACGTGGAGTTTGCTAAAGCAAACGGGTTTGTTTCCACTCTTACGGGCAGAAAACGCGTTATCCGGGAAATAAACTCTTCGAATTATAACGTACGGCAGTTCGGCGAGCGTGCGGCAATGAATATGCCCTTGCAGGGCTCGAGTGCGGACATAATCAAGATAGCTATGATTAACGTGAACGAAGTGCTTAAAGCCGAAAATATGAAAACTAAAATCATATTGCAGGTACACGACGAACTTGTGCTTGAAGCCCCCGAGAGCGAAGCGGGGCGTGCGGCTGAAATTTTAAAGAAGGAAATGGAAACGGCGGTGGAACTGAAGGTTCCTTTGACGGTTGAAGTTCACGTCGGTAAAAACTGGTATGATGCAAAATAATATAAAAATTGCAATAACGGGCGGAATAGGCAGCGGTAAATCTACCGTTGCCCGCTTTTTGTGCAAGCTTGGTTACGCCGTGGTATCCTGCGACCAAACTTATTCCGAATTACTTAACGACGCGGAATTTGCAAATAAAATAGGGGAAGAGTTTGACGGCGTTTTATCCGACGGCGAAATCGACAGAAAAAAACTTGCCGAAATAGTTTTTAACGACGAAAAACAGCTTTTAAAATTAAATTCAATAACTCACCCTGCTATAATGAATGCCGTCTCTGAAAAGTTAAGAGATTGCAAATTAGGCTTTTGTGAAGTTCCTTTGCTGTTTGAAAACGGTTTCGAAAGTCTTTTTAACGGCGTTATAGTTGTTCTTCGGTCGGAAAGCGAAAGAATAAATGCGGTTGTAAAACGCGACGGAATTGATACTGAAAGCGTAAAAAAGCGGATAAACAGTCAAATTAATTACAATAATTTTGATTTTGCAAAGTACTATGCCTTGCATAATGACGGTAATTTGGATAAACTTGAACGCAGTACGGAAGATTTACTTAAAAAAATAAAAAAAGAATTCAAAATTTTTTGAATTGTTACAGATTTTAACTTGACAACTTCGCCGTAATATTATAGAATTTATCTTGCTTTTGCACTCGTGGCGGAATTGGCAGACGCGCAAGACTAAGGATCTTGTGGTTAACCCCATGCAGGTTCAACTCCTGTCGAGTGCACCATAAAAAGGTAAAGGACTGAAACGGCTAAGTTTCAGTCCTTTTTCAGTTAAATATTCATTTGGCGAATATAGAATAAAATTTGCTTACAATTTAAAACCCCGTAGGGGTTATTTTTTTTATCCTTAAATAATAAGTTAAAATATGAGTTTGTCCTTTCTGCCCGACGGAGTAAAAGCGGCTATAAGCCATCTGAATTATAATTTTCTTTCCGAAATCCGTCTCAGGCGCGGACAACCCGTCATAATCGGTTACGACGGGGCATATCGTTATTTAGGAAGATACGGTATTTCGTCGGGTGTTAACGACAGAATTATTGCCGACGAAATAACGCCCGTTCTGAACAACGCAACGGGCGGATGTATTTACAATTATACCGAGCAGATGAAGAGCGGCTTTATTACCGTTGAACACGGCGTGAGAATAGGCATTGCAGGCGAGTACGTAACGGACGGCGGAGCGGTAAACACGATAAAGAACGTAACTTCTTTGAATATAAGAATTCCGCACGAAGTTGCGGGATGTGCAAATAAAATCTGCAAATCGCTTTTTAAGTGTAACCCGCAAAGCACGCTTATTTTTTCAAAGCCCGGAATGGGCAAAACGACGATGCTTAGAGATATTGCTCGATATTTAACGAATAAAACGCTTTTAAACGTTCTCGTATTTGACGAGCGGGGGGAAATTGCCGCAATGGACGGGTTTGGCGAAGGGTTCGATTTGGGCGCGGTAGACGTTGTGCGCAGCTTTTGCAAAAAAGGAGCGATTGCAAGCGCGATTAGGGCAATGAAGCCCGACGTTATAATTACCGACGAATTATACGGAGACGAAGATATTAAAGCGGTAAAATATGCCGCCGACTGCGGAATTACGGTTATAGCGTCTTCGCATATTACAGACCGCGAAATTTTAAAGACGATGCCTTTCAGATATTTCGTAGAGCTTAAATCAGTTTTCGGACAGCCTTTGATTTATGATAAAAACTTTAATCCTTATAGCGATAGTTGCGTTGACGACTGCGCTCGGCGTATTTCTTGCGGCGAATAAAAAAAAGAGAATGGCGGTCTTTTCGGAACTGTACGAGTTTAACGAAAAACTGCTTATGAATTTAAAGTTTCAGCGCGCCCCGATAAATAAGGTTGCCGAAGGTTTTAAATTCGTTCCCGAAATATTATCGGGCAAGAAATTTTTCGACGGTAAGGACGCCGAAATAATTTCCGATTACGCGGTAAATCTCGGAAAGAGCGACGCCGCGTCGCAAATCGATTATTTGAACGCAAGAAAAGCTACTTTGGCAAAGTGCAGGGACGACAGCTTTTCCGATTATAAACGATACAGCTCGCTGTACGTTAAAATATTCTTTATGGTAGGCGTACTTATGGCGGTGTTGCTCGCATAAAACGGTATGGATATAAGCATAATTTTTAAAATTGCCGCTATAGGCATAATAATCACGATAATCTGTCAGGTACTTAAAAAATCTGACAGGGACGACATCGCCACGCTCGTAAGCTTAGTGGGGCTGATAATAGTACTGACCGTAGTAATAACCATGATTGCCGACTTGTTTTCGCAAATCAGGCAGCTATTCGATATGTTCTGATGTACGCAGTCCGTCTTTGTTGCATTGCCGTCATAACGGCGGTAAGTGCGTTTATTTTAAAAAGCCATAAGTCAGAGCTGGTGCCCCTGTGTCTTGCCGCAGGCGGCATAATAATCTTTTTATATTCTTTCGATTATCTTAGCGAAAGCATAAAATTCATAAAGGACTTCACCCAGACGACGGGTATCGATAATGAAATAATCCGCACCGTTTTTAAAATTATAGGTATAGGATTTATCGTTGAACTAACCGCAAGCTCCGTTAAAGAACTCGGCTTTAACGGGGTGGCGGACAAGCTTATATTATGTGGAAAAATAATTCTCTTCGTTGCGTCAATTCCAATCCTTTCAAGCGCGTACAAAATTATCGTATCCTTAATAAATCTCGTCTGAAAAAAATACTCGTAATTTTATCGCTTGTCGCCGTTGCAATAATACTTTCATTGCTCGGCGGCGCGGCTTACGCGGCGGACGACGGACGGGCGGAGCTCAATGAAAATATTAAAAAACTCCTTGAAAGCTTAGACCTTTCCGAACTGCAAAAATATCTCGACGGCAATCCGGAGAGCTATCTTTTCAACTTCGGAAATACGGCAAAGGAGATAGTGGAGTATTTAATAAGCGGCAATCTGTCGACAGACTATAACGGATATCTCAGCGAGCTGTTTTCGATTATTTTCAAGGACGTAATAAGTCTTATTCCTGCATTTTCAACCGTAACCGCCGTAAGCATACTTTCCGCGATAGTCAGCTCTGCCGAAGGCGGAATAATAGGCAAGTCGACGGCAAAAATAGTTCATCTCGCCTGTTATTCGGTAATTATTTTAATTATTTCTTCTATGCTGGTAGGCATAGTCGGCGGCTGTACCGAATGTATAGACGCAGTAAGAAAACAGATAGAAATTTTTACCCCCATATTAGCAACGCTTACCGTACTTACGGGCGGTACGAGTTCCGCCGCCATTTACCAGCCGTCGGCGATATTTCTGTCGGGCGGAGCGGTGGAGATTGTTTCTTCTTTCATTTTTCCCGCCACTATAGGAGTAATTGTATTAGGGTTTATGTCAAAGCTCAACGACCAGATGTCGTTTGCGGGCGTAACAAACCTGTTGAAAAGCTTAATGAAATGGGTTATAGGAATTACCGTAACCGTATTCAGTATATTTATAACCGCTCAGAGTTCGGCATCGTCGCTGTTCGACGGTATTATATTCAAGGCAACCAAATACGTTATAGGCAACTCGGTACCGATAGTCGGCAACTTTCTTTCAAGCGGATTCGATATGTTGCAGTCGGCGGGACTGCTTATAAAGAGCTCCGTCGGAACTTGCGGGATAATTTTACTTCTTTTCGAAATTATACAGCCCGTAATATTGCTCGTTTCATTTTCAATAATTTTAAAGATAGTGGGCGCAATTGTCCAGCCGATAGGCGAAAATACGCTCTATTCGTTGCTTTCCGACCTTTCAAAGGATATCGAGTATTTCGTTGCCGGACTTTTAACAGTCGCGTTTATGTACGCGCTCGTCATAATGCTCATAGTCAATTCGGCAAACAGTTTTATATGAAAGTTTATCTTTTATCCGCCGCGGGCGTCATATTTTTATCGGTTATCGTATCGTTGCTCGTACCCGAAGGGAAGCTGCATAAATCGGTAACGTTCGTAATGCGGCTTATATGTATTCTCGTTTTAATACAGCCCGTTACGGGAATTTTTAAAATAGGCGGGGACGCTCCCGCGGGAAGCTTTTACGATTACGAATATATCTGCAATATTTATTCCGACAATCAGAGTACGGAGCTGGAAAAACTGCTCGTTAAAGAGTTCGGCGCGGATACCGATTGCACGGTAAGCGTGGAGCATCAAGACGGACAATTCAAGGTTACGGGCGTTAGCGTGGAAGTAAACGGCGGAAATAATAAAATAATTGAAGAAATTTACGCATATTTGGACGGCTTGAAATATATAAATATAACAGTATATGCGAAAAGTTCTTAATTTCGTGAACGATAACAAGAAAATAATTATCGTAGTAATTCTTATTATCGTTCTGGTGGGTACTATTTACTTTATCAATAAGTCGCAGAATAACGCACCCGCGTCGGTAAATACTGCAAAAAGCCAGACGGAACTGAAACTGATGGGTATTTTGTCCGCGATTGACGGTGTGGGGGAAACCGACGTTATGATTAACGAAGGCGAAAACGGCATAACCGGCGTGGTTATTGTCTGTCGTGGAGCAAACAATTTAATGACAAAAAGCGATATTTATAACGCCGTTTCCACGGCTTTGAATATCGATAAAAATTTAATTGCAATTTATTCAATGAATAATTAAGGAGATATATAACTATGTCAAAGAAGAAAAAAATCATCATTATGTCGTCACTCGTATTCTTACTTGCGCTTACAGCCGTTCTGAACGTTCTGCTTGCCACGAACGTAATCGCTTCGGGCGATTCGGCGGTTACGACTTCCAACTATTTCACTACTTTCAGAACGGAAAGAACCACTTCCCGCAGCGAAGAACTTTTACAGCTTGACAGCGTAATCGCTCTTTACGAAGAAGACAGCGAAAAGTATAAGGAAGCCGTTGACCTTAAGCTCAAAATAGTCAACATGATGGAAAACGAGCTTATGCTTGAAACTCTCATCAAATCGCGCGGTTTCAGCGACGCCGTTGTATCTATCGGTATGAATTCGGATAACGTAAACGTATTCGTAAACTCCAACGAGCTTAACTACAACACCGCTATGGCTATTTACACGATGCTCAAAGACGAAGTGGGCGTAGCTCCCGGCAGCATAATAATTTTGCCCGTTTATTCTCAAGTCTGATATAAATATTTGCAAAATTTTTAAATAGGTGTTATACTAAGGATAAGGAGAACTATTATGGCACATATCAGGCACGACCCTACCGCTACCCAAAAGGGTAAAATAACTTACAATTCAGGCATAGTTAGCGGCATTGTCGCACTTGCTATAAGCGAAGTTGAAGAAGTTACTCTTTTAAACACGAAAAACAAGGGTATAAAACTCAGCTTTGAAAAACAGGGCATAGTCGCGGATATAAGCGTAAAGGTAGACAATACTTGCAACGTATCGAGCCTTGCTTATAAAATCCAGCAGTCGATAAAGCACAACGTCGAGTCTATGACCAAATACAAAGTAGCTACCGTGAACGTTCACGTACTCGACGTGAATTTCCCCGACGCGGCAGTATAAATAATAAAATAAAAAGATATTCCCTTAAATTTATTTTAAGGGAATATTTGTACGTAGGTAATTATGAGAACTAAAGCAAGAGAAGTCACGTTTCAGCTCGTGTTCGCGTCGCTGTTCGAAGGAGCGGACGGCGGTATGAAAAACGCGCTCGCAAAAAAAGAAAAACTTACGCCCGACGATATTTCGTACGTTGACGGCGTACTTTCGCTAATAAAAGAACATAGCACGACGCTCACGCATATTATTGACGAGCGTTCGGTGGCTTTTCCCGAATCCCGTCTTTTCCCGGCGGATAAGAGTGCGCTTTTGATAGCTCTTGCCGAAATTTTGTATATGCCGTCCGTACCCAAAGCGGTATCCGTAAACGAAGCGGCGAATATCGTTGCCAGATATTCTTCGCCAAAGAGCGCGTCGTTCGTTTCGGGCATACTTTCGCAGATTGATAAAGGTTAAATTATGTTGATTGACGGAAAGGCTCTCGCCGCAAAAATGCGAGAAGAGATTAAAAGCGGCGTTGCAAAGTTCAAAAATTCCCGCGGAAGAAGCGTGGGGCTTGCCGTTGTTTTGGTAGGGGAAAATCCCGCGTCGCAGGTTTACGTAAGAAATAAAATAAAGGCGTGCGAAGAGACAGGCATAAAATCATTTGCTTATTATCTGCCCGAAAGCGTTTCGCAGGCGCAGCTCGAAGAGCAGATTACCGAGCTTTCCGGCGATAATAATATAGACGGTATTCTCGTTCAGTTGCCTTTACCCGCTCATATAGACGCGAAAAAAGCGTTGGAGCTTATTCCCGTTCAAAAGGACGTGGACGGGTTTTCGGAAAGCAACGCAGGCAAGCTTTGCATGGGTGAAGACTGTCTCGTCGCTTGCACTCCTAACGGCGTTATGGCTATGCTGAAAGAATACGGAATCAACCCCAATGGTAAACGCGCCGTGGTCGTGGGCAGGTCGAATATAGTCGGCAAGCCTATGGCAATGTTGCTTCTGAACGCCGACGCAACCGTTACGGTTTGCCACAGTAAAACCCGAAATCTTAAAGAAGAGTGCCGCAACGCAGATATTTTAGTGGCAGCAATAGGTAAACCGAAGTTTATAACCGCGGATATGGTTAAAGACGGAGCGGTCGTTGTAGACGTGGGTATGAACCGCGATGAAAACGGCAAGCTGTGCGGCGACGTGGATTTTAACGGCGTAAAAGATAAATGTTCGTTTATTACGCCCGTACCCGGCGGCGTAGGACCTATGACGATTACTATGCTGATGTACAATACGCTACAGGCGGCTTTAAGGAGATAAATTTGGATTTCGGCGAGAAATACGCACAATACTCAAACGAATTTAACGGTGCGCTTAACGAATTTTGCGCAAGGCTCGATTGCCGTCCGCAAATTTTAGCGGAAAGTCTTAAATACAGTTTAAATCTCGGCGGTAAGCGGATAAGACCGGTGCTTACGCTCGCAGTTGCCGATTTACTCGGTGTGGAAAGGCGAAAAGTGATGAACTTTGCCCTTGCAATAGAGCTTATTCATACTTATTCGCTTATTCACGACGACCTTCCCGAAATGGACGATGACGATTTCAGGCGCGGAAAACCTTCCAACCACAAGGTTTTCGGTACGGGTAACGCGGTGTTGGCGGGCGACGGACTGTTGAACACGGCGTATTCGTTACTTCTGAAAGAATGTAAAAACGGTACGGAATTTATTTCCGCCGCAGAATATATTTGCGACTGTGCGGGCGTTTACGGTATGATTGCGGGACAGTCTGCCGACCTTATGCACGAAAACGACGAAAGCTACAACGAAAAAACTCTCGATTTTATATACGAAAACAAGACGGGTAAATTACTCGTCGCGCCCATAGTCGTGCCGAGCATTCTTTGCGGCGGCAGATGTTTTTCCGAGCTGAAAGCGTTCGGTAAAGATTTGGGATTGCTGTTCCAGATTACTGACGACGTTCTGGACGTGGAAGGCAGTTTTGAAAAACTCGGCAAAAGCTTAGGAAAGGACGGGAAGGAAGGCAAATATACTTCCGTAGCCGTTTACGGGTTGAACGGGGCGAAGCTGCGCGCCGACGTGCTTGCGGAAAGATGCCGCACGCTTTTGGAAGGAATAGACGGCGACGCGGGATTTTTACTGCAATTCGTGGATTTCGTGCGTTCCCGCAAGGCTTAATAAAAGCTGTTGACAAGATTTTTTGCATATGATATAATGATAACGATATAGTGGTGCAGTATTCTAGTCAATTTTCATTGAAACGAAGACGGGGGTAAAATACCGTTAAAGGGCATATCGATGAAGTTTCTGGTGTTTGCTTGCTTTGCCAAAAGTGGGTGAATGCTGGGAGTAAAGGACTATGGGAGCTAGGTAACGGCATACCGCAGCCCCCCCCATTTTCCGTGGAGGCGTGCAGAATTAAACTTTTGCGCGTTAAACCTGCTATCAGGCGAAAGTTTGGTACAGAGTAGCCTGCCTTGAGTGACAGACAGCGGATAACAGACCCACGGCAAGCTCCGTTCGGCCGGACGGCGGCGTGCCTATTGCTGTTTGAAATTGTCCGTTGCAAAAGAGGATTAGCTCAATGAAAATTGTCAATGAAAGATTCTAGACTGTCTTTATATTAGAGATTACGGTGTGGACTAAGTGGTAATTCGGTCATACTTTGTATCCGGGCCCTTAAAAGGAAACTGCTTCTTCGGCGACGGGAAGCGGGCGCGGGGGAAATCCTACCGAACCTAAGCCGCAAAATTTATTTAATATAAACCACTATATCATTTTTTTTGATTATTATGGACGAAAACGATATATTAACGGAAAAAAATATTAAAGACGCGGAAGCGTCGGACGACCCGCCAAGTAAAACCATAAAGCGCGGGAAAAGAAAAAAGAATAAAAAACGCAGTAAATACTCGTGGCTTATATGGGGTATTTCGGTTTTTTTTATGTCGTTTGCTTTAACCGTCGTATTCAGTTTTATAACGGAAGTAGCCGTTAAAGACAGTGCCGCCGCAATATGCGTAACGGTGTTGTTTGTGCTTTTAGTACTGAATATCGGGTGCGACGTCTTGGCGAACGCCATAATCTCGTGCAGTCCGGAATCGTACCACGCTATGGCTTCCAAGAAAATTAAGGGAGCTAAACGCGCGGTTACTTTGTGTCGCAATTCCGAAAAGCTTTCGAGCATTTTCGCCGACGTAATAGGCGATATCTGCGGCATCGTCAGCGGTGCGGCGGGTACTGCGCTCGTGGTTCATATAGCAGTGGCGGGAACTACGGGCGAGCTTATAGCGTCGATAGGCGTCAGCGCGGCAATAGGCGCGTTCACGGTAGGCGGAAAAGCTATATTCAAAAATTTTGCAATTAAATTCAACAGGCAGATAGTATTCGGTTTTGCCAAATTTACTACCTTCTTTAAAAGGGAAAGGTAATGCTTGAAAATATAACGCGAGCGCAACTCAAAAGTATGACCTTAAAAGAGCTTTTGGCTCTTTCAGAAGAGATAAGGGAAAAGATTACGTCCACCGTGCTTGAAAACGGCGGACATCTTTCTTCGAATCTCGGCGCGGTCGAGCTTTCGGTTGCGCTCAATTTTGTTTTTGACTTCCCGCATGATAAACTCGTTTTCGACGTGGGACACCAGTGCTACGCGCATAAATTGCTCACGGGCAGATATAAAGCCTTTAATACTTTAAGAAAAAAGGGCGGTATTTCGGGCTTTCCCAAGAGAGAAGAGAGCGAGTTTGATTTTTATAACGTAGGGCATGCGGGTACTTCCGTTTCCGCCGCTTTGGGTATTGCCAAAGCGCGGGATATAAAGGGCGAAAACTTTAACGTAATCGCGCTTATCGGCGACGGTTCTTTCAATAACGGGCTTATTTACGAAGCGTTCAACAGCTTGCGGCTTCTGAATACGCGTATTTTGCTTATCATTAACGATAACGGTATGTCTATCGCTCCGACGGTAGGCAGTATGCACGAATATCTTCAGTTATTGAGCGAAAACGACGAAAGAAAACAAAAAAACGCCCGCAATTCAAGTATTTTCGGTCGGTTCGGATTTGCTTACGACGGCGTTTACGACGGCAACGACCTTGAAAAAATGATTTGTAAATTACAGGAAGTAAAGGAACGCTTAAAAACAGAGTCCGTAATACTTCACGTAGTTACGAAAAAGGGGAAAGGATATTCTTTCTGCGAAGAAAATCCCGAAATGACGCACGGAATATCGGGCGGCAATTCGGCGGAAACAGAATATTCGCAGGTACTCGGCTCAACGCTTATTAATCTTGCGGAAAAGGACGAGCGGATAGTAGCCGTAACCGCCGCAATGACTTCGAGTTTAGGACTTTCGGAATTTTTCGGGCGTTATCCCGAGCGTTCGGTGGACGTGGGAATATGCGAAGAACACGCGACTATACTCTGCGCGTCTATGGCGACGCAGGGTTTAAAGCCCTATTACGCGGTGTATTCTACCTTTTTACAGCGTTCTTACGACGAAATAGTAATCGATATTTGCAGCCAGAATTTGCCCGTAACTCTTTGTGTAGACAGGGCGGGAGTTTCTGGCGCGGACGGCGAAACTCATCAGGGCGTATTTGATTTGTCTTTTTTGAGTTCGGTTCCCAATCTTACTATTGCCGTACCCAAGGACGTGAAAGAGTTCGAAAATATGCTGTTATTCAGTGCGGATTTTAACGCGCCTTTGGCAATCCGTTATCCGCGTTCGGGCAGAAATTTATACGGGTCGCACGATAAAATCGTGTGCGGGAAGTGGGAGAAGCTTCTTTCGGGCGACGGCAAATACGCCGTACTCGCGTGCGGTGAAAGGGCGATTACTCTCGCATACAAAGCCGCGGAAATTCTTTCGGAAAAAAATATCCGTCCGACCGTTATTAACGCGCGGTTCGTTAAACCGCTCGACAGGGATATGCTTGACGGCTTAAATGATAAATTTATCATTACCGTTGAAGACAATGCCCTGATAGGCGGCTTCGGTTCACTGATAAACGGGTACTTTGCAGATAAAAACGGCGGCAAAATAATCAAAAATTTTGCCTATAGCGATAAATTCATACCGCAGGGCGGAGTAAGCGAGCTTATGGAAGATTTGGGGTTAAGCGCGGACGCCTTAGCGGATTATATAATTGAAAATGAGAATTGACGTTTATCTCGCGCAAAAATTCGGCTCGCGCACGAAAGCCGCGACGGCTGTAAATACAGGTCTGGTTCTGGTAAACGGCAAGAAAGTTACCCGTTCTTATGAAGTTAAAGACGGGGACGCCGTTGAAATTATCAAAGCCGAAGAAAATTTCGTATCGGCGGGCGGATTTAAACTTGCAAAGGCTTTAAAAGATTTTGATTTTTGCGTGAAGGATAAAATTTTTGCCGATATAGGAGCAAGTACGGGCGGATTTACCGACTGCCTGTTGCAAAACGGCGCAAAGAAAGTATACTGTATCGACGTAGGACAGAGCCAGCTTGACGAAAAGTTAAAAGGTAAAAACGTAGTAATAATAGACGGGTTCAACGCCCGTAATCTCAACGGCGATTTGTTCGAAGAAGCGCTTGACGGCGCGGTCATAGACGTAAGCTTTATCTCGTTGACTTACGTACTCGGCGCGGTTGCAAATACTCTTGAAAACGGCAAAAACGTATTCGCGTTAATAAAACCGCAGTTTGAATGCGAGAGCAGAAGCGTAGGAAAAAACGGCATCGTCCGTGACGATAAAATCAAAGCAAAAATAATAGAAAAAATTTATAATTTTGCTGTTTCGGTAGATTTGGCTCCAAAAAAATTAACTGCCGCGCCCATAGTAAAAGGTAAAAACATTGAGTTCGTTATTTTACTTGAAAAGGGCGGCGCTCCCGAACAATTAACTAAGTTAAAAAAATCCGTCGGCTTATAAAGACGGCTTTTTTTGTATATTAATAAAAAATATTCATAAAAATTCTTGCATTTTTGAATAAATGAGTATATAATATTTTTATGCAGGTTGGAATTTATCTCAACAAAAAATACTTTAACGATGAAAAACCTTACGTTAAAAAGCTTTCTTCCGCGTTCGCGTCGCCATGCAGAGAGATTAAATCTTATTCCGACCTTGACGGGCTTGAAATATTGTTCGTATTGGGCGGCGACGGCACTATTTTGACGGTTGCGACCGAGTGCGCAAAGCGCGGTGTAAAGATAATCGGCATAAATTACGGTCACGTCGGTTTTTTAGCCGAGTTCGAGCCGGACAAGCTCGACGATGCGATTAATCTGGTAAAGAGCGGCAACTACGCTACGCAGAAACGCAGTATGCTTGAAATCAGATGCGGAGAGCATACCAATTACGCGCTCAACGACTTAGTTATCCAGCGCGGAACAAGCGGTAAGAACTTTATTAATACCGTAAGCGTTCACGCAGAAATAGACGGGTCTACCGTGGATAATTTTTCGGCGGACGGCATTATAGTAAGTACGCCCACGGGGTCTACGGCTTATTCTCTTGCCGCTGGCGGTTCGGTGCTTACGCCCGATATAAACGCCTTTATTCTCACCCCGATTTGCGCCCATTCTCTGCATTCGCGACCCGTGGTATTTTCAGATAAATCTATTCTTAAATTGAAACCGCTTGACGCCGCCGCACCGCTCGGACTAATAGTCGACGGAAAAGCTGTGGGAACGGTGGAAAACGGGCAAACAGTCTACGTAACCAAGGCGAAACACGCCGTAACCTTTATAACCAAAGACGATAAAAACTTTTTCAATAAACTTTTAATTAAGTTAAATATCTGGAGTAAATAATGCAAAGGTCTTTAAGGCAACAAAAAATTCTTGAAATTATTGCAACCAAAGAGATAGATACGCAGGAAGAGTTATGCGACGAATTGATTAAAGCCAATTTCAACGTAACACAGGCGACCATTTCGCGCGACGTAAAGGACTTGAAACTTTACAAAGTTGCGGGAACGACTAAAAAGTATAAATATGCAAGCTTCGACAGCTACGTTGACAGCGTAACGAACAGAATGACCAACCTTTTCAAAGGTTGCGTTCTCGCGATTAAATCCGCAAATAATTTAATACTTATAAAGACTATGCGCGGCAATGGCTCAACGGTAGGCGTGTTCGTGGACAGTCTTAATATCGATGCAATTCTCGGCAGCGTTGCGGGCGACGATACCCTTTTGATTATCGTTGACAGCAACGACCATACAGCCGAAGTAGTGGAAGTGTTAAAAGAATATCTAAGCTGATGTTAAAGAGATTATGCGTCAAAAACGTCGCTCTGATTGCCGCGGCGGATATTGAATTTGACGAAAAACTCAATATTTTATCGGGCGAGACGGGTTCGGGTAAATCAGTTATTCTCGATTCGATTAATTTCGTACTCGGTTCTAAAGCCGATAAAACTATGATAAGATACGGCGAGCAGGAATTATCCGTGCGCGCCGAATTTGTCGTTGACGAGAAAAGCGACGCTATAAAAGCACTTGACGAACTCGATATAGAATCTGACGGCGAAATAGTAATTACGCGCAGGTACGGACATGACGGCAAGGGAGCAATAAAAATAAACGGTAACGCCGTTTCCGCGGCAATGCTTAAAAGCGTGACCCAGCATCTCGTTGACGTTCACGGGCAGAGCGAACACTTTTTTCTCTTGAGCGAAAATAACCAACTGAAGGTAGTAGACGGGCTTCTCGGCGAGAAAGTTGAAAAAATAAAATCTAGCCTTAACGGGTTGCTGACAAGAAAACGCGAATTAAAAGCCAAAATAGCTAAGCTCGGCGGCGACCCTGCGGAAAGAGAGCGTCAACTTGACATTCTGAATTATCAGATACGCGAAATAGAAAACGCCGATTTAAGGGAAGGCGAGTTTGATGAATTAAAAAGCAGACAAAATCTTATTGCCAACACGGAAAAAATACTCACGGCTTTAAATTCCGTTTGTTCCGCGTTTACGGACGATAACGGTTGTCTGGACGCAATATCGATAGCAAAACACGGTGTGGGCGGTATCTCGTCGATTAGCGAAAATTATACTAAATTATACGAAAGAATAGAGAGTGTAGGGCTTGAATTAGCCGATATTTCAGAAACGGCGGCGGATTTGGCGGGCGAACTCAATTTCGACGCGCGTGAAGCGCAGGAAATTGACGAGCGGATAACGCTTATTAAAAATCTTAAAAAGAAATACGGGGCAGAAGAGAGCGAAATTCTTAAATTTTTGCAAGCCGCTAAGGAAAAAGCCGAACTGATTTCCGACGGAGCTGAGCTTACCGAAAAATTTACCGCAGAAATAGCTGAATGCGACGCTGAAATATATAAAGAATGCGTTAAATTGACCAATCTTAGAAAAACACAGGCGGCAGAATTTTGTAAATCCGTAGTTACGGAACTTAAATCTTTGAATATTCCCGACGCGGCTTTTTCAGTGAAGTTTAACGATTACGACGAAAGCAACGCCAATCTCAATAGCGCGAACGGTTCTGACGAGATTGAATTTTTATTTTCCGCAAATAAGGGCGAGCCGCAAAAACCGCTTAATAAGGTTATAAGCGGCGGAGAAATGTCTCGGTTTATGCTTGCGGTTAAAACCATATTAAAAGGTGTAAACGGAATTTCCACTTATATTTTCGATGAAATAGATGCGGGAATAAGCGGTTTCACGGCAAAAACCGTTGCGGAAAAATTCGTAACGATTGCCCGCGATACGCAAATTATCGCCGTATCGCATTTAGCTCAGGTTTGCGCGGCAAGCGACGCTCAGTTTCTTATATATAAGGAAGAAGAGAGCGGAAAAACGCTTACTAAAATTAAAAAACTCGACGAAGAGAGCAAGCTTGGCGAAATAGTGCGATTGACGGGTAGCGTCAATTCAACAGCGGCGCGGCAACACGCTGAGGAGCTTATAAATCAGTTTAAAAAATAAAGGCGGCAAAAGTCGTCTTTTTTTGTATACAATTTAATCTTTTGCGCAAATTACTTTTGTTATGTTCATTGGGAAAAAGGCTTTTAAGGCGTTAATTTTATTAATAACGATAGTAATTTGCTCGTTTATGTGCGTGCCTTTCACGGCGGCGGCAGACAGCTACGACGGACTTTATCTCGGCGGATTTCCCGCAGGTTTCGTATTAAGTACGACTAAAGTGGAAGTCATCGGGCTGTGTGAAGTGGTTACGGAAAGCGGCGTCAGTTGTCCCGCCCGCGATGCGGGAATAAAGGCGGGCGACGTAATTGAGAAGATAAACGGCGAAGAAGTGAATAAATGCTCAGACGTAAACTCGTTCGTCGGACGCGACTACAAAAAGTATGAAGTTGAATTACTTCGCGGTAACGAAACTGTCACGGTTGAAGTAAAGCCCGTAAAGGACAGAGCTTCCGGCGGCAAGCGTATAGGCGTTCTGGTAAAAGACAGCATTAACGGCATAGGTACGGTAACTTATATTGATAAGAGTAACGGTAAGTTTGCCTCTCTCGGACACCCGGTAACGGATACAGACAACAATTTAGTTAAAATAAACGGCGGAACGGTTTATAACGGACTTATATACGACGTTAAGAAAGGACAGCGCGGCGCGCCCGGCGAGCTTAAAGGAGCGTTTGAAAGTACGCAGATAGGCGAAGCTAAAATAAATTGTGCGTGCGGAGTGTACGGCAACCTTTCGAATAATTTCAACTGCGCTAAATTAATTAAAATAGAAAAGGCGTCGGTTGACGAAGTTACTATTGGTTCGGCGTATATTTATTCTACCGTTTACGGCAAAGAACCTAAGTCATATAAAATATCTATTGTAAAGGTAGATAAAAACAACAAGGACAACCGAAATTTCGTAATAAAAATAGAAGATAAAGAATTGCTCGAAAAAACGGGCGGAATCGTTCAGGGAATGAGCGGAAGTCCCATAGTCCAGAACGGCAAATTGATTGGCGCGGTTACCCACGTTTTTATTAACGACCCGACGAGGGGTTACGGTATAGCTATAGATAAAATGACAAGTTCATATTGACCGACGGTTTCTCATATATTGATAGTATATGAGAAATTTGTCGTTTTGCGTAAAAAATTGTGATAAAAAGTTTCTTTTATCCTTTTTAATAACGCTCGGATGCTCAATTATATGTGGCATAGTACTATGCAGTTTGGTAAAAACCAATATTTACTTCATTAATTTCGGGAACGAGTACGTTTTTAACGTATTTTCTTTTAATAGCACTCCGCTGTTTTTTACGCATTTTCTTGCCGACGCAATTTATTTTTACGCGTTTTTTCTCATCTGCTATTTTACAAAATTCAAATACTTTACGCTGATTTTTCTTTATATTCGCGGTTTGACTTTCGGAATTTACACCGCGATTTTATTCGGCGTTACTTCGCTGAGCGGCTCTATAGTTGCGATTTTCGTATTTATTCCCGCAACTTTGGTATCCTTCATAATTTGCTTTCTCATTACCGAAACGTGCAGAAAATTCGATAAGTGGTGGGCGTTACTGTTGCCGCTTGCACTTTCTTTAATTGATTCCATAATTTTGATATTGTTCGTAAACGTCGTTTTCAGAATTGTCATTATTATAGTATAATTGCCGTTTTAATACGCATACTGCTTTTATGAAAAAGTTGTGTGCATTAACGTTAGTTTCCGCAATCGTTGCATCAAGCGGCGCGATTAGCGGTTTTACTTTAGAAAATAACAACGCGTCAAGCCTTACTAAAAACTGTAAGTCGGCTTACCTTATGGATTACAATACGGGCGAATGCCTTTACAAAGAGAACGAAACGGCGCGTATGCCCATTGCGAGCGTTTGCAAGGTTATGACTTTAACACTCGTGTTCGACGCTATACGCGACGGTTCTCTCGCGCTCACCGATACGGTTACCGTAAGCGAAAACGCCGCGGGAATGGGCGGTTCGCAAGTATTTTTGGAAAGCGGTTGCGAATACGAAGTAAATCAGCTAATTAAGAGCATTATCGTATGCTCGGCTAACGACAGCTGCGTTGCTCTCTCCGAAACGGTAGCGGGCGGAGAGCAGGAATTCGTTGCAAGAATGAACGAAAAAGCCAAATCGCTCGGCTGTGCGGACACGCTGTTTGCGAACTGTACGGGATTACCGCGCGATACTCAATATTCGTGCGCTAAAGACGTTGCGACAATGTTCTCAAATCTCATAAAATACGAAGATTACTTCAAATACAGCAAAATCTGGCTTGAAGACTTTGCTCACCCCGAAGAAAGAACGACTTCTATGACGAATACCAACAAGCTAATCCGCAAATATCCCGCATGCGACGGCGGAAAGACTGGATTTACCAACGAAGCGGGGTTCTGTCTTGCGTCAACTGCACAGAAAAATAATATGCGTCTCGTTTCCGCAGTGCTTGGTGCATCGTCCAGCGACGACAGGTTCAGTTCCGCGATAAAAATGTTCGAATACGGTTTTGCAAACTTCAAAAACAAAATCGTATTGGATAAAGACGTGACTTTGAACGACGAGTTTTTTGTTCGCGGCGGTAAGAAGGATACTTTTCTCGTAAGACCCGAACGCAACGCGTATATCTTTTCGGCTAACGATAAAACTCCCGAAGTCAGCTACGTTTTAATAGCGGACGACGTAAAGGCTCCCGTTGCGGAAAATTCCGTCGTGGGCAGAATAGAAATTTACAAGGATAACGTACTTGAAGATACCGTAAACGTAGTCGCGGCGGAAAGCGTTGAAAAAGCAGGATTTATAGATTATTTCAAGCAAATTGCGCAAAATTGGGCAATGTAAATTAATTTCATATTGCGAAAACGCTCGCTGGCGGAAGTTTTGTTGCCCGCGAGCGTTTCTTTTTACTTTTAACAAAGTTAAAAACGGTGGACAATGTAATTGACTAATTGCGCGTATTTTGCTAAAATTACGGTGGAGATTTAGTATGAACGCAAGAGAAACGCTTAAAATCAACTCGAAAGGACACCTTGAAATAGGCGGTATGGACGCAACGGAAATTGCCGAAAGGTTCGGTACGCCGCTTTACGTTTTCGATGAAAAACATATACGCCGAATGATGAGCGTCTATCGTGACACGCTCGCAAGCGAATACAACGGTAACGGTATGGTTCTTTACGCGTCCAAAGCGTTTTCATGCACCGCAATTTACGCTATTGCAAAGCAGGAAGGAATAGGCGTCGATACAGTTTCGGGCGGAGAGCTTTACACCGCCCGCTCCGCAGGATTTCCCGCGGATAAAATTTATATGCACGGCAATAATAAGCTTAAAGCAGAGCTTGAATACGCTCTCGATTACGGCGTGGGGACTATCGTCGTAGACAGTTACCGTGAAGCGGATATGCTTGACAGTCTTGCCGCGGATAAGGGAATTAAACAACCCGTATTGGTAAGAATTAATCCGGGAATAGAAGCGCACACGCACGCATTCGTTCAGACGGCGCGCACCGACAGTAAATTCGGTTTTTCGATTGCGGACGGCACGGCGGAAAAGATTATAAAGCACGTTTCGGAAAAGAAAAATCTGATTTTAAAGGGTTATCACTGCCATATCGGCTCGCAGATATTCGAAAAAAAATCGTTCGTTCTTGCGGCTGAAAAGGTTATGGATTTCGTTGCAGAAATCAAAAATAAATGCGGGTTCGAAGCTAAGGAAATAAATCTCGGCGGCGGTTTCGGAGTTTGGTACAACGACGAAGACCCTAAAATGACGCCTGCCGATTATGCCGGATATTTAAAAGCTTTGATTAACGCGATAAAAGTTAAATGTAAGCAGCACGGTTTGAACAGGCCGTATTTACTGCTCGAGCCCGGACGCTCCATAATCGGCGAAAGCGGCGTAACTCTGTATACCGTCGGAGCAATCAAAGATATTTCGGGCGTAAGAAAATACCTGGCGGTGGACGGCGGAATGTTCGACAATCCCCGTTACGCGCTGTATCAATCGAAATATACCGCAATTTTAGCAAACAGGGCAAACGAGCCCTGCACCGAAAAGGTAGCAATTGCGGGAAAATGTTGCGAGAGCGGCGACCTTATCGGGCTCGATTTCACTCTTCCGCAGGCGCGCGAAGGGGATATAATCGCCGTTTTAACGACGGGCGCGTACAATTATTCGATGGCGAGCAACTATAACCGCAACTTTATTCCCGCCGCGGTGCTTGTAAACGAAGGAAAGGCGGAATATATTATTAAACCGCAAACTTATGAAGATTTGACGCGGAACGACGTTTTGCCGTCAAGACTTTTAAGCGGAAAATAATTTTAAGGAATGAAATGGAAGAAATAATCGAACTTTTAGCGGGCGTTATTGCCGTTATATTCATATTTGCCCCGCACGAATTTGCGCACGCGTTCGTAGCGTATAAATGCGGCGACGGAACTGCAAAATTTCAGGGCAGATTAACGCTCAACCCCATAAAACATCTTGACCCCGTGGGCTTCGTAATGTGTGCCGTTACGGGTTTCGGTTGGGCAAAGCCCGTTCCCATTAATCCCGCAAACTTCAAAAGTTACAGAAAAGGTCTGTTTTGCACCGCAATTGCGGGAGTTATAGCAAACTATTTAATAGCTTTTATTGCATATCCGCTGTTTTTGGTAATTTATAAGTACGTTTACTCGGCAAATTACGCGTTTTTTCTTGATAACCAATGGCTTGATTTTATAGTTAAGGTTGTTTATAATTCACTGTTTTTAATTTACGCTTACGGTATGAGCGTATTCGTATTCAACCTTTTGCCCGTGTTCCCGCTGGACGGTTTCAGAGTGGTGGAATCGTTCACAAGAGAAGTAAATCCCGTACGCAGATTTTTACGCGTTTACGGAACTTATATACTTTTAATACTCGTACTTGAAAGCTTTCTTTGCGGCGTTCTGCAAAGATATACCGATTTACCTTTCGTAGAATATTTCGATATTCTCGGTTGGGTGGGTTGGTTTGCGCAAAACATTATAGGGTTTCCCATTACCGCATTATGGAATGCAATTTTCGGGCTGCCCGTAACTTTCCCGATGTGGTAAATTATTATGGCTTTTAACGTAGAAAATTTTGAATCGGTAGTAGACTACAACACCGTTCTCGACGATTTCGAAGGTCCGCTCGATTTACTGTTGCACTTGATAAATATTGCACAGATAAAAATCGAAGACGTTTTCGTTTCCAAAGTAACCGAGCAGTTTCTTGATTACATCGAATTTATGAAATCACAGCCGCACCGCGACGTGGATAAAGAGAGCGAATATCTCGCTATGGCGGCCCAGATAATTTACATAAAATCAAAGAGTATGTTGCCCGTCGTCGAGGTGGACGGCGAAGATATGGGCGGCGACGAAGACGAAAAGCAGGCGCTTATTGAGCAGCTTAAACAGCGCGAATACGAGCTTATTAAGGGTGAAACTCCTAAATTAAAGGATTTGGAAACGGTTGGCTACGTATTCAAAGAACCCGACCCGTCGTTAAATACCGTGCGGGTGGTTTATAAAGATTTCACCGTAAACGCGCTTTTGGAAGCGTTTGCAAAAATGATGCTCAAAAACGAGAGCTTGCAGCGCGAAAAGGAAAAGGTAAGGGAAATACCCAAAGACGTTTATACGGTAGAAGAAAAAGTTGCCTATATCCGCGAACGGTTGATATCGGAAAAAAGCGTTAAATTCGAAAGTTTGTTTACGGTATTTTCAAAAAACGAAGTGGTTACCACTTTCCAGGCACTTTTGGAAATGTTAAAGCACCAGTTTATACTGGTCAGGCAGGAATACACATTTGCTGAAATAGAAATTTCACTTAATCCCGACTGGGATTTAAAGGACGTTATAAATGAACAATTTGACGAATATAATTGAAGCTATAGTTTTTGCGTCCGGCGAAGCCGTTCCCGTAAAGTTTATAGTTGAAAAGTTAGGGGTTTCCGTAAAGGAAGTAAATAAAAGTATAGACGAGCTGAAGGAAAAGCTCGGACAGGACGGCGGCATTCAGCTATTGACTTTTAACGGAAAATTGCAGTTGGCGTCCAACCCGAAATACAAGCAACAAATTTCCGAAGTACTTATTCCCATAAAGGAAAAGGAATTTACGAAAACCATTCTGGAATGCGCGGCG
Organism: uncultured Christensenella sp.; assembly: GCA_910577555.1. Taxonomy (GTDB): domain Bacteria; phylum Bacillota; class Clostridia; order Christensenellales; family Borkfalkiaceae; genus Coproplasma. Next base: position 3,460 of record CAJTLF010000011.1, on the reverse strand, counting down.
ATAATTGCGTATAAACAGCCCATCACCAAGCCCGAGCTTGAAGACATAAGGCAAGTCAGCTGCGACTATGCCGTACATACTTTGCTCGAACTCGATATGATTGCCGCGTGCGGAAGAAAAGACGCGGTCGGAAAGCCGATTATGTACGCTACGACCGATAATTTTTTAAAAAGGTTCAAGCTTAATTCAATTGACGAACTGCCGGATTACGACGAGTTAATGGCACAGATTGCGGAACTCAACGGCAATATCTTAGGCGACGACGAAGACGACGGAAATTATCTTTACAAGAAAGACGAGTACGTAGAGCCTGAAGCCGTTGCGGAAAAAAGGGTTGAAAAACCCGTTGAAAAGCAGCCGAGAATAGATGAAGACGGCTTTGAACTTCCAGATTTTGCGGGCGATGACGACGAACTTATTAAAATAGATTAATTTTAAAAATATTTAAGACGGCTTCGCGCCGTCTTTTTTGGTATATAAAAAATTTTGTTACAAATAATATTTTTATGAACCTGACTTTGGTATGTCTTAGTGCGGCTGGGTTTTTGTTATTTATATTTCCGATTCATATAAACAATTATATTTACGTAAATACGGGCAGTAAATACGCAAGTCTTAACGTGGGCATATTCAAATTCAACTTTTACAATATCAATACGGTAAGCGACAGTTTCGGGGAAATGCAGATAAACGGCAAAAACAAGAAAATGGACGCAAAAAAATTGAATATAAGCCTTTATAAAATATTCAATCAACTGTGTATTTATAAGGTAGTTCAATTGGGGGATTACGGTATGAAAAAGGAAGGCAACGCTTACGTTGCACTTGCTCAAAGCTGTTTTACCACGGCGATTTATAAATTTTTGCAGATAAACGGCAATTATTGCAAATTGCGCAACTACACGGTGCTTAACGAAGAACATTCCGAAATAAGATACTACGCAAAAGCTGTTACGATTTTAAATTTAACCGTCGTAGCAAAAATTCTATTTATAATAATAATGGAGAAGTTACATGAACGCAAAACTTAAAAAAAGCAGAGAAAAAGAGTTTGATACTCCGGCAATTTCAATTGAAAAGGTTGCCGGCGCAGATACCGTAGTCGGAAAATCGATAATTACCGTCAGCGGTACGGAAGTAATTCCGCTTTCGTCGGTAACGGTAGTTAATCTGAGCGGCGGCGGCGAATACGGCGACGTGAAAACCTTCCGTGAAGCAGACGGATTTCAGCTTGCGGGCGGAAACGGCACGGTTATAACGGTAAAACCCAAGGCATTTTTGATTGACGACGGCAAGGGGTGCAGGCTTTTACGCGTGGACGAAGGCGCGATTGACACCTTAATAGATAAAACGGGAGAACTCGTCCATAAGATTACCGACAATGCGTAAAAAATATTTATTGCTTTTCTGCCTTGCGGTTATGCTGCTTTGCGGTGCTTTCGGACTGAGTTCGCCGATAAGAGCATCGGCAAGCGCGGGTGCGGAAATAGCCATGGAGCTTACTACGCGTACCGTGCTTACCGAAAGCAACGCGGATAAGCGCATGCCTATGGCAAGCACGACTAAAATTATGACCGCTATAATAATAGCGGAAGACTGCAATCTTGACGAAGAAATTACCGTTCCCGACGCGGCGGTGGGGGTTGAAGGCTCGAGCATCTATTTAAAAAAAGACGAGCGCATAGACGTGCGCGACCTTTTATACGGACTAATGTTGCGCTCGGGCAACGATAGCGCGGTTGCGCTTGCAATTCATCACAGCGGAAGCGTTGAAAACTTCGTAAACGTAATGAACGAGCGGGCAAAACGGATAGGCGCAGACAACACAAATTTCAAAAATCCGAGCGGCTTGCCCGACGACGAACACTATACAACTGCAAGAGATTTGTGCAATATCGCCTGTTATGCAATGAATAACGAAATTTTCAGAGAAGTGGTATCGTCGAAAAGTCACGTCGGAAAATTCCGTTCGTTTGAAAACAAAAATAAAATGCTATATCGCTATGAAGGCGCGAACGGAGTTAAAACGGGATACACGCTTAAAGCGGGCAGATGCCTCGTTTCTTCGGCTGAACGCGACGGAATGGACGTGGTGACCGTAGTTTTAAACTGCTACGATATGTATGAAAGAAGTTCTGCGATATTAGACCAGTGTTTTTATGTGTATAAATTGCTTGAATTGAATGAAAATACTGTATTTATGTCAGACAGAGTACTTTGCAAACTTTCAAAAACCCAGAATTTAGTGGTTAAAAATACCGAAAGTTTGCAAATACGCATAAAATCTACCGTTACCGAAAAGAAAATTAAAAAAGGCGACCGCGTCGGCATTTTGGAAATTTACGACGCAAACGGCTTGATTTTTAACGATAATTTGTATAGTATAGTAGATAATTAAATTATAAAGTTGGTTATCTATGCGATTAAACAAATATCTTGCCGCCGCAGGAATTGCGTCGCGGCGGGAATGCGATAAAATTATTGCAGACGGGAAAGTTACCGTAAACGGAAAAGTTGCGGGCGTGGGCGTTACCGTAAACCCAGACGACGAAGTCTGTTATTGCGGTAACAAAGTGGTTTTAAAAAAGAACGAATATTATATTCTCAATAAGCCCAAAGGTTATATCTGTTCCGTTTCAGACGAGAAAGGAAGAAAAACCGTTCTGGATTTAATGCCGCAGGGAGTGGGCAGAATTTACCCGGTGGGAAGACTCGACTACGACAGCGAAGGCTTGCTTATTCTTACAACAGACGGAGAACTCGCGCAAAAGCTTACTCACCCGTCAAACGAAGTACCTAAAACTTATCTTGTAAAAATAGAAGGCACGCTCACGGAAAACGACCTTAATCCCATACGGAGCGGGTTGGAAATAGACGGTTACAAGACAAAAAAATGTAAGGCGCATATAGTTGAAACCAACAAGGCTTATACCAAAGTTCACGTAACTATTACCGAAGGTAAAAACAGAGAAATAAGAAAAATGTTTGCCGCGATAGGCAAGGAAGTAACCCTTTTAAAGCGCATAAAAATAGGCGAGCTTACGCTGAGAGGACTTGACCGCGGCGCGTACAGAAAACTTACACAAATAGAGATAGCGTATTTAACTACGATGTAAAAAAACGGTGCGGGATTACGGTAATTCCCATTGGGAATTTAATAAAACGCAAATAAAAAATTTAGGCATAGCGTTAAGCTGTGCCTTTTCTGTACTTTTTTTCGTAGACGAACGAGTCTACTCGTAGCCAAGTGAGATATAGATATGTTTTATATTTTCCGCAAAATTCAATCGGTTGCGTTCTTTCATTTTTCGTGTTATAATGATTGTAAGATAAACAGTAATTTATACGGTTGAACACGGAGTTATCATAAAAAGAAAGAAATAGCGAGACCGTAAATTTAGGAAAAAGGAACTTGAAATGGAAATATATGAAATATTGCTTGACTCTAAACAATATGCCC